>CAWCJR010000024.1:0-11978 GCA_963796015.1 uncultured Acidobacteriaceae bacterium | reverse complement strand
GGAGTACTCGCCGCAACCGTTATTGTCGCGTTTCCATTGCCATCCTGATATGCCGCTGACGTGATGATTTTGTTGTTGAAAGTTAGCGTCTGCGTTCCGGAAACAACAATCGGCTCATGCGTGAATGTCATGCGCAAGGTTCCCGCATCGGTGGCGATCATCGGATTGACAGGCCCGGAGAAGTTGATGACCAAACTTGGGCTGGCGCCTGCGACTTGAGCGGTGAAGTGAACCGCGACGTTGCCAATAAAAATGCGTCGTGAAGCCGGGCTGAAAGTCACCGGACCACCCAAAACGTGAGACAGCAGAGGGGCGAGCGCCGAAACCGGAACAAGGCCACGCCCGTTTTGCAAGACAAAAGGTGCGCCCAGGTCAAAGTCCCCACCCTTCATCCGGACGCGGGGCTCGCCAACGCTGAACCCCAACTCAAGGTGGTTGTACCGTAACTTCCAATGTTTTTGATCGCCGTTAGCAGTGACGGACCCGAGCGGTTCGAAGGTTTCAAGTGCACCGACATACTCTTTGCCGCCAATTGTTACTACCGGCAGTGAATAAGTGGCCACATTCGAGAAAACGGCGATGTGATTTTCTATGGGAGGCGCACCGGAAAGCAGTACGCTTACCGAAATTATGCTGAATGCAACCGTGCTGATGAATAAGGCAACTGTGCCCACTTCATGGCGCCAACGCGAATCCCGAGCCTGGGCTCTAAAAATAGGCTGCGTAGCTGGGCTCTCTCCTCAGGCCGGACTCTGGCGGGCAATCTGTAGGGGGAATCTGTCGCCACGTCGGCGCGCATTTATTCAAGAGCATAAATCGTGAGTCCGCTTAAGAGCTTAGGATAAAAGTCGGTGGACTTCTGTGGCAGCACTTCACTCGCGAAAGCAATGTCGCGCACTTGTTGCATACGCACCGGATTCATTAGAAACGCGACGTTCGCCGAGCCGTCACGAACTTGAGCCAATGCCTCGGCGGCGTCGCGGATATAACGAACGTTGTGCTGGTCGCGGATCGCGTCTTCTGAAATTTCAAGAACACCTTCCAACACGCACTTATGCAACTGGACTACATCGAGAGATTGCTGTCGCAATGACAAACCGCTAAAAATGCTGGAACCGACGGATCCGGGGGTATCCAATAGGAACGCGTGGTTCCGCGTAACTGCGAGAAGTGCGGTTCCGCTCTGTCCTGCTTCACGCAAAATGGCGTTGGCCCGGGCGCCGTCAATCGAAGGATCCACTTCTTCCACGCTGAAATATGAGTGCGCGCGGTCTCTGAAAGTGTCAGCAGAAAAAGATCCCAGACTGTGAACCACCCGGTGCGTGGGCAGAACCAAAAGGCCCGGACTGTCCATATTAACGAAGGTCATCATGGCAAGATCATGAGGCGGAAGCTCCGGCCCGGCCGATCGAACCAGGGAATCTTCAGACGAATATTGGCGAGGAACTCCCGGAACAGAAGATGAACCTGCGGCGCGACGCTCATTGCGATAATTCAGCGCTGTTTCATAACGATGATGGCCGTCGGCGATGATCAGCTTTTTATCCCGCATCTTGCCGCGAACAAGATCAATCAGCGTGGCATCAGAAATCTTCCAGACTTGATGGAGTACGCCGTACTCATCGCGCATCTCGATGTCAGGAATATTTGTGGAGACGAGGAGACTCTCGATCTCGCCCGCCGGATCGGTATAGAGCATAAAAATCTGTCCGAAATGTGCACGGGTGGCCCGAAGCAGGTCGAGGCGGTCCGCCTTGGGTTTTGCCAAGGTTTGTTCATGGCGAAACACAATGCCAGCCGAATAATCTTCCATTTTTCCTAATCCAATGAAGCCACGCCGTTCCATTTCGGTCTTGGTTCCGGGGACGGTAAAACGTTCCGTATAGAGATAAAGGGAAGGCTGTGAATCCTGGAGAAAAATGCCCTGGCGGCGCCAATCGTGGAAGAAGCCCGCCGCGCGAGTGTAAGGATTGGCCTGCTCGTTGTCAGCGGCATCTCTCTGCCCCAGGATGATGCGAACCAGGTTGTAGGGGCTGGCTGAGTAATAGGCCTCCTGCATGAGAGGAGTGATTTTGTCGTAGGGCTGGGTTGCGACTTGGGAAAGCGAGACCCGGTCCGGGTCGTAACGAAGGGCGCGGAAGGGAGCGATATGGGCCATATGGGGAAAAAGAGATTGTACAAGAGACAGGCTTTAGCGCGTTTAGCCTGTGTAACTTCAGCGGCATCGGGATAGCAATGGCATGGTCCTTCTGCCGAATTGACCTGGATTTGACAAACCTTAAATGAAATAGCTGCTTCAATCGAAGAGCAGGATTAAAGAGGGACTAAGCAAACTTTTGCGCAGCCTCTCTCATCTATGTTTTTGGTTTTTGCAGAAAGCATGCTCCGAGAGTATTGAGCTATGTTAGGATCGGCTTAAGTGCTGAGGTTTTTTATGGCCCTCGATAACGGGCCGGGTTTCCCTCACCCGCTCACTGAATTTCGATTGGTTCGCCCTCTATCCCTCCGGAAACTGATAAATCCAAGATTGTGCTTAGCGGAGGGGAAAAAAGTTTTCGGCATTGCTGTCTCATTTGTCGCCTTGCTGGTTTTCTTGTTTCCCACGTTTCTGTTGGGTCAGAATGAGGGCGATATTGATGACGTTCATATCCAGCCTAGGGTCGAAACCCAGGCTCCTAAGCCGCCTGAGAGCGATTCATCCCCTCACGCTCGTCCGATGAAGGTGGATGTGGATTTAGTGTTGGTGCCGGTCACTATTACCGATCCGATGAACCGTCTGGTCACCGGCTTGGACAAAGATAATTTCGAGTTGTTCGAAGGCAAAGATCAGCAGCAAATCAAGAATTTCTCGAGCGAAGACGCGCCCGTCTCGATTGGCGTGATATTCGACATGAGCGGCAGCATGAGTAGCAAGATCGACCGCGCGAAGGAAGCGGTTTCCGAATTCTTCAAGACCGCCAATCCGCAGGACGAATTCTTCATGATCACCTTCGCCGACCAGCCGCAGGAGATTTCAGACTTTACACAATCGGTTGAAGATATTCAGGGGAAGCTGGTTTTTACGGTTCCGAAGGGACGAACCGCCCTTTTGGATGCGATTTACCTCGGCGTCAGTAAAATGCGGCAGGCGAAATATCCCAAAAAAGCTCTGCTGATCATCTCCGACGGCGGTGACAATCACAGCCGTTACACAGAAGGGGAAATTAAATCGCTGGTAAAAGAGTCGGATTTACTGATTTATGCGATAGGGATTTATGACCATTATTTCGCGTCCGAGGAAGAACGTCTGGGTCCCGCTTTGTTAAACGATATCGCGGAGTTGACCGGAGGGCGAGCATTTACGATCGATAATCCCAACGACCTCGCAGACGTTGCCACAAAAATCGGGATTGAGCTACGCAACCAATATGTGCTTGGATACCGTCCAAACAAACCTGGTCACGATGGCAAATGGCGTAAGATAAAAGTGAAATTACTTGCGCCCAAAGGCTTGCCACCGCTGCGGGTATATGCCAAGACGGGATACTATGCACCTTCGGAATAGCCGATTTATTGTCCTGCTGATCGTTTTTCTTTCATTTAACCTCCTTTCAATCGGCCCGGCTAGCCGGGCCCAGAGCGGTCCTTCCCAAACGCCTGCGCCGGCAACTTCGGCCCCGGGAACCACTTCGCCGCAATCTCAAACCCCACAATCAACTCCACCTACAGTTCCGCCGGCGGATCAAACGCAACCTGCCGGTACGCAGCCTGCTAGTAACGACAATGGCGTTTTCGTTTTCAAGACGCAGGTGGAAGAAGTCGTCCTTCACGCGACCGTGGTTGACGATAAGATGCACCTCATCACCGATCTCGACCGAAGCGCGTTCACGGTATTCGAGAACAACGTTCCACAGACGATTACTTCGTTTCACCGGGAGGATGTTCCAGTCGCAATGGGAATTGTGATTGACAATTCCGGCTCTATGCGGGAAAAACGCGACAAAGTAAACAAGGCGGCAATTAATCTGGTTCGCGCCAGCAATCCAGACGATCAAATCTTTGTGGTTAATTTTAACGACGAATATTATCTCGACCAGGATTTCACCGGGGACATCAAGAAGCTGAGCAATGCTCTCGAGAAAGTGGAAGCTCGTGGTGGTACCGCGCTCTATGACGCACTGGTGGCCTCGTGGGACGATTATCTGAAGAAGAACACGAAGTTGCAAAAGAGGGTTTTGTTCGTGGTGACGGACGGCGAAGATAACGCCAGCACTGACACTCTGGAGCAGGTGGTTCATGACCTTCAGCAGGAAGGTGGCCCTACCGTTTATGCAATCGGCTTGCTTGGCGAAGAGAAGGCGCGACGCGCCCGGCGAGCGCTTGAAACTATTGCTGAACGAACTGGCGGAATCGCATTTTTCCCCAAAACGCTGGACGAAGTGGACGAGATCAGCCGCACCGTGGCTCATGACATCCGCAATCAATACACGATTGGGTATAAGCCGAAGACTCCGAAAAGCGCCGGTGGATATCGCACCATTCATGTTGATGCGCGGGCAAAAGGCTATAAGAAACTCACGGTCAGAACGCGAGCTGGGTATTACCCTGGGCAGGAGAACGCTCCCGGCGGCGCTTTTTAAAAATGGCCGTCGGTAACTCCGTCCATTGGCTTAATAATTGACGCTGCATCTGCTACTTCCGTAGTCTGTAATTGAATACTTCCCAATGAAGACAATGGAGCACACCCGCCTCCGCGTTGCCGACGACATTACTCAGTTGGTCGGGGAGACTCCCATACTGCGCTTTCGCCGTATTGTTCCTGCGGGGGCAGCGGAAGTCTATGCGAAGCTCGAATATTTGAATCCAGGCGGAAGCGTGAAAGATCGCGCGGCGATTGGAATCATCCGCCGCGCAGAAGAAGATGGGATACTCAAGCCAGGAGGCACGATCGTCGAGGCAACTGCTGGCAACACAGGTATTGGACTGGCGTTGATCGGAGTGAATCGCGGATACAAGGTTGTATTATTCGTGCCTGAGCACTTTTCGGAAGAAAAGGTCACCATCATGCGTGCCCTCGGAGCTGAAGTTACGCGCACGCCCGACGCGGATGGCATGCTCGGCGCAATCGCACAAGCGAAAAAGCTTGTCGCGGCCAATGCGGATTCGTTCATGGCCGGACAGTTCGAAAATCCGGCGAATCCTGACTACCACTACGAGACTACCGCCGCAGAGATTTTTGAGCAGATGGAAGGGCACATTGATGCGATCGCGATTGGATCGGGAACTGCCGGAACATTTACAGGAGTCGCCCGATATTTGAAAGAGAAGTTGCCGCGCGTGCATACGTGTGCAGTAGAAACGCAGGGATCGGTACTAGGCGGCGGGAAGCCGGGGAAGCACAAAGTAGAAGGAATCGGAGCAAGTTTTATTCCGAAGAATTTCGATCCGGCTGTATGCGACGAAATCATGATGGTGACAGATGACGAGGCGTTTGACGCGGTCAAGCGGCTCGCTTCCGAAGAGGGAGTTCTCGGAGGATCTAGCGCTGGAGCGAATGTGTTTGCGGCGTTGCAGATTGCGAAGCGGCTCGGGGAGGGGAAGCGGGTCGTGACCATAATTCCCGACTCAGCCGAGCGATATCTGTCTAAAAAGATCTTCGAAGGCGGAATTTAGACGCAGGTATCTATCCGCACTCACGTAGGGACAGCCGCCCCCGGCTGTCCAGTTGAGCGAAGCTCAACAGCGAAGTCAACAATCGGTTATTCTGTCCCATCAACTCCACAAAACCATGAACAAACAAAAGCTCCACGGATTTGCCACTCGCGCCATCCACGCCGGACAGCAGCCTGACGAGGAAACAGGCGCAGTTGCGCCTCCCATTCATCCCACGTCAACTTACGTTCAGCAGGAAATTGGCAAACATAAAGGTTACGAATACGCGCGGGTCTCAAATCCCACGCGCGACCGGCTTGAAGAAAATCTTGCCGCGCTCGAAGGAGGAGTCGGATCACGCGTCTTCGCCAGCGGGATGGCCGCCATCAATGCTATCTGCACGATGTACAAATCCGGCGACCATGTAGTTTGCGGGAACAATTTATATGGGGGCGTTCCGCGCCTATTTAACCAGGTGCTCGCCGGATACGGATTCGAATTCACCTACGTGGATTCTTCGAGTGTGAAAGAGGTCGAGCGGGCGATTCGCAAGAACACGCGAATGGTTTACATCGAGACGCCGGCGAATCCGCTGATGTCGCTCAGCGACATTCGTGCGATCAGCGACGTTTGCCGCGGCACGAAAGCTGAGTTGGTGGTGGACAACACTTTTATGTCTCCGTATTTTCAGCAGCCTATTCCATTGGGCGCAGATATGGTGGTTCATTCGACCACCAAGTTTCTCAATGGACATAGCGACGGTTTAGGGGGCGCCGTCGTTTGCACGCGGCCGGAACAGATGGAAGAATTGGGATTCGTGCAAAAGGCAGCCGGCGCGATACTTTCACCATTTGAATGCTGGCTGATTTTGCGCGGCGTTAAAACCCTCGCGGTGCGGATGGAGCAGCACGACCGAAATGGAAGGCTGGTGGCAGGATTTCTCGACGGCCATAAGAAAGTGAAGAGAGTTTTTTACCCGGGATTGCCCGATCATTCGCAATATGAATTGGCGCAGCACCAGATGACTGGCTTCGGCGCAATGATTGCCTTCGAAACAGGATCGCTTGGTAACGCCAAAAAAATGTTAAAGAAAGTTAGGCTCTGCTCGCTTGGAGAATCATTGGGAGGGGTTGAGACGCTAATCTCGCATCCCGCAACCATGACTCATGCCGGACTGGGAGCAAAAGGAAGAAAAGAAATCGGCATCACCGACGGATTGGTTCGTATCTCGGTCGGAATCGAAAATGTGGAAGACATTATCGCGGATCTGGATCGGGCTTTAGCGGCGATTTAACCCGGTTCAAATTGTTCCAGCGATTCACATTGGTATTGGAAGACGCAGAACCTATTCCGCCTCTACTCCTTCAAACAAATCCGTCTCTGATGCCACCGCACCATATTTAACTGACGCTGCGAGATGGAATCTTTCCACTCCTCCACGCCCGCGAATATTTTGCTCGAACATAGGCCACAACGGCGACTGGCTGGTATGAGTCTTGAAGGCCGCGATTTTCGTTTCCAGATGTTCGCGAATATCAATGACTGTGGTCGCGGGAGGCATGGTAATTGGTTGTCTGCCCAGGAATCGCAAAATCAGCGGTCGCATAATAGAGCTTCTGAGCGCGATGCGACTTGAGTCCGTCGGTGAGTTGATCGGGATAACGGTTATCGCGTCCCGCCCAATGGAACGCCAACGAGGCGAACACGGAAGCCATGGAGTGATCCGGATGGCCGGTCAACCCTCCTTCGGGCCCAAATGTCAGCAGTACATGCGGACGAAACCGGCGGACCTGATAGGTGAGATCGCAAACTACGCGATACAAATCCTGGCGATAAAGTTGACCGTCGGGATAATCCAGGACCTTTCCCTCAGAGACTCTTAGCATTTCACAGGACGCGGCAAATTCCTTCCGCCGGATTGCTCCTAGTTCCTGGTCGCTTTTAGCTACGCCTCTATGAGTGGCCGCTTGTCCCGCAGTAAGGCAGATCACACAAGTCTGAACACCTAGATCGCCATATTTCCGCAGGGACCCGCCGAAACCTCCTGCCTCGTCGTCTGGATGGGCCGTAATGCACATGAGCCGCATGCCCTGGTAATTGGCCTGTTTATGAAACATTGCATGATTGTATCGTGAGGGTTTTGTCTGGCTCGCGACGAAGTGTGCAATTGTTTGCGCTCTGCGAATTCGTCCTTAAAGAATTACAAATACAATTGCCCGCATGCGATCTAAAATCGGAAGGGATCGTGCGGTAAAAGGGCCGCCGGACAAGGAGTTTGCGTGCACGTACTGGTCACGACCGACACATTGAGCGGTGTATGGACCTACACGCGCGAACTTGTTACCGGCCTTATCTCGCGCGGTGCGCGAGTCACGCTAGTTAGTTTCGGGGACATTCCTGAGCCGGAGCAAACGGCGTGGATGGATAAATTGCAGCGCCTGGAGTATCGCCCTACGGCCTTTCGTTTGGACTGGATGCAGGAAGGCCAGGAAGATTTTAAAGATTCTTCCGCGTACCTGGCCGCGTTGGTTAAAGAGCGCAATCCAGATTTGCTGCACCTCAATCATCCATGCTACGGCAGCCTTGCCGTTGAAACTCCTCGAATCGTGGTTGCGCATGGAGACTTAATTAACTGGTGGAAGGCGGTTCACGGCCATGAGCCAAAAGCAACTCAATGGCTACGCCGCTATCGTGAGCGGCTTGAGCAAGGTTTGCGCGCGGCCGATGTAGTGGTTGCGCCCACAGTCTGGATGCTGGACTCGATTCGCTTATGCTACATGTCCTCGCGGTGCAGCTGGCGGCGAAACGCGATCATCTACCACGGAAGCAATCCGGTGTCTTTCAATCCATACGGAAAAAAAGATGATTCGGTGCTGGCCGTTGGGCGCATGCTGGATACTGGAAGGCAGATCGGATTGTTAATTCAATGCAATCATCGGCTGCCGATCTCAATTGTCGCCTCGGAATCCAGTGCTCAAGTGCCAGGAATTCCGATTCGTGCCGACGTCAAAGCTGCGATTGATGAAACCAGCGTTTCGATGAAAGGACGCCAGACAGAAGTACAGATGCGTGCTCTCTATAGCCGCAGTTTGATTTACGTCGCGACCTCGCGGTATGAGCCATTCGGCGTGACAGCGGTAGATGCGGCATTATCCCGTTGTGCGATCGTGGCGAACGACATTCCGTCTCATCGGGAAGTCTGGGGAAACGACGCTTTATATTTCCACACGAATGATGCATCCAACCTCGCAAGCATGCTTCAGCGCCTGAACGAAGACCGCGAATTGTGCCGCACCTATGCCAATCGCGCCTTTCGTAGAGCGCACGAATGTTTCACAGCCAAGCAAATGATTGATGGTTATGCTGAACTGTATGACCGAGTGTTGCGAGATGAAATGAACGCCGCAGCAGCCTGAGATCAGAATCCCTTCGCGACAACAATCCCAGCACGCCAAGTGGCAGCCAACGACTAGAAGCTGCTATCTTCGTACTATCGCCAAATCATTGGACGGAGGCATGCATGTCCGCAGTAAAAATTACA
Source organism: uncultured Acidobacteriaceae bacterium (assembly GCA_963796015.1). Taxonomy (GTDB): domain Bacteria; phylum Acidobacteriota; class Terriglobia; order Terriglobales; family Acidobacteriaceae; genus PALSA-188. The sequence goes on along the minus strand of CAWCJR010000024.1, from coordinate 2,806 downwards.
GTCAGGAAAAATGGTCCATACCGCGTGGAAGCGCCCGAAGGTTCCGTGGAACTGGTTGACGCAGATGGAAACAAGTACGACTTGACGGGCAAACCAGCGTTTTCATTGTGTCGCTGTGGGGGATCAGTCAACAAACCATTCTGCGATGGAACTCACAGCAAGATCGGGTTTCAGGGCGCCGAGTTGGCAGTGAAGAAGGCGGAGGAGAATCCTGCGGCGAATACGCCCTCGCAAGGTGATTAGGTTCACAGAGAAGCGGTTTTTCTTAGTGTCCCTTTGTGTCCTTGGTGGTTTTACAGGATTAGAAAGCCTTGAACCACGAAGAGCGCGACGTAAAGTTAGTGAATGGTCTTCGTCTTACGCGACATGTAGTCCATCAGCAGATATTGCCCCAGGGTGTAGGGAGTCGTGAAGTAAGCCTTTCCGCGGCACATCTCCGTGACTTTTTGCACGAATTGCACCAGGCCGTAATCCGACGCCAGCATGAACGTGTTGATCATCACTCCCGCGCGTTTGCATTTGGAAACTTCTTCGAGGGTCTGACTCACGACCAGCGGATCAAGACCAAAAGCATTTTTATAAATCCGCCCATCCTCCAAAGTCAGGGCTGAAGGTTTTCCGTCGGTTATCATCACAATCTGCTTCATGTCCTTGCGCTGGCGCTGAAGAATTCTCTGCGCCAAACGGAAGACCTTCCCGGGTATTAGTGTAGTAGGGGCCGACTTGCACCCGAGCCAACTGCGAAAGCGGAACTTCTTCGGCGGAATCGTGAAACAGAATCAGCGACAATGAATCGCCCGGATACTGCGTCCGAATAAGATGCGAAAGTGCCATCGCAACCTTTTTTGCGGGGGTGAACCGGTCTTCGCCGTACAGGATCATGGAGTGAGAGCAGTCAAGCATGAGCACGGTCGCGCAAGACGATTGATATTCGCACTGATGAACTTGCAGGTCGGAGTATTCGATGTTCAGGGGCAACTTCAATCCTTCCCGCTGAATGGCGCTCGAAAGAGTTGCGGTGATGTCGAGATTTAGGGTGTCGCCAAACTCGTAAGTGCGCGACGCGCCACTGGTTTCCACGCCTGTCGCGAGATCGCGGGTGTCGTGACGCCCAAAATTTGATTTACCGAGCGATCCCATCAAGATCGCGCAGGGTTTTGTAGCCCAGAAAGTCGAGGCTCTTGTCGGTGATCTCAAACTTGGCTTGCTGCGCTTCGCCTGATCTACCGCCGGCGACTGAACGGCCGGGAAGGATCATGCGGCTGATCAATGCTGATGTAATCCTCCTGCTGCATGCGCTCGATCAGTTGCTCAATCAACTCGTCGAGAGTGCCTTCCATCTGCATTTGCTCGAGTTGCTGCCGCATCTGCTCATCAAGCAAATCGCTTTCGAGCAGAGCTTGCTCGATGGCGCGGCGCAGATCATCCAGCGACTGTTCGCTGTCCATGAACTCGTCGTACATGAAATCCTGAAAGCCGCTTTGAAGGAGATAATCGGAGAGCGCGCCGATGAGGTCTTCCAGGCTCATCTCGCCAGCGGGGTCGGGGATGTACTTGCTGTAGCGGATGCGTTTCATAGGACTGTCGTTGGTCGTTCGTCGGTGGTCTTTGGCTAAAATCCATTGCGAGCTGTCGGGGGTTAGCCAAGGACCAACGACGAACGGCCCACGACTCTTTCCTAGTTATACGGTCTCCTGCTTCGAGCCGGCATGTCTTCGCGTTCGAATGGCTTTTCCGGCGGCTTGGGTTGCTTTTCGCCAGCGGTGAAGACGCGTTCTTCGTTGCGCCCAATGCGTTTATGCGCGTGCAGTCCTTCAAGCACAAACTCTGCCGCGGAAACTTGGGCTTCCATCGTATCTTTAGGGCCGACGTTTAATTTTGTAGTTTTTTCCATCAGGCCTTGAATACCGCGCAGCGAATGTAAGGCCTCGGAAGAACTTGCGCTGTCGGACAACTGGATTTCTCCTCCGAGATCGAACCACTGCACGATCTGTTGCATGTCCACGCTTTTGAAGTACGAGTCGTAAGTCTTCGCCACCGCTGCACGAATCAACTCGCGCCCAACGTGGTCGGCGCCCTTCATTTCGCCTTCGTATTCCAATTCAAGCTTGCCGGTAATGGCCGGCATGGCCGCGTAAACGTCTCCAATTCGAGGTATAACTACTTTCTCGTTGTGCCGCAACGCCCGCCGCTCGGCGTTCGAAATCACATTCTCCATGCATGAAATTGGAAGCCGCTGGCTGACTCCAGAGCGCTTGTCAATCTTCTTATCTTCGCGAGCGGCAAAAGCGATGCGCTCGATCACTTCGCGCACGTACTTGGGAACATGGCTCTTGCTTCCGTTGCGCTGGGTCCATGCCTCCTGCGTAGTGATCGCAATGCCTTCTTCGACCGATGCGGGATAATGCGTGCGAACCTCCGACCCAATGCGATCTTTCAGTGGTGTAATGATTTTTCCGCGGGCGGTGTAATCTTCGGGGTTGGCGCTGAACACCATCGCGACGTCGAGCGGCAGGCGAATCGGATAACCCTTAATCTGGACATCGCCTTCCTGCATGATGTTGAAGAGACCAACTTGAATCTTACCCGCGAGGTCGGGAAGTTCATTGATTGCAAAAATGCCACGGTTGGCGCGCGGCAGCAATCCGTAATGTACGGTCATTTCACTGCTGAGTTCGTGTCCTCCGCGAGCCGCTTTGATAGGATCAATATCCCCAATCAGGTCAGCGATCGTCACATCCGGGGTGGCGAGTTTTTCAACGAAGCGTTCGTCCGGCGTGAGATAGGCGATCGGAGTGTCGTCGCC
>CAWCJR010000023.1:0-25188 GCA_963796015.1 uncultured Acidobacteriaceae bacterium | reverse complement strand
AACCGACACCCGCAGGCGCCAGTGTGCCTGAGACGAAAACCCTACTGACTCCAGCAGGAATCAACCAGATCATCGAAACCTTCGGCGATATTCACGATTACATTCAACCCGACGAAACCGCTGGATGTGCAGTGGCCGATTAAGTTTCTGGATTACGTTGCCCTGCCCGTTCCTCTGATGCTTTCATTCGATCACTCAAAAACCATCACCCATTTCCGCTGTCACAAACTGCTGGTTGATACGATGGAAGGTGTCTTCAGCGAGATTAAAAATAAGGGGCTCGAGCCGGAACTCTCGGAGCTTCGGAGGATGTTTTTCCTTCCGCCCACAGCGAACTGGCAGCAAGCTTTCCGCACACAGCTGGGGAATCGCAATCGATTTGAACTCGGAAAGCAACGCTCAAGGCACGCCCGGAGACATGAATGCAGATGTAATTGCAGTCTTCCGCCAAGCCGGATTGGAGTGGGGCGGCGACTGGCCCGGAAGAGCCAAGGACCCGATGCATTTTCAGTTTTGCACTGGATACTAGTGATTAGGTTGGGGGCAAGAGCGGACTTCCCGCGTGCACGTGCCTTAAGTCTGCGGTTAGGCGATCTTTCTGTGTCCACCATCGGGACCACTTCAAGAATTCCCTCGAAATTGTGTTTCGCAAATGCCGACGTTAGCATCGAAGAGAACGTTATTCGAGGATTGTCGGAGGTTTCATGTCGCGTAAAGAAGGCGGAGTTGGCATTGGATGGTTTTTGGCAGGACTGGGTCTCGGAGCGGTTGTGGGCATCTTATTTGCGCCGCAGTCGGGAAACGAAATGCGTGAAGTTCTGCTCTCAAAAGCGGATGAGGGCAAGGAATTTGTACGGAATCGGGCACGCGAAGCCCGCGAGCAGGCATCGGATTGGATGGACCGCGGTAAAGATGTTCTGAACCAACAAAAAGATCAGATTCGTTCCGCCGTAGAGGCCGGTAAACAGGCCTACCGCGAAACCACCAGCGCCGCGGCCGATGCTGGGGCAAAGAATTTGTAAACGCGGCCTTTGCAAATCAGAATTTGCGAATTAGTGTTTGCAAAACAGCGTCTGCAAACCAGCGTTTGCAAACCAGGGAACGTCGTGCTGATCGAAAGTTGAGCAAATATTTATGGACCCAACCACGATATTTATCGGTTTAACCGCGGCAGCCGTAGTACTTCAGGCATGTATTCTTATCGCAATGTACCTTGCGGTCCGTAGGATCGGCGCCAAGGTGGAGTCATTGGCTACTGAAGTCCAGGACAACATTCTACCGAAAGTGTCGTCCGTGGCGACCAAAGTCCTTCCTCTGGTAGACACGGCTCATTCGATGTTGATCGAGTCGAGGCCGAAGATCGAATCCGCGATTGCCGACGTCAGCAGCACGAGCGCTATGGTTCGCGCTCAAGTGGTGCGAATTGATGCCGCACTCACCGACGTGGTGGATCGCACGCGCTTGCAAGTCATCCGGGCGGACGAAATGGTAAGCCATACCATGGATCGAATCGAAGAGACCGGAGATATTGTTCGCAAGACAGTGGTTTCGCCGGTCAAGCACATCTCCGGTGTAGTGCGCGGAGTCAGCACAGGCTTTGAAGTCTTTTTCGGAGCCAAGCGCCGACGCCGAAACGGCAACGGAGTTTCTCAAGACGAGATGTTCATCTAAGACAGCGCGCGCCCCTCAGATCCCTGCTTCAGTTTAACGTGTCTGTGTATACCAACGGCAAAATGCCTTCCTGGCCCTTTTAAGATTAATAAGTGTAATGGCCTGTGGCTGTTGAAGAACTCCTTCGCGCGAAATTAGCAAAAACATCGCGGCATGCGGCACAAACCTGCATCTGGAGTAGTTGAGCAGTGCGGCGCACCTCTGCGTTAGTGTCTCGCCCATGCTAAACTTCAGCCGATTTCCGTTTCAGAGCTGCTATGAGCGAAGAAGACGGCCTGCCGAAAGAGCTCAATCCTAACCCCTCAGCAACGGAAAGTTCGAGCAGTCCTTCCGTAAACCCGGATCTCGTGCCAACCATAGCCATTTCGGCATCCGGGCTGACTGGCGCAACGGCGACTGCTCTAGAGCCCAATTTCATCGGTCCGTACAAACTTCTTCGCCGGCTCGGCGAGGGCGGCATGGGACAAGTCTGGCTCGCCGAACAGACCGCGCCGGTGCAGCGCCAGGTTGCTCTCAAGCTAATCAGAGTCGGCCGGTACGACGACGAACTCTTGCTGCGCTTCCGCGCCGAACGGCAATCGCTCGCCATGATGGATCATCCTGCGATCGCCAAGGTCTTTGACGCCGGAGCCATGCCCGATGGCCAGCCCTATTTCGTCATGGAGTACGTGCCCGGCGTGCCGATCACGAAGTACTGCGACGACAAGCGCCTCACGATCCGGCAGCGCCTGGAACTTTTTATGCGAGTTTGCGAAGGGGTACAGCATGCGCATCAGAAGGCCATCATCCACCGCGATCTAAAGCCGGCGAACATTCTGGTCACGGAAGTTGACGGCAAACCGATGGCGCGGATCATTGACTTCGGACTGGCGAAAGCCATTGGGCCGCAAATCGGTGATGAAACCATGATGACGCGCACCGGCGATTGGGTCGGAACGCCGGGATACATGAGTCCGGAGCAGGCCGATGCCAACGCCGACATTGACACACGAACGGATGTGTACTCGCTGGGCGTGGTGCTTTACGTTCTGCTCACTGGGGACCAGCCGTTCGATCTGAGCCAATGGAAGAAGCAGCCGTTTTACGAAGTAATGCGGCAACTGCGCGAAATTGACCCTCTGAAGCCCAGTACGAAGATCCGCAAACAGGACGTAGCTACGTTGGCCAAACTGGCTCATAAGCGCCAAAACGAGCCGCGGATGCTAGTCAGACAGGTGAGCGGAGACCTCGATTGCATCGTACTGAAGGCGCTCGAAAAGGACCGCGACCGTCGCTATGCGACGCCTCTGGAATTGGCCGCCGACGTCAATCGCCATCTGCGGAATACGCCCGTTACTGCGCACTCGGCTGGCATCGCCTATCGGACAGGTAAATATGTCCGGCGTCATCGTGTGGGCGTCTCAGTTGCCGCAGCGGGGCTGGTGTTGCTGATCGGTTTTGCCGTAGCTCAAGCGATTGAACTGCGCAAGATTCGGCAGCAACGAGACCGCGCAGATCGCATCACGCATTTTATGACGGGCATCTTTAAGGTGCCAAATCCAAGCGAGGCGCGAGGAAACACGGTCACCGCCCGCGAAATTCTCGACAAGGCCTCGCAACAAATCGGTAACAACCTTAGTCAGGATCCCGAACTCCAAGCGCAGTTGATGGAAACCATGGCGCAAACGTATACAGGGCTTGGCTTGTATGGCCGCTCGCAAGATTTGACAGAACACGCTTTGGCAATCCAAAGCTCAATGTTTGGAGAGCGAAACCCCGAAACGCTGGCGAGCGAAAGTTATCTAGCCCAGATCCTCCGCGCTCAAGGGCATTTGTCCGAAGCAGAAAAATTGTTGCAAAATACGATTAAGACCCAGCGCCAGGTTCTTGGTCCCAATGCTCCCGACACTTTGGCGTCCGTGGATCGCCTGGGTTATGTTTATGCCAATGAAGCACGTCACACCGAGGCTGAAAACCTGTTCCGACAAACACTGAACGCAGAGCGCAAAGTACTTGGCCCAGACGACCCTCAGACCCTGAGCACTTTGAACGAACTGGCAGAGATTCTGACACCGCAGGGCCGGTATGCGGAAGCAGATCAGATTTATGGCGAATTGATTACAGCGCAGAAGCGAACCCTGGGGCTGGACCATCCCGCGACTCTGCTTTCGATGTCACATGCGGCTGAGAATCTGGAGGAGGAAGGTCGCTTCCCAGAAGCGGAGAGGCTTTATTCCGACGTGATTGCCGCTCAGCGTCGCGTACTGGGACCGGAACATCCCCAAACTCTAAGGGCGATGACCATGCTTGCTCTCACCATGGCGAAGGAAGGCCGTTACTCCGAAGCAGACAAACTTCAGAGTCAAGTCATCGAGATCGAGACCCGTGTGCTCGGACCAACCAACACGTCTACATTGCAAAGCATGGAGATGGAAGCGCTGGGCTTCAGCCGCGAGGGACGTTATGCGGATTCAGAAAAAATGTTTCGTAATGTGATCGAGACGGCGGAGAAAACCAATCAGCCGGCCACAGTGGCCGAGGCTTGGTACAACTTCGCGTGCGCCGACGTTGAGAGAGATCGGCCGGACGAAGCATTTGCCGATCTCGACCGCGCCATCGAAAACGGTCTCATCTCGCCCGAAGAACTTTCACTTGATCCTGAACTGAAGGCCCTCCACGGCGACCCACGATTCGACGCCTCAGTCGCAAAGGCACGCGCAAACAAAAGCGCGAGGAAAAAGTAAACAGAGAGCGGGCGCTCGTTCCATTTTTCGCCAGCAGGTAGGATCATTGGCAACGTCTCTCACTTGTCTTGTGCGGTCGGCAAACCGGAGGTTAAGCCTGTTCTTGGCGTAAACATCGCTGTTACGCTCATTGACTGGCGAGTTGTCCGCAAACGCGGGAACTATCCAGAAACGGGGCGTGGAGGAGATCAACGGCGATCTTCTCGAAGGCAACGTCTGGCCAGAATTATTTGCAATTAGCCGTCACTCGGACGCCATCGCGTTCTACAACTAGGACTGTCCGGTGCCAAACGCCGCGCGTACCGGATGTCTTGGGAAAAAAGAGTCCTAACCACCGAATAAACTATCTAAATTGTAAGTTTTCTGTCCTGGAGCAGACCCATGGCAGCCAGTCCAAACCTCACGGCACCGCTTCCCACGAACCCTCGGGCCGCTTAATCTCGATCAGGTGGAGGATCTTCTCAAGCTGCAAAAGGCGGCTCAGAAAATCAGCTCCATCCTTGACCTTGACCAACTCGTTGATAAGGTCGTGAACGAGATCGCCCGGTCCTTCGGATGTCTGGATTCTGACATCTACCTGCACAACGAAGAGCGCGGCGAACTGTCGTTAGTGTGCGCACATGGCTGCGCTGGCTGCGATCTTCACGGCCCCGGCCACAGCCTGAAGATCGGGAAAGGCATGGTCGGATACGTCGCATCTACCGGCCAGATGCACTATGCGCCCGATGTGCGGCTGGATCCATATTACATTGGCTGTGAAGAATCCACGCTCTCGGAAGTTGCTATTCCCCTCCATGTCGAAGGGCAATTGGTGGGAGTGTTCACCGCCTCCCACACCGAGCTAGACGCTTTCAATCCCTGCCAACTGCGGCTACTCCAAGCCCTTTGCAGCGATGTGGCAGTGGCCGTCCACAACGCTCGCCGATTTCAGCAGGAACAGCGGCAACGGGAGCAAATGACTCGCGAGGCTAGGGAGGCCCGTGTCATTCAACAAGCGCTGCTTCCTAAGGCATCTCCCTATTCCTGGTTTTACCGTATCCGGGCTTTCCATTCCCGCGGGCGCCGTGGGCGGCGACTGGTACGACTTCATTCCCATGGACAAAGGCCGTTGGGGGCTGGTGCTGGCCGACGTTTCCGGCAAGGGAACCGCTGCGGCTCTGCTCATGTCCGCCACTCGTGGCATCTTGCGATCCCTGGTCGAGGCGGCCTGCACTCCGGGTGAAGTCCTGACGAAGCTGAATCGCCTTCTGGTCGAGGACTTTCCCGCCGGCCGTTTTGTGACCATGGTATATGCGGTGCTTGATCCTGCTAAGCGGACTCTGACTTTTGCCAATGCTGGTCATCTGCGGCCGCTGTTGATGACCGGTAGTTCAGCACAGTTCCTCGACGTGGAGCGAGGAATTCCCCTGGGACTGGGACCAGGCGATTTCTCGGAGAGTGGAAGTGAGTCTTCCCATGGGTTCGCGCTTGGTGTTTTACAGCGACGGCATCACTGAGGCTGAAAACCCAGCGGACGAAGAGTACGGGTCGGCGCGTCTTCAGGAGTATTTCTTGCGAGCAGACGCCTCCGCCGAGAGCCTTCTCGATGACGTGCGCTCGTTCGCAGACGGTGCGGGTCTGCGCGATGACGCCAGTGTCATCCTTGTGAAGGGTTAACCCGGCCATGGTGTTGGAGGGCCGAGGCTCCGTAGAAAAATCAACTCTCAATTCTTGATCGGTTCGGGTGCCATCGGAGATAATTACTCCCCGACGGCATATGTCGAGATTACGAGCCATCGCGGTGGGCCTGGTGTTCGCATTTTGCCTTTGCTCGCGCGTTTCCCCGGCACAGGAGTTGGTGCCGTGCAAGATTGACGCCATTCCGGGTCCGCACGCGACCGCGGTCGTATACCGGTATCGTGCGTTTGAAGGCAGCAGTAGGCGAACCAGCATCTACCTGGATGACCGGAAAGTTTGCAGTCTTTACGGCGGAGCGTACGTCGTCATTCCCATTACACCGGGGAATCACACGCTACGTGGATCTGATCCGAAGCACGGAGTGGTGCAACAAGTTTTTAAGGAAGGGTTCGCTTACTATTTTCGCGTGATGTTCCAGCATACATCCGCCTTCCAGCTGAAGAATTTTTGGGTGATGATTCCGGTGCAGCCCGAAACAGCACAGTCTGAGTTGAAGGCGCTCAGGCCTCAACCGGGAGAGACGAAGCCCCTGCCGAATGTTGCGGCCCCTGTTGACTTGGGAGCGCCGGAAATCGCGAAGTAGTAATCTCCTCTGCCATTCACCGACGAATCGCAGAATTCAACTTTGAGCTGTCCATACCGCTTTCCTTGCGTCAATTTGACCTGCGCGTACGCGCGGCCTAACATATCCGAACATTGCTTCGGATCCGAAATGCCATTCCTTTTGTCCGCGTGAAAGCCGCGCGCTGCGAACCATTCAGGCGGCAAAATACACGAGTTCTGCTCGCAATTTCTTGCCTCGCCCTGTTATTGGTCGGATCCCCTGCGCAGGATAGAGTCCCAGCCACAGAACAACTGACTGCGCAAAGTCCTTCTTCCCAGACAATCTCCCCCGACAAAGCCCTTCCTCAAGATCAAGGTGCGGCCGGCCTGAAGGAAGCGCTGTTGCGATTGAATACTACGGCTCGTTTGCTACAGATAGATGCGCATCCAGACGATGAAGATGGGGGAATGCTCACGTTTGAGTCGCGAGGTAAAGGCGTCTCGACGACCCTGCTGACGCTCAATCGCGGCGAAGGTGGGCAGAACCGGGTGGGCAGCAATCTTTTCGATGTGCTCGGAGTTCTGCGAACGCTTGAAGTTCTGGCCGCCGATCGCTATTACGGGGTTCAGCAACGATTCACGAGAGTCGCCGACTTTGGATTCTCCAAGACTCCCGAAGAGACATTTCAAAAATGGGGAGGGCACGACATTGCGCTGGGCGATATCGTGAGGGTGATCCGGACGTTTCGGCCTGACGTGCTTATTGCGCGTTTCAGCGGCACGGAACGCGACGGGCACGGACATCACCAGGCGTCGGCAATTTTGACCAAGGAAGCGTTTCGCGCCGCTGCCGATCCCAAACGGTTCCCCGAACAGATAAAAGATGGCCTCCTGCCTTGGCAAGCCAAGAAACTCTATATCGGAAACGTTTGTGGATTCGGCGCCAATACTTGTCCGGATGAAAATTACACCGTCCGGCTCAACACCGGCGAAGTTGATCCTGCGCTGGGAATGTCCTATGCGCAATTTGCCATGGAAGGCTTGCGGCATCAACTGTCGCAGGGCGCGGGAGGATGGTCAATCAGTGCCGGACCTCGTTACACCTACTACAAGCTGGTGGATTCGGTTCTGCCGAAAATCTCTGAGGGCCATGAAAGTAATTTTTTTGACGGCATGGATACGACTTTGCCGGGACTGGCGAAGCGACTCGGAGACGATAGCGCCAAGTTGCCAAATTTCCACTCCGGATTGAAAGAAATACAAACTGAAATAGAGGCCGCGTCCCACGAAACCGATCGGGACTCCGAACATGCTGCGCCATCGCTTCTCTCGGCTCTCAATCATTTTGCGTTGCTGATTCAGTCGGTGGAAACGAGTTCGCTCGATCCCCGCCAAAAGTTGGATCTCCTGACGGTGCTGCGGGATAAACACCAGCAGTGCGAAACGGCGGCCAACCTTGCAATGGGCATTACGTTGAATGCGAACGTCGCTCCTCCCAACGGATCGCCGACTGCATTACCGTCTGAAGCCGATGCATTGACTGTCGTATCTCCGTCACAACACTTAACGGTGCTAGTGAAATTTCACAATGCTTCCAAGTATCCGCTAAAGATCGAGAAACTATCGGTTGAATCGGCTCAAAATTGGGTGACCGGAACCTATAGAGGAGACAATCGCGATTTCGTAAAACCTGGCGAAGATTTCTATGCAAACTTTCGTTTAAGGGTTCCTGCGGATGCGCCAGCGACACGACCTTATTGGCACAGGGACTCTCCAGAAACAGAGAGCATCAATACCGTTGATGACGAGAATTACGCGACGTTGCCTTTGCCGCCTCCGCCTTTGCGGGTTGAGGCTGACTATCGCATAACAGGCCGCGCAGATCTTGCGATTCAGGGATATCAGGTAAAGGGAACCGACGGACCGAGAGGGGCGATTGCCGCCGACGTGCGGGTTCCATTCATGGATAAGGACGGGAAAGAACACGATCCCGACTTGGCCGTTGCTCCTGCGTTCTCGGTCATGCTTGAGCCGGGTACGCAGATCATTACTACTCAGATCGGTGCTACGGGCGAAAATTCCAGCAAGACCGTGGAAGTTGGGGTGCACAGCAATATCGCGGGACTAACGAAGGGCACGTTGCGGCTTGATGTTCCGAGAGGCTGGAACGTCGAACCGAAAAACGTCGCGGTGACCTTTCATGATCGCGGCGAGAAACAGGATTTCGAATTCACAATTGTTCCCGACAAATTGACGGAAGGAAGAGTTGACCTTCGGGCTGTCCTTGAGGCGGGAGGTAAGCGCTTCACGGAGGGCTATACGCTGGTCACGCGGGAGGATATTGGCGGATTTTATTACTATCAACCCGCAATTCAGCGGGTCAGCATGGTGGATGTCAAGATTCCGCCTGAACTCAGGATCGGTTACATCATGGGAGCCGGAGATGATATTCCCACCGTGCTGAAGCAAATTGGCATGAACGTTACGATGATTCCGGCAGAGAATCTAGCGAGTGAAGATTTGTCCAGGTATGGCACAGTCGTGCTTGGCATTCGGGCGTATGACACGCAACCGGATTTGGTCACGAACAATACAAGACTGATGAAATACGTTTCGGATGGTGGAACGCTGGTGGTGCAATACAACGCGGGTATTGGCGATTTTAATAGAGAGAATCTCACTCCTTACCCCGCCGAGTTGAGCCGGCAGCGGGTAACAGTCGAAGAGGCTCCGGTGGATATCCTTGCACCGCAGGACAGTATTTTTCATTATCCAAATCAGATTCGGACAAGCGATTTTGACGGATGGGTGCAAGAGCGCGGGCTTTATTTTATGGATCAGTGGGATGACCATTTCAAAGCACTGCTTGCCTGCCATGATCCGGGGCAAGAGCCTCAGAAGGGCGGGCTCTTGCGCGCACAGTACGGGAAGGGCGTTTACATCTACACCGGATACGCGTTTTTCAGGCAATTGCCCGATGGGGTTTCCGGAGCGGTTCGACTGTTTGTGAATCTGCTGAGCGCTGGGCACGAAGCAGCGGCCGGGGATATGGATGCTCGTGCGGCTGCGCGGTGAGGTTCCGGTAAAAGTCGTTCTTGCTTTCTGGGCTAAGACGCGCTGTTGAGCTTCGCTCAAATGGACAGCCGGGGCGGCTGTCCCTACGCAATCCTAATGATTCCTGTCTCTCCAACAGCCGCAGATGATTCTCCAAAGCTGATTCGTGGCATCGGCTTAAGCAGCGCAATCGCCCTCAACATGACCGACATGATTGGCGTCGGTCCATTTATCACCTTGCCTCTCATCGTGGCTGCCATGGGTGGCCCGCAAGCAATGTTGGGCTGGATCGCTGGCGCGATTTTTGCGATGTGTGATGGTCTGATATGGGCAGAATTAGGCGCCGCCATGCCCGGGTCGGGCGGATCGTATTATTATTTACGAGAAATCTATGGAAGGAACCGCCTGGGGAAATTAGTTTCTTTTCTTTTCATCTGGCAACTTTCTTTCAGCGCTCCGCTCTCGGTCGCCTCCGGCTCAATTGGACTGGCGGGATATGCCTCGTATTATTGGCCCAGTCTCGAACGTGAATACCTGACTCGCAATTGGAGTGCGCAACTTCCTTTATTAGGTCCGCTGCATCTTCATTGGGTCATTTCTGGGGCAACACTGCTGTCTGTAGGGGTCGTCGCGGTGGCTGTATTTCTTCTCTATCGCAAAATAACCAGTGTCGGATGGTTATCGAAAGCGTTGTGGCTGGGTGTGATGGTCACGATCGGCTGGATAATTTTCGCGGGGCTAACCCACTTTGACCGGTCGCGCGCATTTAGCTTTCCTGCTGGCGCATTCACGCTCTCGCACAATTTCTTTTTGGGGTTGGGATCGGCGATGCTCATTGCGACTTACGATTACTGGGGTTATTACAATGTTTGTTTTCTTGGCGATGAAGTCAAAGATCCTACGAAGACAATCCCGCGGGCGCTTCTGCTATCTATTCTGTTTACCGCATGTCTATACATAGTGATGAATATCTGCATTCTTGGGGTGATCCCGTGGCAGGAGATCGTGCACCCGGCGCATGCTCAGAGTGGATTCTATGTAGTCTCGCTTTTCATGCAGAGAATCTATGGCCCCTGGGCGGCTAAGCTGGTTACGGCTTTGGTGATGTGGACTGCATTCGCTTCTGTGTTTTCTCTGCTATTGGGATATTCCCGGGTTCCATACGCTGCGGCTCTCGACGGAAATTATTTCCGCAGCTTTGCGAAGGTGCACCCCAAATATCGTTTTCCATATGTCTCACTTCTAGCGCTGGGTGGCGTGGCATTATTGTTCTGTTTCGTGCCGTTAATTGACGTGATTGCAGCGCTGGTTGTCATTCGCATCACTCTTCAGTTCCTGGTGCAGGCGATTGGATTGATTATTCTTCCGAATCAGGGAGCCGAACCTGGCCCGTCCCTTTCGCATGTGGCTCTATCCATTGCCGGCACTCGCGGCTATCATTGGATTCGTCTTCATTCTGATTTCGCGCACAGGATCTCTTGTTCAACTTCGGTACGCTTTGCTGATTCTCCTTGTCGGCGTCGGTATCTTTGTCGCGCGAGCCTGGCATGAGAAAGAATGGCCATTTGAACGCGGACTTCCGGGCGCGGTGCCTCAAGGTATTGGCGAATAAGTTATGGCTGATTCGCTAAATAGTCCATTACCGGAAAATCTCCAGACAGCCTCGCAGGGAGAATCGCCTTGGTCGCCGCTGGGCGAACCACTCTTTCGGTCCCTCTGGATCGCGGCGGTGATTTCATACACCGGCACGTGGATGCAGAACGTGGGCGCGGGCTGGCTGATGACGCAGCTTACCGTGTCTCCCCTGATGGTAGGCCTGGTGCAGGCCGCAACCACGCTGCCCGTTTTCCTGGTTATCCTTCCGGCGGGCGCCCTTGCGGACATGGTGGATCGGCGACGTTTTTTGCTAATCACTCAGGGATGGATGGTAATGGCTTCGGCGGCATTGGGCATTCTAAGCCTGATGCATCACATCACGCCATGGGTGCTGCTCGGGTTTACGTTCATTTTGGGGCTGGGCGCGGTGATGAACGATCCCGCATGGCAAGCGATCACGCCGGAGATCGTTTCCAGGAAGCGTCACGCATCCGCCGTTGCCCTAAATTCAGTTGGATTTAATGTTGCTCGCGCGGTTGGCCCTGCACTGGGAGGAATGGTGATTGCCGCCACGAATTCCGGAGTGGCGTTTCTGCTTAACGCTCTCTCCTTTTTTGGAGTGATTTTCTTTTTGTATCGCTGGCGGCGTCCTGCAATCGAGCATGTGGAAACTGGGCGAGTTATGGCGGCAATTAACACAGGAATTCGCTATGGATTGGGAGCTCCCGTGGTGCGTTGCGTTCTGATTCGTACCGGGGCCTTCAGCCTGGCAGCGAGTTCCCTGCTCGCGCTGCTTCCGATTCTGGCGCGGCCGCACGGACCAACCGGCTATGGACTATTACTCGGATCTTTCGGATTGGGTGCGCTTGCGGGAGCCGCGGCGCTGCCACGTCTGCGTAATCGCCTTTCCGTGGACGGTGTGGTCGCGGTCGCGATCGTAATATTTGCAGTAATGACATTCGCTGCGGGACGCGTCCAAACATTTAGTTGGCTTTGTCTGGTATTGTTCACAAGCGGAACAGCATGGATTGGAATTCTGGCTTGTTTGAATGTCGCCGCGCAAACCATGTCTCCTCCGTGGTTACGGGCACGGGCATTGTCTTTATACTTGCTCGTACTGCAAGGCGGAATGGCGATCGGTAGCGCTGCCTGGGGCGCGCTGGCGACGAAAGTCGGAATTCCATGGACTTTGTTTTGTTCCGCAATCGCTCTGATTGCTGGATTGTTTACTGTGAAACGCTTCAGGCTTTCAGAACGAGAATTGGACTTGGCCCCGTCTATGATTCGTGATTAGTAAATTCAGCTGTAGCGACGCAGCTTGCTGCGTCTGCAATACCAATTTAGACGTAGCAAGCTACGTCTCTACATCTTAATCAAGGAGAAACTATGAGACTGCTGACTTCGTGTTGTGTATCTCTGTTGTTACTCGCGGCGTGTGGTATCGCAGCGGCCCAAACGCCAGCTGCGGATGTTCATCGTACAGCAAGCCAAATACTTGATCACTCTGTGGACAATGTAGAAAACGAATTTACGGCTGCCGCGGAAGCCATGCCTGAGGATAAGTATTCATTTGCGCCAACCAACGGGGAATTTAAGGGAGTGCGTACTTTTGCCCAGCAGGTCAAACACGTGGCTGCCGTCAATTACATGATCGCCGCCGCAATTCTCGAAGAAAAGCCTCCGGTCGAACTGGGCGGGGAAAACGGGCCTGATTCCATAAAATCCAAGGCGGATATCGTGAAGTTTTTAAAGGATTCGTTCGCCTATCTGCACAAAGCGATGAACTCGCTCACGGATGCGAATCTGGTGGGAACGGTCAAGGCTCCGTTTGGAAGCGATAAAGCCAGCAGGCTTGGACTGGCGACACTCTCGATCGCTCATCCATTTGATCATTATGGACAGATGGTGGAATACCTGCGGATGAATGGCATCGTGCCGCCCGCAAGCCGTGGCCAGTAAATAAGGACAAGAGGATTGCTGCGAGGATAGGCCGGAGGCTTTTTCCGGCCTATGCCTTTTTTCGAACCGAAGACGAATTGCCTCCATCATCGGTGATCGTAGTGGAAATCAGCTCCGCGTAAAGTCCGGCCTCGCGAAGACGTTTCTGAACCCTTCCTTTAACTTGCGTAACCGATGCTTTCGGGCTCAGGAAAATTAGCACGGATGGACCGGCGCCACTCAACGCGACTCCCAAAATTCCCGACGGCCCTTTCATTTCGCTCAACGCGGGCAACAATGGGCACAACTCTGACCGGTAAGGTTGGTGCATACGATCTTCGAGCGCCTCGGATATGAACTCCGGACGCCCTTGAACTAGAGCCGCAAGCAGGAACAAAGAATTTTGAATATTTATCACCGCGTCCTCCCGGCTGTACTGGGCCGGAAGCACCTGCCGGGCTTTTTCAGTGGACAAACTTTGATCAGGGATTACCAGAAGCAGAGGCCACTTCCCTTTTGGTGTGATTCGAACCGTTTGCGCTTCACCGCTGTTTGCCATGCGCGCAACCGTCAGTCCTCCAAGCCAGCATGCGGCGGCGTTGTCGGCATGATGTTCACGAAGTGACGCCTCCCCGATGATGCGGCTATCGCTACATCGGAGCTTGCCGAAATGGACGGCCAGCGCGATTCCCGCGAGCCGTGCTGCCGCAGATGACCCGCAGCCCTTGCCAATTGGAATGTCATTGGTTATCCGCAGGGAGAGTGGTTTTGCTATTTTCCCTGCGTTGTGAAGAACTTCGCGATAAGTTGTAAGAACTAGATGATTTTCAACGTGACCGCAAATGTCGGCATCACGTCCCGTTGCCTGAATCGAATAATCTGTGGAGGCGGTCGCCTTAATTTTCAAGAATAGTTTTAAGGCGAGAGCGGCAGCGTCGAATGCAGGCCCAAGATTTGCCGAAGTTGCGGGCAGAATAATTTCAAAGGATCGAACGCCTGGAGCGAGCTTGGTGCGCGGTGTCATTGATATTGTGAAGACTTGAAGCGATTCAAATCCTGTGTCTTATATTTTTAATCAGCCGGATTAATTTCCGAAGTTTTGCAGGACTTCGATTACCGCTTTTGCGTTCGGCTCCAGGACAAGCGGGGCGCGCTGCTGCGCAAGAATAGCAGCATCTTTCCCCGGAAACAGATCACCGCGATGAAATTTCAAAGTAAAATCCGGATCTTTCAGCAGATGCCCGGTCAATATCAGAATCACGGTTTCATGTGGTTTAACAAATCCTTGCTTCACCAGCTTCTTGAGTCCCGCAAGCGTAACCGCAGAAGCCGGTTCGCAGCCAATTCCTTCGGCTCCTATTTCCGCCTTGGCAAGCGCAATTTCAGCTTCGCTTACCTGCTCGACCGTCCCTCCGGTCGCTTCGAGCACCCGCACGGCTTTTTTCCATGAGGCGGGACTGCCGATGCGAATTGCGGTAGCCATAGTTTCGGCGCGAACCGAAATCAGCTTTTGTCCCGCATTTTCCCGCACTGTCCGTACGAGCGGGTTTGCCCCTTCTGCCTGGATGATCGAAACTTTGGGAAGCCTCGAGATAAGTCCCAGCTCTTTCATTTCCAGAAGTGCTTTGCCGAGAGCCGATGAGTTGGCGAGATTTCCTCCCGGCACGATCACGTGATCCGGAGACTCCCAATTCAGCTGCTCCAACAACTCAATAGCCGCGGTCTTCTGTCCTTCCAGGCGAAATGGATTCACCGAATTCAGCAAGTAAACGGGCATCTCCAATACGACTTGATTCAGAACTTTCACACATCCATCAAAGTCGGTCTTCAGTTGGCACGTCACGGCGCCGTAGTCGAGCGCCTGAGACAACTTGCTCCAGGAAATCTGCCCGTCGGGGGTCAACACGAGGCCGCGCATGCCGCCGCGCGAAGCATAAGCCGCCATCGAAGCCGAAGTGTTGCCCGTGGAAGCGCAAGCGACCCAGCGAAACCCTTCCTGACGCGCAATGGACGCTGCCATCGTCATTCCCGTGTCTTTGAAAGATCCAGTTGGGTTCATTCCCTGATGCTTTGCAAAAAGCGTCTCAACACCAGCCTTCGCCGCACACTGCGGCATCGGATACAAAGGCGTGTTCCCTTCTCGCAAAGTGATTGCGTCATTTTCTCGAGAAAGATTAGGGAGAACCTCGCGGAATCGCCACACGCCGCTTTCGTCCAGAGGCAGGTGCGACGTCCGGCGCTGCTTCCATACTTCTTTCAGCCTCGAAGCACTTTGCAATCCGGCTGATTCCTTCCATCCGGGATAAATCACTTCAAGCAGGTCGCCGCAATCCGCGCAACGCAAGTTCTTGGTTGGAGACCGACCGATTCTGCTACACCCAATGCATCGCAATTCAAATGACGTGGGTTTTGATTCGCGCTCCGAGGAGGCTGAGGTGTCGGGTTCGGAAGTAATTTGCCTGTTCATTCAGCTTAAAATCTTTATTCAACTCTTGCCAGGATTTAGGTGGGGTTCTACAGAATATCAGAGTACCCCGAATTCGCTGTTAGTAAAGGAACGGGCAGCCCTTTAGCGGTTGGCTCTCTTGCCCAGTCTGCCCGTCAAGGAATAGTCTTAATTTATCGAGTGAGTCAGGCCTGCACCTGTAACGATAGACGGGCGGGACAGGAATAACACATGAAACGGCACAAGCGCCATCAAGAAACCGAAGCGGTACGCGGAGGCACCGACCTCACCAAGAAAAACGGTCCTCTGGTGACACCGATCTACCAAACCTCCACGTTCGAGGTCACCGATAATGATCAGCAGTTACGCGCAACACCCACCGACATGTTCTACACGCGCTACGGCAATCCCACGAACAGCGTTGCCGAAAGCGCGATTGCAGAACTGGAGGGCGCGGACGCGGCGCTGCTTTTCTCCTCGGGGATGAATGCTATTACGACCGGCATTCTGGCGTTGGTCCAGAGTGGCGACCATATCGTAGCGCAGGAAGATATTTATGGGGGCACAACGAAATTTCTTTCCTCGTGGCTGCCAAAGCTGGGAGTGGAAACAACCTTCGTAGAGACGGCGAACTATGAACAGCACGCCCGGGCCATTCGTCCGAATACGAAATTGTTGTATGTCGAGTCGCCCACGAATCCGACCCTTAAGGTTGTAGACCTGCGGAAAGTTTCGGCTCTGGCAAAGCAGCATGGCCTGATCACAGCGATTGACAGCACCTTCGCCACACCGATCAATCAGCGTCCAGTTGAGTTCGGAATTGATCTGGTGATGCATTCAGGAACGAAATATTTTGCCGGACACTCCGATCTCATCAGCGGCGTGGTGGCCGGGCGCAAGGACCTCATCGAGACCATTCACAGCACCCGAACCACGCTTGGCGGGAACATGGATCCCCATGCGGCGTTTCTTTTGCTGCGCGGAATCAAGACCCTGGCAGTCCGGGTACAACGCCAGAACGAAAGCGCGCTTCGTGTAGCCGAATATCTTGCGCAAAACCGCAAAGTGAAGCGGGTTTACTATCCATTTGCAGAAGGCCATCCGCAACGCGCTTTAGCGATGGAGATGATGCAGGGAGGCGGAGGCGTGCTGACGTTTGAAATAGACGGTAGCCATGAGGATGCAAGACGACTCTCGGAGTCGTTAAACCTCTTCACGCTAGCGCCGAGTTTGGGCGGAGTGGATTCACTCGTGAGTATTCCCGTTCTCACATCCCACGCTATGATTTCGGCGGAACACCGCCGCAAGATGGGGGTGACAGAGCAAATGATTCGCCTGTCGGTGGGCATCGAGAATGTGGATGATTTGATCGCGGATTTGGACCAGGCATTGGCGCGCATTAGGACGCGGGAACACGCGGAAGTCGGGTAAAACAGCGAGAGGATCACGATGCGACACTGTGAGGTTTCATCGAGCTGTTCTTCGTGACTCTAGCCTCATAGTCGTTTATCAAACAAGACGGTCTCTCGTACCACTCATCACCGCTCAGGCTCATCCAAGAAACACATCGGCAGGCATGCACGGAGGAAGTTTATGAAGGCGCTTAAGATTATCGGAATTATTGTTGCGGTTCTTTTGCTGATCGTTATTGCGCTTCCGTTTGTCATCAACGTGAATGATTTTCGTCCGCGAATTGAAACGGACCTTTCCGCGGCGCTTGGTAGACAGGTTAAGGTCGGCAACCTAAAGCTCTCGATCATCACGGGCGGCGTTTCCGCTGACGATCTCTCCATTGCCGACGACCCATCATTCAGCAATACGCCTTTTGTTCGCGCCAAGTCTCTCGATGTAGGCGTGGAAATGATTCCACTCATTTTTTCAAAGTCATTGCAAATCACAAATATTGAACTCGACGAACCGCAAGTGATTCTGCTGCGTTCGACCTCGGGAAAATGGAACTTCTCAACACTGGGGACCAAGACCGCTGCCAAGCCATCCGAATCGTCGAATCCGAATCTTTCCGTTGGGAAACTCACCGTGAAAGATGGGTCGCTAAACATGGGCACGGCGAATTCGTCAGCAAAGCCGTCGGTTTACCAGAATGTAAACGTCTCGGTTTCGGATTTCTCACTCACCTCACAGTTCCCTTTCACGCTCTCGGCTACTCTGCCGGGCAGTGGTACTTTGAAACTCGATGGCAAAGCTGGCCCAATTGATGCGTCGGACGCGGCCACCACGCCGGTCCAGGCGCAGATCAGCGTAAAGCAGCTTGACCTGGCGGCCTCGGGATTTGTTCCTCCAAGCTCCGGAATTTCCGGGATGGCTGATTTTGATGGAAATCTGAATTCGGATGGCCACCAAGTGCAATCAACCGGGACTCTGAAGGCGAGTAATCTCATCCTCTCCCCGAAAGGACATGCGGCTGGACGCCCCGTAGACGTAAAGTACACCATTAGCTATGCGTTGCAACCACAAGCAGGACAAGTAACATCGGCGGATGCATCGGTAGGAAAAGCGACCGCGCAGGTTACCGGTTCATTCGATATGAAAGGGGAATCCACCGTCGTAAATCTGAAAATCAACGCCGACGGAATGCCAGTGGATGATCTTGAAACCTTGCTGCCCGCGTTCGGGGTAACCCTTCCGTCCGGTTCGTCGCTAAAGGGTGGAGCGCTCTCGGCGAATTTCGCTGTTACAGGTCCGCTGGACAAGCTCGTGGTTGCGGGACCGGTTAAGCTTACGAATACCAAGCTTGCTGGATTTAACTTTGCTTCTAAGCTGTCCGAGGTTTCAAAGCTAACCGGCGCCCCGCAAGGACAGGACACGCTCATTCAAAATTTCAGCGCTGATGTCCACATGGCGCCTTCCGGAACGACTACCGATAACATCAACCTCAATGTCCCATCGTTCGGCGTCATCACCGGCAACGGAACTGTTAGCCCGTCCAACGCTCTGAATTACAAAATGAATGCCGCGCTTTCCGGTGGCGCCGTTTCGGGTTTGACCCAACTAGCCGGTATGGGCAGCAAGGGAGCGACGCTTCCGTTTATGATCGAAGGAACAAGTTCCAGCCCGCGGTTTGTGCCCGACATCCAGGGGATGGTGGGAAGTCAGCTCAAGTCACTCGGCGGGTTAGGACAGTCTGTCGGCGGACAGAATGCCGGGTCCGTGGTGAACTCCATTGGCGGGCTTTTCGGGAAGAAGAAAAAACAGCAATAGCACAGAAATGCCGATGGAGGGACGGGCGTCCCCGCCAGCCCAGCCGAGCTAAGCTCGGTGGGCGTTTCGGTGTCAAGGTTGGAGCTTTAGGAACGCGACGCCGTATCCGCCCAAGCTGATCGTAATCGGCGATGTGGGAACTACCGGCGACGCAGTCGGTCCTGTCGCAGCATTCGTATTTGCGTCAATGACCAGCAGGCTCGCGCTGCTGAATGATCCTAGGGCACTTACGTTCACACTTATCGTCCTGGCAACACCCACTCCGTTATTGTCGGACGCATTCGCGACGGCATAGTCTGCGATCATTACCACGATGCTTCCGTCGGCATTACGCACGGGCAGCACTTCAATATCAGAATTGTCGGCGCTGGTGAAGTTCAACAAACTCCCTTCCGGAGTGGATGGAAACATGCGGGCTAAATAATAGTCCACCCAATAACTTAATTGCAGATTTCCCGAGCTGTCGTTGAACTCCCCGTACTGCTTGTCCCCATTGAAAGCCCAGTGATAGAGCGCGTGAACCCCCGCTTTCCCCAGCTGCGAAAAAACGTATGGTCGCCACGCCGCGAAAAACGCGCTCGACCCTCGCACGTCGTCTACAAACGTATTTCCGTTGCATGCGCTTATGCCTCCGCCCTTGTCAAAGTCGGCATTAACATTATTTTCGGTGACCCACACGGGAACGTTTGTAAGTGATGGGTTCGTAGCAAGAAGCGAATAAATACTCTTCACTTCAAAAACAAATCCTGGGATTGTGGAAAATATTTTTGCATCGGAATCTGCCTGGTTGCACGTCGAATAGAAGTGAGTTGCCAGAACGTCCACGCGCGCGGATACGCCATTCACAAATGCCGGAAGATACGTTTGCGCGAGCCCGTCGTAATCTCCGAGTTCGACCGCCGCGAACTTGATGCTGGGATCGACTGCCTGCATTGCCGGAACCGCCATGTTGTAAAGCAGCGTGTATTCCGTGGAGTTGATGTTATTAAAATTTGGCTCGTTGAAAATTCCCCAGTAGGTTATCGGCGTCAGCGATGAGTGAACGTGGTTGACTCCATTTGTGTCGCGAAAACCCGTCGTCGTGTTGTAGTAAGAAACCATATCAGCCGAGTACGTGGCGAAATCTGCAAAATGAGCGGTCAAGAGCGACCCGCCGCTGTCATCCATCCATGCAGGAGCCGTTGCAAGCTGGAGTTCAGGACTCTTGTCGGGAACGCTAATTACAGGATCGAGGATCGCGTTCAGCGTAGTGAAATCCCAGGTCTGGTCGGCCTTTTGTGGCACCCCTTGGGAGACAGGCTGCAATCGAACGTGCTGAGGCAGCAGATTTCCCAGCGGAGCGGTGGCGTTCGGGAAATTCGCGAAAAACTGATAGTCCCATTCCGCTGGTTGGAATGAAGTGGACATTGCCACCGAAAACGGTCCCGTTGCGGTATTACTCACACTCACAGCAATGCTTCCCGGAGGCGGGTTTACGGTTGTGGTGGTGGTGCTCATGCTGCCGCCACCGCACCCGGATAAAACAGTCACAAGTAACATTAAAACCGTAATCTTGATCATTATTGTGAGAATCAGCGTAGCCCAATCAGGAGGAAGGCTTCAATTCAAAAAGTCAAAAAGGCATTAACCACGAAGTACACAAAGTAACATGAAGACTTCGCCTTTCCCTTCGTGCTACTTCGTGTCCTTCGTGGTTTGCGATCTGGCATCTCTGACTTCCGGAACCAGCGAACGCCCTTGCATGCTCTCTGGAATTTCATGCCCAGCCATATCCATTAGCGTCGGGGCAATATCGAGCAGCCGTGCCCCTTGGAACTCCCCGCGCAGCGGGCAATTTGGAGCGCTCAAAATAAACATTCCGAACTGCGCGTGGTTGCAGGCATCGGGGCCCGTGTCATTTTCCTGTACGTGAACCTTCGCGTGCCCAACCGTTCCGATAGAGCGCCAATAGAGTCCGCCAAAGTGCACGATCAAATCTGGCGCGACATTTCGCACGTGCCGATAAAGTTCTTTGGGCTTAAATACGAGCGACTTCATGGGAGCACCCTTGTCGTCGGGCAAGGCTTCTAGTCTGGTTTTGATTTCATCCTGAAAACGTTCGTATTCACTCGCGGGAATCAGCCCTTGGGGCTCTCGTCCCTGCAGGTTGAAGAACACGCGCGCATAATATCCGCCTTCGCTCCAAACTCGCGTCTCGCTCCAATTCACGCGCAGCTTTTCAAATGGAGTCACTTTGGCGGGATATTCCTCCAAGACCAGCAGACCCTCCCGGATCAACCATTCATTAATTGCAAATCCGCCGTCGAGGCGCTGCGCTCCGTGATCTGACACCACCAGCAGAGTAGTGTCTTCGTCAAGCAGTTTGAGAACTTCCCCGATCTGCTCATCCAGCCACAAATAATATTCAGGGATCGCCTCTTGATAAGGATTTTCAGGTTCGAACTGCACATGCGTGGGATCGAAGTAATTCCAGAAGCCGTGATGCATGCGGTCAAGCCCAATATCCACGAAGTGAAAATAATCCCACTCGTGCTCTTTCAACAACCAGCGGACGACCTGCCATTGTTTGCGGCTCATGTTGAAAATCTGTTCTTTGAGCCAATCTTTATCGTTGGTGCGAAAGTTCTTCACGTCGGTGGGATACTCGCCAACCAGTGCATTGATTTTCGATTTAATGTTCGGTGGATAAGTAAAATCATTTTTCACCGTGTCGGGGGTGAGAAAACAGCCGATGCTGATGCCATTGATATGCCGCGGTGGATAATTCGGTGGAACGCCGACGATGATTGACTTCTTGCCTTGCCGCGCCAGGTAATCCCATATCGCCGGAGTTTTGATCGAAGTGGAATTTGCAAAGCTGAGCTTGTCATACGAATAATCGCTGCGATTTCGGAAACCATAAACTCCGAGCGATCCCGGATCCTGACTTGTGGTCATGCACATCCACGCGGGAACCGTAATCGGTGGAATGACACTTTCCAGCCTGCCATAAATCCCTGCGCTCATTAAGCGGCGCAGATTGGTCAGGCGCTCGTCGCCAAAGACAACTTCGGGGGCCGCGCAATCCAGGCCAAGGACGCAAATTTTCATAATCCTATTGTTGCAAGTTCTTAAAATTCGGAAGTTTTAACAGACACTGTTTCGAGATCAAGAGTAATTCAGAACCGGCTCCGGTGGAAAATGCAGAATCCCTTGACCATGTAGTGATGTTCAGCTAGTCTCACTTCGCCCACAGGAGCACTTTATGAATCGCCATTCATCCCACGGCACGCAACTCTACGATGTATCCAAACATCTTAGTGGCGTGAAAATATTAATCGTCACGACTGCCGTCATGCTGCTGCTTACGGGATGTTCGCAGAAGCCGCAGAATCCAGACGAATTGAGAGAGAAAACCGCAGACGCTACCGCTCAGTTAAAAACTGATACCAAAGCCGTTGTAGAAGGCGTTCGCGAAGGCTTGACGCGAGACAAAACGATAAATCTGAATACCGCAACACAAGAACAGCTTGAGACGCTTCCTGGCGTCACGCATATTCGTGCTGGGCGTGTCATTGCCGCGCGACCATACGATGATCCCCATGACGTGGTGACCCGACATATTCTTTCCGAACAGGAATACAAGAGAATCGCGGACCGCGTTACGACGAAGTAGGGAATTCTCAGGCTGTTCATAAACGCAATCGTCTATTATTCTTACAGCACTCTCTCGTGCGCGTAACCGTCCGCGCCCAATGCAGATAGCAACTCTGCAATATGATCGGGGCCGCGAGTCTCCATCGTGATGTCAATCGCCGTGTCGCCAAGATTCACTCCGTAGTACGCGCGGTCATATGAAGTCTCTACGATGTTCGCACGGTGTTTCGCCAGGATTCCTGTTAATTGATGCAGCGCTCCGGGATAATCGGGCAAGTGCACGCGAAGGCGGACGAGGCGTCCATCTTTCACCAAGCCCCGTTCCATAATCCGCGCAAGAAGCGTCACATCAATATTCCCGCCGCATACGAGTACGGCAACGCGCTTACCAATGAACGAGACCTTGTGATTCACTAAAGCGGCAAGCGCCGCCGCCCCCGCTCCTTCGGCCAACGTTTTTTCGCGTTCCAGAAGAAGCAGAATGGCGTTCGCAATTTCCTCTTCATCCACCGTCACGATATCGTCAACGTAATGTTGCACCATCGGAAACGTGCGATCACCGGCACGCCGCACTGCGATTCCGTCCGCGATAGTGGCGGCTGGATTCAAAGTGACTGGTTTTCCCTCGGCTATGGCAACTTTCATGGAAGGAAGCCGCGCGGGCTGGACGCCGATTATCCGAACCAGAGGACTCTTTTCTTTCACGGCGCATGCGATGCCGCCGATTAAACCGCCGCCGCCAATGGGCGCAATAATCGCTTCAATGTCAGGGTGCTGGTGCAATATTTCGAGCCCAAGAGTTCCCTGCCCTGCGATCACCGCATCGTCATCAAACGGATGTACGAACGTGAGATCGTGTTCTTTGCCGCGCCGGATGGCTTCTTCACAAGCGTCGTCGTAATTCGCGCCGTGCAATACAACATCCGCACCGTACCCGCGAGTGGCCGAGACTTTGGTGAGCGGCGTTGTCAGCGGCATGCATATCTGCGCCCTAACTCCGAGCTTGCCCGCGTGATACGCGAGACCCTGCGCGTGATTTCCCGCCGACGCTGCAATCACTCCCCGGTCACGCTCTTTCTTGGTCAAGGTGAGTAACTTGTTCAATGCGCCGCGTTCTTTGAAGGCTCCAGTTCTTTGCAAATTATCAAGCTTGAAATGAACCGCGTTCCCAGTCATCTGAGAAAAAGTCTCAGAACGGGCGCAGGGCGAGAGATAAATGGATTCGCGAATGCGCGCAAGCGCAGCTTCGATGTCAGAGAGACCAATCATTTATTTGGAATAAAACCGCCGAACTTCATCCTCCACATATTTGTTTCGAAGAGAAACTGGTGAAGACCCAGGAGCCAAACGCTTTAATTGAGCATAAGCGCCATTGACCTGAAGTCAATCGTAACCTGGCGCGCCTGGTTGAGAAGATTCATACCGATGCGAGCATAATACCACTGACTGTTTTCCGTCGTTTGCTTCATCAGGACATGGGCGGGTCGCAGAACCGCCTCAAATCCTCCAACCCGTAGCGCAACCTCAGGAAGAGCGACGCTCTCGACCTCCTCGCTGCCGCTCAAGCCAGTAATGGGCCAGGAGCCCTTCTTCGCCTTCTCGTTGACGAGGGCTGCAAATTGCTTTGCAAAAGGTGGCCAAAGGTCGGTTTTTTCGGAGCCCATGTCAAATACGAAATCGAGCTTGCGTTTCTGAAACTCACCCTGCGTGATTGGGTCTGAACCGTCAAAGCAAAGATTGGACTGCCGAAACTTCTTTGACGGGAAGCCCATCTCAAAATTCCCATTGGTAGTTGTCCAACGCAACGTCCTAAAAGCCAGCAGCACAGGCAAAGCAAGCAGTCCGCGCTCGCCCGGCGGCCAGCCGACGAACGGTCCCTGATTATCGCCCATTACGAGAAAGGCTACATGGCGTAGTCGCATGTTACCGACAGCCAATTGATCGGCGACCGCAATACGGTAATCGGAATGCGCGCCACCTGTTGCACCAGTGATCCCTATGGCCCCGGCTGCAGCTGATTGAACACTCAATCCCAGTCGTTTCGCTTCCGATTCGCTGAGCATGGAGATATTAAGATCGGAGTCGACGATGTAATTGCCTGTTATTCCGTTGGTTGAAATCGGAATGGCCATATTGCCCCCGACCATGTGATAGCGAATTCTGGAAAAGCGACGCTGGCTGACCGACTGGGCTTCTGGGAAGGCAGCCACGAGAGTGCGAAAACTTCTTGCATTGTCGTCATCGCGATTGATATTCAGGCCTTGATCAAGAATTGTGAGCGCTTTCGGATACTGACCTGCACGGAAGTAAAGATACTCGAGCCATTGTCGCGCCTCGACCGCGTCCGAAGATCGCGGAGCGACTTTTATCACCGAACCAAGCAACTTTTCGGCATCGTGTTGCCGATTGAAGGCTGCAGCAACAGCACCTCTATACAGCACCGGCCCCTTGCTCGCACTCATGGCGTCGCGAAGCTCAAACCATTGATGCGATCTATAGAGCAATTGCAAATTAGGGTTATTCTGCCCAGCGGAAGGGATTGCAAAATGAAATAGGGTACAGATCAGGGCAGCCACTCGCACTGACGGTGCAACTTTTCCATACCCCAAAGCGATCATTTATTTTGTATTTTGATCTAGATTTGGACTAAGCAATGATTGTGGGCCTTCCCGACGTGGCGTGCGC
>CAWCJR010000022.1:0-15920 GCA_963796015.1 uncultured Acidobacteriaceae bacterium | reverse complement strand
CCCAGGAATGCAGCGATTTTGCGCAATGCGATTCAGCGGTATCTGCGGGAAAAGACCCGGCTCGGAATTCCGCAGTTGTTTATGGGCGAATCCTTGCATGGCTTTATGGAGGACGGCAGCACCAGCTTTCCGCAGGCCCTGGGTCTTGCCAGTACGTGGATCCGGCGCTGGTGAAACAGGTTTTCACCGCAGCCGGCGATGAGGCGGGCGCCCGCGGCGGAGACCAGGTGTTTACGCCGGTTCTGGACCTCGCTCGCGATCCGCGCTGGGGCCGCACCGAAGAAACTTATGGAGAGGATCCGTTTCTGGCCGCGCGAATGGGCATAGCCGCCGTTACCGGCCTTGCAGGGCTACGCGTTCATTATAGGCCGCGATCACGTAATCGCCACCATGAAGCATTTCGCGGTTCATGGACAGCCTGAAGGCGGAACCAACACCGCGCCGGGCAACTATTCTGAACGCATTATCCGCGAAAACTTCCTGGTTCCCTTTCAGGCCGTCGTGCAACAGGCCCATGTCGGCAGCGTGATGGCTTCGTACAACGAAATTGACGGCATCCCTTCGCATATCAATCACTGGCTGCTCGACCGCGTCCTGCGCCAGGAGTGGGGATTTCAGGATTCGTTACCTCTGACGGCGACGGCCTTCAGATGCTGGGGGAAACCCACCACGTCGCGGCGACGAACGCCGATGCGGCTCGGCAGGCTATTTCTGCGGGAGTCGACTTCGACCTCTCCGATGGATCCGCCTATCGTACATTGCTTTATCAAGTGAAACAAGGCATGGTTCCCGAAAGCGACTTGACCGTGCGGTTTCGGAGTATTAGCCACTAAATTTCGTCTGGGGCTCTTCGACGATCCGTTCGCCGATCCCGATTATGGGCTACGCACAAATAGCGCGGACCATCGCGCCCTCGCGCTGAGAGGCCGACGAAGAAACTGTGGTCCTGCTCAAAAATGAAAACCACCTTCTTCCGCTCGACCTAACCAAATTGCATTACTATCGCAGTCATCGGACCCAACGCCGATGGCCCGCACCTGGGCGGATACAGCCGCCTGCCGGCTCACGACGTCACGATCCTTCAAGGCATCCACGACTACGTGGGAACAAAAGCTAAAGTCGTATATGCGGAAGGCTGCCGGTTTACCAACAAGCATCAGGACTGGCGGGGCTGGTTGAACGAGAATGTGGAGTTCGCCGACCCAGCGACCCAAGCCGCCAAGATCAAGGGATCCCTGGAAGCCGCGAAAAAGTCCGACGTCGCGATTCTGGTTGTCGGCGAGAACGAGAGCTCGAACCGCGAAGGCTGGGCCGAAAACCATCTCGGAGACCGCGATTCGCTCGACTTGCTGGGAGCCCAGAATGATTTGGTCAAAGCCGTAGTCGAGACCGGCACGCCCACGGTCGTGCTGCTAATCAACGGACGTCCGCTTTCAATCAACTACATCGCTCAGCACGCCCCTGCGATTCTTGAAGGATTCTATTTAGGCGAGGAGGGCGGCACCGCCGCCGCCCACGTGCTATTTGGCGACGTAAACCCGGGCGGGAAACTCCATCACGTTTCCGCATTCGGTCGGCGACCTGCCCGACTTCTCGACAATCACAAGCCTTCCGCGAATCGCAGCTACGCCTTCTCCACCCGCGAGGCACTCTTCCCCTTTGGGTACGGCCTGAGCTACACGACTTTCAAATTTGAAAATCTGCGGGTAGATCCGCCGCACATCGAGCGCGGCGGCTCGGCGACGGTCACGGTGGATGTGACGAATACCGGCTCCCGCGCCGGCGACGAAGTCCCGCAACTGTACATCCATCAGGAGGTCGCATCCGTGACGGTTCCGGTTAAAGAGCTGAGAGGATTTCAACGCGTGACTTTGAAGCCTGGCGAGAAACGCACTGTGGAGTTTGTCATCACTCCCGACTCCCTCGCCATGCTCAACGTCGACATGCACAAAGTCGTAGAGCCTGGAGCTTTCGAGATCATGGTTGGAGCGGATTCTGAACATACTTCAACGGCTCTCATGCTAAACGTGGTCGGACCCTACGGAGAAACCGGCATTCCGCCTCTGCCTCCCCTGCCACCAGCGGGCTCCGAGACTGGGGTAGTTAGCAACTTTGACGATCTGAAAGTTTCGTCGAATTATGGCGGATGGATGACCACATCCGACATCGAAGCGGGAGGCAAATCAATAGCATCGATGCAGGTCGTAGAACCCGGGTCCTTAGGTCAACCAAGGGAGCGTTGAAAGTCTCCGGCGAGATCATGCCGGGAGCATCGTTCACATGGGCTGGCGTATTTTTCCATCCCGGTTCTTCGCCTGATGGATTCAGTGAATCTTTCCAACAAGAAGACAATTTTCGTTTTGGGCGAAGGGTGATGGCAAGAATTACTCGGTCGCGGTTCAGACCGAATCAACCCCCAGGGGCAGATGCCCGCGATTCAGCCGTTCGCCGCCGGTCCAGCAGTGGAAACAATATATCTTTCCCCTCGCTCAGTTTCACACTGACGGCCACGAACGTGTTGGGAATCGCCTTCGCGCATGCCCAGGAGCCGGGGAAGTTCGAGTTTGAAATTGACGAAGTGGAAATCAAATAACTCGTAAGCGCCGAACAGCAAGGAGCCAATGATCTCCTGAAAAGAGCGAGGAACTATCCGCCCAATTGAAAGGATGCCCCGACATTCAAGCCAACCTCCACCGGTTCTCCGTCGAGCGTCGTTGGTTCGAACTTCCACTGTTTAACCGCGTCCGACACTGCTTCGCTGAGAATAGAAGGACCTTCGACCGGAGTGATCTCTTTTATCCTGCCGAGAGCATCCAATGTGAGATGTATTACTACATTCCCCTTAATGCCTTGCTTGATTGCTTCATTCGGATATGTCCATTTGACTTGGTTGGTTATCTTTGAACGCATCACATTCATATCAAGCTGAATTATTATCGGCCGTTCCTTCGGAAGCATCATGAGAATTTCTTGTGGAATATACCGGAAGCCATCCTTTGCATATACGTAGTACCCTTGGAGATCACCTGCGATGATGCCCGAACTGTCCCCCTCGCCGGCAGGCCCTAATTGGAAACGGGTATCAACCCCGTTAAATGCGGTTTGGTAAATCGGCGTGACCTCATCCATGCAATTCAAGAAATTATCTATCGGAGAGTTCACATGGGCAGCATCCGCGTATTGAAATATTTTTGGAGATGACCAGCCGCGCTTTGCATTGCCGTCGTAAACGGTTTGTAATTGCTGTGCAATGGTCGCCGCTTCCGTTTGATAGACGGCTGCGAGCCGAGGCCCGAAGGCGGGTCCGAACTCGTCTTTGAACCAGGTTGAGTCTGAAGGCATGATTAGCGTTTGAATCAGCTCGTCTTCCTTGGTGGTGTCCTTCGATGTCATTGCTTTCAGGATGTCCTGCAGGACCTTCTGAAGGCCTTCAGCGCCGTTGGGGTAGGCAGCCGCGGAAGGTTGGCCGGTAACCCCTTCTTGTTGAGCAGGAACAGACATGGACTGGATTACAAGAAGTAGAACGACAACGCAAGAAAAGGCTCGAGTTCCATGGGTCATGCGACGCTCCTATGTAAACGCACAAGAAGAAGGAAGATGGTGCGCCCGGAGAGATTCGAACTCCCGACCTAACGGTTCGTAGCCGTTCGCTCTATCCAACTGAGCTACGGGCGCAGTTCAATAATGGTTTCAGTTGCGGCGAGTCAAATTATAAACGAAATGCCCAGTTAGGGCGTGCCAGAGCCAGTTTCAAACGGCTAACAGAATCCCTTACAGCGGCACGGGACCGAAGGAGGCTGGTAAAACTTTCCACGCATCCGGAAATTCCTACGCCTTAGGCGTCGGAACCTCGTCTTTATTTTCATCACATTGAAGATGGCAGGGCAGGTGCTGACTGGAAAGCTAGACGAAGTGGCGCGCAACGGGGACGTTCACAAGAATAATCTTCGGCCAGAAGTTTTCTTTGACGTCCCCTTGCATTTTTGTCCGGCCCTCCCCCTCTTCCCCTGAGTAACTACTAGCGAGCGCCAGATTTTCCTGGATGTCAATTCCCGCTTGTCGCAGAAGTGCGGCGATCACCGGTTCCTTAAAGCGCGAGGCGTCAAATTCCACCCGAATTGATCGATCTTTTTCGTTGAAGCGAATTCCGCGTACTCCATAGACCTCGCGCACGTTATCAATGGCGCGCATCTGGCCTCGCCGGGGGCGACGCCGTACCGGTAGAGAACTTCCATCTGGGTCATTCAAGTAGCCTTTCGGTCGATTGGGATTCGATTTGGGGTTGTAGTAATGTGCAGTGAATCTTTAGCACAAGCAACTGTCTCTATAGTCTGAGAGCCTATAGTGTAAGAGTTTCTCATATTGCTGGAAAACGGGACAACGGGCCGGATGACGCCACGCGATGCTGGAGTTCTAGAAGTGACGAAGGACGACGCGATGAAGGACCCGGTTTGCGGCATGACCGTGAACCCGATCACCGCGAAGTACGCCTGGACTCACGAAGGAAAGACGTATTTTTTTTGCGCCTCGTCGTGCATGGAGAAATTCAAGTCCGATCCTGAACGGTATCTGAGACCGCCAGACAAAGCCGCAGCGTCGTTGGTAAGTATCGCAGCAAACTCCGCAAATTCAGGAAGTTCTGGAAACAAAAGCTCTCGAAATGATGGGCGGGGACGCACGTCCCGCGATAGTGATGATTACGTGTGCCCGATGTGTCCCGGGGTGCGGGCAAAGAAGCCGGGGCCGTGCCCAAGTTGCGGAATGGCACTTGAGCGCGAACTGCCGGCAGCGGCCGAAGTCGAATATACCTGCCCCATGCATCCGCAGATCGTGCGAGCCGGGCCGGGAGCTTGCCCAATATGCGGCATGGCGCTGGAATCGCGCACGATCACAGCGACCGAGGACAATTCAGAATTACGCGAGATGACCCGCCGATTCTGGATCAGCTTGGCGCTCACCATCCCTCTCTTTGCCATCGCTATGGCAGACATGTTTTCCGGTTCGCCCCTTCAGCGCGTCTTGCCAGTCGAATGGTTGCCGTGGGTTCAATTAGTCCTGGCGACTCCCGTGGTCCTGTGGGGCGGTTTGCCATTCTTTCAGCGTGGATGGACCTCCATCTTAAATCGCTCTACCAACATGTTTACGCTGATCGCGATGGGCACAGGGGCCGCCTATGGATACAGCGTCGTTGCGACACTGTTTCCGCGAATCTTTCCGTCTTCCTTTCGCTTGAATGGAACCATCCCCGTTTACTTTGAGGCTGCGGCGGCAATCACTACTCTCGTATTGCTCGGGCAAGTGCTTGAACTGCGAGCGCGAAGCCGCACAGGACAGGCGATTCGCACGCTGCTTGATTTATCTCCGAAAACCGCTCGCGTCTTGCGAAACGGGCAAGAAGAAGACGTTCCGCTGGATCAAGTTAAAGTCGGCGACCGGCTCAGGGTGCGTCCTGGTGGGAAGATTCCGGTTGACGGCATGGTCGTCGAAGGCAACAGCTCGGTGGATGAATCCATGATCACCGGAGAAGCCATGCCGGTCGAAAAGATTCCGCAGAGCCGGGTGGTGGGCGCCACGATCAATGGCAATGGCTCGTTCGTGATGCGTGCGGAACGCGTCGGCAGCGAGACATTACTCGCGCAGATTGTACAAATGGTTGCCCAGGCGCAACGCAGCCGGGCGCCCATTCAGAAATTAGCCGACCGCGTCGCGGAGTGGTTTGTTCCCGCGGTAATTGGAATCGCAATACTAACTTTTATAGCGTGGGTGCTGGCCGGCCCTGAGCCACGCTTTGCTCATGCGCTCGTCAACGCGGTTGCCGTGCTCATCATCGCGTGCCCGTGCGCGCTTGGCCTGGCAACGCCAATGGCCATCATGGTCGGTACTGGTAGGGGAGCGAGTCTTGGTGTGCTGATCCGGAACGCCGAAGCTCTCGAGATTCTCGAAAAAGTGAACACGCTGGTACTGGACAAGACCGGTACGCTGACTGAAGGCAAGCCGAAGGTTATTTCAATCATTCCTGCCGCTGGTCACGACGAGCCGACGTTGTTGAGACTTGCGGCCAGCCTGGAACAGGGGAGTGAGCACTCTCTTGCAGCCGCGATACTAACGGCGACCAAGGCAAAAAGTGTGGCGCTTAGCGAAACCCAGGACTTCCGCGCCGCAACTGGAGCGGGTATTCAGGGAACTGTCAATAACATTCCTGTGATCGTGGGAACGGAGAAATACTTACGCGATTCGGGAGTGGCGACTGACGGCCTGACCGAACAGGCGGCTCAATTGCGCAAGCTTGGCCAGACAGTAGTTTTCACGGCGGCAGAAGGAAAGCTGGCGGGCATGATTGGTATCGCGGACCCGATTAAGGAATCAACTTTACCGGCTCTTCGCGAATTAAAAGAGCGCGGCATTCGTATTCTCATGATCACTGGAGACAGCCATGCAACGGCGGAGGCGATTGGCCGCCAGCTTGGAATTGAGGAATTTGAAGCTGAAGTTCTTCCAGAGAAAAAAGCGGAGGTCGTGAGGCGGCTTCAAAATGAAGGCCGCACTGTTGCAATGGCGGGCGATGGTATCAACGATGCTCCCGCGCTGGCCCAGGCCAATGTCGGCATTGCCATGGGCACCGGAACCGACGTAGCCATGGAAAGCGGGGGAGTGATTCTGGTGAAGGGAGACCTTAACGGTATTCTTCGCGCGCGCAAACTGAGCCAGGCAACGATGCGAAACATCCGCCAAAATTTGTTCTTCGCTTTTCTCTACAATTCGCTGGGGGTGCCGATTGCGGCCGGTGTCTTGTACCCATTTTTTGGATTGCTGCTTAGCCCGGTGCTGGCTGCCGCGGCCATGAGCCTGAGTTCAGTGTCGGTAATTACAAACTCGCTGCGTCTGAAATCCATAAAGCTGTAGCCATTTTTTCTCCCACGATTTTTCCTCATTTGAACCCTGCTGATTTTCGGCTAGCCCAGCACTGTCCCTTCGGGTATCGTATTCCTCACAGCCAATTGACAGCCTGAGTTCGCTACACAACAATAGGTGCAGGCATCCGTATCTGTCCTAAGAGTTAAAGGGGAGAAGTATGAACGACGAAGCAGGACATTCAATCCAGGACGACACATCGAGCCATGCAGGGAAGTGGATATTACTGGCATTAGCCGTCATTTACATTGCCGGCTCGCTTTATTTTTTGTTCGATTTGCGCGGCCGGGTAACCGCGCTAAGCGGCGAACAGGATGCCAGCAAGGCACAGATCGCGGACCTGGGCAAGCGAATCCAATCCGCCGATGCCCAGAATGAAGCCCTAGCCCGGCAAATCGGGTTAACCAAGAAAGAGCTTGTTTCGCGAGCCTCGGAACTTCAACGGCAGCAGCAGGCTGCTGAAGCGCGTCTCTCTGAGGAACAAAAGCAGCAGATCGGTCAAGTCAGCGGTGAAGTTGCCAATGTAAAAACAGATGTCGGTGGAGTAAAAACCGACGTGGCGACCACCAAGAGCGATCTTGAAGCCACGCGAGCCAAGTTGGAAAGTACGATCGGCGATCTTGGCCTGCAAAGCGGACTGATTGCGAAAACGCGCACCGACCTCGACGTTTTGAAGCATAAGGGAGATCGAAACTACTACGAATTCACACTCGTCAAAGGGGCGAAGGCTCAACCGGTCGCAACCGTGAGCCTGGCGTTGAGAAAAACCGATCCAAAGCGAGGGAAGTTCACCCTCGACGTAACCTCCGACGACAAAACTATAGAGAAGAAAGATCGTAACGTGAGTGAGCCGATCCAGTTTTACAGTGGGCGCGATCGCCTGCTGTATGAGCTTGTGGTCTGGTCCATTGACAAGAAAAAGGCCACCGGATATCTCAGCACACCCAAGAATGCGCCGGTGCCCATCACCGCGGGTTTCTGAGCTGAATGTTTCCCCGGCGCGCGGATGAACTGGAACGCGCCGTAAGGGAACATGGGATTGGGCCCGCAAAGCATTAAAACAATTTCGGATTCATTTCTTGAGTACGAGCGGAACGGCCTGATCGTAAGGCTGTATGGTCACGGTCAGCGACTTCCGGCTTGCGAACACATCCGGCGTAACCGGAAAACTGACGATGACTGTGCCCGCTGCTTCACCTCCAGCATCAATCTTGGTTTCTGGTATCAACGGAGTCAGCGCATGAGCTTTTAACGCCGGGAGCGCCTGAAAATACCGGTCGAAGTCCACTGCGGAAGCCGCATCGTCGGTGAATTGACCGGTGCCTGCGTCGAGCGCCGCCTGAATGCTCTGAATACGATAGGCTGTTTTGCCGTGGTTCTGCACCGAAACATTAATAGCGACCATCGTCGTGTTTTGATCGGGGACTTCGACGGAAACCACGTCCCCGATAGATCCCGTGGCTGAAGACTTGGGGCGCTGCGCCAAAGCGACGATCGCCGCTATCACTCCGATAATCACAAGAGGAATTACAACAATCTTTATGGGCGGCAGGTTTTTTTTTGCCGTGCCGTATTCCTCGCCAATATTAAATGTCGTGGGCGAGTCTGGCGTCGGAACATTCGGCATGGACGGCTGCGGTGCCTGGGAGGGCGGCACGGGAGGAACTGGATCTTCGGGCATGACAACCTCGGCGCTGATTCTAATCCAATCAAGGAAGTCATGTCGAAAGGCGAACACTACTGGATTTCATGTTTCATCGCACGGGCGAATGTTTCCACGGGCAACGTGTTTAGAACGTCATCTTTTGTCAGCCAGGCGCGGCGGGCTTGCAGTATGCCAAAGCGAATTTTGTCGAGATGCGAAGTGTGATGGGAATCGGTGTTGATGACAATCTTTACCCCGTGCTGTTTGGCCAGCCGCAAATGCCGATCGCACAAATCGAGACGGTCGGGATATGCATTCAGTTCCATCGCTACTTTGTGTTGCGCGGCAGCTTTCAAGACTTGGTCCATATCAAACTGATAGGCGTCGCGACGCAGTAGAAGGCGTCCCGTCGGATGCCCTATGATCGAGGTATTTGGATTCGCTATCGCCTTGAGCAAACGATCCGTCATTTCTTCCGGACTCTGCCCGAAGTGAGAATGCACGCTGGCAATGACCATATCCATTTGCTCCAGCACGGAATCCGAAAGGTCGAGTGAGCCATCGCCGAGGATGTCCACTTCAATTCCCGCGAAAATTTTGATTCCGCCGTTTTGCTTATCCGCC
The DNA here is from genome assembly GCA_963796015.1 of uncultured Acidobacteriaceae bacterium. GTDB lineage: Bacteria > Acidobacteriota > Terriglobia > Terriglobales > Acidobacteriaceae > PALSA-188. The sequence continues at coordinate 6,739 of CAWCJR010000022.1, read as the reverse complement.
GCGCGAATTCGTTTGATGTGCTCTTCAGCACGCTTGTCATCGAGGCCATTTGCGAATGCCAGATTCTTGGAATGATCTGTGATGGCCATATATTTGTAATCATGCGCGATAGCGGCCTCAGCCATTTCTTCAATGGTGTTACGGCCGTCGGTTTCGACGGTGTGCATGTGCACGTCGCCCTGCAAGTCCTCCTGCGTGATCAAGGCGGGCAGAGCGTGCTGCTCGGCAGCATCAATTTCTCCGCAGTTTTCGCGCAGCGCAGGAGGAATGAAATCGAGCTTTAGTGCTGCGTAGATTTCTTCTTCCGTCTTTCCCGCCACAACTGTTTCGTCGTCCTAAACGCGCGAGACTGTACTCACTCAGCGTGTATCCCATCTTTAAGGCACGTTGCCGCAATGCGACGTTATGTGCTTTGGATCCGGTGAAATATTGCATGGCCGCTCCAAAAGAATCTGGCGCAAGCAGGCGAATATCCACCTGCATGCCTCCGCGAAGCCGGAAGCTCACTTTGTTTTCACCGCGCGCGATAATTTCCATCAAGCCGGGAAGTTTGATCACGTGCTCGATCAGCTTTTCGCGCTCGCTGTCATCGCAGCACGCCGGGCCGGTCACCAGGATGTCGAGATCCCCCACGGTTTCGCGCCCCCGGCGAAGCGAACCGGCAGGTGTAACTTTTTCGACTCCTGGATAATCCTGAAGGTGCTCGGCAATTTTTCGGCTCTGATTTTCCGCAGCGTCTAGAAGAAACCTTCCGGCAATTCGCCGATAGTCCTCGATGGATTTGAGTAACTTCTGCTCATGCTTTTCGCCCATGCGGGGGAGTGTGCGGATTTTTCCTTCGCGAGCAAGTTTTTCCACGCCCTCGATATCGCAGATCTGATAAGCGCTCCAAATCAGTGCGATGGTTTTCGGTCCCAGTCCCTGGACCTTCAACAACTCCAGCATCGAAGGCCTGATATTTGGTGAGCATTTCGGAGTGAAGTGAGAGACGCCCCTCCTTGAACATCTGCTTCAGGTTGATGAGCATCCCTTTGCCGATGCCGGGAATGGCAAGGACCTTTTTTTCGTCGCCGATCAATTCAGAAATTTGCTGGGGAAATGCTTCGATCGCCTCAGCGGCGTTGCGGTAGGAGCGAATGCGGAAAGAATCTTGACCATCAATTTCCAGCAGGTCTGCCGTTTCGTAGAGAATGCCCGCGATAGACTTGTTATCCACGAGGCAAGACTAAATAAGTTTGGCTCGTTTGTGTAGTGGAGGGCGTCCCCGCTCGTCGCTGCCCAGCGAAGCGCGGCGAGAAATCAGAGGCAGTAAATCGCGATTAACAATTACGAGGCCTTTGTAACTTCAGCCGCCTGAGGCCCCTTAGTACCCTGCGTGATGATGAACTCCACCGCGTCGCCTTCTTGCAGGCTCTTGTAACCTTCGGAAGTGATGGCGCTGTAGTGTACGAAGACGTCAGGGCCGTCTTCGCGTCCAATAAAACCGTAGCCTTTCGCGTTGTTAAACCACTTCACCGTACCTTTCAGACGATCCACGTGCTCACCTCTCGGGCACGTACTCTCTTTCCTGCTCGAGGCCATGCCGCGCAACTACATTAATTGCAATTGTGCGACCGCCGAAACTTGGCTGTCAAGGGATTAAGCGATAGAAACCTTTACTGGCGCGGCTTTCGCTTGTCGCGTTCATGGCTAAGCCAGAAAACCCCGGCAACAGTTTTTGCATCCTTTATTTTTCCCGCCAGTACCATTCGGATGGCTTCTTGCAACGCAACAAAACGTACCTCTATCACCTCATCGGCTTCCGGCTGGGCAGTTCCAGGACGTAAATCACTTGCCAGATAAATGGACATCGTTTCCGCGACGAAGCCAGGACTCACGTAAAATTTCAAAATCCGCTTCCACCGTCGCGCAGTAAATCCGGTTTCTTCGAGGAGTTCGCGTTTTGCGGCTTTAAGTTCATTTTCGCCTTTATCAATTCGTCCTGCCGGCAGCTCCCAAAGAAATTGCTGAGCCGCGTGACGGTACTGCCGTTCCAGCAAGATTGTAGGTCCAGAGCGATTTTCTTCGACGGCGAGAATCACGACCGAACCGCTGTGATGCACAATATCGCGGCGCACTCGAATTCCCGTCGGTTCGAGTATTTCATCGGTGGAAACCCAAAACGCAGATCCTCGATATGTTTCTTTCGAAGAGATCAAGCGAGCTTTTTTTGAAGAAGATTTAGGCATGCAACAAATATAAGGGAAGTGGCGGAAAATTGGAGAAGGCTAAATTGCCTGCCGTTCCAAACTAACGGCGAGTGCATCCAGAGATAACGATCTGAGCAGGTTTCTGCGCATCCCACGTTCGACTTCGGCGAGCCGGTCCGCAGTGAATGTCACCCACTCAAAGTCGGCGGCCTGCACCAGTTTTTGCAATTCGGGTTGAATATCCGTATTGCGAACCAGTTCCGGCGTGCCCGAATTCAGGAACAACAGGTCCTGCAAAAGTAAGTAGATAGTCCGTATCAACTTTTCTATCTTGTCACGCCCCTCCGCACCGGCACGGTAGGTTTCGGTGGCCTTGAACAATTCGCTGTGATCGGAAGAGCGCAATGCGGAATTCAAAATCATCAAAGCATGGTCGCGGGAAGAAATGTATGCCGCGAGATCGAATCCACACGCACGTCCCACAGCTCCCTCGGAAAGCCGCGCTACCAGTGCGCGTTGCCTCGCGCTCCATTCGGGACGGTGTTTCGCCAGATATTCCTCGATCTGATCAATCGAGAGAACACAGAGCGTGATTAACATCGAGCGCGATCGGATTGTAGGGAGCAATTCTCCGGGATTATCAGCTAATAAAAAGATCGTCGCGTATTCCGGAGGCTCTTCCAAAATCTTGAGCAGAGAATTGGCGGCTTCCTTCATAAAGCAGGATTCAGTGAAAATGTAAACGCGCTCTTTCGCCTCTGCGGGACGGTAATAAATCGTTTCAATCACGCGCCGCACCTGATCCACTTTGATCATCATCTGCGGAGGGTCGGGCGGAATAATTAGAACGTCAGGATGCGTCTGCACAAACAGCCGCGTTTCTTTTTTGTCAGTTTCGCGGAGATTGTCGCGCGCTTCCACGGCTTCGGAAAAACGTGATTCGAGATCTTCCGATTGAGCGATTCGAACGCAATTGGCGCAATGCCCGCAGAAGTCTGGCAGGCCGTCCGTTGCGGGCGGGGTCAGGCAATTCATCGCTTTTGCCAGCATGAGCGAGAGCGTGTATTTGCCGCAGCCTAGGGGCCCAGCAAGGATGATGGACTGCGGCAGTCGGTCGCGTCCCAACATATCGCGAAGGTGGTTGACGGTATCGGCGTTACCACGAAAATCAGAAAAGGGCATAAATTAATTCGCCTGGTATCACTCATTTTGTCATCCTGAGCAAAGCGAAGAACCTATGTACTCGGTTCGGGAATGCACAGGTCCTTCGCTGTGCTCAGGATGACAACTTAAACTATGTTTGCGATTCCTGCGGCACCACTTTCAATTCCAGGTTGTCGGTGTGCCTTATTACTGTTATGACGCTGCTCACTCCCACTCTCGCGTCTGTCAGCAGCCTGTGCAGGTCATCCACTCCGGCGACGGGCTTTCCGTCGAGCGCAATAATGAGGTCGCCTTCGCGCACACCAGCTTTTTGCGCCGGACCTCCGGCATCAACTGACATGACGAAAACGCCACTCTCGCTGCCAAGGTCGTAAAAGCGCACCACACGACGATGCAATGGCGCGGTCTGAGCTTCGACGCCAATATAACTGCGCTTGATTCTGCCGTCTCGCAACAAACGCCCGGCAACGAATTTCGCGGTGTTAATGCCGATGGCGAAGCATAGTCCTTGTGCTCCCATAATGGTGGCGGTGTTCACGCCAATAACGCGGCCATCGGAAGTCACGAGCGGACCGCCAGAGTTCCCCGGGTTCAGCGAAGCGTCCGTTTGGATCACGTCTTCGATCAGGCGTCCCGAATAGGAACGCAGAGATCGACCCAACGCGCTGACTACTCCCGCAGTAACCGTATATTGAAAGCCGTATGGATTGCCGATTGCAATCGCGATTTGTCCGACTCGCAGAGATTGCGAGTCACCCAGCGGAGCGGCGATCAGGCTGGGCGCATCATTGTCAGGAATGCCGAGGCGAATGACCGCGAGATCGGTTGCGGGGTCGTCTCCGATGGTGTGAGCCGCAAGGTGTCGCCCATCGGGCAGAGAAACCTGAATTCGCTTCGCATCGTGCACGACATGGCTGTTCGTCAGAACCAAACCGTCAGGAGTGAAAACGAATCCAGAACCGCCACCTTGGCGGTCTCTTGATTCTCCGGAACGAGTCTTCCCCGATTGCGTGACCTCGATCTTGACTACCGAGGCGCTGATCTTTTCCGCGGCGCTGACCACAGCCTCCGAATATGAATCGAGCAGAGCCGGGTCATCAATTCCGCTGGCCGGAGACTGCAGAACCGGTTCCGAATAATTTGAAAGCGGTAACAGAATATTGCTGTTCATGAATTGCTAGATTACAAAAACCTCAGTGGCGATTCAGGATGGACCAGAGACGGAAGTTGCCGGGGTTTGTCTCAAAAGCGCTGCCTATTCGTACCTGAGCGCCTCAATGGGATCCAATTTCGCGGCCCTCATTGCCGGAAACATGCCACTCACGATTCCGACTAGTCCAAGAATTACCGTGGCAATCAGGAGGATTTTCGGCGCAACAATCAGCCGTATGTCGCCCGCGTCGGCATGCTTTGCCAGCGCACTGTATAAAGTCAGCGTCCCAACCGAAAATGACACGGCATAGGAAAGCAAAATTCCCACGACGCCGCCCACGGCGGTAATCACCATTGCCTCTGACAAAAATTGAAACAGAATATCGCGCTTGCGGGCGCCCAAAGCTTTCTCCACCCCAATCTCGCGAGTTCGCTGGGTGACTGAAACCAGCATGATGTTCATCAGGCCGATCCCGCCAATGCCGAGAGTGATGGTTCCGATGAACGCCAGCAACACATTTAATGCGATGGTGATTATATTGAATTGCTCGAGTTGTTTTTTGGCGTCGAAAATGAAAACGGCCCTGTCATCGTCAGGTTTGAAGTTGTGGGCCACGGCTAAAGCATCGCGAATAGTCTTGGTCACTTTGGTATGGTCAACACCGATGGAGTCAAGCCATATCCCGCCGAGATAGTGGGTGTCCACGAGCACGTCCGAGGAGTTAAACGGAACGTAAACGGTACGGTTGTCGTCATTATCAGCCTCCTGCATGCGAGGTTTGAGAACGCCAATGACCTGGAAGCTGACGCCGTTGATTCGAATCCACTCGCCCAGTGGCGGAATACCAGAAAACAATCTGTCTTTCGCCTCTGAGCCAAGCACGACATAGTGACCGTGGCTAATATTGTCTTCGTCATTGATGAAGCGCCCTTCATCAACGTTCAAAGCCCAGATATCCTCCATTGGAGGATCCATTCCGAGTACTGGAAAGCTGAATGAACGGTTTCCGTTCTGCACGGTGCCTTGAAGTTGGGAAAAGCGGGATACATGTCGGACCAGGGGCACAACATTTCGTATCAACTCGATGTCGTCCTGAGTGAAACGGACTGCGGCACCGGCTTTATTTCCGCCAGCCTGCTGTGACGTACGCCCGGGGAAAATGCCAATCGCGGTCGCTCCGAAACTATCCCAGATGTTCTCGATTGCGCGCCCGAACCCCTGTCCGTATGCGAGCAGTAACACAACCGTGGCAATTCCCCAAGCCATGCCCAGCATGGTGAGCAGAGTCTTGCGCAAGTCATGCCGCATGGCTCCGTAGGCTTGGCCCAGCAGATCACGTTTCATGATTATTCTCTTCTGAGCGCTTCAACCGGCGCCAATCCCGCAGCTTTCCGCGCCGGATATAAGTCCCGCGACCACGCCTGCGAATGCGAGAGAAAAAATCGGCCAGAGCGGCTGTGGAGGGGACCAACCTCGGTGTGTCGAATCCCTGAGGTTGAGGCAGCGTCGCCAAGGCCGCCATCAATCCCGCTGCACCCGCCATTCCGAGACCTCCGCTTAAAAGCGTGAGGAATGCGCCTTCCACAAAGAATTGGAACATAATGCTTCGGTTCGTCGCGCCTAACGCCTTTCGCAATCCAATTTCGCGAGTGCGGTCGGCCACGGCCACCAGCATAATGTTTATGATTCCAATCGCTCCCAGCGCGAGAGTCACCAGGCCCACGCTGCCGAGAAAAGTATTCATCGCGTCGAAAATCTTGCCGATCTGATCCACTGTGCGAATTGTGTCCCACTCATCGAAGGAGTCCGGATTCGTGTAGTCAATTCCATGATTCCGTCCGATTACCTTATGCACTTCCGTTCGCGCCTCTTCATGCAGGTCGCGGGATGTGGGTTGGTACTGGAGCAAGGAAATCGCATCCGTGGTCTCCCCGACATTCAGGGCGGAAAGTCTTCCCGCATGGTGCTGAAGGGGAGATAATTTTTCAGGTTCTGGTCATTGTTATTGCCATGGCCAAGACGTTTCAGGGTTCCAATCACCTCAAAACGAATTCCGTTCAAGAGAATTGTGCTGCCAATCGCAGGCCGGCCGGGGAACAGCAAGCGTTTGGATTCGTCCCCAAGCACAATCACCTGGCGTTTCTGTGACACATCCATCTCGTTCAGCCAGCGGCCTCCATCTATGGGTATATAACGGATGTGGCTGAACTCGGGTAATACGCCCATCACTTGG
>CAWCJR010000021.1:0-47332 GCA_963796015.1 uncultured Acidobacteriaceae bacterium | reverse complement strand
TCCTTTTTGCCCGTGCTCCGAAGCAGGCTCGAATACGGTGGCCGATACGTGATTCAGTTCGGCAGCATTTTGAGCTCTCAACACGATGAGCGCTAGCACCACAGATGCAGGATGCGCAATGACCGCCGGTGCGGGCTGCAACCCCGGGAGAAAAAGGTAATTTAAGCTGACGCTCGACCCAGGGCGACCGCACCATCACTCCCGGTTCACTCTCTAAGGCAAAAGACAGATCAATAATATCGTTCGCTGCCTTGCGCGCGATTTTCCAGTTGGCATGGGCCGACTCCGGGGTCGAGGCAAAAAAAGTAAAATCAACGTTGTCGAACTGTTCGGAGCGTACGCTTTGGATGAATGTGACTTCATCCTTCATCGTTTCGAGTTTCCCAAGCGATTCGTCATCATCGAGCAGCTTGACATCGAGCGAGGGGAAGTTGCGGTCATTGAGCACTTCGGCTACTTCTTTTCCCTTCAAACTTCCGGCGCCCACAATAGCTACCCGATACGAATTACCAGTTCGAACGACTTCGGAATGGGGAATCGCAGCGCTCTTAAAATTGGGACTCATGTGATCTGCGTGGCCTCTTTATACGTGGGAGGAGGAGGCCGATTCCCTCTGCGCCTGAACATCCATTGCAAACGCCAGAACACGCCGGATGCCATGTATGTCAATGCCAGTACGAAGAGTACCGTTTCCGAAAAAAACCACATTCCGCAAATAGAAGTCCGAAAAGAACAATCAATCGGAAGGGCTGGCGGGTACGGAAGTCAATATCCTTGAAGCTGTAAAACCGCCACGTGCTGACCATGAAATATGCGGTCAACACAACAATGAACATAAACATGGATCGAACTCCCCCACCATTCATGGGGATCACCGTTAGTAAAGTGAACTACCCGCGGCAACCACGCCCGCGCCCGCGGGAATTGGCATTCCAACGAAATATTTCTTTCCCGGACGGCCTGGGTTCAGCGGCTGCGGATTCGTACTGATATTGAAACGTGCGAGGCGGCTGGCTCCGGCAATCAGAAAGAGAAAACTAGCAATCGCGCCAAACTGCGCCATTTTCCCGGCCATTTCCGTCGAGGAAAGCACTCCACGCGGAATTTCACGAAATCCCCTCATCCAGGCCAACAACGCCGGCGCGACACCAAATGTAATTACGTCGGCCAAAGAATCGAGTTCACGGCCAAAGTCACTGCTCGTATTAGTCTTTCGCGCAATGCGCCCGTCGAGACCATCAAAGAGAACCGCGAAGCCAATAGCGATTGCCGCATGATCAAAATGCCAAGGCTCCGCCACGGTTCCACGAGTGACTTGAAGAATGGCGTAAAAACCCATCATCATGTTGGCGGTGGTGAAGCGAAGCGCAGAATATACATGCCTTTGCGAAGCCGCTTGGGGTCCCGGTCTTCTCTCCGCCGCTTCGGAATTTCAGGAAGATTAAGTTGCATCACAAAACTCCCTGGCTGACGCGACCGGCCGCAGATGAAAAAGGCTCCTGACAAACCGGACTCGAAAGGCAAGAACCGTGAGCCACCTTTGACCCGATCACCCACCTTGACTTGAACGCTTGCGGAAGCGTCCAGCAGAATGTCGGTCCGGGAACCAAATTTGATCAAGCCTACCCGCTCTCCCCGGCCGACGTGGTCGCCGACCTTCTTGGTAAATACAATTCGGCGGGCGAGGAGTCCGGCGATTTGTTTAAACACAACCAGGTGTCCTTCGCCTTCAACGGTAACTGTGTTTTGCTCGTTTAAATCGGCACTAGTTTCGTTCATAGCATTCAGAAACTTCCCGGTTTGATAGCGAATATCCTGAATGATACCGGCGATCGGTGAACGGTTTACGTGAACGTCGAAAACGTTTAAGAAGATGCTGATACGAAAGGTATCGCGCCTCACCCATCGTGACCGGCGAGACATTGGTAACTTTACCGTCGGCGGGGGAAACCACCGCGCCGGGTACGTCGGGAATGATCCGCTCCGGGTCGCGAAAAAACCATAAGAGAAAAGCGGACAACAGCAGAGGCGGCACACCCCAAGGCGGGCTGGCAAGCCATGATAGAAGGGCCGCCGCACCGATTAGCGGAATCGCGTAGTAGTAACCATCTGGGACCATCAAGGCTTGATTATAGTGCAGCGGGTCTTAGCGACTCACATCCGCTCTCACAGGTTGACTTTATTGCTTATAGAAAGGCGCTGATGAGCCCTTTCCCGCAAACACCGATGTACGCTGTCGCCGCTTGCGATCTCTCGACGGGATTTATGCGACCTGACTTTGGGGTACTTGCTGACTGTAGTGCCGCGCGATTCCTTCCATCTGATCCTTAAGCCGAAGCTTTAACTTCTTCAGCCGGACCTCTTCCAATTTCTCATCGTCCGTCAGATACCGTTTATGGGTAAGTGAATCGAGGCGTTGTTCGTACTGGGTATGCTCCAAAACCAGCTTGCGGAACTCTTCGTCGCTGGCGAGGAGCTGGTCTCTAGAAATTAACATCCAGTAGACCTCCTTGGGGGATTTCATAGTCGGCTACGCTATCATACGATCCAAAACGCTTCAACGAAAAATTCATTAACTAAGGGAAACTGCTGGATTAATGTTCCGTGCGGGGAGTTTCTCATTCTGAAATTAAAGCTGATAAAGGATTGCATCCTCTTGTGGGCTGTGGTAATAGGCCCTCCGTCGTCCGCTTTCGCGGAACCCAACTCCATTGTACAGTGCCCTTGCGGCATCGTTCCCATCGCGAACTTCCAGAAAAACTGCTGTCGCTCCATATTTCCGTGCCAGGTCAATTAAGGTGCACAGAAGCTGCTTTCCTACGCCCCGTCGCCGCGTTCCGGGGACGACGACCAGATTTTCAATCTCACATTCCTCATGCAGCAATTGCATGATTCCAAAACCCTGCACGCCAGCCTCATCTTCCGCTACTATCATGATACGTCGCCGCGCTTTGCTTTCCGCGATACGGCCGGGTGTCTCATTTTCGAATATTTCCCGGTATTTTTCTTCTGTCCAGTGGGCTGCGGTCTCAGCCTGCTGCTCAATCTTTAAAATCGCTGAAATATCTTTGATAAGCGCAGGACGAATGACCACGGAGTTACCCTGACCCATGCACGTCGCGGGCTGCACCCGTTGACAGAACCTCGGCATGGGTACGGCTTATGTAATTTGCTTCCAGATCTTCAGGCAAAAGGGTTTCGCCCGCCAGCATTTTCCTCCAGCCAAGAGCTGCAATAGAACGCAAGTCTGGAGCGGCAATCACTTGAGAATGAATCCCGGCTCCTTTTGTTAACTCCGCAAGTTCGGAACTTGGAGTCACGATATTTGCCCCAGGAAGTAGCTGCAAAAATTCTTCTCCTGTTACCAGGCTTTCATTAATCCGGCGCGCGGATTCGTATGAAATCTCGTATTCCCCAACATAAACTTGCTGCCGTCCCGCGTCCAGGGCCGCCATAACCGTTCCCTTTATTCCACTCTCCATTGCAATTGCCTCTAAAAGTGAAACTGCGGTGATTGGCTTCGCCAAAACTTCTGCTAATGCCTTGATCGCCGCTAATCCTACCCGCAAACCAGTAAAAGACCCCGGACCCGAAACCACCACGAAGCCGCCAATGTCTTTCTTGGTGAATTCATGCTGGGAGAGCAGTGCCGCGATCTGGGGCACCAATTGGGCGGAAAATGCGCCCCCATTCAGGCGTTTAGATTCCAACAAGTCGCATATTCCGTCTGCTTCGCCCCGGACTAAGCCAATGCTCCCGTCTCTGCCGGAGGTATTCGCTGTAAGCAACAACATCAGCCGTTGCCCTCGATCGGCCGGTCTTCGACTAATTCAAGCAGAACCCCGCCCGCGCTCGAAGGATGCACGAACACATAACGATGTCCTCCCGCACCTACCTTAATTTCGTTGGAAACCAGCCGGATACTCTCCTTCTTGAAGTTATCAACAATGGCATTTAAATCGGGGACTCTCAAACAAACATGGTGCAACCCCTCGCCGCGTTTTGCGATAAATCGCGCGATTGCCGAATCTTCAGACGTCGCTTCCAACAGTTCGAGCCGGCTCTCGTTCAGGGGAATCATCACGATCCGAACCTTCTCACTGTCAACAATTTCTTCCGGAGAAACGCTCAGCCCCAACTGTTCGTAGAACTTCTTTGAAGACCCGAGCGACCTGACCGCGATTCCGAGATGATCAATCTTATACAATCAATATCCTCCGCAAGCAGCAGCATTCTCCGCAAAGCGGCTAACCGATTTCGCCAATGATCTCTTCCACGACAGAGTACGGATCGCGTTTGCGCTCCGCAATCTCGGACGCATAATGCGACAAATCTCCATCGCCGATCTTCGCGTATGCCTTTTCCAGCAGCGAGTCTCGTAGCATGTCCACCAGACGCTGTTCCCAATTTTGAATATTACGCTTCGCCATCAACTTCTCTTTTTTCAAGTACTCTTCATAGGCTGCAATGGATGTTGCAAGGTCGTCAATTCCCTTCCCTTCGCTGGCAACGGTCTTCACAATTGGCGGAGTCCAATGATCGGAGCGGATCGCCAGCGATTGCAATGCGCGAATCTCGCGCTCCACTCTTTCGGCGCCGTCCCTGTCACTCTTGTTGATCACGAAAATGTCGGCGATTTCCATGATCCCCGCTTTGATGCTTTGAACGTCGTCTCCCATGCCGGGAACCAGAATCACGACGGTGATGTCCGCTAAGCGCACGACGTCAATTTCGTCCTGGCCGACTCCAACCGTCTCGATCATCACAAAATCTCGCCCCGACGCGTCAAGAATCATCGCCGCATCCGCAGTGCTTCGGGCCAAGCCTCCCAGCGACCCGCGCGTCGCCATGCTACGAATAAAAATGCCGGGATCGGAAAAATGTTCCTGCATGCGAATGCGGTCGCCAAGAATCGCGCCCCCCGTATAAGGACTGCTCGGATCCACGGCAATGACGCCGACCGAGCGATCGAGTTTTCGGTAATGCCGGGCTAACTGGTCAACCAGCGTACTTTTTCCAGCGCCCGGCTGCCCCGTCAACCCAAGGACTAGGGCATGGCCACCAAGCGGGAATAACTTTTTTAAAAGCTCTGTCCATCCGGCAGTGCGGTTCTCTACGACAGATAAAGCACGAGCCAGCGCCCGGCTGTCTCCAGCCCGCAACTGCTCAATGAGATTCTCAAACGTTGAGTTCAAGCCATCAGTGTAAAGGATTGCTGGAGAGTTGCGTTTTGCTCCGGCCCGAGTAACAGCCTTGTGATATGTTGTCTGAAACTTTGACCCATCCCACTGTGACGACCCGAACATGCGAAGACCAGCAGACTTCGAAATGGAGAAAAGCACCGTCGGCACTCGAACTTACGCTGCTAGTGATTCTCGCTTGGGTGTCCTTCGGTACCGCAGCAAGCACGCTTAGCGGCTGGCATACTCTCGCGCTTTCTTTCGGCGACAACGGTGCTTATTTGGAGGTCGCTACCGCAATTCGGCACTGGGATCTTCGCGGCATCACTATTCAGCACTTTATGGGATACCCCTATGCGATCGCTGGGGTCTCGCTGTTCTCGCGTCTTTCCCTATTCTTTAGTCTCTGGCTTGTGGCATTTATAGCTTCAGTGGTCAGTATCTTTTTGATTGCCCGCATGTTCGGCACATGGGTAGCCGCTTTCTTCGGGCTCTTAAATTTTGCGTGGATACAAGCGTCGTTTCTCGGCGGTTCCGAGCCGCTGGCTGTTGCTCTTGGCATGGGCGCTTTCTGGAACTTTCGTCGAGAACGCCCCCTGCTGGCTGCTCTGCTGGGTTCACTGGCCACAACCGTTCGTCCTCTAATGTTCTTCACACTGGTGGGCATTGGGATAACTCTTCTTTGCCGGAAGCGTTATGCCAAATTTTTTGGCGCTCTTGCCGTGGGGCTAGCCATCGGCCTGTTGTACATCTGGCCGTTAGCACACTTTTCGGGGATCCCCTGCTGACCGTTCATAGCTATGCTTCCCGGGATTACGGTGCCGGCGGCGTTATCGGGCCTCACGGACACCTTTTCGGTTGGCCCTTTCACGGTATAGTCGCCGGTACTATGGTGTATCCGGCGCCGTGGACTAACCTGGTGTTGAGCTTCTCGTGGATCGCGCTGGTAATTGCAGGCGTAGTGGAGATGTTTTCTCGAAATCTGCGGGACTACTGGCGTGCCAATCCGGCTGAGGGCATATTCTGTGGCTTATATCTTCTGGCGACCTTTTGCTACGACTATTTAATATGGGCGCGCGGAAACTTTATGCGCTTTTCGATTCCGGCGCTCCCATTTGTTTTCTTTGCGCTACTACGCTGGCTCCCAAAAGACCGGCGACTGCTTTCGGCTCTCGCCCTAATCGCCCCAGTGCTGGCCGCATGGTCGGCATTCGGAATCAGAAATCTTTCGTTTTTTCATTCATAATGGCAAGCCACCATTGCAAGTAAGATTAAAATGGATGTGGCTGTGTGAGAATTATTGGGTTATTGAGTCGTCGTTGGGTTACCGAACAGGAAGCGCTTCAGTGAACCATTGCGAAATTGTTCTGGTGAGGAACTCGCAGGACGCGGTGGGTTATCCATGCAACAAAGATTCCAGCGAAGTGTGCCGCGAGTGTGGCACAGCCCTTTGTGACCTGCATGCCGAATCCTGTGATCTATGCGGGATCAGTTTGTGCGCCGGGTGCTTCCTCGGCCACATGAGACAGCCACACGCCAAACCCGCGGTTCCCATTTCCTCAGAGAAAGCTAAGCAACGAGTAGCGTAACTCGGTAGGAATTCCGCTTGCGAGGTGTTTGGGAACACTTGCTGAGCCTTCATTTCGCGCTGGCAGCCACCGCTGCCGTCCGCCAAGTGATTCGGTACCAGCCTCAAGCTGCCGCGGTTCCATACCCATGCGCGGCGCGCACATGAGATACCGGCTTTTCGTGTAGAAGCAGTTCCGTGGCCTGCACTCGCGGATCGCTGTGGAACCATCGTTGAATCACATCGTGATGAAGGTAATTTGCAATCGCGAGAAAACTCATCCCCTGATGGTGTGCCATCCAGCAGTGCACGACCTCCGGACGGTTTTTATCAGAAAATCTTCTCCATGAGTTTTTCCATGTTAAGGGTGAACGCTTTGTGGGATTGAAGTCCACCGACTCATAGAATCCATAGGGGCCTACCCAATGCTGGCGCGCCATCCTGCGCAAATTCCTCAGCGCGGCGGAGGCTTCAATACTAAGCGCTAGAAACGTTGAATATGGAGATATGACTGTCGCCGTCACCTCGCCTTTGCGCAGCGCGAGTGATGGAATGCCGAAAGCGTAATACTGATAATTTCCCGCTTCGTCGGTGAGACTGTAAGCAGCCTCTGAAATTCCCCACGGAATATCTCGCGACGCAGTGTAAGCCTGCTGCGCACGCACAGAGGCCGATCGCGAACGTTGAAGTAGCGTGTCAGGAAAAGTCCGCATCCATAAGGCTGGCATGAGGTATTCGAACATCGTGCCAGTCCAGGAAAGCAACACAGGATGACCGCGATCCACGACATGCGAGCGGCCCAACAAGAACCAGCTCTCCTGCGGAATATCGTCTTTGGCGATCGCGGTAAACAGCGCGATACAGGATTCGGAAGCCAGCAGATCGTAACAGGCAGAATTCAATTGCTGGGATTCAACATCGAATCCCACGGACAAAAGCTTTCGCTTCGGATGCAAGAGAAACTTGAAATCCATGTTTTCCGCGAGCTCCGCCGCGACGCTACTTATCTTTACGAGATCTTCAATAAGACCCCGCACGTAGCGGAGAGCATCCGGAAGCAAAGCCTGCAAACTCTTGTAAAGTTCTCGTTGATCCCCACTTGATTGTGAATGAAGCGCCGTCTCCAGCCGCGACTGAAGTGCAGTAATAAAATCCGGAGCCGCTTCGAGGGCAAGAATGTCCCAACCGGTTTTTGCGTTGATCGCCGCGTCGGTGCGTAATGAAGCGAACTCGGGCAACAGCCAAGGCGCAGACAGCCGGACCGTCTCCCTGATACTTTCCAGCCGCACGCGCGCCTCTCCGCGAAACCACTGCGCATCTATTTCGCGCTTCGATCTGGGCGGATCAGTCGGGTCCGCCAAAGATGAATCCGGAAATTTGAGGATGGACTGAAGCCAGTCTTCGCGAATGTCTTCTCGAAATGAGTTAACCCGCCTTCGCGGAAACGCGCGAAGATCCGCCAATATGCGAAGGTAATCCAAGAACCCCTCTGCGAGCGCTGGTTGCAGAAGCGGACGCCGCAACAGATCAAGCGCGCCGTGTTGGAGTGTCCATAACGAGGCAACCAGATTCCCGCTGTCCACCGAAGAGACAAATGCCGGCGTCAGCGGTGCGAGAGATCGAGTGTCGTACCAATTGAGCAGATGGCCGCGGCACTTCGGAAGTTTGGCGGCCGTAGAAAGCGTGCGAAGCGTCTGTTCCGCAAATTCGGCAACCGTCAGATATCCGAACTCGCATGCCACCTGGCGCGCATTTAGAAGAAAGCCGAGATTAGTAGGCGACACCCGGGCAGCGATCGTTGGAGGATGCTCCTGCAAATTGTCCGGGATGAGCCAGTTATGTTCTTCCGTGGCGAACTCTGCAAAATAGCGCCAAGTGCGTATCGCAGCGCGGCGCAAGAAGGAATCATCTCTCTGCGAAGGTTCGCTTCGCGACGGGATGGTGCGGGCGGTTCAGCCATATGGAAATGAATTTGCTACCAGCCCAAAGGACGAGGATTGGAAGCGCGGCGTAGAAAGCGCTCTTGCGGCTAAACCAGAGCAATACTCCCAAGGCCAAGGCCAGTGGAGGGACCCAATCCATATAAACATCCACCGGGGTCCGCTTCTTCCTCCCCAGTTCAGCCTCGGCTGCTGTTTCCCATTCGAGAAGGCGGCGGCCCGTCACCAGCCGACGGATCAGAGTCCTCACCACCGCATCAAGCGACAAAAGCATTTGGTGCGCGACAAAAGTCAAAGTTAGAAGCACGCTGACATTCGCGCTGAAAAGAGAATCCAATGCGTCGCGCGCAACTTGCGAGTTGCGCTCCGCAGCCGCTCGAATCAGCTCAATGATGAATCGAAACCATGCCGGGACAAATAGAATCGCGACTGTCGCAAGCGTCCAGTAAACGGGTTTCCCGGGCAATACCAGCCAGCCAAGAACGAGCAGAAGAAATGTTGCGGGGTCCACCAGGCTGCGCCGCAAGTTATCAAAGATTTTCCATTGCGAGACCAGCGCGATGGGATTGCGCACCAATCGTCCCGATTCGTCAGGGACTCGCGAAAGCAGCCAGGCAGTAATCTGCCAATCTCCCCGTAACCAGCGATGCTTGCGACGATTGTATGCGCTGTAGTGCGAGGGGTAGTCTTCGATGACCTCGATATCGCTTACCAGTCCCGCGCGCGCGTAGGCGCCCTCAATCAGATCGTGGCTGAGCAGAGCGTTGCGCGGAAAGCGCCGGTCAAGCACCTGATGCACCGTATCCACTTCGTAGATACCCTTGCCGGCAAAACTTCCCTCGCCGTATAAGTCCTGGTAAACGTCCGAAACTGCACGGGTGTAAATATCGAATCCCGTCTGGCCGGAGTAGATATTTGCCAGCCTCGACGCAGCGGCGCTCTGAACACTCACTCCGACTCGCGGTTGCAGGATTCCGTAGCCGGCGACAACAATGTTGCTCTCACTATCAATGATCGCCTGATTCAACGGATGGGCCAGCGCCCCCACCATGCGATGCGCCGAGCCCCGAGGCAACTCAGTATCCGAATCCAGAGTGATCACATAATGCGCATTGGGAAGCACCGACAGGTTCCCGGCTTTGACCGGGAAACTGTCATACTGCTGGCGAAGTAGCTTATTCAGGTCAAGCAGTTTGCCACGCTTCCGTTCCCAACCCATCCAGGCACCCTCGCGCGGGTTGTAGATCCGATGCCGATGAAGAAGCAAAAATGAACCGCCTCCCTGATCAGCGTATTTTTCGTTTAATCCTTCGATCAGTTCTACGCAGAGGTCTATCAGAGGATCGTCCTCGCGAGAAGGCTGCCGCGAATCCGGCAAATCGCTGAGCAAAACAAAATGTAGATTTCGATCGTGGTTTCCGAGAAACCGGACTTCCAAATCGTCAACCAACCTTCGCACCTGCTGCTCATTGAGCAATAACGTGGGAACTGCCACGAGAGTAGTGCAATCGTCTGGAATACCCTCCGAAAAGTCGAGCTTCGGAAGAATCTCCGCCCGCAGCAGCGACGTGGTCAGATAGTTCACCAGTTCCACCGCACTCTGTGACGATGGGAGCAGCAACGCGAGGAGAGCCAGGAAAATTAATTCTGGTGAACTGTATGGATTGGTGATCAGCAGAACAACGGCCGACATAATCGCGAAACAAAGAACGGTAATGCTGGGAATGTAAAACTCGTCCGGATGCCGCCGTAGAAAGATCTTCGCCCATTCGATAATGGAAGGCCTGAACTTCACTTTCTCATACAACAGATCGCGGCCCGCCGAGACCAAGTAGTACCCGATGTGCGATTGGCGTAGCGCGACACGAGAACCCTGCGGCTTTTGGCGTTGCGCCTCACGAGCCATGGCAAGGGCCTCTTGAGCGATTGCCATTTCCGTGAAATCACACCGCTCGGCAATATCAACAATTTTCTTTCGATACAGTTCCCGGCTTTCAAAATCCATCTTGCCATAAGCGCCGGTGGGATCTTCGCGTAGAACTTGATCAAACACAATCAGGGGCTCGATAATTTCTTTCCAGGAAGCATCCGCGATGTCCCGCAGGCTGCGCATGCACGCGCCCAGACCGTAAGCGCCCTGCGGATCACTCAACACTCGAGCCCCACGGATCGCAACTTCCTTGAGCAACGTCACTTTCATGCAGGAGACGAGGGCCCACAGCTCCTTCACGTTAAGAAGCGTGATCTCCTGAAACGCCTGCACATATGCGGCAAATGCCGGTTCGCGAAACTCATAGCCTGCGGCAGATAAAAACCCTTGCGCAACGGCCGCTGCGCGTGGAACTGTTTCACCGCTGGAGATATAGGCGTGCGGAATCTTGCTCAGCGGCTTCACCGCGTCAGCGGTGGCGTGCAATTCCGAATTCACCAAGCGGACATTGTCGTGAAGCCAGTGGAAATCGTCCGAAACCTCCGTCTTCGGAGCAGGCTGATGAATCGCCGCCAAAACGGGACCGAGCGCCTCATGCAATGCACGTCGTTGTTTTACGATCCAGTCGGAAGATTTAACCGTTGGATGCCACGGCAGATTCCGCGCCAAGTTCGATGCATGAGAACGCAGTTCACTATATTCCGGCACGGTCTCGGCAATGCGCTCGGGCGGTTGCGCCTCTTCGTTAGCATTCGCCGTCTCGAGATGAGGATTTTGCGGCATGCGAAATTATCTCTATCTGTAGCTGGCGGCCTGCATTTCAAACATTTCTGCGTAACGTCCGCCCAGGCGTGACAATTGTTCGTGATTTCCGTCCTCGGCAATATTTCCATTTTCCAGGACAACAATTCTGTCAGCCATTCGAACCGTGGAGAATCTGTGCGAAATGAACAGCGCCATCTTTCCGGAAGTGAGTTCGGCGAAACGATGGAATACCTCGAACTCGCTGCGAGCATCCAGAGCCGCCGTCGGTTCGTCCAGGATCAGGAGTTGCGCATTGCGCAGATAAGCTCGCGCCAGTGCAATTTTCTGCCATTCGCCTCCAGATAGGTCAACGCCTCCGTCAAAGCGTCGGCCCAGCATTTGCTCGTATTGGAGCGGAAGCTTTCCGATAACCTGATCTGCGAGGCTCTTACGAGATGCAGTTTGCAGCAGCTTAAGATTACTGATTTCATCAATCTGACCGACAGCAATGTTCTCCCGCGCAGTCATTTCATAGCGCATGAAGTCCTGAAAGATCACTCCGATTTCACGATAAAGATCTTCGAGGCTGTATTCCCGGAGGTCCACACCATCGAGCAGAATTTGTCCTTCCGTCGGATCATACAAACGAGTAATGAGCTTAACGATTGTGGTCTTGCCCTGCCCGTTCTCTCCGATCAATGCCACTCGTTCACTGGTGTGCAGATGAAAGTTCAACCGGTTGAGAATCAGTCGCGGGCTTCCGGGATAGTTGAAAGAAACGTTCCGGAACTCGAATCCGCGGGTGATCGGCCGCGGCGCTGGCAGGGCGTTGGGTTTCGAACGGATGGTGGGTTGCATCTCAAAAAAAGCGAGAAGGTCGGTGAGGAACAATGCCTGATCGGCAATTCCAGAAACCGTCGAGAAAATTTGCTGGATATTGTTGCTCGCCTGCAAGATCGCACCCGATAACAGATACCAGGTGCCAATCGAAAACACTCCGGTCACAGTGCGCCAGATAACGATGATGTAAGCCGAATAGTAGCCGGCAGTGGCGATGACGGAGAGAAATCCACCCGCGATCAGCTTCCGGCGGGACAACCCAACATTTTCTTCATAGATTTGATCGGAGAGGCGCGTAAACCGCGCCGTCAGAAAATCCGCCAATCCGAAAAGCTTTAGCTCCTTTGCGGCTTCTTTGCTCCCGCCGACGACTCGCAAATAATCCAACTGCCGCCGAACCGGCGTCTGGCGAAAATTCTTTGCGTAGCCCAAAAACGCAAAATGGCTTTCGCCTAGAAAAGCTGGAATCACTCCTCCGACTAGCAGCAATATCAACCACGGCGAATAAACGATGATGGTGACGGAAAGGGTGAGAGTAGTGATCACCAACTGCACCAGCTGTCCGATTTGCTGAATCATCCCGAGGCGGTCCGTAGCCTGCACTCGCGCCCTTTCAAGACGATCGTAAAAAACTGGGTCCTCGTAGGCGATCAGATCCAATTCGGCGGCGTGCTTCATGACCTGAATACTGACGTGGCGCATGTACTTGTCGGCCAGCAACGAGTCCGAATAGTCAATCGCTCGAGCCAATACGCTGGTCATGAGCGCGAGCAAAAACTCAATTCCAACCAGCCACCAGAAATGCGCCCCAAGCGGCTCGTGAGACGAGCGCGCATGGACGATACGATCGAGAATTAACTTGGGAACCCACAGAAGAGCCAGAGGAAACAGCGAAGCGAATACGCGGGACACCAAGCCAAACGTTACGACCGAGGGCCCTGAATTCCATACAATTTTGAGAACCGGAGGAACATTTCGAAGCGCTGCAAACCGCTCCTGCCAGCTGCTGCGAAATGTCTCAGGCTTCGCCATGTCTGGATTCGGTCCCGCTGCCATAAATAGCGCTGATGAGCTAGCCTATGCTGGTCTTAAAGATGCCTCGGAAACCTGTAAGGTTTGTTTTAACACATACTTAGCGTCAACTTCGCGGAAAACGCAATGACACGATTAACGTGCTACCCGGTGGAGACTTAAGTTTGGCTCTGAGTCGGCCGCCAGGAGTCAGCTGTCAGTTGGAACTGTCAGTCACCGCATTCCGTACCAACACTGTCTATAATTTCCTCTGCTGCCCCAGGAGGCACTCGATGCGCAAGATTATTGCTTTCGCCGGTATCGTCGGAGCTCTTACATTCGCAGCTTTCGCAGCATCCTCCAAAAGCAAACCCGCCTCCGACGACGACCGCAACTCGATCGTCATCGTCTTTAAAGATGGCCACCAGCAAACATTCCCGATGGCCGATATTTCGAGGATCGAATTTATGTCGCCAACAGCCTCTGCCACAAGCTCGTTGCCCGGCCATTTTATTGGGAAGTGGAGAGTCGGCGACGGAGCGGGTGGAACTTTCTTGATCACGCTGAAGCGTAATGGCGAGGCTGAAAAGACTGTAGGATCCCACCACGGAACGTGGACAAGTGTGAATGGCGAGGCCCGCATCTCGTGGGACGATGGCTGGCATGACGTGATAAGGAAGGCTGGCGACGGGTATGAAAAGGCTGCCTTTGAGCCTGGTAGGACGTTCTCGGACGATCCATCGAACGTTGCGGACGCGAAGAGCACCGAGCCTATTTGAGGGCTCGCCGTAGCGGGCTCGTCTCCGACGACAGGTTTCCTTTGGCGGGCAAAGAGACCTGGGGCGCATCGCGACAGCGCTCCGCTTACCGAATATTGCAATCCACTACTTAGTTACCAGAGACGCATCAACGCTTACATTTCGTTGACGCGGAGCCCTGTTTTGGCTATCTTTCCTTCCGAAGTTGGTAGTTGCCGTGAATTTTTTTCATAGTAGAGAGAAAAATATTCACAGTGGCCTAAAGATCTTTGCATCTATAAAGGCTGATCAAGCATAATACAAATACCCCTCTCCTTAGCTGGAAACCTTAAGAAACAGCGCTTTAGGAAAGACCTGCTTTAATGATCTGGAATCGGCGCCAATTTTTGAAGACGGCAGCAACGGGCGCTGCATTGTTCCCACTTCTGGGGAAGGCTTTCGCCTCGCAGATTTTGTCCGGCGATGCCACAAATGGCGATCAGAATGTCTCCCTTCTAGACGATCTCCAGCGCACTTCATTCGAATTCTTCTGGAACGAGGCCGACCCGCATACAGGACTCGTTCGTGATCGCGCCAATGCTGACGGCGGCGATAAACGATTGGGAAGCAGCATTGCCGCGACTGGCTTCGGCCTCACTGCCCTGTGCATCGGACAACAGCGCGGTTATCGTTCCCGCGCAGAAATTACCTCCAGAGTGCGGAGATCGCTGCACTTTCTGGCTCACGAGGCGCCGACGGTTCACGGCTTTCTCTATCACTTCGTCGAGATGGACTCCGGAAAACGCAGCATTGGTTCCGAGATCTCGCCGATTGACATGGCGATATTGCTTTGTGGTGTGCTGACGTGCCGCGAATACTTCCATGATCCACAAGTTCGCAGGGATGCCACGATTTTATATAACCGCGTGGAATGGCCCTGGGCGCTGAATCAAGGCGAGACATTCGCGCTTGACTGGACTCCAGAGTTTGGCTTCAGTCCTTTGCGATGGGACGCCTATTCCGAGTCCATGATGCTTTATCTTCTGGCGATAGGATCGCCAACCCACCCGATTTCTCCGCGCTGCTGGCATAGTATTCGGCGTCCGCAGCTCGTCTATGGGGACTATCGCTACATTTCAACTCCGGCGCCTCTTTTTGTTCACCAGTTTTCCCACGCTTGGTTCGACTTCCGGAACAAGCGGGATCAATACGCAAACTATTTTGAAAATTCGGTGATTGCCTGCCAGGCTCATCGCCAGTTTTGTGCCTCGTTGAATACGAACTTTCCATGCTACTCCGAGGACGTGTGGGGCATTACTGCTTCGGACTCGTCAACCGGATATGTGGCATGGGGCGGACCTCCAATGCAGGGCCCCATTGATGGAACTCTTGTCCCAGCTGCATCCGCTGGATCGTTGCCTTTTCTCTACAACGAATCTTACGAAGTGCTGAGAAATCTGCGCGGGTATTATGGCCGCCAGATATGGAAGCGTTACGGTTTCGTGGACGCTTTTAATCCGCTTACCGGTTGGGCAAGCACCGACGTCCTTGGAATTGACGTTGGGATCAGCATGCTGATGGCGGAAAATGCGCGCAGCCAAATGGTGTGGAACACATTCATGCGCAACCGGGAAGTGGGTCTCGCCCTACAAAGAGCTGGTTTTCATTCCCTGTACGGGCCGAATCCGGCATTTGCGGATCAATCGCCGCAAGCGCTTTCTCCTGTATGATCGCCACCCAACTGATGCCGTAAATGTCACCTCTAACGACGACTGTCTATCCAATTTCCCATAAATTGGTCTCTGAGTCCGCTACTTTTGCGACAAATCGTGCATCCTACCTTATATTCTGTTGTAAGCATTCCCTTACAATTGTCACGAAAACCAATGCAAGATCGCTTTTCTGACGCCGGAGAATTGCTCACATCCATTTCCTTAATAGCCACCCGCAGCAAGGGAGGCTGGAGAGACTTATTCCCATCTGAGAGGGATCCCTGTTCAGCCCTTGCGTTGAAAATACTGACAGCAGTATTTCTGATTCTAGTAGTTCCATTAAGCGCTCAAACTCCAAAACTCATCACTCTCGACCAGGCCATTGATCTCGCGATTACTCACAATCACTCGCTCAAAGCCACACGAACTTTAGTATTCCAGAACGAGGCGCAAGAGATTACTGCGAACCTTCGTCCGAATCCGACGCTTGGATTTGACTCGCAATTCATTCCAATTTTTACCCCTAGTGCTTTCTCAGTGGACGACCTGAACCTGACTCAACAGTTTGACATCGGCATCGGATACCTCTTTGAACGGGGCCGCAAGCGGCAACGCCGCCTCCAGGCCGCCCGTGATCAGACGTCAGTCACCAAGGCCCAGGTCACGGACATGGAGCGCACGCTGACCTTTAACGTGGCGCAGCAGTTCATCAACGTGTTACTCGCCGAGTCCACGCTGCAATTCGCGAACGATGATTTGAAGGGTTTCCAGCAGACCGTGGACATTGGTGAGCAACAGTACAAGGTAGGCTTTATCAGCGAGGCCGATTACCTCAAGATCAAATTACAAATGTTGCAGTTTCAGACCGACGTGTCTTCCGCTGAACTCGCCAAAGTTCAAGCCCTTATCGGCCTGAGGGAATTGCTCGGCTATGACGCTGTGCCCGCGGATTATGACGTCGAAGGCGATTTGGCTTACCAGCCATTGAAATCAAGCATGGAAGATTTGCAGGCACAAGCCTTGCGCGAACGTCCCGATCTTCAGGCGGCGGTACTCGGCATCACGGCGGCTCAGAGTCAAATCCTGCTGGCAAAAGCAAACGGGAAACAGGACTTGAGCACCACCTATGACTTCAGCCACGTTTCTGGCCAAAATTCCGCATCCATCTTCCTCGGGATGGATTTGCCAATCTTCAATCGAAACCAGGGTGAAATTGCCCGAACACGATATGCTCTGACTCAAGCGCAGGAATCGCAGCAGTCGGCCAGTGATACCGTTATGTCCGATGTTGAGAATGCCTATGAGGCCATCAAGAGCAACGAAAAAGTCACACAACTCTATCTCTCGGGTTATCTCAAACAGGCCCAGGATTCTCGGGACATCAGTGAATACGCATATAAGCGAGGCGCAGCCAGTCTCCTGGACTTTCTGGATGCCGAACGAAGCTATCGCGCCATCCAACTAAGTTACCGGCAACAGTTGGCATCCTACATGACCGCAATGGAACAACTGAAAGAAGCCGTAGGAACGAGGACCATCCAATGAAATATGCCTCGCTCCGGCGGCGGCCAGGAATTCGAACGTTTCTCGAAGTTGGGTTGTTAACCGCAACTCTGGCTCTGAGCGGCTGCCAGCGATCAAAGACTTACACCACAGAGGAAAGTTCGCAGGCTGGCAACAACCCCGAATTGTTCACGATTCCGCAAGATCAGACGTCGCATGTGCAAGTCGTAACGGTTCAACCCACGACTCTCACCCGCACGTTGCGGCTTACCGGCGCGGTCGCCTACAACGGTTTTCGCACGACTCCCGTAATCACCCAGGTCAGCGGCCCGGTCAGCAGAATTGCAGTGGTTCCCGGTCAGAAGATTACGAAGGGCCAACCCATGCTATACGTCGCGAGTCCCGATTACTCTCAATTGCGCAGCAACTACCTGAAAGCCAAAGACGCATACCTGTTAGCCCAAAAAGCCTACGCGCGCGCGAAGGATTTATATCAGCATCAGGCAATCGCGGAGCAAAATCTGGAACAAGCCGAATCAGCCGAAGTGCAAGCCGGCGGGGATATGGCGTCAGCGGCCGCTGCCCTGAAGGTCATGGGAATTACAGATCCCGACGCTCTGGTGAAAGCTCCGCCATCCTTCGAGGTTCCGGTTCGCGCCCCCATCAGCGGAGAAGTCGTCGAGCAACTGGTCTCGGCAGGTCAATTCATTCAGCCCGGAACCACCCAATGCTTCACGATCTCTGATATGAGTACAGTATGGGTGCTGGTGAATGTTTATCAGAATGATCTTCCCTATGTGAAGGTTGGAGACCAGGTTTCGATTCATACCGACGCGTATGCAGATGTTTTTCACGGACGCATCTCGTACATAGCAGCCGCCTTGGATCCAAATACGAGAACTCTTCAGGCGCGCATCGAAACCAGTAATCCCGGCGAGAAGCTCAAGAAGGATATGTTCGTGAGTGCGACCGTAAACGCTGGAACGATCAAAGATGCGATTGCGGTGCCAGATTCCGCTGTGCTTCGCGATAACGAGAACCAGCCATTTGTTTATGCCGAAGTTGGCTCGAATCAGTTTGGCAGGCGTGGCGTTACCCTCGGCCAGAATCTTGGCGGCCAAACGCAAATCACCAGCGGCATAAAACCCGGCGATCAGATTGTCGGTAATGGAAGCCTCTTCCTACAGTTCGCAAATTCGCTGCAACGATGAGTTGGCAACGATCATACGATTCTTTTGGATTTGTCATCCCGAGCCATCGCACCGTGACGAACCTCAACACCGGAGCGCGTAGGAACATGCTTTGCGCCTGGCACAAACTTTTGAAAGCGAAATGGACGGTCTGAAAAGTGAACAGTCCGAAAATCAATAACCCCAAATGATTCACCGACTTGTCCAAGCCGCTCTCCGCCAGCGCTTTCTGGTTCTCACGCTGACCCTGTTCATCACCATAGGCGGAATCCTGTCTTTCCGCCGTATGCCCGTGGATGCATACCCCGACCTGTCTCCCCCACAGGTTGAACTCATCACCCAATGGCCGGACCACGCAGCGGAAGAAGTCGAGCGGTTGGTAACGCTTCCGATCGAACTTCAGATGAATGGCATCCCGCACATGATCGTGATGCGCTCGATCTCGCTCTACGGGTTGTCGGACGTCATCCTCACGTTCGAGGACACCACGGATGATTACTTTGCGCGGCAAATCGTCTTCGAACGGATCGCGCAAGCCACTCTTCCCACTGGTGTCACTCCAAGCATGGCCCCGCTATTCAGCCCCAGCGGCTTGGTTTATCGCTACGTCATCCAGAGTCCTGATCGTAGTCCGCAGGAATTGAAAACGATTGAGGATTGGGTAGTCGAGCGAGCTTACAAATCGGTTCCCGGAGTGGCAGACGATTCGGGATTCGGGGGCACCGTCATGCAATATCAGGTGCTGCTCGATCCTGCGCGGATTTACGGATACCACCTGACCATTCCCCAAGTTCTCACCGCGTTGGCCGCCAACAACGCGAATGCCGGGGGCGGATTCTATTCCCAGGGTGGCCAGTTCTATTATGTGCGCGGCATTGGATTGCTTCGCAACACAGAAGACATTGGCGATGTAGTAGTAGGCGAAAACAAGGGTGTGCCCATCAGAGTGCGTGACATTGGGGATGTTGCCATCGGTCACGCCCCGCGCCTGGGTGAGTTCGGCTTTGAAAAGAATGACGATGCGGTCGAAGGCGTCATACTCATGCTCCGCGGCGATCAGACTCAAAATGTACTAAAGGCCGTGCAGGCGAAAACTGCGGAACTGAATAAGAACATTCTCCCGCCGGATGTAAAGATTCACCCCTTCTACGATCGCAGCCAGCTCGTCGAGCTTACGACCGAGACCGTCGAGAACAACCTTTTGCGCGGCATGATTCTGGTGCTGTTGGTATTGATTTTCTTTCTCGTCAGCTTTCGCGCCGCCATTATTGTTGCCGTAACGATCCCGCTGTCCTTGTTATTCGCGTTCATCGCGCTGCATGCGCACGACGGGGCGGCCAATCTCCTCTCCATTGGCGCAATTGACTTTGGCATCGTCGTTGACGGCACGGTCGTGATGATGGAAAACATTTATCGCGAGCTGGCACTTAGGGAGGGACAGGCTTATTCGCTGGATGAAGTCATCATCGCTGCCGCAAAGGATGTTGATCGCCCCATTTTCTATTCCGTTGCAGTTATTCTCGCTGGATACCTTCCCATTTATGCACTCAGTGGTCCCGCCGGAAAACTCTTCCACCCAATGGCTGAGACCATGTCTTTCGCGTTGGTTGGCGCGCTTATCCTCACCCTCACCCTGACCCCGGTGCTAGCTTCGTATTGGTTCAAGAAGGGAGTACGCGAAAAACGGAATCGCGCCTACGAATGGATGAAAGAACAATATGCCAAGCAATTGGACTGGGCATTGGATCGTCCGAAACTCGTCATGTTCATCTCGACTTTGATCTTCGCCGCGAGTTTGTGCCTTGTCCCATTTATTGGCGGCGAATTCATGCCGCACCTCGACGAGGGTGCCCTTTGGGTGCGGGCGACAATGCCCTACACAATTTCCTTTGAGGAAGCCAGCAGTATTGCTCCGCAGATTCGCGCCGTCCTAATGTCGTATCCGCAGATCACAGTAGTCGCCTCCGAACTGGGGCGTCCTGATGACGGCACTGACCACACCGGCTTTTTTAATTGCGAATTCTACGTCGGTCTAAAACCGTATAAAGACAAGTCCTGGCAGGGTGACACTTCGACTAAAGACGCACTCATTGAATCCATCAATAGGAAACTGACTGCCTTTCCGGGAATTATTTTCAACTACACTCAGCCCGCCGAGGACGCAGTGGATGAGGCGCTTACCGGATTAAAAAGTTCTTTAGCGGTAAAGATCTATGGCGAAGATTTGAATGTACTTCAAGACAAAGCCATTCAAATCAAGAACGCGCTGAGCCACGTTCCCGGCTTTACTGGACTCACTGTAGTACGCGAGCTGGGACAGCCCGATTTGCTGATTGACGTGGATCGCGACAAGATCGCGCGTTATGGCATTAATGTTGCGGATGTGGAAGCCGTCATCTCAGCCGCTGTTGGTGGGCAGGCCGTTACGCAAGTGATTCAGGGAGAAAAATTATTCGATCTTGTCGTCAGAATGCAGCCGCAATTTCGCAGTAACGCGAGTGAAATTGGAAATTTGCTGGTAGGCACGCCCGACGGGCAACAGATTCCGCTTTCCCAACTATCCTCAATTACCCAAGGTAACGGCGCATCATTTATTTATCGGGAAAATAATTCCCGCTACATTGGCGTGCAGTACAGCATTGAAGGAAGAGACCTGGCAACCGCTGTCGAAGACGGGCAAAGAGCGGTGAACAAAGCCGTCCGGCTGCCGCAAGGCTACACTCTGGCTTGGGGAGGCGAATACAGCCAGCTGGTTGCCGCGGGAGCACAACTCTCAGTCATCGGCCCCTTGGCGATCGGTTTGATTTTCATGATTCTGTTCGCGCTGTACGGGAATCTCAAGTTTCCCCTTAGCATTGCGATAGGAGTGATTATCACGCAGCCGGTTGGGGCTCTGTTTGCGTTAAAGCTCACCCATACGCCTTTCAGCGTTTCCTCCGTATTAGGGCTTCTGGCTCTTCTCGGAGTCTCTGTTGAAACCGCGGTGATTCTCGTTTCCTACATCAACAAACTTCGCCTGGAAGGAAAAGACATAAGAACTGCTACCCGCGAGGCTTCCCTGTTGAGACTTCGCCCCATCATGATGACTGCCCTCGTGGCGTGTCTGGGCCTTCTTCCGGCGGCACTCTCCACCGGTATTGGATCTGATACGCAGCGCCCATTCGCCATTGTTATTGTTGCCGGTCTGGTATCGCGGTTGTTTATCGGATTCTTTGTAAATCCCGTGCTATACGAATTGGTGGCCCGAGAAGGCGATATCCTTCAAGTATAAAATCCTTCATTTGGCGGCATTCCCCGGGTAGAGACGCAGCAAGCTGCGCGTGTCAGCCGTACTTCATTACCATTGCAAACAACCGTTGAGACCGAGAGCGCAATCGCAATCCTTTGCATCTATAGTCCGACGGCAGGAATCAACATAACTCGCGCACAATTTAGGGGCTTGATGTGGGTTCGGCGGCTTGAGGACGATGAAGCGATTTGCATCTCTTAATGTTGGAATAGCTTGGGCGATCACATTGGGCATGTTCTGTAAGCCCGCGCGCGCGCAAGCGCCTTCAGGCGCGGGCGGTCCTTCAATGGCGCAACCCAGTGAATCCTACGGCAGCTCCTCGAGCTCATCTTCACAAAGTAGCAGCGGCCGATCCCCGTTTTCCGGAAGCGTCCCGGAAGGCAAAGCTAGCCCATACGTTTTGTCGTTGTCCATAAAAGGTGCAATGGAACGCGGCTTGAGGAACAATCTTGGCCTTCTTCTCGAGAGCGACAATACGATGCAGGCGCGGGGAGAAAAATGGAAAGAACTCAGCGCCCTGCTCCCGAACGTGAATGCAACAATCACAGAGAGCGTGGCCCAGATTGATCTGGCCGCGGAAGGTTTTCGCTTTGCGACCCCCGGCATTCCCAAGATCATTGGTCCCATCGGAATTTTTCAGGCCCAGACCAATTTTTCGCAATCTATATTCGATCTTCACCTTCTAGACAGAAATCGAGGCGCTTCCGCCAACCAGCGTTCCGCTGAATTTGACTACAAGGACGCACGGGAACTGGTGGTCCTCGCCGTCGGCAATTCATATTTGCAAACCCTCTCAGTCCGCCGCTCGCGTGGATACCTTGCAGGCCCAGGTGCAGACAGCCCAGGCGCTTTATGGAAAGTCCGTGGACCAACAGAACGCCGGCGTGATCCCGGCCATTGACAGCTTGCGCGCCCGCGTCGAGCTACAGAGCTCAACAGCAGCAGCTGATTGTTGCGCGAAATAATTATGCAAAGCAGAAGCTCATGCTGGCGAGGATTATTGGATTACCTCCCGGACAGGAATTTATTCTCTCCGATCAGGTTCCCTATGCACCTCTCGCACAAATGACCATGGAAGAAGCGCTTCGGCGCGCCTACGCATCGCGATCCGACTATCAGGCCGCGATACAAAAAGTGCGGAGTGCCGAATATTTTCGCAATGCGGCAACGGCTGAACATTATCCGTCGCTGAACCTCGCCGGGGACTACGGCGATGCGGGCATCCGTCCCGGGCAGTTCCCACGGAGTATTTCGAAGTCGGAGCTACCTGGAAATACCAATTTTCGCCGGTGGACGGGCCCACGCCGACGCTTTGGAAGCCGAGGCCACATTGCGCCAAAGCAAACAGCAACTCGATAATCTTCGCGCGGAAATTGACTATGAGGTAAGAGTCGCTCTACTGGATTTGGCGGCTGCCGCCGATCAGGTTGAGGTCGCTCGCAGTTCTGTTGACCTGTCGAATCAAACTCTGAATCAATCTCGTGACCGCTTCGCGGCTGGAGTGACTGACAATTTAGAGGTAATTCAGGCTCAGCAGGCGGTTGCCTCCGCGAATGAGAGTTATATTTCCAGTCTGTACGCGCATAATGTAGCCAAGATTTCCTTAGCGCGCGCGATTGGATTTGCGGAAGAAGGAGTAAAAGAATATCTACAGAACAAGTAACCTATGGCACAAAATACAGAAACCGTCGAACGCGACAACGTTAAACCCGCTGAAGCCGAGCCTCGCATTGATAGGCAACATGCCCCCTTGCCGGCTTCAGATAGCGATCTCCACCAGAAGCGCTTCAGTGTGCATAACCCACGCATCCGAATGGCGGCGATTATTGCTGTGATCGTGCTGGTTGTGGCCCTCTTCTTTCTTTGGAGATATTTTTCCAGCTACGAGAGTACGGACGATGCCCAGGTGGATGGGCACTTGAATTCCGTCAGCTCTCGCGTTTCTGGGCACGTGAATAAGCTGTTGGTTGCGGACAATCAATACGTGGACGCCGGAACTCCGCTGGTGGAGATTGATCCCAGTGACTATCAGGTTGCGGTGGATCGCGCTCAGGCCGATTATGATTCTGCTTTAGCTGCCGCAAGAGCCGCACAAGTAAATGTTCCCATCACTTCCATCAATAGCGGCAGCCAAATCAGTACCGCGCAGGCGGATGTGGAAAATGCCCGCGCCGGAATTGCGGCGGCCCGCCAACAGCATGCCGCGGCGATTGCACAAACCGCTCAGGCCCAGGCGAATAATGTAAAAGCTCAGAGTGATGTCGCGCGATACAAGCTGTTAGTGGACAAGCAGGAAATTTCCCAACAGCAGTACGAACAGGCAATCGCGGCTGCACAATCCGCCGCCGCGAGCGTGGATGCGGCCCGCGATGCTGCATCGGCTGCGTCCGATCAAGTCAGGCAGGCGGAAGCCCACCTGGCCCAGGCTGAATCTAACGTGCGGGCGGCCAGCACTGGTCCGCAGCAAATCGCCGTCATTCGTGCCCGCGCCCAAGCGGCACAAGCCGATGCCGAACAGAAAAAAGCTGCTCTGGAGCAGGCCAAACTCGACTTAAGTTACACCCGTATTGTCGCCCCAGTCAGCGGAATCGTAACCAACCGTACAGTCGAGGCGGGACAGAATGTGCAACTCGGCCAGGATCTAATGAAAGTCATCAATCTCGACGACATCTGGGTCACTGCCGACTTCAAAGAAACTCAGCTGCGGAAAATGGCCGTGAACCAACCCGTCACCATCCACGCGGACATCAGCGGCAAAGACTACAAGGGGCATCTGCAAAGCCTTTCCGGTGCCAGCGGTTCAATCACCAGCTTGCTGCCCCCCGAAAATGCCACCGGGAATTACGTGAAAGTTGTTCAACGCATTCCGGTCAAAATTACTTTTGACTCCGGCGAGACAAAAGATCACGTTCTGCGGCCCGGTATGTCGGTAGAACCTAAAGTGTGGATAAGATGAGAAGCGTGTGGCAGAATGGAGCGCCGGGCGTCCCCCGCCAAGACGGGCGTTGTGCGGGTCTGGACGCCATGCTCAGATAGCTCTGCGGAGGACAGGCGACCCTTGTATCGAATCATCACTATTGAACGAGAGTATGGATGCGGCGGCGGTGAGATCGCGCAAGAACTCGCGGCCCACCTTGGCTGGAAGCTTTGGGACCATGCTCTGACCGAAGAGATCGCCAAAGTGGCGAACGTGGAATGCGATACGGTTCAGCGCTGTGAAGAGCGCGTTGACAGCACCTTTTATCGCATGGCCAAAGTATTTTGGCGCGGCAGCAATGAAAGAAGCATGGCGCTGCCGGGATCATCCAATTTTGACGCCGATCAGATGGTCGAAATTGGCCAGCGCGTCATGGAAGACGCGGCCAAGGCCGGCAAATGCGTAATCGTGGGACGCGGCGCTCCGTATTTTTTACGCGAGCAGCCCAACGCATTTCACGTCTTTCTGTACGCTTGCCGCTCTGAAAAGCTCCGCCGAATCCTCGCCTTGGGCAAAAATGAAGCCGAAGCCAACGAACTTCTCGACAATGTGGACCGCGACCGCATCGCTTTTATAAAACATTATTTCGACGCCGACTGGCCCAGCCGATGGCTCTATCACGTGATGATCAACACTGCGATCGGAAATGAAAACGTCATCTCCACCATTCTGAATACCATGAATATTCTCGAGCAGGATTCGAAGCCAAGCCTAGCCACGATGTGCGAGGAACCAGCCAAGCGTTAGTTGAAAACTAAAATCAATTTTCTGTTTTATTGACCGAGTACAGCCGCACCCGATAGATACGCGGTTGATGCGGATCCATTAACAATTGGCGGCCCGGGTTGGTTTGATCGCCGTTGAGGCGCCTCTCTGTAATCCATTGTCCTCAAGCGCGCGAAACTTGTTCGACACTGTCGCCCGCCGGCCATCCGCGCTTACTACCACCGTGAAGACAAGGGCTGAAAACGCGCACGGCGCGTGGTAATCTCTGGGAGGTTGGGGATATGGCGCAACCGAAGTGTCACGAACTTAAAAAGGGAGATCGTGTGCGACTGGTTCAGGGGGCGTGGATCGGCGCGGAGGGAACAGTCGAGGCTACCTGCATGATGGCAGCGAAGTCCAAGCACAATCCCCATCCGCGTGCGGAACAGGTTTGGGTGCGTTTCGATAGTCCGAACATCGGCTACCAGACCGACATCTACGACTACCAGCTGGAGAAAATTGCCTCGACGCCGTAGACGACCCGCCTTTAAGATCATTTTCGTTTTAAATATCCATTCGGACAGGTTCTCAATTTGCTACCGCGCTCAAGTGAGCGACTAGCAAAGCGCTCGGGTTTGCGGCAAATCT
The DNA here is from genome assembly GCA_963796015.1 of uncultured Acidobacteriaceae bacterium. Lineage (GTDB taxonomy): Bacteria > Acidobacteriota > Terriglobia > Terriglobales > Acidobacteriaceae > PALSA-188. Next base: position 21,359 of record CAWCJR010000021.1, on the reverse strand, counting down.
TGGGTTCCAGTAGTTGGAGGAGAAAACCATGAAACGGCTTGGGCTATGTTCGTTGGTCTTAATGGCAATCCCGGTCATGGGTCAGGAAGCGAAGCGAGTTGTGCTGTCTCCCAGATCCAACATCGCTACGGCTGAGGTTGTCGGAGGGTTCGCGAAGTACTGCCCGAACGTGGTTGTAACGGAGAACGAGGCGAAAGCCGACTACATTCTCGAAGCGGCGGAGACGGTGAGCGCGGATGACGGCACGACATACCGACACTGGCACTTCACGCTCATGAACAAAGACGGGGATGTGGTGATGACGACCAAACCAGAACTGCATTTCGGAAAAAAGTTCAAACACCACTTTGAATCGGTCTGTAAATACATCAACAAGTAGGAGGCGGCAATGAAGCTCGTTCTCATGATCATCTTGCTGGGTCTTTTGGGCACGGCGACATTCGGGCAATCGGCTTCCGACGACGTGGCAGCTTCACAGCGCATCGGGCAGGCTACCAGACTAGGGTCAGATGATGCATATCGCACGATGGAAGGCATGCTGGGGAACAAGAAGTACAATACGTTCAACTTCTATGTCGTCAGTCAGCGGGGCAAGGAAATCACGCTGATGTTTCTCGTGCAAGGCAAGTACACGTTCTTCACGGCTGACTGCGACACCGGATGCGGCTCCAAAATGATGCCGCCCGAAGGAAGATGGGCGTACGCGACGCTCGAACGCAGAAACAAAAGCGCCTTTTGGCTTTACACAAAGCCCACCGAGAACAAGCACAAGTGGACGTACTGGAATGTCACCAGTCTGAGTGCGCTCTGATCCCACAACGACCAATCAAAGGAGTCCGGCCCGCTCCCCCATTTCTTGCAAGCTTTTGATCCCCTTGACATCAGAATCAATGGAGGCTGCCCCACTCGTCGCGGTTTTCGACGGGTCGGCACCAACGCTGTCAAAGTCCAGTGTTCTACTTTGATCGAACCAGAAACACTCGTCCAATTGAAACCGCTTTTATCAATTTTCGCGTCCTGCTTGCGCTCCATTTGGACCAGTCTTCATAAACTTATCCGCCCACTGGATGAAATATTTCATATTGGGAGCATCCGTGTGCCCGCCATCGTCCTGCCGCCACGCAAGCTCTCCATCGAGCAGGCCAACGTTCACTCCCGGCATTTTTGCGGTGTGATAGTCCTCCGTCACTCCAGTATCTTTCGCACCCAGCAGCCTGTATACAGGCCCAGCCGCAACCGTCGCCATATAGCTGCCTTGATGGTCGAGCCATTTGGCATCGCCTTTTTCCGGAATGCCATAACTAATAAATACGAGACGTGGAGCGCACAACGCGATCAACTCATTTGAATCCACTGGCAGATCGCCGGGAGTTTTGCTGCCGAACTTCGCCTTGGATGCCGCGTATTTTATGAAGTTCCCCGCCATCCAGTGATATTCGCCGGTGCCGGCGAGGCTCTCCACAGCTTCTCCCCAATTGCGCCGCAAAAGTGTCGCTCCACCTTTCCCGGACGAGCCGATCAATCCCATATAAAATCTCGACTCAAATGCCATCGTAACCAGCGCGGCTTTGCCATAACGCGAAACGCCTTCAATGCCCACATGTTTGGCATCAACAGCAGGATCAGTTTCGAGGTAATCCAATCCCCGCGCCGCGCCCCATGCCCACGCGCGCAACGAACCCCAGTCGTCAGGCTTGCGAGGTTGCCCTTTATTTACCAGACCAATAATTCCCCGCGTGAGTCCAGCGCCGTTGTCAGCCTGAATGCTTGCAGGATCAATCGCGGCGTATCCCCATCCGGCAGCGATCAACTCTTCCGTCGGAGTGGGTCCGCCAGGCCTCGGGCCGAAGCCCGCAAATGGCGGCGCAACCACTGGGTCGTAGGCCGGATGCCGCTCAAAAATCGCTTTGATTTCCGGATCGCCTTGCGCAAGCAATGCCTTCAGCTTTGTGTTGATCTGCTCGAGTTCCTCATCGGTGGGTTGATCGGGGGCAGGCATCACGCTACGGCCAAACATCATCAGCACCGGAACCGGACCTTTTGCCTGTGCGGGGACGACCAGCACCATGGAAATATTCACGTTGATCAGCGGGTACGAGGAATTGTCCACGTGTCCCACAAGTTTTTTGGCAATCACCGGAATCCAGCCGATTCTTTCTTTGTCGGTGACGGCGACCGTCCACGTTACTTTAGGAATATTCCGGGGAAGGCGGCCGTACACTTCGCGCTCCATGTCTTCCGCAATTTCAGGACGCCGCTGCTTCCACCACATTTCCGGCGTCGTGACTTTCTTCCCATTGTTCAGCGTCAAGGCATCAGGCAAATCCGGAAATGGATTCGCGGTCGCAGGATCGTAATTTGCATGATTGGGAGCCGACTCATCACCACTCGGCCCCGGGAGAAGTTGGGTGATCCCAAGCTGGTCCATCATGTTCTGATGATCTTGTTCGGCGGTAAACGTGACAGGCTCGGGCAGGTTGGTCGTGTTTTGGGCAAACGCCCCGCAAACCAAGAGGCTGAGGAATAAGAAGCAGACATCAGCGAAATTGAAACGACGAGCATCCATCCGCATAAGATTTTCCTGACTGTGTTATTTTGTTGCTGACGCGAACAAACACAATATCGTACTTCACCTCTGCGGGAACATCCATTCCTCATGAAGAAACTGCTTCAGCAAAGAATATTCTTGGTGGCTCTCATTTGCATCGGCCTCGCGACTCGGGGAGATGCGAAGTCTAATAAGCAGGCTCCCCCGACTTGGGTCGGATCATGGGCCGCCTCTCAACAAATCCCGGAGCCAAACAACGCGCTGAACCCGGACGATCTGCATGACGCAACCCTTCGCCAGATCGTTCATTTGTCGGTTGGCGGGACCAGCCTGCGCGTGCATCTATCGAATGCTTTTGGCACCATGCCGCTGCACCTCACCTCAGTTCACATTGCCCGCCCAGTCTCCCCTTCGGAAGCCAAAATTGACGTTGCTACCGACAAGGCACTCACCTTCTCGGGAAGGAATGATGTGACTATTCCCGCCGGCGCTGAATACATTTCTGATCCTGTTGCTTATCCCGTAGCCCCGCTCTCGGATCTCGCAATCACGCTTCACCTGGACGCCCCTCCTGAACGACAGACCGGGCACCCCGGCTCGCGATCAACGTCATACCTCGTTCACGGCGACATGGTCGCAGCTCCGGATTTGCCCGACGCAACGGATCCCGAGGTCAAAAAGATAGACCATTGGTATTGGATTGCCGGAATTGATGTGAATGCAGTCAAAGATTCCGTGTCCATCGTCGTGCTCGGCGACTCGATCACCGACGGACACGGGGCGACCACAAACGCAAACAACCGTTGGACCAACGTGCTCGCAACCAAGTTACAAGCCGGTCACAAAACAAAAAGCCTCGCGGTATTGAATCATGGCATCGGAGGCAATCACCTCCTGGCGGACGGTCTCGGACCGAATGCTCTGGCGCGGTTTGACCGCGACGTGCTTGCGCAGGCTGGCGTTCGTTATCTAATCGTCCTAGAAGGCGTAAATGATCTGGGTAAGCTCTCGCGCGAAGGTGAGGTGCCGCATGCTGCTCACGATGCGCTTGTCCAGCTAATGATCGGCGCATATCAGCAAATGATCGCGCGAGCTCACACGCACGGAATCAAAGTTTTCGGAGCGACGATTCTTCCCTATGTTGGTTCCGAATATTACCATCCTGCGCCGGCGAACGAGGCCGACCGCCTCGCGGTGAACGCATGGATCCGTGCGCGCGGCCATTTCGATGCCGTAATTGATTTCGACAAATTAACCGCCGACCCGTCGCATCCAGATCGCTTGCTCCCGGCTTACGATTCCGGCGATCATCTGCATCCCTCGCCAGCGGGCTATCACGCCATGGGCGAAGCCGTACCCGTGGCCCTATTTGGACGCTGAAGACCGTCGGCCCGGTGGCTTTAGACGGACCGATGGTCTCGCCTTCAAGACCGACTGAATCTCGCCTATTGCTTGTGCAGTCGTATGAGATAATGCGCGACGTGAAAAGCGTGCTGGCCATAATGGTGGTTCTTTTAGTAAGCGGCCAAAGCCGCTCCCAAGGTACTGCGATCATCACAGTGAGGAAGCTGGCGTTCGAAGTAACGGGCGGCCGCTTTCCTTTTCCCAAAAATGATATTTTCATTCTGGACAACCCGAGTTCAAGGCCTCGCCATCTTGCTGCCGGGCTGCACCCAGTCTGGTCCCCCGATGGCCAAAAAGTTGCCTACTGCGTGCTCAAGGGAATTGGGACCGCACGCGTTGAGAAGGGGTCAGTACAAGTCATAGGCGCTGACGGCTCAGGGCGTACGCAATTGGCGGATGTGGACTTAGGCGGCTGTCCTACCGACTGGTCTCCGGATGGGCAGAGGATAGCCCTCGACACTCCGGGTCGGATTATGATCGTGGGAAAGAATGGTGGCACTGCTACTCAAGTGGCTATCGGATATGGGGCGCATTGGTCACCCGACGGAAAGAAGTTGGTATTTTGCAGGAATTCACCGGATAATCATCCCACTGGATCAATTTGGATTGCGAATGCAGACGGGAGCGACGCAAGAAGAGTATTCGCAGACGATTCGGAAGTTTTAGAAGCTAACTGGGGTACAGAAGGACAAAGCATTCTTTTCACTTCTGTGCGTGACCACAACCGAAGGGCGGAAATATTTCGCGTTAAGCTCGACGGGAGCGATCTACAGATCGTGGCCGCAGATAAGCACCTCTCATTGTACTTCCCAATCCTCTCGCCGGATGGGCACGCTCTTGTGGCCGACGGTATCCGATCCGGTGAAGTTAATGTAGTGTTAATCGATCTAATGAGCGGACGCTCCAGCGTCCTGGCTCGTGGATCGCATCCGAGTGTGCTGTGGGAACAAAAGTAGCGATTCGTAGAATTGCTGCACTAATCCAGGGACATCAATGTCGCCTGACATGTATTCTCAAGCCGTCCTGAGAATATGGAGTCCTTAACGCATGTTATCTGCTAAGAAGTTCACGAGTCTTTCGGTACTGTTCGGCGCGCTTGTGATAGTTTCGAACGCTTTAGGTGAAACGGCAACTAGTGACGTCTGGAGTAAGTTTGAAGCCACACGGCAAGGCATGCGTGGATTGCATCAGGAATTCGAAGTCGTGCGGCGAGTCAAATCACGAACTGTCGAGCAAGTTTCGCGCCACCAGGTCGTAATCGATTTTGCTAAGAGCAGCTGGCGCGAACAAGCGATTGGAGGCGACAGCGATCTGACTCGCCTCTTCGACGGGCAGAATTTGTTTGTATTCGAACCAGGTGGAACCGAATACACTCGCGCGAAGGAAAAGGGCGATAACGAGTGGCTGCCGGAGCCTTATGAAACTAAGCTCGACTGGGGCAAGGCGAAGGAGGTACAGCGCCTGCCATGCGGACTTACCGGAAAGGATCACGCCTGCGTCATCATTGATGCGCCAGTCAAACCATGGGTTCGCCCGGGCACTGGCACTACCGGATACGTAACCACAATGACAAGCGGAGCCAGCCGAATCATGATTGATACAGAAACCGGGATCTGGTTACGCTGTCACACACAGGAGCTAGTTGAGGGGCAGCACGGGAGTTATACCTGGGATCTGACATACACGATCAAGGACATGAGTTACGGCGCCGCTCCTGATGTGACACTTTTCAAGCTTCCCGACAACCTGCATGAGGTCAAGGGACTCACGCCGTGGAACGACACCCGCATCAACAAACAGTTAGCCGGTAAGCCGGCGCCTGACCTGCAGGTCACGGACATTCACGGTAATTCCGTATCGTTAGCGAACTTGAAAGGTAAGACTGTCCTGCTTGATTTCTGGACGACGTGGTGCCCGCCGTGCCAGGCTGATGCTCCCTCGATAGAGAAGCTGAACCAGAAGTATGGCCATAACAACTTAGCGGTTGTGGGAATTTCTGTAAGCGAGGATCGCGACACCGTTGAGAAGTATCTGAAAAAACATCCGCACAGTTATCCTGTGGTCTTATCAAGCGAGAATCAACTCCCGCGCCCTTACCAAATCGGAGTATTCCCCACTTACCTCATCATCGCTCCCGACGGCACACTGGTGACAGCTGAACAGGGTGATAAGGGATTCGGCAAACTACGCAAGGAGCTGGAAAAAGCCGGCCTGGAAGTTGAATGAGCTTCTCGACACGCGTGCAAACATCCCCGCTCATCGCCAGACTTCCTCTTATGATATAGATACGTACCCCATCAAAAAGTCGGCGACGAACGCCTCAATCCGGATAGTCTTTGAAAGTCCATCCAAACTGCGCCGCACACGCTTGACCCATGGGCTTAAACCATCTCGACCTCGCGATCATCGCAATCTACCTCGCTGGCATTACGCTCTTCGGACTGCGTTTCCGCAAGCGGCAGCGCACCATGCGAGATTATTTTCTCGCCGACCGGGATATTCCCTGGTGGGCGATTGCTCTCTCCATCGTAGCGGCTGAAACCAGCACTCTCACGATCATCAGTATCCCTGGCCTTGCCTACGACACGAATTTCACATTCCTTCAGGTGGTACTGGGTTATTTAGTAGGACGCGTCATTATCAGTTTTGTTTTGTTGCCGCACTACTTTCGCGGCGAGCTTTATACCGCATATCAGTTGATCGAACGCCGCTTCGGAGGCTCTCTGCGGACGGTGACCGCAGTCCTTTTTCTATTAACCCGGGCCGCTGCGGAAGGCGTTCGAGTTTATGCCGTCTCCATCGTGGTGACGATTGCCCTAGGCACTGGCGAAGTCACCTCGATCGCGATCATCACCGCCCTGACTCTGATCTACACATTTGAAGGCGGGTTGGCGGCCGTAATCTGGACGGACGTAGTCCAGACGGTAATCTATGTCGCTGGAACCGTCGTTGGGCTCTTTACGATTCTTCATCTTGTACCCGGAGGGTGGAGCGCGATTCATGCTGTGGCGGCAAGCTCCGGCAAGCTGCACGTTTTCGACTTCACTCCCAATTTCTGGAAGCCCTACACATTCTGGGCCGGGCTTATCGGAGGAGCTTTTCTCACAACTGCCAGCCACGGCACCGATCAATTGATTGTGCAGCGATTGCTGGCAGCGCGCAGCCAGCGCCAATCCGTCACCGCATTACTCTCCAGCGGCGTTGCCGTGTTATTTCAATTCGCACTATTTCTGCTGGTCGGCGTGATGTTGTTTGTGTATTACCGCGTGCCGTCCTCAAGCTTTGGCACGGCAGACAGAATTTATCCCACGTTCATCGTCTCTCACATTCCCCACGGAATCTCAGGGCTTCTTATCGCCGCAATTTTGGCGGCGGCGATGTCCAATCTGAGCGCCGCTCTCAATTCCCTTTCTTCCAGTTCAATGATGGATTTTTATTTGCGCGGAAATCGCGAAATATCCGAAAAACGAAAAATGCTGCTCTCTCGCGTTTCAACATTTTGCTGGGCGCTGATTCTTTTTGGATTGGCGATCTTATCCCTGCATAAGATAGCCCGAGTCGTCGAGGTGGGACTACAGATCGCGTCTGTCGCCTACGGAGCATTGCTCGGCGTATTCCTGTTAGGGGTCCTCACTAAGCGCGCCAACCAAACTGGCGCAATGATCGGCATGTTATTCGGTTTCTCCACCGAAGTTTATTTATGGCTGGGGACCGGCGTGCCGTGGACCTGGTACGTCGCAATCGGGACGGTGGTGACCTTCGGGGTTGGATATATATCCAGCCTGACTCTGAACGATCACCCTAGGGAGGGTCGCGAGCTTTGAAAGGGTGCGGCTTCAGCCGCACCGAAACCTTAGGGCTAGAATTATCGGCACCGCTGAAAGCGGTGCCCCTTCAAAATCAGCCTGCTCAGCCGAGAAGTGTAGAGCGACCTTTCTACGCAGCCTTCATCCGATTCTTCCAACGCGACCACACAAACCAGATAAGCCCAGCCACGATCAGCGCTCCAATCACCGCATCGAACTCATGAAAATACTTTCCGATGCTTCGCCAATTCTGACCCAGCTTCATCCCGAACCACGCCAGCGTCAGGCACCACGGCCATGAGCCGAGAAATGTATAAAGATGGAATCGTCCACGTGGCATTCGCGCTACACCCGCCGGCAGCGCGATAAAAGTCCTCACCACAGGCAGCAACCGCCCGAAAAATACCGCGAGATATCCCCATCGCATGAAAAAGCGGTCGGTCCACTCCAGTTCGTGACTGCTCAAAAGAAGCCACCGTCCATATTTTTCAACGAGCGGCCGCCCGCCGTAGCTGCCAATTTCATACGCGATCAACGATCCCAAATTACAGCCGACGGCCCCGGCAGTCGCCACCCAAAACAATTTCATCACGCCGGTTGATACCAAGTATCCGGCAAAGGGCATGATCAGCTCTGACGGTAAAGGAACACACGCCGACTCAATCGCCATCAGAATCGTGATGCCTCCGTAACCCATGGACGCAATCAAAGAACTAATAAAAGCGAAGAGTACGCCTATTATCTTCTCAGTCATTTTTTATCGTGCGGCCCTTGGATGACGTCGGAGCGAGCGATAGCTTTGCACCGCGCTAGGAGAATGGAATATCTGCTTCGAGATTCTAAAAAGATCCTTCTTGGGTAAAGGTGAAGCCGGGCAGCGACGCGCCTTCCGCCGTCTTGGTGATCTTGACGCGCACTGTAGGCGCATCCGGCGCGGTCACCTCGGCGGGACGCAGCACCGCATATTGCGAGAATACTTCGCTGTAAACCTTGGTGACCAGATAATCCTGCCCACCCTCATCTTTGCGCCAGACCTGCCCGAGTTGAACGGATTTCACTGCCAAGTATTTTTCCCCAATCGAGTATAGGAGCTAGGGTTCAAGACTATCGAGAGACCTTTCAGCCGTCAAATGCAAACAGTGAAGCTTGTGATAGCGGAGGCCTTTTCACTAGGAACGTCCCGAAAAAGGATTCGGCGGAATTTGCTACCATCATACGGAAATGCAGCGAGGTATCACATCACGGAAGCTCGGCAAGTCCTCGAACAAGCCAAAATCGGAGGTCAGTAGGGCACGCAAAGCTTATAAACCGCTTGCTCCGGAACGTATCCATGAAATTCTCGAACGCCTCGACCACCTTTACCCAGATGTCACATGCGCTCTGACGCATAACAGCGCGTGGGAGCTGCTGGTCGCGACTATTCTTTCGGCGCAAGCTACCGACGTTCGGGTCAACATGGTGACACCGGAAATTTTTAAGAAATACCCAACAGTGCAGGATTTTGCCGCGCTAAAACCCGAGCAACTTGAGCCGGACATCCGCTCTACCGGGTTCTTTCGCAACAAATCGAAGTCGGTGGTCGGCGCAGCTAAAAAGCTTTTGACCGATTTCGGTGGCAATGTTCCCGAGAATATGGACGATCTTCTCTCTCTTCCCGGCGTCGCCCGCAAAACCGCCAATGTAGTCCTCGGCAGCTGGTTCAAAAAAGGTGAAGGAGTTGTCGTTGACACCCACGTGCACAGAATATCGCGGCGGCTCGAACTCACCCGGAACGACGATCCCAAAAAGATCGAGCAAGACTTGATTCAGATTATCCCGGAAGAAAGACGAATATTGTTTTCGCACCAGGTCATCTGGCACGGAAGGAAACTGTGTATCGCCCGCAAGCCGAAGTGTGTGGAGTGTCCCTTGGAAAACATCTGCCACGCCGCTGACAAAACGTGGACGACCGTGGAAACTCACAAGAACGCGCGACTTTAGGGGTTCTACCTCAATATCCTGACCCTTGTCATTCCGAGCCATGCGGGCGGCATTGCCCCTGATCACACATGCGAGGATTCTGCTTTCGCACGGGTTAGGTCGGTTCGAATGGATCGCAAGACCGCTTTCCGCACATCAGGTTGGCACCTTCAATATCAGATACCCTCCCAACATCGCAAAAATCAAATCCGGAGACCACGCCGCCAGCGCAGGCGGTAATTGGCTGATATTTCCCATCGCTTCAAACATCTGTGAAGTAACCGAATAAATCACGGCGATGGCAACGGCGGTCGCGATCCCCGCGAGGGCTCCCCGCTTTCCCCTCGTGAGCGAGAATGGCACCGCCAATACGGCCATGACCAGGGTGATGATGGGAAACGCGAATTTCTTTTGCAATTGCACACGGAGCCGTACCACATCGAACCCGCTTTGCTGCAAATCATGAATATAACGTCGCAACTCCTCGTAGTTCATCTCGGAAGATTGCCTGACTTCCTTTTGAAAATACGACGGCGGTTCGCTGATCGCTGCGAAAGTCGAAACATCGAATGTCCGGTATTTCTCGATCGCAGCGCCGTGAAAATCGCGCTCCCATCCTTGCGTGCAAACCCAGCGTTGGAGACTGTCGTCCCAATGTGCACGAGCCGCATAGATTCGGCTCGTGAGCTGAAAGGTTGCGGGATCGAACTGAAACACCGACAGGCTGCCAAACTGCGCGCGCTCTGCGTCAAATACCTGGTAGTAATAAATTGTGGAGTTCTTGCCGAATATCCATTTGCGATCGGGATTCAGATAAGTCTGAGGCGGCTTGCCCTTTATGCGGTTCCGCAATGCGTCCTGCCGCTTATTAGCACGCGGCAAATAGAACTGGTCAAAAAAGAAAAGACTTCCCGAGATTAAGGTTGCAGCAATCAGCAACGGAACAATGATCCGGTAAACGCTGATCCCGGTAGCCTTCATGGCAGTGATTTCATTCGTCCTCTGCATCAAGCCCAGGGTAATCAGGACGGCCAGAAGAATTCCGTAATGGCTGATGCTATAGAGGAAGTACGGGGTGACGTTCCACAAATATTCTCCTACCACCACCGGCGAAACGTGGTTTCGCAGGATATCGCTAAGCAACTCAAACAAGGTGAATACTAAAAGCAGCATGATGAACGTCGAGAGCACCAATGCAAGATTCACAAAGAAGTCGCGCAGAACGTAATCGTCTAAAAGCATGGGAAAACGGGCGCTAAACACACGCCGCCTTGACGCGGCACGTTCGAAGGCATCCGCGCTGTCGCCGTTGCGAGGACTCTTCCTTCTCTCGTGAAGTTCCTTCTTGGAGGGATTCCGGATGCGCAGCGAACCAATCTCAAAAGGCCGCCGCTCTACTCTCCACAGCAAAAATCCGCCCAACAGAAGAAAGACAATGTCGGCTAACCATACGCCCAGCCCCGGCGGGACTTTGCCCTGTCTCGCCAGAGAAATCCCGAATAATGACACGAAGTAATATCCAAAGACCAGCAGGATCGTCATCACGAACCCGCTGGACTTGCCTCCCTTTTTCGAAGACAGCCCGAGAGGAATTCCAACCAGCGCTAACACCAGGCAGGCAGTTGGTAGTGCGAAACGCCGATGCAATTCGATGTAGTACCAGCGGGAGAGTGCCGGATTCTTCTTCGTCCTGGCCTCAAGGAGCAAATCGTGCGTGGATAGTTGGGTGAGAGGAGCGGGTTCCTGTTCCTTTACGTTTTCCTGTTCAGGTAATGCAATCGGGAAATCTGTCTGCTGAAAAGTCGAGACCTGGTAATGATCGGGAGACGCAGCATCCACCTCGTGAACGGACCCGTTCGTAAGGTGAAGCTGCAAAGTATGCGGACCTTCGCTGATGAGAATTCCTTGCTGTGCCATGGTCATGCGTGGAGCAGAAGGATTACTGATATCGGCGATAAAAACGTGTTTCCATATTGCGGCCCTCTGAGCCCCTTTCACATCCTGCACATACAGGACAAGCTTGGGGAATCCTTCATAGAAGACACGCGGTTGCACTTCAAAAGATGCTTGCGCTCCCTTCAGTTTGTCTTGCAAACCGCTTAACGCGGCCTGCGACTGCGGCACCAGGTAGGTCCCGTTAAAAAGTGCCAGCGCCCACGCGCCGGCAACGAAAATGGAAATGATTGCCAGAAACGACCAGACTCCAATGCCGCTCGCCCGCATGGCAGTAATCTCGCTGTCCGCGGCGAGCCGGCTGAGTCCAATCAAAATACCAACGAGAACAGCCATGGGAATGGTGTACGTGAGCGTCGAAGGCAGGCTGAAAAAAAAGACTTCCGCCACCGAAGCCAGGGGGGCGCTATTGCGAATAATCAGCTCGAGAATATGCCCCAAGTCCTTGGTAAACAGCACAAACGTAAAGACGCCGAGACCTATCAGCGCGTGGGAGGTGACTTCGCGCAAAATGTAGCGAGTGAGAATCCGCATTGGCGGTAGCTTGGAAGGAAGTCTAGCATGTCAAAAGTGCTCAGTTTTCCGTATCCTTCGCGAGCTACAGAGGACCGTAGGGGGTCGGTGATTCGTCGAGCGTCCCGTGTTTGCCGACTTCTACTTCTTTCAGCATTTCGCAATGCACCAGTCACCACAGTTCTATTACGCTATTGGTCGTATTACCTCCGTAATGTGCATCGAATTGCCCTTACCCATTAACCTGAAGTGGCAATCGGAAGTTCCGGGAGCCACGTATCCTCACCGCCGAGACAACTAAAGGGACCCGCACCGCCTCTGCCCGTGCGTTCATCCATAGCCTGAACATTCTTATTAAGTATGTGCGCCTTTATGGCTTTGACCATAAGCGTACGACCGGCCAGTTTGAAATTACCTGGAACGAGTTACAGCAGGGCCTTCCCAAAGATCGGGATGGTAACTTCCTGCTCGGAGTTTCTGAAAATCGGCTTCTGCTGGATGGCATTGCTCTCGAGTCCGGACAAGCCGAGCAAAGTTTCGCGAAGTTGCTGACCACCGCCGGCCTGGCGAGCATTCATTTTTCCAACATGGTTACGGTTGATGATTTCGCACAGCTGGTGAAAGCATTTTCGACAGCCGGCTCAAAAGCTCAGGATGTCACGAAGCAAATCAAAGACACCTTTGGAAACAATAAACAGGCCACCATCCGAATCAACGAAGTCAAGTTCGTCGCGGCCGATCCGGCTACGGGGGACGTCAGTATCGCGGCGCAAATCGCGGCGCAATCCCTTGGTCCCGAATTCAAACAATGGTTGAATGATCCGCAAAAACTCATGCAGTTAATCGCCGCAGCCGAAGGCGCTCACAACGGAGGCGGCGGTGGCGGCGGCACTGGACCCAGTATGCCTCCTGGAAGTTTTCCCAACCCAACCCCGGGAGAACAACCCCACGGCGGCGGTGGTACTGGAACGGGTACCGGAACCGGCGGCGGTGGTGGTAACTGGAGCGGCGGCGTAGTTCCGTTGCAAGAAGAAGAAGTCATTCAAGCGATCCGCCTGTTGACCAGGTTTGGCGAAGTGGGCAGCGATCCTTCTGCGAAAACCGAAGCCCTGCAAGGCGAAATCAGCAAAACTGACGCCAACACCAAAATTAATCTGCAACACTTGCTGCAAAGTCTGGCCTCCACAGTTCCGGCTCAGCAGACCGACACGCCTCTTCTCATGAAGGCTGCCGAGCACATGGCAATCCGCTTCGCCCTGGAACGCTTCCAAAAGGGTGAAGTAAAGGTCAACGCAGTCCACCAGATGCTAGAGCACATGAGCCGGCAGATGGACAGCCTGCGCCAAATCCTGCGATTGCAGGAAGACAAAATGAGCAAGGCCGGCATCCTTGTGGAATCCCACGCCGACATTCTCGATCGAATGTTCTGGGCTGAGGTTCCCGACGCGGGCAAGAAAAGCGTGCTGCTTTCCGATGAAGCGCCCTGTGTTCCCGCGCGTAACGTACGACAATTCGTTGAGCTTCTGCTCGACCGCGACGAGAGGGATACAGCTGCGCAGATTTTACGGAACTACGCATCGTGCCTGAACGCCAAAGATCCCGAGCCTCGCCGCAAGATTGCAACCGGTATCGGTCAACTCGCCGATCTTTTTGCCAGTACAGACGAAAAGCTGCTGGGGTCCACAGTTCGAGCGCTCGCCGACGTCCTGGTTAAGGAACCGGATTCGGAAATGCAGAGCCTCTTGAGCGCGGCCTTTGTCCGCATGAGCTCGGAAGCAAGCGCGCAAAAGCGTTATTCCGCGCTAAACGAAGTTTGCGACGCGATGGACGCCGTCGGAAAACAGAGGCCCGTCCTCGCCGATGATCTTCGTCCGCGCATCGGCATCGAAAATCGCCTGCCTGAGTTCCTCGAAGAAGCTTTGCGGCTACCGCAAGTTCCGCCCGAGTTGGTGATGGTATTGCGGCGCACTTCGCAGGCCTCCATTGAGCATCTCGCGGATCGGTTCTTCCGCTGCATGCGCCGTGATGAGTGCGACCGCATGGTCAATCTAGTTAAAGATCTGGGACCCCCGGGAATGGCGCACTTGCGCGAAATGTTGCGTATGGGACCGCCACGCCAGGCATCGTCAGTAATCGGCTTGCTAAGCCGTCTCGATGTTCCGACGCTGTTGGAACTCCTGCCCACTCGCTTGCCTGAATGGAATCGTTTCTATCACGACTTAGTCGTTCGTCAGATTGCATATGGGGCCGCGCCGGATCGTGGGCGGTCACTGCTGGAACTCCTGGAAATTCTCGATCCACTGGTACTGCCTCAGGCCCTCGATGAGATTGGCATGAGCGGCGACAGATCGGCGGTCCCGCCACTGATCGTGATGGCAGAGTCCGGGGAAACCGAAGGCCGTTCGCCATTACTGCAATTGAAGGCCGTCGAATCCCTGGGAAGACTGCGCGAAAGCGATTCCATTACGGTTCTTCGAAATCTCCTGGAAGCGAAAAAGATGTGGAAGTGGATTCATCCGCGGGAACTGAGAATTGCTGCCGCGCAAGCTTTGACCAAAATTGATCCCACGTACAGCAGCAAGATTATGGCGGAAAGCGGCTTGGAGCCGGCCGAACTTGCCGTGGCAGCGCTTGACGCCGCTCCAGCTTGCCCATGGGTACGTCAGCGCCGGTATGAACGGATTGCGCTTAGAAAACCGATTTCCGCGACCATCAGCAGTTCATGGGGGAAATCTGGCATCTCGGTTCACGAACTCAGTCTGGGCGGCGGCATGGGCACCAAGCAGGATAATCTCCGGGTCGGCTCGGAAGCTTCTCTCGACATGAAGGTTGGAATGAGCCACATCCGGGCCGATGTTTTGTTACGGCGCGCCCGGGTCAATGAAGTAGGATTCGAAATTGTAAATACCGATCTGGAAAGCCGCTATCGCCTGCGCCGCATTCTGCTCGAAACCATGGTGAATAGTCACGACGATAAAAAAGAAGAGTGGAGCGAAATCCGCAAAGGCTAATCCGATTCAAGCAAAAAAAGAGCCTCTACCCGGGTAGAGGCTCTTCGTTTTTTGGAGTCCTGAATTACTTCACTTTTACGATGATAATCGCGAGCGTGTAAAGCGCCAGCGACTCAATCAGGGCCAGACCGAGAATCAGCGCAAAAGAAATTCCCGGACGAGCCGCCGGATTTCTCGCCAAAGCTTCCGTAGCCGCCGCCGTCGCCCGTCCCTGGCCGATGCCACAACCAGCAGACGCAATCGCCATGGAGAATCCCGCGCTAAGCGCAACCCAATTCACGGGATTTGATGTTCCCCCACCCTGTGCGAACGCAGGCACAGCAAAACACATGACCGCCAGTGCCATAAACACATAACTCATTACACGCATTATTTTTCTCCTCTTTCTTCTATGAAATTCCGCCAGTGGGTGGTTGACGTTACCGAGCAAACGCCCTCACGCTGAACGGATGCAACAGAATCGAAGCTTCAAACTCAGAACTGAGAACCACGAACTAAGAACTGTCTTTCTCTGCTCCGTTTTCTCGCTGAGCGCCGGGCTTTAGCTCAAACCAGAAATCGAACTCAGTGCTCTTCCGCGACCGCTCCTGCCAGATACACCGTTGTCAAAAGCACAAAAATGTATGTCTGTAGCAAAGCTACGAAAATATGCAGTCCCAAGAATATGATGGGAACCCCAATCGCAATCATGGAAAAAAACGCCATGATAACCAGGTCCCCGGCAAACATATTCGCCCAAAGCCGTATGGTGAGCGAAAGCACGCGGGCCAGGTGACTGATAATCTCAATCGGCAGCATGAGAACCGCTAGCGGAATGCGAATGGCCAGCGGAATACTCGAATCAGAAGGCCCCAAAAAATGCGCCGCGTAGTGAACCAGACCTTTTTTGCGGATTCCCTGTGCGTGGTAATACAAAAATGCCAGAATCGCGCAGCCAAATGGGACTTCCGCCGAGGCCGTTGGCGATTCAAATCCCGGAATCAGACCAATCAAATTCGAAATCAATATGAAAAGCAACAGTACGGCCAAAAATGGCGTGAACCCTTCACTGTGATGTCCAATAATTTCTTCGCTCTGCCCGTTCACGAATCCATGCAGCGCCTCAAAAGTATGTTGAACTCCTCCGGGGCTCTCGACCGAAAGGCGCGTCCGCAATAGGACAAACATCAATACCAGGAAAAGAAAGACCAGCAATTCCATCGAAAAAGCATTGGTAATCGGCGCCTGCGGATATTTCGGCTCAATGTGCAACGCTCGCAACAAAGCGGTCGCCGGACCGGCAAAGAAGCGATTCAGTATCTCCGTAAACCAAAGCTGTTCGGGCATAGAAAAAGGGCTTAGCTTCTTTTGTTCCTAACTTGAGGCAGTTTCTGGATTCGACCTGCGCAAGAGTCTTTCGGTCTAGTTTTGAAGGGGCGCGGCTTTCAGCCGCGCCGAATGATCAACGCACTTGGATTACGGCGCGGCTGAAAGCCGCGCCCCTTCAAAACAAAATCATACTCCGCGTGCCAACGCCATATACAACTCGTACATCGCCTCACACAAAATCGCCCCTACCGGCAGGAATAATCCCACCAAAAACCCATGAAGGCTGGCTGGATAACTCGTTAGAATAACATAGGCCGTACAAGCCACAGCCAGGTAGCGCAGTACAAAACGCAAGACGATTCCCTTCCCTGATTGCCGATGCCCCGACTGAACCGTGCGCTCCACCACTCCGCCGACTACTCGCTTCAACAAATGAAAATTCGCGTAGCCGATTGCACTTCCACAAGCGAAGCCGGCCGCAATCCGCCAACCAAGAAGCATCCAGGCGGCAGCACTAAAGCCGATCCCAAGAACGATCATCTCGCGCTGGATTCGCCCGAGCGCCCCCGCATGAAATGAATCGTCAGTAAGATCCAGAATCATATTTGAAAGGTATGCTTGTGTGGTGCGGACACTCTTGTCCGCAACTCTTAATTTTGACTTGGAACTACGAGCTCTTCCCTTTTCCCGGCAAGCCCGCAGGATTCTCATGGGTCCGCTCGCGGAACCCGCCTTTCAATCCTCCGGCCAGCGACACGCTCGACTCCCCAAATTTATCCCGCAATCGATCCGCCGCTGACAACGCTTGCTGCCATTTCTGGCGGCGTCCATCCTCCAGCAAATCGCCTTGCCCGGCGACTTCTCCGAACCCAGAGACGTGTACCCCCAACAATCGTATCTGCGCATTCTTTCTCCAATTGTTGCGGAAGAGCCTCCTAACCTGCTCGAAGATTTCCGTATCCAATTGAGTTGGAGAAGCCAGCGTATGCGCTCGCGTGATCGTCGAGAAATCCTTGTATCTCAGCTTGAGTTGGATTGTCCGCGCATAGAAACCATGCTCGCGTAACCGGCGGCCAACCATTTCCGATAGCCGCATCAACGTAGATTCGAGCTGTGCAGGATCGCTCGTATCCTCGTTATAAGTGTGTTCATGGCTGATGGACTTCGCATCAACATCGCCTCCCACTTCGCTGTCAAACCATCCTCCCGCATCTTCTCCGCGGGCCTTCCCAGCCAGCGCCAATCCCCACTTTCCAAACCTCTCTTCGAGGAATGGAGTTTCAAACCGCGCAAAATCGCCCACCCTTCGGATGCCCAGATCGTTCAAACTTTTCTCCGTCACCTTGCCAACGCCGGGGATATCGCGGACATCGAGCGGCGCAAGAAAGTTCGCCTCGCATCCCGGAATCACCCAAAGCACTCCGTGAGGCTTCGCCTTCGCCGACGACACTTTAGCCACCAGCCGCGAGCTTCCAATTCCTATGGAGCAATTCAATTGCGTCTCAGCTTTCATTTTTCGATGCAGACTGTGAGCCGCCGCCAGTACCGGCCCATGCAACCGCTCGGTTCCGGTCATGTCCAAATACGCCTCGTCAATTGAGGCCATCTCCACCAGCGGCGTGAATGAACCAAGAACTCCGTATACCCGCTCTGAATATTGCCGATAACGGTCCGGATGCCCGTCCACAAAAATCGCATGCGGACACAGCTTCGCCGCCGTCCGCAGCGGCATCGCCGAATGAACTCCAAATTTGCGCGCTTCGTAAGACGCCGCAGAAACTACTCCGCGCTCGTGGCGCTGTCCGCCGACTACCACAGCCTTTCCCTTCAACGCAGGATCAAACAGCTCTTCCACCGACACGAAGAACGCATCCATATCAACATGAAAAATAGTTTTGGGAAAAGCAGGCATGGGAGAGATGCGAAACTGACTGAATTCTACCAGCAGCCAGCAGCCGCGTTTCCGGCTGTTGCAGCTTAGTTCTTCTTTAATCTCTCCATCTCTTCGCTGGCTATGTGGAAGGCCGTATTAGCTGCGGGCACTCCTGCGTAGATTGCAGTTTGTAGCAAGATTTCTTTCAGATCACACGGCTCCAGTTCGCTTACAAGCCCGGCATGAACATGCAATCGGAACTCCTCCCATCGTCCCAGGCTTGCGGCAATTGCCAGCGTCAGTAATCTTCGTGTCCGCTGATTGAGCCCCGGACGCGTCCAGATTGTTCCCCATGCGTATCTCGTAATCAGTTCCTGAAAATCACGGGTAAAGTCGTTGGTCGCAGCAATCGCCCGATCCACATGCGCTTCCCCAAGAACTTCGCGCCGGGTTGCGAACCCGGCTTCCAGCGGATCTGAAGATGTGTCTCGCGGAATAAGAAAATCCAACAAGGCTGCGGTAAAAGATCGTGGCCGTTCGAGATTCGACAAATGTGCTGCCGCTAGACGGACTACTCGGACGCCAGAAATTTCTCGAGCCAGTATTTCTCCGTGACCCTCCCATGGAGTGGACACATCTTCATCTCCAACGATAAGGAGCGTTGGAGTATCAATCTTGTTAAGCAAATTTGTACTGTCGAAGTCTCGCAGCGCCGCGCAACAACCGGCATATCCAATAGGGTTTGTTCCAAGCAACACACTCCGGATTGGCTCAACCTGAACATCACGCCGCGAAAGTGTCTCGGAAGAAAAGAATCTCTGCATCACGAGATCAACGATCGCTCTCATGCCATTTTCGAGTACGGCTTTTCGCCGTTCATCCCACTTAGCCCGTGGACCGAACTGCGGAGCCGTGTTTGCCAGAACAAGTTTGTCCAAGCGATCTCGAGCATTGATTCCCAACCACTGCGCAACCGCACCACCCAAAGAAATTCCACAGAAAGAAAATTTCTGAATGCCCAGAAAATCGACGAGTCCGATTAGATCTCGTCCCAACTGCTCAATTGAATACTCTCCTGTGGGCGCGTCCGAAGCCCCGTGTCCGCGTGTGTCATAACGCAGTACTTGGAAATACGGAAGCAACTCTTCGACCTGCGGCGACCACATGCCATGGTCGGCGCCGATCGAATGGGACAAGACGAGCACCGGCGCTCCGCTCTTACCCTCGAGGCGGTAGAACACTCGATGGTCGTCAACCATTGCAAACGGCATGATGACTTATTCCTTTTTGCTGCGAGAATCGGGTCCGAGAGAAGCGAGCAAGCGCGTTCGGAATTCCTCAGCGACGCCAAGATACAGATCGGGGTTCTCGAGATCATGCAGAGCTTTAGAGTCGAGATGACCCCTGACTTCCGGCATTTCACCCAGCACGTCGGAAAGACGGCAACCGCTCGCGACAGCCTCCAGGCTCGCCTTCTCGAGAAGTCCGTGAGCAGCCTCCCGGCCAATGTGCGGCGACAACAGAAGCATTGCCTTCTCTGTGAACACCGCTCCATGAGTAGCCCCGATGTTGGACCGCATTCGAGATGGGTTCACACTGAGCCCCTCTGCGACTTCCGCCATGGAATGGATAGCCAGCCCGGTGGCCTGAATTATCGCGGCGATCGTTGGCCACTCCGCCTGCCAGCCGCCCGCTCCCCGTTCGTGCTCCTGAATCATTCCTGATAGAAAAGCGGCCACGAGTCCGGGAACACGATTCGCGGCGGCAAGGGTCAACACGCAACCAACAGGATTATGTTTATGCGGCATCGTTGAAGAACCGCCGCCACCGCCATCGCGGCCTTCTGCTGCTTCGCCGATTTCGTCTTGCATGAGCAGGCTAATGTCTCGCGCCATTTTTCCAAGAGCACCCGTGAGCACGCCACAAGCGCACATCAATGCGGCAAGACGATCGCGATGCGTGTGCCACGGCGCTTCGGGATAGGCAAGTTCGAGTTCATCAGCAAGAGCTTTCCCGGCGGCGATTCCTTTGTCACCGAGAAATGCCAGTGTTCCGCTTGCGCCGCCGAACTGGAGAATCAACGCGTCGGCAAAACTCTCATTCAATCTTCTGCGCGAGCGATGGATCGCTCCGAGCCATCCTGCTGCTTTCAGTCCAAACGTAACCGGCGGAGCAGCCTGCAATAGAGTGCGTCCCAGCATTACAGTCTGGGCGTGTTTTTCCGACAATCGCTGCAATGAATCTTCTAGACGCGAAAGATCAGATTCGAAAATTGTGTGCGCCTGTTTGAGAAGAAGAACCAGGGCCGTATCGACTACGTCCTGACTGGTTGCGCCCCAATGAACAAAGCTCGCGGCTGCGGGATCAACCGCATGCACACGTTCCCTGAGAGCCTTCACCAGAGGAATGACAGGCGTGCCGACTCGAAGGCTGTCTCGCGAAATCGCCTCGGCGTCAAAAAACTCCGGCTTCGCCGCGGCCGCAATTCTCTCAGCGGCTGCCTGCGGAACTATTCCGACACGAGCCTCGGCCTGGGCGAGGGCGACCTCGAATCGAAGCATGGCGTCAAGCACCGACGCATCGGAAAATAGTTTCGCAAGCACATCCGTGGTCGCCAGACTGTCAATCAATCTCATAGGCTGTTGTCTAGATGTTGGAGAGGTTAACACTCAACTGGCGGGTTGTGGAAAATGCGAATGAAAGTACAGTTGGCTAAGACTCTCTAGCCCCCGAATCAGGCGCTTTGGAGATGACCGAACTGCCAACAATGTGGGACCTTAACTATCCTTCTCCTTTTTGTTAGTATTGCTTCCTACACCTCAGTCGAAATCAGCCCGCGAATCGCCAAAGGAGGAATCATGGCAACCACACTGGCGGCCCCCACACTTCACAAGAATGTTTCTGAATATCTCAGCAAACCCAGAAAGATGTTGGTCAATGGCAAGTGGGTAGATTCGGTTTCGGGTAAGACTTTCGAAACCTAC
>CAWCJR010000020.1:0-12987 GCA_963796015.1 uncultured Acidobacteriaceae bacterium | reverse complement strand
CATCAGTGAATACTCCATCGAGGCGCGCGTATGCCAACGACGCCAGTCCCGAGTCTCCTGCAAACAAAGCTTTCCGTGAAAGTT
This sequence comes from uncultured Acidobacteriaceae bacterium, assembly GCA_963796015.1. Taxonomy (GTDB): domain Bacteria; phylum Acidobacteriota; class Terriglobia; order Terriglobales; family Acidobacteriaceae; genus PALSA-188. Next base: position 12,903 of record CAWCJR010000020.1, on the reverse strand, counting down.
ACCCCGGTAATGACGCACGCCGGGCATTTTCGGGGAAAGCCGAAGGAGCGTGCGGGAATCCCCCGGCTTCCCGACAGTCTGCAAGCAACGAGGTTGGGCAGGACGGAATCTCATTCTCGCTTCGGGAAAGCTAACTGATATGTCGGATTCGAAACTCACTACCAGCGAGCAGGTCTATTCGATCTGGAAGTTGGGTGGACTCACGCCGGCTCAACTCGCTAAGAAAGTAGTTTACGAGATCGGCGACGACGATCTTCTTGGCCGCGCCTCCGAGCTGGCATATAACTTCCTGCTCGCGGTCTTCCCGCTCATGCTTTTCTTGTTGGCGTTGTTTGGGCTCTTTGCCTCGCGTGGCCTGATGTTGCGAAGCAGGTTGCTGATCTATTTTGCCGACATGCTCCCTCCGATGGCTTACAGCCTGTTCAGTAATACGGTCAACGAGCTCGCCAATAATCCCGGAGCCGGCAAACTCACTTTTGGGATTCTGGTGGCTGTGTGGTTCGCAGCGGGAGGCATGACTTCTATGATGTCCACGCTGAACACCGCCTACCACGTGCGGGAGGGGCGATCCTTCATCAAGGTACGCGGTATTGCGGTCGCGTTAACCGTTACGATTTCGATTTGTCTGATGCTCGCTATTGCAGTCGTTCTGATTGGAAGTCATCTTGCGAACGTCATCGGTGCCAATTTGCACCTCAGCGAATTATTTGTGCTGGGATGGAAAATTTTGCAGTGGCCAGCCGCGTTGTTTTTTATCGTAGTTTCGTTTTCTTTCGTCTACTACTTCGGCCCTGATCTGAAAGAGCGGCACTGGTACTGGGTAACGCCGGGATCAATTTTTGGTGTGATGTTATGGCTGGCGGCATCGGCGGGCTTCCGAGGCTACCTCCACTTTTTCAACACCTACACCAGAACCTACGGATCGCTTGGGGCTGTTATCGTTCTCCTGGTGTGGTTCTATGTGACCGGACTGGCGTTTTTAATTGGAGGCGAGATCAATGCCGCCATCGAACATGCCGCGGCATTGCGAGGGCATCCAGAGGCCAAAGCCCCGGGTCAAAAAGCAGCATAAGACAGCAGCATGACACTACGAATGGGCCGCTGTTGCAAGCCTCCGCTGACAATCATCCAGAATAGCCGCAGTTCGAGTAGCCCCAACCCGCGTGACGCCGATTTCTTTCACTTCAAGAAGCGTGTCTAAGTCTCGAATTCCACCAGCGGCTTTTATCTGGACGTGCGCCGGAGAATGTTTTCGCATGAGTCGCAAATCTTCCTTCGTTGCCCCCGTCGCAGCATAACCGGTTGAGGTCTTCACCCAGTCGGCGCCTGCCTCTCCACAAATTTCACACAGTCGGATTTTTGCCGCCTCATCGTGAAATGCGTTTTCAAAGATAACTTTTATTTTGTTTCCACCGGCATGGCAGCACCCAGTGAGTTCTCGAATTTCACGAGCGACATAATCCCAATTTCCACTACGGGCCTGGCTGATATTGATAACCATGTCCAACTCAGTCCCGCCATCCTTAATTGCCTGTTCCGCTTCCGCGAGCTTCACGGAGGTATGGTGGCCCCCATGCGGGAACCCGATTGTGGTGCTTGGTTGCACCGTGCTTCCAGCCAGAAGTTCCCTGCATCGAGCGAGATAGTAGGGCATGATGCAAACGCTGGCAACGTTGTAGCGCACTGCCAGTGCGCAACCCGCATCCAATTCGGCGACCGTTAGAGCGGGGCTCAGTAGCGAGTGGTCAATCATTTTGGCTATATCTGAGTATGTGTAGGAGTCATTCATGATTTCCTTTGTTCGCGAAAAAACCGAATCCGTGTGGAACGTTCGGTGTTAGTTCGCATCATAGACCCGAACGGCGACCCGAACGGCGAACGCTTATTTTGATCTTACTCGTAGCAGGCAGCGGCTAAATGATAATGCGTGGCAATCACCGGGTCCCGATAGTTCTCTTCATCGGGTTCGTCGTGATCATTATCACGATGGTTTTTCTTGGCGTTCACCACAGAAGAGGGAACGTGACAGAGCAGTCCGCGCCACTTCATCAAAATTAGGTTATGCGCGCGCTCATGATCGCAACGCCCTGGGCTAGAGTCAACTCTTCTTGCGATTACTGATATCCATGTATTGCGCGGCACTTGGATGAGGCTCTTTACTTATATACGGAGCAACAATAGACAGAATTAGACATAGTGACAGATAGAAAGAGAGAGAAAAACAATGAAGAAACTCATCCTCCTGCTCGTGTTTGCGACCTTGGCGACGAGTCAGGTAATGTGGGCACAGGCCGAAAATGTCCAGTTAGATCAGCGCGCGTTCCAGCGCGTTACTAAGGAAGTGCATCACGAACTCCTGCTGCTTCCTTATTATGGCGTTTTCGATAACCTCGCGTACCAAGTCTCGCCCAATGGAACCGTGACCCTTCAAGGACAAGTTGTGGATCCGGTCACGAAATCCGACGCTGCGAGAGCAGTCAAGAACATAGAAGGCGTATCCAATGTCTCGAATCAAATCGAGGTACTGCCTCCTTCGCCCATGGACGATGGCATCCGGCGCGCAACTTTCAGGGCCATCTATAGCAATGCATCTCTCAGCCTCTATTCCATGCGAGCGATGCCTCCGATTCATATCATTGTGAAAAATGGTCACGTCACCTTGGTCGGAGTCGTCGCGCGGCAGATGGACAAACAAGTGGCTGAAATACAGGCAAAATCTGTACCAAACGTATTTTCAGTTACGGATGAACTTCAGGTGGAAGATAGCAAGTAATAGCGAATAGTCGCGGTTCGGTCCAGGCTTGGGCTAAGAACGTGAAACCCAAGTTGAGATCGAACTCGCGATGTCCCATTCGCCCTAAAGCCCCGTGAGTACATTCACTTCTTAATTTCTGTTTCACCACTCCGTATTTTACTGAACCCCGCTATAAAGGCGAGAAAGTCAGCGGCTTGAAGCGGTTTTGGCTTGACAACATTGCACAAGTCAACATATTGTTCGAGCCACAAATTTAATCCCCAGAACGTAGGAATCTAACTTGTATCATCTATGATTGGGTGATCTTTCTTTAACTCAAACCTGATTGGTGACTGGACAGATGCGGCGAATTGATTTTACTAACACGCAAGTGGCATCCAGCGAGACTGCGAGAGATATCAATCGCGGCGTGGTTCTTAACCTCATCCGGCGCAGACAACCGATTTCGCGGGCTAGCTTGGCGCGGGTCTCCGGACTCCAGAGAAGCACGGTGTCGCTGATTACTGAGCAGCTTATTCGCGAGAGCTGGGTTGTGAAGGGGCCGACGGGTAGGCTACCGCGGGGAAGGCGGCCGACGTACCTGAGACTGAATGATTCCCGCGCCATCCTGGTAGCGGATCTCCGTCCTGTCCAAAGCACTATCGCAGTCGCCGACGTCAATGGGCGATTTCTATCGCAGGAAGCCATGCCTACTCCCACCGAACCGCGAGTCGCCGCTGAAAACCTGGCGGCAAGGCTGCGCCACCAGATGCAACTCCATCCCGACCGGGTATTTGAGGGAGTCGGTATCGGCCTGTCAGGGCGCTTCGATCTGACCACTCAACATGTGGTGTTCGCCCCTAACCTTAAGTGGTCAGAATTCGATCTGAAGAAACCGATCGAAGAAGCGACAGGGATGCGAGTGGAACTGGAGAATGCGGCCAACGCCTGCGTCCTGGCGGAAGTTTGGTTCGGCCACGCTGAGGATGTGCGCGATCTGGTGGTGGTCACCATTGCGGAAGGCGTGGGGACCGGCGTATTCGCGAATGGGCAACTGGTACGCGGTCTAAATGGAATGGCAGGCGAATTCGGACACGTTTCGCTCGACGCCAACGGTCCCTTATGCGCGTGCGGTGGACGCGGATGTTGGGAGGTTTACGCCTCCAACCGGGCGGCTTTGCGTTATTACCACGAGGAAAGCACTACTTCAAACGATATGACTTTCCACGATCTGCTGGCCCTCGCCGAAGCTGGAGATGCGCTGGCCTTGAAGGCTCTCGACAAAATGGCGCATGCCATTGGGCGAGGGATGAAGATGATCGTCGCCGGACTGGCACCGGAAGAAATCGTGGTGGTCGCTGAATTTAGCCGGTTGTGGCAGCGGTTTGGACCGGTGATCGAGGGGGAAGTAGCGTCAGGGGTCTTAATTGGAAAAGCGCCACGAGTACGGCCGGCTCTAGCCGAGCCGAGCATGGCGCGGTTACGGGGCACAGTGGCTCTCGTTCTTCAGCGCCACTTCGCACCATCTGCGTATGGGGTTAAGGATGGTAAGTCTCGGGATCACCGTCGAAAAGTCGGGCAATATCCCAGCAGGTCGGAATGAGTTAATAGGATTGCCGCAAGTCGGCACGAAAATTCAATCTAGTTAAGGTAACGGAGGTTTTATGTTTGGAGTTTCATTTAAGAAACAAGCTTATCCACATAGTTCGACTATACAACAAATTATAACAACGCTGGTTATGCTCGCGTTGTTGTCGTTTGCGAACGCCACGTACGCCCAAGTTCTCTACGGTTCACTTACGGGGACCGTGACAGACGCCAGTGGCGCGGTAGTGAATGGCGCAAGCGTGTCCGCCTTGGAGGTTCAAACTGGTCTGACCAGGCAAGCGACCACCGACTCCAGCGGAATCTACCGGTTCACGGCATTATCTCCCGGCACTTATAAAGTGACCATTACAGCGCCAAGTTTCGCAATTCAGGAGACCCCCGGTGTCCTCGTGGCCGCGAATGAAGTCGCCCGCGTGGACGCCCAACTCAGGGTGGCTTCCGCATCGCAAAATGTGACCGTCACCGCGGAAGCGCCAATACTCCAAACCGACAAGGCCGACGTGCACACCGATCTCACGGCTCAACAAATTGAGAATTTGCCGGACGCGGGGTCCCAGGGACGAAATTTCCAGGCGCTGCTGCGGCTCATCCCCGGTGTGGGTCTGACCGCAGAAACCACTACTTCGACCCCAGCATCTTCGCTGCCCCGCTGATTACCAGCCCAGCCAACGCTCATTACGGAAACACCAACCGCGATGAGTTCCGCGGTCCGGGATACTTTAACATGAGCCTGAGCTTGGCCCGGGAATTCCGCTTGACGGAGCGACTCACGCTACAGGTTCGAGCCGACGCCTTCGGCCTTACCAACACTCCCCACTTCGCCAACCCGAACGCGACCTGTCCAGCCAACGCAGCAGTCGCAGGTTCGATTTCGGGTGAGGGAGGGTTGTGCAATACAGGGAGCAACAACAACTTCGGTGTCATAACCAGTACCGCCTCGCCGGGCGGCTTCTTCGGTCCGGACTCCGGCGCCCGCACCATTTGGTTCGGGGCAAGCGTGAATTTCTAAGCGATTAGAGGACGCCCGGGCGTCGAACTTGGCGCGCCCACAGTTGTCCCCGCAACTCTGCGGAAAAAGCTTGCGTCTGACTTCTGCGCAGTGTGGGAGTAGACCCGCGCCCATTTTAAGAGGACCGCCAAAGGCAAAGACCTTAAACTACGTGAGTGGAGACGCGTCTTACAACTGCCCGAGTATTTCCTTTGCAGCCCTTTTTCCGCTAGCTATTGCGCCATGGACCGTCCCGGTATGACCACTCGTGTCGGTGGCTTCTCCGGCGAAAAATAACGTCTGTTCAACGGGTTTTCCGAGAACTCCGGAACCATTCTTTCCGCCAACCTTTACGTAGCTGTAAGCTCCCCGCGAAAACGAATCGCTTTGCCAGTCATGGAAGTAAGCTGCCTCCAACTGGTCCGCCAAACTTTTCTTGGGGAAATTCATGACGCGGCTTAGAGTGGTCAGCGCTTTATCAACAACAAATCGTGAGTTATGGCCGGAGAGCTTGTCGGCGCATTTGAAAGGCGCCCATCCGGTGATAATAGGGAGTCTTGCCGGCATTTTCGTCCACCACGTGGGGAACCATTGGTCATCGGAAAACAGAAAGCTCAGATCAGAAAGTGTTTTGTCAGAAGGTGAGTTGGAATCGTTTCGGTGCGGATGAACCTTCTCCCAGAAGCGTTCTTTGAATTGCAGAGTGATTCGCAGAACGTGACCCATGGCAAGCTTACTCAGTGCTTTCTGTTTGGACGATGGCAACTGAGGGTGGAAACGAAGCGCGCCCTTTTCTCGGGGATTTGCGAGCAACACTCCAAGCGGCACCGTAATCAAAACTCGCGCGGCTGTGTATTTGAACTGTTTCTTAGCTGCGTGACCGCGAACTTCAACTTTCCCGCGACTCCATCGAATGCTCTCGGCAATCCTGTTGAGATGAATCGGGACGTTCAGACTCTTCAACTGCCTCACAAGAATCTCAATCAATGCGTGGTATCCATTATTGATGCGAAAAGCGCGGTCCCCTTCGATTTGCTCTTCAGCATCCATTTCTTCAGTCAGCCAATTCACACTGACCTCACCAGGATCGGCGGCATTGAATCCAGTTACGTAGCCCCGGGCCCAGGCTTTGGCTTGCTCCAACTTAGGATCATGTTTGGGATTCGGAAATTGCCGTTCGAGGAAACTGAGAAAAGAGTGGTCCCGCACATTCTCTTTCATCTTGCTTAAAATTTTGTCCACATCGCCGAAAAAGTCGCAGGCACAGAGTTTGCCATCGCGGAAGCACCAGTTGTCGCCATCAAGTTCAGTTACATCCAGATGGTTATCCTGAACGGGCATCCAAATCTCAGGCGGAAGGCCGTGGACGAATTCTGCCCCGAGTTCGATGGGCGTTCGGTCGGAATCGTACTTGGTAAAAATTCTTCCGCCGATGCGATTGCGCGCCTCCAGAACAGTGACCGACAATCCCGCCTGCGCTAACGCAATCGCCGCAGACAGTCCTGAGACGCCTGCGCCGAGGATAATCACGTCTGGATTCGAAGACATTTGCAGTTAAAGATGCATGAGGACGAACCGACGCTGCTCGATAAGAGAGGGAGAGGGCAAGATAAAAAGGGCAGGCCGGACGTCTGCCCTTATGAGGGTCGTTTCATTTACCGGGCGGCTAATGCTGGTTCATGCTTGCCGGACTTGAATGTTTCGAGACGCTTATTGACCTCGTCCCAGTTCACAACGTTCCACCACGCAGCGAGATACTCGGGGCGCCGGTTGTTATATTTGAGATAGTAGGCGTGCTCCCAAACGTCGTTGCCAAGAATTGGGAACAGACCTTGCGAGATGGGATTGTCCTGGTTGGGCGTGCTTAAAATTTGCACGTCTCCGTTGGACTTCCCAGCCAGCCACACCCAGCCGCTGCCAAATTGCTTCGCTCCGGCATCGTTGAACTTGGTCTGAAAATCCTTGAAGTTGCCGAAAGATTTGTTAATGACTTCGGCTATCGCACCGCTCGGATCGCCGCCGCCCTTGGGCTTCATGATCTTCCAAAACATACTGTGGTTCACGTGTCCGCCGCCATTGTTGCGAACGGCGCCGCGGATATCTTCGGGGATGGCGTTCAAATCCCGAATCAGGTCTTCCGTGCTTTTGGATGCGAGTTGCGGATGTTTTTCGATCGCTGCATTTAGATTTTTTACATACGCTTCATGGTGCTTGTCGTGATGCAGCTTCATGGTCTGCGCGTCAATAGTAGGTTCGAGTGCGGAGTAGTCGTAGGGTAGGGGGGGTAGTTCGTGCGCCATAATTGTCCTCCAAAGAGAATGATGATTTGTTGAGTGCGAACGATTCAAGGAACAAGATGGCCAAGAAGTCGGTTCAGAACTCAAGATCGAATCTTTAGTCTCAATCTATTCTCTACTAAATATCCGGGTATTGCACGCGAGCACAAGACTACTTTTGGAATGTAATGTGGAATCGCAGACATTCATGCAGACAGAGGTAGCGCGGCGTTCACCATTGATTGAAGGTTCGACTCATGGTCCGTTGTTTTATTTTCATTTGCGCCGCGACTTTTTTCTTTGATCGAGTTCTCGTGTTGTTCCAAGGCCTTATCGAGTTCCTCGACTAACTCAAGCAGCTTTTGGGGATCCTGTTCTCGACTCGCAGCTTCAGACAGTTCTTTCCAGTCCTTTGGCATGTCAATCTCCTGTCACAGAACTTCCTGCTTGATCCTCGATGCACTTGATATGCCATCCCCAAATAGTTGACACGCGCTATAGTTACAGGGAGTTCGGAGGTTGTATTTTTCGCTCGAGCAAGTAATTAATTCATAGATCATTATGAGACAGGGACGCCTACATTTGTTTATGCACGTTTCTACAGTTAATGTGGGAAGGTATTTTAATTCCTGGCGCGTTCGCGTACGTTGAACCAGCAAGGCGAATCGCTCTTGCAAAGTAAAATGTCCAGATGAAAGTCAGAAAAGTTTGATGAATAAATCGCCCAAGCGAGATACGGGATCCAAGAGTATGCGCAGATTCACCCGCTATCCTGTGGATATTCGCATCTCCGTCAACGTTTTTCGATCCGGGAAAAGATTCTCTCTGTGGGGCCGGTCCAATGAGTTTGGGCAGGACGGAATTGGTGGAACGCTTTCCGGCGAATTGGAATCAGGCGAAGTGGTTGCGTTAGAGCTTGCCTTCCCCGGAATTCCATCCGTGCTAAAAATCAGAGGTGTTGTCCGCTATCGAGATGGGTTGCGTCACGGTTTCGAATTTCTCACCAGGACCCCGGAGCAAACCGAAATCATCGAGCGCATTTGCGAGCAGTTAGCGTTGAGGCAATAAAAGCGGCCTTTAACTCTTAGCTAGGGTGCAATCCAGATTTCGGAGCTTTCGTTGCGGGTCTGCGAATGGATAACGCGGGGCGTAATGACGACCATGAGTTCGTCATCATCCACTTCTTTTGTGTTTGAGGTCATCACTTGATTGAGGCCGGGGATGAAGCCGAGTCCCGGCAGGCCAGTCATGGTTCGCGCTTCAGTCCGCGAAATGCTGCCAGCGACTACGGCGGGCTCGCCATCCATTAAGGTAATGCTGCCTTTATATTCGCGATTGGCGAGAATCGGCACGCCGTTTACGGATTGCCCTGCCAGCGAACGGACTTCCATATCTACGTCAAGACTGACGTCGGAATCGCTGTGCACCGTCGGCTTCGCTTTCAGAGTCAGCCCAATATCTTCATAGCTGAACGAAGGGAACGGGGCCTGAAAGCTGTTATTTTGCAGCACCTGAGAAATGGCGGGTGTATTGAAGATCGGCGCGAAGGTAGCATTCAAAATTGGATACCGCTCGCCCATGTGAAAGGTCGCGTCGCTGCCTTGCGACACTCGCAGCGTTGCGTGCTGCAAATCCTTCACTGCGCTTTCGTTAAGTGAGAGTTGGGCGGCGAGCGTTCCCAGGCTCAGTCCTTCAAAGGTTAGACCCCCTCCGAAGGTTGCGAGTGGCTGGCTGAAAATGGAATTTCCCTGTCCTTGCAACTGCGCCAACAGGCCGGCAATGCTCTGACTATTTGCCTGGTTGATGCCGCCGCTGGAGATCAATTGATTGATGAGGCTTTGGATATTCTGACCGCCAAGTCCGGCCAGAGCCGCAATTGGAATGTTAAACAAATTGAATTGATCGGGAATTCCCAATCCAATGTTCCGCATGAAGGTGTGGCTAATCTGGTAGATCTCGACATCGAGCATGACCTGGGGACGCGAGTCATCCAGGTTCTCGATGAACTCGGTAGCCGCATCCAGGATATTTTGCGGTGCGCGAACGGTAAGCTGATCGCTGCCTGCATCCTGGCTAACTAATTTAATCTCAAAAATGTTTCGCAGGACATTGCTGACATTAGTGAGATCGGTGGGACTAGAAACTCCGGGAATGTAAAAGGTCCGCATCGCCATGCGGTCGTATTGGCGATGATTTTCGGCCGTGTCGGCGGCGATCAAGATTTGTTTCGGACCCATCGGAGTCCAGAAGGTGTGCGTGACGGAGGCAGCGGCGGACATAGCGGTATTAAAATCTATGCCCGAGATATCGAAGCGCACTGGCCGCGAGACTACGGAATCATCCATCTGGACTTGTATACGATAGGCACCTGCTACTTGGGTTAGCAAACCACGGGAGTCGCCCTTATAGTGAAAATCCGATAACGCAGCTTCGGGCATGAGTCGAATTTCAGGCGATTGGTCAACGATGCGAACGGGGTCCACAATTTTCGGAACCGAGTCGCCGAGGGCATCGTGCACTCGCTGTTGCGCGAAGACATTTTTCGGATCCAGTTGAAGCGCGGCGCGGAAGTCGTCCAAAGATTGGGCTTGCTTGCCTTCCTGAAGTTCGGCGTTGCCCGCCTGAAGATGCTCATAAACGGATTGCTGACGGGCGAATTCAAGTGAGGTGAGGTAGTTTACGTTCCTTGGTTCCAGACGGGCCGCGGTTTCGAACTGCTCGAATGCGTCGTCTGTATGCTTTTCTTTTTGGAGCTTGAGACCTTTGAGGAATGCGGTTTTCGCCTCTTTCAAGTCCCTCTTGGAAGGATTGCAAACTGCAGAATCGGCGGGGGGGCAGGGAAGTAACGGCGCGTTGGATGTGATATCGGCCGCAAATGCGCCAATTGCCAAACAAAGCACCATCAAAACGCCACGGGAGCGCATGTCGGGATTGTACCTTTGAACAGGAAGAAAAGAGAGCATTTCCGAAGGTGAGTGAACCTTCGATGCGGCGGGTAGAGGCAGCCATCCTCGGCCAGGCGGGGAGCGTGAGTTCGCGTGTTGACGAGCTGTCAAACAAACTCCGCCGGGCTAATGCCCGGCTGGACAGGCGGGGGCGGCTGTCCCTACGCATGCAACGCGGGTCGGCGGCTGTCCATAGCGCGGCATGCAGGTTTGGAATCCGGCGCAATTTGGCGTATAAAAGTTAGTTGCGACGGCACTTCCATCCTGTGCGGCCACAACGACATCCAAGATACTGAGCGAGGATATATGTCCACCGCCATGCACGCTTCCCGAGGGTTGGAGGGAGTGGTAGCAACCAATTCGAGCATTTGCTACATAGACGGCGAGCGGGGCATTCTGGCCTATCGCGGTATTGATATCCACGAACTGGCAGAAAATTCGACGTTCGAGGAGACGTGCTCGCTATTGTGGACTGGCAAACTTCCTTCGCGAGACGAACTCGATCACCTCCGAAAGCGGCTGGCGGCGGAGCGCAAACTCGATCCCGGAATTATTGATCTGTTGCACAACGCGCCTGATGATGCGTTGCCGATGCATGTGTTGAGAACCGCTGTTTCAGCGCTTTCATTTTACGATTCCAACGAGCGTGAAAATAGCGGCAAGAACGGAAATAAAGGCAGCCAGCACGAGACAAATCTGAATACGGCGATTCGTCTGACGTCGCAGATCGCCATGATTGTGGCTGCATATGATCGCATAAGGAAGGGAAGACATCTTATTGAGCCGGATCCGTCTCTCTCTCACGCGGCGAATTTTTTGTTGATGTTGAACGGGACTCGACCCTCCAGCACGGCCGAACGCGCTTTGGATATCGCGTTAATTCTGCACGCGGATCACGAACTCAACGCTTCGACTTTTGCGGCAAGAGTGACGGCGGCGACTCTGTCAGATATGTATTCGGCCATCACCTCGGCGATTGGCGCGCTTAAAGGGCCGTTACACGGTGGCGCCAACGAAGCGGTATTTCACATCCTGCAAGAAATTGATCGCGCCGGCGCTGATCCGGTTGAGCATATAAAGGCGATGTTGGCGGACAAGAAGAAAGTTCCGGGATTCGGTCATCGCGTGTATCACACGGAAGATCCGCGGGCGACGCACTTGCGGCAGATGTCGCGGGACTTGGGAAAATCCAGCGGACAGACAAAATGGTTCGACATGTCTCACCGGATTGAAGAGTTCGTGAAGGGGGACAAGAAGCTCAACGCTAACGTGGATTTCTATTCGGCCTCCACGTATCACACATTGGGAATTGACGTTGACCTTTTCACGCCGATATTTGCGGTGTCGCGAGTGAGCGGTTGGACGGCGCACGTGATCGAGCAACTCGATGACAATCGTCTGATAAGGCCTCGCGCCGAGTATGTGGGTCCTGCATATCCTCAACATTGGGTGCCGATGGAAAGCCGGTAAGTCGAAAGCAATTATTTCCCAGCCCCGTTCCTGTCTTGGAAATCCGTTTTTGTCAATCCAGTGCCATGAAAACAGCCGCAGAGAAGCCTGTGCGTGTCGAAGTTATTCCCGCGAGAAAGGATCAAGAGACGACCCTGGCCAATCTGCTTGAGCTGTACACGCACGATTTCAGCAAGTTTCACGATGTCGCGATCGGGACGGATGGAAGGTTCGGCTACAAGCCGCTTGCTTTTTATTGGAGCGAGCCGGGTCATTATCCGTTTCTCGTTTGGGTGAAAGGTGAATTGGCTGGATTCGTTTTAGTGAAGAGAGAATCTGAGTTCTGTGGCAATGAGAACGTCTGGGACATGGCGGAATTTTTTGTTCTGCGTGGATACCGCAGGCGAGGAATTGGAACTCAGGTTGCGCATGAAGTAGGGAAGAATTTTCCTGGCTTTTGGGAGGTTCGCGTGATGCAGTCGAATGTGGTGGGGTGTGACTTTTGGGCTCGTGCGATTTCCACGTTCGCAGGTGAGGCGGTCGAAACTTCGCTTGTCGAGAAAGACGGCGGGTGCTGGAGGGTTTTTTCGTTCCAAACGTAACTTGATGTTGCATTGGAGATGTCGAAACAGTAGCATTGATTTCTTTAACGATGAAAAGCAGACTCCTCCGAGGCTCGCGCCTCGTTTGCGATTGACAAAGTCTAACGCCCGTCACCAGGAGTCATGTTTGGGGTAGTTGCGGCGTTATGGAAAATCCACGTCTAGCGCGTACACATCTTGGGTGCTGGCGTCGCGAATGGACATCCGCGAACCGTCGGGCGTCATGTCGCTCCACGCGCCCAATTCCGTGGCATAATTGACGAGATTCGCAGAAGTGAACAAAACTTGAGAATGGTTGTCG
>CAWCJR010000019.1:0-116757 GCA_963796015.1 uncultured Acidobacteriaceae bacterium | reverse complement strand
ACTCAAAGGGTACACTGCACTGCGGGCCGTAAAGCTTCTAAATGGCCCAACAAGCTTGGGTCGGAGGATCTCAAATGCTTTTTGCGGGACTTTTATATAACTCCAACGAGTCGCCGTCAGCTTCGTCGCATTCTCACACAGTTCGTTGCCGCATTATCTTTGTCGACTTCTGCGGATTCCTGGCCCTTGGTCTCGATTAGCCAATTTGTGCCGGATTTGTCCACTGCTACAAAGTCCGGGATAGTACGACCGCAGATTCATGCCGCCTGTGTTAATATAATCGATTGAAAACCCGAACGGCTGTGGAAGCTTCGCAAACGCCCTGACGTCTTCCGCGGACTCTCCAGGAATCGTGTGAACTCTTCTCGAATTCGTTTTCGCATGGCACCATATTAAAAACACAGTGCTCGTTCCTTCATAAACCTTGCGCGACCATGGAAAAGGTTGACAGCTCGAAAGCATGCGTGGCAGGCGCGATGAGTTCGGGCTCTGTTCCGCTATGCTCGATGCCTTCGAGGACGCGCTTGAATTCCTCGATGCAGACATACGATGCGACCTGGGTTGCCATCGCCCTGCACCGTCACATGTCGTTGAGGTCCACCCAGCGCCCGAACGCCTTGTTTCTCGAAAAAATTTTCGAACTTTCGGCGCGACAGCGCGAATTGCGACGGCAGCTTTACCGCCTCGGCGATTCGCCGGGAATAATACCCGATCATTCCTGCGCCGTCTGGGGCTCCGGCACCTTGGTATTCGCGCTCTACCACTTCTGCAGCGTAATGATGTCGTGTCCCTCGTAGCGGAACGTCTTGTTATTCGGATCGTCCGCGGTCAGCGGCAGCAGTGTCGTTTGAAACGCATTACGTCTCAGAGTGGCAATCTCCTCCGCCAGACTTTTCTTTCGCACCAGCGTGGGCGTCAACGTCGGTAATCCGATATCGAATTCCTTCCGCTCTTCCAGCGGCATAATCGTGAGGATTCGAGCTTGTCCTTGCCAACTCGAAAGTCTCCAGCTTCATATCTTCCAGCTTTTCCAGGTCTCCACGAAGTCGAGAAACTTCTGGTTGCCGATAATGTCCACGTGCTCGGTGTAATCCGGCGTCAAATCCCGAAACATCAAGCGCAAGCCGCGCCCGATGGCCTGTTCGGGAAGGATGTTTGCTTTCGCCGTATACGGTCTCAGCCCCACCACCACCGTCACGTTTTGCACATCCCAGCCTTCGCGCAGCATCATCACGCTCACGATCGCATTGATTGGGCTATCCTGCCGATCTACATTCTTCACCGTCTCTCGGGCCTTTTCCAGTTCCTTGTCACTGATCTCGCCCGACTTCTTGGTATGGATCGTTTGCGTCTTGCCACCCCCGAACTCCCCCGGATAAGCCTTCGCCAGCCAGTCGCCACATCGTCCGCTTCTTCCGTGCTGTTCATCATCACGAAGAGTACCGGCTTGCGTCGCAGGGCTTTAGCTGCTCGCGATACTCCTTCCATCTCTCGACCGCCAGCCGTCAGGTACCCTGATACGCACGCTTGCGTACTCCGACTTGGCTCGGGGATTTTAGCTACGCCCTTTACCGGCCGCTTCACCACTCCTCCACAATCGCCTGCTTCAGCGGATAATCGTGAGATCGTCCACGGAAATATTGAGCCCGTCTTTCTGAAGCGCGGCGTCGCGGAAAAATCCAGCTGCGCCACCATCGGCGTCTTCTCGTGCAGTTTGCCAATGACCGCATTCCACTCGCTGCCCTCATCATGGGTGTGGTGGGCCTCGTCATTAATAAGAAGAAGATGCCCTGCCCGCCGCGCGATACGCTCCGCGAAATCAGCCCCTTCCATTTTCTTGCGCGGCGGCTTGGGGCCCAGCATCGCCGTCATCGCATCCGGTTCGTCATCATCGCGGTCCGGCCGCTCGTAAAACTGCTGAATATTTGTCAAGAAACAGCATTCCTTCGGAGTATGCCCGTTCGCCATCGCCGCGCATCACGCAATCGAAGTCCCAGAAAATATCGAACTCCCTGGCGAATAGGGTCTTCGCGGTAAATCTTCCCGGCTCGCGAAATCCGCCTTCAGCCGTTCCAGGACGATTACGTTAGGGGCGATCAACAGAAAAGTCTTGGCATAGTCTTTTGCGATTTCATCCTGCTCGCGTTGGGCATTGAAGTACTGCCACGCAATCGCCAGCGCCATCACTTTTGTCTTGCCGCTGCCCGTCGCCATCTTGGTGCAATATCGGGCGAACCCATCATCGGGAGGCAGACGAAGGTCGGTTATGTTCTGTGCATAGCGCTCCAGTAAGTCTTTCCGGGTGCGGACCTTCTCTACTTCCCAAACGTAGATCAGAGTTTCAATCGCTTCTCTTTGAAAATCGTGATACTTGAAGGGCCGTCCGGTCCGTGTCTTGTGGTCAGCTTCGAACCAATAATTCAACAGAGTATTCGTTGTATCAGTAATGCCTTTGCGCCCGCCCGCCTTCCACGACTTAACCGCCTCACGCAGCGCCGGAACACAAGCCCCAGAGCGCAGCTTTGCCGTGATGTCGTAAGACTAGGTGTCTCGTCGGCAGTTTTCTGCGCGGCATAAATTACCAATACCCTGTCATTCTCTGAGCGAGTGCAATGTTCCGCGAAGCGGAACATTCACGGAGTCGAAAGACCCCTATGCAGCCCCAACTCCCGATGCTCGTGTTCAGGGAGTTCTCCCGATGCTGACCGTACCGTGAGAACGCCTTGCAACATTGTGGCAACTTCTAGCCGTATCGGGGTCTTCGGCTCCGATTTTGTCGCGCGCTTGGCGCTGCGACAAATTGCCGCTCAGGATGACGAGTTTTTATGGTCGAGCGGCCTCATCGCCCCTTCATCGATTCTCCGGCAAACAGCATTTGCGCTCCCCATTTCTCTGCCAATCTTCCCATGCGGGATTCTTCGACTCAATCAATGCGATCTTTTTTGATCTTCTCCAGCCCTTCAATTGCTTCTCGCGGTCAATAGCGTTGCGAACGTCATCAAAGCTTTCGTAATAAACCAAGCGATCGCAGTGATATTTGCTTGCGAAAGCCTTCTACTTCGCCATGTCTTGTGTTCAAGAGCTCGTCGGTCGATGTTATTGGTCATACCGATGTAGAGTGTCCCGGAGCGGCTGCACACGACATAAGTGAAATAGGTGTGTTCTGTCTTCATTGCAAAACTCACCTACAGTTTTACTTGATTTCCCACGTTCAACATCTTGGTCGTGTCATTCCCCAAAATATCGATCACCTTCACCACCACGTGTACGCTCCCCGGTTCCGCATACTCCTGCTTCACTGACAACTCCAGCTTCGGACTCTTTCGCGTCCGGTACGACTGCCATTGGTTGTGAAACGTGTCGTCCTTGAAATCCCAGTCCACCGCCCAGTAATCCACCATCTGGCTCCAATGCTTGATCGCCCCGCGCACTTCAGCCGGGACATCGTCCGACGGAATCACAAAATCAGCAAGCGTCAAATGTCAGCTCGCGTTTTTTGACTTTGTGTCAACTTTCAAGGCTCCCAGCTCGAAGAAATTGACGTCGCCCTGCTCGACTGCTTTTTTCTCCAGCACCTCGCGGGGAATTTTCTTGAACGCCGCGTCCACGCGGGCTTCGGCGGCGACCTGCTTTGCCGTCTCGTTCATGTCGAGGGCGAACTCCCATCCCAGCACGTCCACGGCGGGCCTTTGCGGAGAGTTCGGGCCTTTGCCGCTGCTTCCACACTTCGGCGGCGATGGCGTTCACGTCGGCGCGGGTTACAGGGGCGTCCACCGCCGCGACATGCACCATGCGCCCGCCTTCACCCCGTGCAGCCAGACATGGCCGCTAACCGGCGTGGCATGGTAAAGCTCAAGGATGAACTTGCGGTAAGCGGCCTCGCGTCCTTCTGTTCTGCGAGCGGTCCTGCCGCTCGCGGAAGTAGGAACTCCGCCACCTGCCATTGCTGCCGTTCGTATTTGCCGAGGTTCTGGACGACGAACGGCTTCACGTCTGGGATGCCGAGCAGGCGCTTGCGCGTGGTGTGGATGGCGAAGCGTCCAAGGTCGCAGGCTATCCAGCGGCGATTGAGTGTTTCGGCGACGGCCGCGGTGGTACCGGAGCCGACGAAACAATCAAGGACGAGATCGCCTTCATTCGACGACGCCTTAACGAGCTTCCTCAGTAGTGCCGTAGGCTTCTGGGTCGGATAACCGGTGCGGTCGATCGAGGACTGGTTCTCGATCGGAATAAAGAAGGAATCGTTCGGCGGCATGCCCGGGCGAAGATAATCGCCGAACGACGAGGATCGGGTGTTCAACTTCCCACTTTTGATCAACGTCTTTTGCCCCTTTTATTTGGCTCCCTTTTAGGAACCTCCCGCTCAAGCGGTACGAGCCCTTTCCGATCGTGGTGGCGATATTATGCATCGTGTTTGTGGAGAGTTTCTGCATTACTTCTTCGTCCTTCCAATTGAACGTCCAAGTTGGTCAGTTTTCTTGTACAGAAGAATGTCGTCGTGCTTCCTGTTCCAGAATCGGTCGGAGGAGTGCCGGTTTGGTAGGACCAGACTAATTGTTCAAAAAGTTGTCTCGGCCCGAACACTCGTCGAGAATCACCTTCGCGTAGTGAGCCGACGCCAATCGAAATGAAAATATGCACAGCCGGTTCGGCCAAGAGTCGCGGAGAAGAACTAATAGGCCTCGTATAGCCATTGGAAATAGGATTCATACCCTCGTCCCCAAGTGTCGCGATAAGCCTTTTGCTCCAAGACTGACGGCTGTTTGTGGAATACCACTTCCTCCTCGGCCTTCCTATCCGGTCCCTTGGGAACTGAGCGCATTGTACGAAAAATCCGCCCCTGTATCGAACGGGGGATCAATGTAGATCAGATCCACCTTGCCGGCGAACTCGGGGAGGAGCGAGGGCAGGACTACTTCTTGTCGCCCCAGATGAGGCGGTTGCGCCACTCCGGATCATGGCCGGTAGAAGACAGCTCCAGGGTGCGCTGCCGCTCCTGCACGCTCTCGTTGACGGTCTCGACGGTTTGAAAGGGCAGCTCGATACGAACCGGAGCACGCTTGTTCAGGCTACGGAAAAACTCATTCTAACTGGGAAGGGCCCGACTTTCAGTCGGGCCGATTACTGATTTTGCAAGCATTTACGGCCCGACTGAAAGTCGGGCCCTTCCCTTTTTCCGCATTCTCTTCATTTTTCCGCAACCTCTGTTGCCGTGCGCGTCGTACTTACCGTCCCAGATAAGTTCGGCCATGCGGGAAATTAATGTCGGGGAAGAACGTCCTTTATAACATGGAGCGGAGAAAATCCCCACCCCTCTCGTCGCGCAAAGCAGATTCCCCTTCGACTTTACTCAGGGCAGGCCCTCATCGCTGAAGCGGATTCGGAATGGCGAGGTTTTATGGATTGGGATTGCGGCGGTGGGGTGGGTGCGCTGTCCGGAGATTTGATTGTCGGCTCCGGCATCGTGTCAGGCGATGGCTTTCAGCCATCCCGTAAATGCGTCTTGAAGTGATATCGCAGCGCTGAAGCGCTGCGCCACTCCAACGTCAACATCTTTGGCATCCACCTTTACTTGTTTTTTTCGGCATTCCGGATTTCCCGCCAGCGCCGGGACGCGCGCAATTTTTCGGACGGTCCCCACCAACCGATCAAATTAAAATGTTGATCTGGTGGAAGTCCCTCATTCAGGCGCTCTATCCGCCTGGCAAGAAAAACCACGCGAACGATAGCGAAAACCGGCAGTAGCACAGCTAGTCCGATAAAAATGAAATTATTTGAAAACATTGCGCGTAGCAAGTCTGCCAAATTAGGACCGTCTTGCGCAATGAGCGAAAAGCAGATTCCTCACCGCTGAGCGGTTCGGAATGACAAGGTTTTATGGAGTGGGATTGCGGCGTGTGGGGTGGGTGCGCTGTCCGGAAGTCAAGAAAAGCAGGTCTCTCGACTTCGCTCGAGATGACAGAGTTTTTATGAGTGTCAGGGGATGGCTTTCAGCCATCCCGTAAATGCGTGTTCGATCTGGATGGCACGACTGAAGTCGTGCCCTGATACGAAACCTTTCGCGGGCGAGGGCGCCCGCGCCTACGCAGTCAAAGGCAAGGTCAAAGGCGGCGGACGGGAGTGTCCGTCGCACCCGGGCAACAATGCATTTTTGGAATCCCACCCTTTCGCAAAGTCGCGCGAAAGGATGGGCCACCCGTCGGCATGTATGGTTCAAGCTGAAAGCAGATTCCTCCAGGCTGCGCCTGTTCGGAATGACAATTTTTTATGGAGTGGGATTGGGCGGTGGGGTGGGTGCGCTGTCCGGAATTCGAGAAAAGCAGGTCTCTCGACTTCGCTCGAGATGACAGAGTTTTTATGAGTGTCAGGGGATGGCTTTCAGCCATCCCGTAAATGCGTCGTTCGATCTGGATGGCACGACTGAAGTCGTGCCCTGATACGAAACCTTTCGCGGGCGGGGGCGGCTGTCCGTACGCGATCAAAAGCAAGGTCAACGGCGGCGGACGGGAGTGTCCGTCGCACACCGGGCAACAATGCATTTTTGGAATCCACCCTTTCGCAAAGTGCGCGAAAGGATGGGCCACCCGTCGGCATGTATGGTTCAAGCGGAAAGCCAATCTCCTCCAGGCCGGCCTGTTCGGAATGACAACTTTTTATGGAGTGGGATTGGGGCGGTGGGGTGGGTGCGCTGTCCGGAGTAAGAAAAACAGGTCTCTCGACTTCGCTCGAGATGACAGAGTTTTTATAAGTGTCAGGGGATGGCTTTCAGCCATCCCGTAAATGCGTGTTCGATCTGAATGGCACGACTGAAGTCGTGCCCTGATACGAAACGTGGTTCGCGGGCGAGGGCGGCGTCCCATGGACGGTCAAAGTCAAAGACGGCGGACGGGAGTGTCCGCCCTCACACTGCAGCTCCGCATTCCATTGTGACGGCGGTCGTGGCGGAAGTGTATAGGTCCTTCGTTGGGATTCGGTCGCATAGCGACCTAATCCGCCGCCTCAGGATTGACATTTGTTTTTTTGGGCTGCTGCCCTCAGGATGACAAATGTTTTGGCTGCTACGGTTGGCCCTGTCGTTGTGTATGGCCCGCGCGGAAAGCAGATTCCCTTCGACTCCGCTCAGGGCAGGCTCTCCGGGCTGCGCCCGTTCGGAATGACAATATTTAATTTTAGGACGGAGGTTCAGAGCGAGGGAATATCTATTTCGGTTTGAATAGTCCCCAGGCTTCGCGGTATTTTTCGAATCTGGCGCGGGGACATCCGTTATCGGGGTAGAAGCGGAGGCTTTTTTGGTTGATTATGTCGGCGATGGGGAGGACGTACCAGGCGTCGCAGGGGACGATGTGGGCGACGAGGGCGTCGACGTCTTCTGCGTGTAGGCTAATTTGGATTTGCCCCGAGTTCGCGAGTATAGATGGCGCGGATGGGTTGGACGTCGTATCCGCGGGCGCGGAGCGAGGCGGTGCATTTTACCTGGACACGCCAGAGGCGCGCGCCGTTGTCGAGAATGAAGTCGTAGCGCTCGCTGTTGGACCAGGGTTTAGCGACGCCGAATCCCAGGCTGGTGGCTTTGAAGAGGAAGGCGGCTTCGGAAAAGTCTCCGGTCTGGGTGGTGTTGCGGTGTGCGGGTTTGGGAATGGATTTGGGCAATGAGTCCTGATTTCGGTTCGTTTTTTAGGCAATAAAAAGGCGCAGCCGTTTGGCCGCGCCTTGTTTTTATCTATATTTCGTTCTCTATACTAGAATAGCAAATCCAACAGGGTAAATGCGCCACGTTTCGGAGACTTATTTTCTGAATGGAATGAGTGCGATAGGGGGAATTGGGGTGTTTTTACCTCTTGACAAGAATTTGGGGAATCTTTTAGCGAGCAGATTCCTCCGGGCTGCGCCCGTTCGGAATGACAACTCTATAGAAAGGAATTGCGGAGGAGGGGCGAATGAGCCCCTTGAAACTCGGCTCCCACCAAGGGAATCCGTGGTAATATTTCCGGCTTCGGCGAAGCGGCGCCGGGTTTGACTGCGTAATAAACCACGTTACGCGTCGAACTGGAAAGGGAGAGACGATGAACTTCAAGCGTAGTGCCATCACGGCTAACTATCTTTCTGGCTGCGCTGATTATCCCGAGTGCGGCTGCTGCACCGAACGCTTCAAGCCATGATGTTCAGATCACCATCCTTCAGACCACTGACTTGCATGATCACGCGAATGGGGTTGACCACGTGGGGCTTGATGTTGATGCCGTGGACGGCACGAGCGCGACTGGGGCTTACTCCCGAATCTCAGCGTATGTGAATTATGTGCGCGCCACCACGAAACATTCCGTGATATTGGTGGATTCCGGCGACTGGACGATGGGCACGCTCTACGATTTTACTCTGGGTTCGCAACCGCTGGCTCTCAGGTTTATCAAACTCATGAACTATGACTGCGTGACGCTCGGCAATCACGAGTTTGACTACACGCCTGCGGGCCTGGCGAAGATGCTTGGTACCGCGCAGAGTTCTTTCGGTTTCGACACGCCTATCGTGGCCTCGAACATGAATCTCGGAGGCGACACTGACCTAGCTCCGTTCGTAGGCGATGGAAAGCTTATCAGCACTACAAGAGTCGAAGACCTGGGAAATGGGATTAAGGTGGGATACATCGGACTGATGGGCAAGAACGCGGCCCAGGACGCACCCGGCTCGGCTCCCGTGACCTTTTCAGATTTTTCGACGAACTATGCGTCCATTCAAGCTTTGGTGGACGAACTGCGGAATGTGAATCAGGTGCAGATCGTGATTGTTCTCTCGCACTCCGGCACGAACCCCGCTGGGACGGCGGGAGAAGACGTCAGCCTGGCACAACACGTGACTGGTATTGATCTGATCGCATCCGGGCACACGCACACTCCGTTGAACGCGGCCCATACAGTGACGAATGGAACGTGGCAGACACAGATCATTGATGCCGGCGCATACGGCACCAATGTCTCCCGCATTGATCTCACGTACCATCCCGCGACGATGTCCACTACGCGTGAAGGCTTCAGCAATCTGCCTATGACGAATGCCACGCTTGCGCGTCTCGGCTTATCGCCTGATTCAGGGATCGCCAAAATCGTGCTGGCGACCGACCAGGGGATCAATGCCGAGCTTGCGCCATTTTTCAAGCAGACTTTTCCTGACTATGACCCGACGAACCTGGGTACGGGAATTTATCATCCTGTGGCGAGCAGCCTGCAAAGGATGGAGTCCAATGGAATGAGCGCTGTGCCTCCGCCGAATGGACTTGGAGACCTGGCCGCGGATTCAGTCCGCAGCGTTCCCAATAGCATCATTCAGCAGACTCTGGCTGCCGTCGGAGGCAATCCGGCAAACCTTCCCGGATATGATTTCACTCCCTACCAAGGATCCGCGGTAGCTACCGGCGTCTTGCGAAGCAGATTACTGAATCAAGTGCCAATTTCTTTCGCGGACATTTATAACGTACTGTCCCTGGGGATAACTCCGGATTCCACTCAAGCCCTGCCTATAGGCTTTCCGTTGATTTCACTGTACCTCGATCCTGGGGACGTCAAGAAGGTGTGCGCCCTCCAGCTAGTCGTGCAGACGAATCTTGCTTCAGCGGATTTCTATCTGAACCTCTCTGGCCTTCAATACAGCCTGAAGGCTACGGAATCGTATGTGTATTTCAAATATTCTACCGCCGCCGCGGTACTCCAACTGACGAGCCAGAAGGCGTCGGCGGGGTCTGAGTGCGGCACTCCAGGCGCTGGAGGCGCTGTCCACTCTCGGCACGGATGGTGGGGCAGCCCTGCTCGCAGCCTATGCCGAAGGGAATCCTTATGCCGCGGCGATGGTCAGCCTGAACGACGTGAATCCTGACGCAGGTCAGATCGGCGCCAACCTGGGAGCTCTGGGGCAGGTGGCCGGAGCGGCCGCGGCAGATAGCGCGGCGGGCACGAACACTTTAAGTGCGTTGATTGTTTCGAAGGCCGTCGCCGCGATTGATACGGTCTCCGGCTTTGCGCCCAGCGACACGGAGAATATAGGACCGGCGACCCCGCTGTCTGACACCGTCCGCGTGCGAATGGCGGTAGACCTCTATGCAGTGCTCCTGCTCGGCGCGGTGCAGGCCCAGTTCGGTGTCACTATTACCCCGTACGCTTCCGCCACCGGCACTACCGTGTTGTCGGGGGCCGATATTCCCGGCCTATTGGCCAACCGTATTGACGCGGCGCCCGGAACCCCCAACATTCAGGAACTCAAAGAGTGGATGGCGTTGCTTTCCTACGTGGGAACAGGACTCGGCGGATCTATACCGCATGGGTATGACTCTAACTCGAATTTCACGAAGTTCATTCACTTTGGGCCTGCCGTCCGGACGCGTAATGTCAGTTACCCTCTTGCCAGTATCGGGCAGCTCTTTGGCACACTGAGTGGTTTGCAGAACGCGCCATAGTAACGCGCCGTACTCTCAGCTTCGTTGTCATTCCGAACGGGTCTTGCCCGGAGGAATCTGCTTTTCCCACGACGTAGCATCCATCTTGACATTGGACATTTTCGCCAGTAGTCTCGGCGCGTCTCGGACAAACATTTCTTACTACAAGGAGAAACACTAATGCGAAAGCCGGTTTATTTGGGTGTAGCGATACTGGTGCTGCTGGGAATCACAGCGGGGACGGTTCTGGCGACGGCGCAGGCGAAATCGGGCGGGGATAAGGCTGCTATTCAGGCGCTCTACAAGGAATTCAACGATGCCTTCAACAAGAAGGACGTCAACCGCATCATGGCCGTCTATGCGCCAGACACTTTCGTGTTTGATGTCGTGCCGCCACGGGCGTATCCGTCGTGGAATGCATACAAGAAGAATTGGGAGGATTTGTTTACACAGTTTCCGGGGCCGGTCACGAACTCGCTGTCTGATCTGAACATCACGGTTGTGGGTACGGTGGCTTATGCCCGGAGCATTGACGACAGCATCATCACTGCGAAGGACGGTTCCAAATCACACGTCGTGGTGCGATCTACTGATGTGCTGCGGAAGATAAACGGGAAGTGGCGGATTGTGCAGGAGCATAATTCTGTCCCGGTGGACCTGAGCACGGGCAAGGCCGACCTGCTCTCGCAGCCGTAGGACGGGAGTGTTGGTGGGTTTCCGAAGGGTACAAGCAAAAGCAGGTCTCTCTCGACTTCGCTCGAGATGACAACGTTTTTCTTAGGATTTGGGAAGGGTTTTCGGCGATCCCGGCATGAGTCAGAGCGGTGGCGAGTAGCCTGTCCGCCTTGGAGGAGTAATCGGCAGTTTTGTTTTTGGTTCAGCCTTGAACAATCATCCTTGCATCCAATACGCGTTAGTAAGATAAGGACGAGGAGGAATCAGATGGCAAGACGGTCGATTATTTCGAAGTTCAATTTTTCGAATTTTGCGCTTGTTGCGGCGTTTTTCCTGGGTTCACTGCTTGCTTCAGGATGCGCGGTCCACACCCACCGCTATTACGATCCGGCGTACGGTGACTATCACACATGGAACAATCACGAGGGCGTTTATTACCAGCAATGGACGGTGGAAACCCATCGCGATCCGCATCGCGACTTCCGCAAGCTAAATAAGGATGAACAGAACGAATACTGGAGTTGGCGCCACAAGCATCCCGATAAGTAGTTAGGCGTTTCGTTGTTGCCGGTTTGAGCAGGCGAAACTGCTCGACATCCTCACAGCCAATTCAAGCGCGCCGTAGTTGACCGGCGCCTTGCATGGGACAAGCATGGAATACCATCCTCTCGCAGCGCGCGGAAGGATGGTATTCCGCTTGGACACGTGCTTGTGGCCAAGCGCGTCGTCTCCAAAGTCAAGATCATCGCCGGGTGGCGCGTCCGCGCCATACGGTCAAACGCAAGTCGAGTCGAAGACGAAGACACGCCTGCCCACAGCGCGTCGAAGGAAGTGTCGCCCATCAATCCCGGCGTCCGGGAACACACCCATTCTGATAGGCGAAAAGAGGGTCCGAAACATGCTAAAATCTCACGATTTCGGGCGGAAATACACACATGAATCTGCGGAAGAGATTGACGAATGCGCTGCTGGCTTTGCTGATCGTCGCCGTGATCAGCGTGAGCGGATATTGCCTGCTCGGGGGCCGGGATGTGACCTTCCTGCAAGCGCTTTACATGACGGTGATCACGCTCTCGACGGTGGGTTATGGGGAGGTTGTGGACACGAGTCACAATCCTCTGCTGCGAATTTTCAATATTTTTGTACTGCTCTTTGGCGTAGCGATCATGATTTACGTCATTTCGGTGGTGACGGCATTCCTGGTGGAGGGGCAACTCAGCGACTTGTTCCGGAGGCGAAAGATGGAAAAACAGATCAGCACTTTAACCGGGCACTACATTATTTGCGGCCTGGGGGATACGGGGCGGCACGTTGCCGAGGAGTTGCAGACGACCGGAACGCCGTTTGTCATCGTCGAGAGCAGTGACGAGGTGGCGCGGAAGTTTTGCGAGGAGCGGCATGATTTGCTTTACATCATCGGAGACGCGACCGACGAAGCGATACTTGATCACGCGGGCGTTGGGCGCGCGAGAGGCCTGATTGCCGCGCTTCCGACTGACAAGGACAATCTGGTGATTACGTTTCTGGTGCGGCAGAAAAATCCGGCGATCCGCATTGTGGCGCGCTGCACCGACGAGACAAAATTTTCGGCGCGGATGGTGAAGGCGGGGGCAAACTCGACTGTGTCCCCTAACCGGATTGGTGGCTTACGTCTCGCCAGTGAGGTGATCAGGCCGGACGTTGTGGAGTTTCTCGATCTTATGCTGAAGGAACATTCGCACACGCTGCGAGTCGAACAGATCGAAATTCCGGAGGGATCGAGTTGGAGCGGGGTGTCGCTGGACGATCTCAATCTGCGGACCCGGTACCAGCTTATGCCGCTGGCGTTGAAAAACTGCGGCGCGCGGCAGAGTGCGGGATCCGCATTTCAGGTGAATCCTCCGGGCGAGCAAGTTTTGCGGGATGGCGGAATTGTGATCGTTCTAGGCGACGTGAACGATGTGAAGCGGGCGCGGGAAGAATCACATTTACGCCGGGCCGCGTGACCGGAAGCTATTCGACTATCTTTAACAAATGGCCTGCGATCAGCAAGGTTGATCCCAGGCTGAGAGATGTTTTTCTTCGCACCTGCAAGAATGTACCGTTATGACTGCCGGCATCTTCCAACACAAAATCTTCTCCACGTTTTGAAATGGCAGCGTGGGAGCGGCTCATCAACGGATCGTCGGGAAAAGTGTATGTACCGACGGTGCGGCCAAGTTGTACTTGAAGCGCATTCAGCGGATAGCGTTCGATCGAATCGCCCGCGCTATTGGTTCGCACCAGGATCGCGCCCTTGCCGGCGACAAATGCAACAGCGCCGTGAGCGTCCGTGGTGCCGGTGATGGAGGCTGGTTCCAGCTTTTCCTCGAAGCGAAATAGCTGCCGGCCGGCTAGAAAAATGTCGGCATTTTCGAGCACGTGCGCTCCGGAGAGACGCAGGAAAATGCCATGCGATTGGGTGGACTCCTCGACGAATGGGTTCTGATTCTCAATGAAAATCCGCGCCCATAAATCAGGAAGATTGAGATCATTGGATATGAGCAGAGCGTTCGCGGCGGAAAGTCCGACTCCGAGCTCGGTTTGCACCGGATAATCCGCGGCAGCGCCGGCATCCTTATGATTCACTACATGCAGTTTGAAGGTGCGAGTGGCGGAGGGCGAAGGATTAGGAGGAATGACATCCGGGCCGGAGGCCTGATTCTGCTGCCATCTCACGTGAAAAAGCGTGCGCTCACCAGTCTTGCCTTTGAGCACAAAACGGCCGAGGACCTCTATGGTGAATCCGCAGTCACGCACCTGCCCGAACATTTCCTCGGAGAGCGCGATATGGCCGGGCCCAGCCGCAGTCTCTACGCGTGAGGCCATGTTGACCACATCGCCAAAAACATCGGTGGTGCGAACGATGCCGGTGCCGTAGTGCATACCGATTCTCAGGGCAATACGGTCGCCCTCCGCGCGGGCAGCGTCCAGTTCAGTCAACGATCTCTGTATTTCAATCGCAGCCTGGACAGCATGTTTCGGTTCGGGGAAAGTCATCATGGTTCCGTCGCCGATCGTCTTGATCACGGTTCCACCGTGCGTTTCAACGTGAGAGCGGATCAGGTTGTCACACTGGTGCAGCATGAATAGACCGGCAGTATCGCCGTGACTTTCGAAGTAGGCCGTGGAGCCTTGAATGTCGCTGAACATGACGACCAGAGTCCTGCGAAAGCGCTCGAGTTGCTGCAACGCCTGGGGATCGGCTTCTGCCTGACGAAGTAACTTCGTCACTCTCATCCCGGAATCGGAACCCTGGTTCATGGAGCAAGATGGTAGCAGAATGTCGGAGGGTGAAGCGTGGCCTTTTTCCTCGGCGGCGCGTTGGTGGAGTACAGATTTCACAAATGTTTGAAAGCAGCATCTGAAAAAATATGGGACTGCCTTCGGGCGGTTGTCAGTTCTCAGTATTTAGTTCTCAGCAGAGGCAAATCAATGGAAATTGGGGCGAACCAGCATTTACAATAAAGGCATGGCGAACGATCTTAACTTTGGGCCTTACGTTTCGATTGAAAACGGCAAGCGGGTTGTGAATGACCTTACTTATGGTAATCCCACGCCCGAAGGGGTTGTGCTTACCACCGTTGATAATGTTGTCAATTGGATGCGCAAGAATTCCATCTGGCCGATGACGTTTGGTTTAGCTTGTTGCGCGATTGAAATGATGTCCATGGGAGCATCCCGGTTTGATATCGCGCGATTTGGTGCGGAAGTTTTCCGGCCATCGCCGCGGCAATCTGATCTCATGATTATTGCGGGACGAGTGTCCAATAAAATGGCTCCGGTGATTCGGCAGTTGTGGGAACAGATGCCGGAACCGAAATGGGTGATCTCGATGGGTGCGTGCGCGACATCCGGCGGAGTGTTCAATAATTATGCGCTGGTGCAAAGCGTGAACCAGGTGATTCCAGTGGATATCTATGTTCCCGGCTGCCCTCCGCGGCCTGAGCAATTGATTTATTCCATCACTTTGCTGCAAGAGAAAATTCAGAAGGAGCGCGGCACGATCAAACGCGCATTGAATATTTCCTAGGTTCATCGAAAGTAACCGGCGGTTTCACAAGAGCTCTCAGATCACGATCTCATCCCACGATTCGCCAGATTAGTTAGCATTGCTAATTAACCAAAATCATTGCCCACTAAGGGTTTTACCTTAGCGCGCGATGCACTTCCGAGTGGCTATCTACAGATTTTCCCGCAGTTTTTTATTGATCTCAATTCGCATAGCCAATAGAATCCGATCAATCCTTAATTAAGTTCCTGCGCCGCTTCGCAATCACACAAGCTGGAGAAAAGCTAAAATGAGAGTGAAGGTCCCCTGTTTACTCGTTTGTTCTATCGCCTTTCTTGGTTCTCCCTGGGCGGCGGCCTGGGTGGGTATTTCGTCTCCCGGAAGCGGCGCAACAATATCGTCACCGGTGCACTTCGTGGCCAGCGCGACCTCGACATGCTCCAAAGGCGTAGCTTCCATGGGCATCTATACGGCGTCAAATTCACTGGCGTACGTAGGGAAAGACGCGAATCTGGACACGAATTTGAATCTCAATCCTGGTACTTACAACGTGGTCGTAACGGAATGGGATAACTGCAACGGATCAACCACGGCGCCGATAACAATAACCGTGGGCGGATCGGGATCTGGAGTGCAAGTCTCGCAACCAGTGAGCAATAGCACGGTGGCCTCGCCAGCGCACTATGTAGCGTCAGCCTCTACGAGTTGTCCAGCGGGCGTTGCCGCCATGGGAGTCTATTCCGCTCCCAATCAACTCGTATACAGCGTGAATGGATCGAAGCTGGACGCAAATTTGAATCTCAATCCTGGAACTTACAATACCGTGGTGCAGTCCTGGGACAATTGCGGGTCGAGCGCAACGATGCCTGTGAACGTGACAATAAAAAGCGGTGGAGGGCAGCCGGGCGTACAAGTGACATCGCCGACCGCCAACAGCACCGTGTCGAGTCCGGTCCACTATGTGGCGAGCGCGGCTACTTCCTGTGCACAGGGCATTTCAGCCATGGGCATTTACACGGCTGACAATGCACTCGCATATTCGGCAAATGGTTCGACTCTGGATACCAATCTCAACCTCAGTCCTGGAACCTACAATACCGTGGTGCAGGAGTGGGATAAGTGCGGCGGGTCCACCGCGACGCCGGTAAAGGTTACAGTATCAGGCGCCGCCGCCCCTTCTGGCGGCAAGACGTTTTATAGCCTGCAAAAAGGGGGCGGATGGACGGGTTATGCGCTGCTGCCCTCCCTCGACTACAACATCTGCAATAGCTGCAAATCTACAGGACCGGAAGAAACGTGGTCGTGGAACGAGGGTTGGGGCTCTCCTTCACTCAGCGGCAGTTCAACCCAAACCAACATCGGCGGGACGGCCAGTTCACAGAAATTCTCCGATATACTTTGGAACAACCATCTCATCGGAGATTTTTCTTCGCAAGGCCTTCCTGACTACAACAAGAGCCTTGCTCCGAGCCTCCACGATTTCACTTATGACGTGTACTTCTGGGTGGGAAACGTGGAGACTTCACAAGCTCTCGAATTCGATATCAACCAGTTCGTGAACGGGCAATCATTCATCTGGGGACACGAATGCCGAGTGGCTGGCGGCCACGAATGGGATACCTGGAGCAATCCGGGTCAGCATTGGGTTCCAAGCGGCGTTGCATGCAACCCCGTAAGCAATGCCTGGAACCATTTGATCTTGCACGTGCAGCGAACATCGGACAATCATCTTTTATTCGCTTCGATCACGCTGAATGGCCAAACCGCCAATTTGAACCGGTACGATACCCCGACACCGACTAGCTGGTACGGGGTTACGATCAACTATCAGATTGACGGCAATCGCAATCAGGACGCGTATTCGGTATTTCTGGACAATCTGAACTTCACGTATCAATAGGCTTTTAGCTGCCAGCTGCCGGCTGTAGCTAAAAAAGAGAGACCCATCTTAGATAAAGATGGGTCTTTTCCTTTGGTCAAAATCCGATTTCTTCATACATGAAACGGGCTATAATCAAGGTAATTCGGGCTGGTCGGCCATGAAGTTACGCAATATCCCGTTCGCTCTCTTCCTTGTTTTCTTTGCCGGAACTCTCTTCGGCAGTGATACACAGCAAGCCCCCGCGCCTCATATATCCAAGCAAACCAGGATGGAATTAATAAGCGCGTTTAATGCCGATCTGGTGTATATCCGCACACAGTTTCCCATGGGGAAGACGGGCCTCACGTTGAAAGATGGAGTAGTTTCTCCCAGCGGAGAGGAGCTTCGCCAGATGATTGCGATGTGGGGGCCATCGGTGAAGCCGGGTGACCGCGCAATGATCTCCGAGATCGAGATCAAAGGCGACCGAATTCATTTTGAGATCAATGGCGGTCCGGTCAAGAAGCTGAAGTGGTATCAGCACATCTCAGTCGGCACAGGCGGAGCCGACAACCCCATCGCAGGAAGTCCGCAGGATAATCCCCGCGGATCTTACGTGGACCTGGTCTTTGATCACTACGTCCCGGATTTGAATGCGCGGCAACTGAAGGCGCTGCTGGCGCCGGTCTTCGACTTTGATTCCAAGTCGGCGCTACAGGCGTATCTTGAGACGGTCCCGCCGATCGTGAAGGACGCCATCGAGGCTCATCGCGTATTGGTAGGCATGAATCGCGAGATGGTGATTTATTCGAAGGGCCGGGCGGCTCAAAAGACCCGCGAGAAGGATGGAGAGACCGATTATGAGGAATGGATCTACGGGCAGCCTCCGCAGGATGTGGATTTTGTGCGCTTCGTGGGGGATGAAGTTGTGCGCGTGGAAACCATGAAAGTGACTGGACAAAAAGTTGTGCGAACGGAGAAGGAAGTAAATCTGGATACCAGTCTGGCCAAGGCCGGAGCTGCGCCCGCAACCCGGCCGGCGGATGCCCCGACTCTGCGCCGCCCCGGCGAAGAAGATACCGACAAGCCGGACCGAAGCGCGCCACAGAATCTGCAATAGCTGCAACCAATCGTCACTGTCATTTCATCAAGCAGATTGCGTTCCGCATTCCGGCTTTGCGCGGTGCGGCATCGCCCCTTTACACTTGAGTGGTGAAGATTGCGTTGGGGCAAATCAATCCCACGGTCGGCGACTTTGCCGGGAACGCGGCAAAAATCACTGAGGTCGCGGTACGCGCCAAATCTGCCGGGGCCGAGTTGGTGTTGTTTCCCGAACTTTCGATCTGCGGATATCCTCCACGAGACCTGGTGGAGCGGTCCTCATTTGTAGAACACAATCGTAAGGCGGCAGAAGGCGTGGCTCGAGATACGCGCGGTATTGCTGTCATCTGCGGGCTGGTTACGGCTGCCGATGCCAGCACGGGCAAGTCGGTGATGAACTCGGCGGCGCTGCTGAAGGATGGCGGGATCGCGTTCATGCAATCGAAGATGTTGCTTCCTACTTATGATGTCTTCGATGAGATGCGAAATTTTGCTCCCGCCAGCAGCCAAAGTTTGTTTCCACTCTTCGGAAAAGAGATGGCGCTCACGATTTGTGAGGATGCGTGGAACGACAAACAATTTTGGAATAAGCGACTTTACACGTTCGATCCAGTGGAGACGCTGTTGAAGGCCGGAGGAAAGTTTTTACTGAATATATCGGCTTCTCCATTTTGGATGGGCAAGCGTGAATTGCGCCGGGACATGCTGGCGGCGATCGCGCGGAACTACAAAGTCCCGGTGGTCATGGTGAATCAAGTAGGCGGAAACGACAGTCTGGTGTTTGACGGTTCCAGCGTGGCGTTCGATAGCTCCGGCAAAGTAATCGCACAATGCAAATCCTTCGAGGAGGACATGGTTGTTTTCGATTCCGAAAAGTTCACCGGTGAAGTTCACGAACAAATCGCTGGGGACGAACCGAGTGTCTACGCCGCGTTGGTTCTCGGAACTCGCGATTACGTGCGCAAGTGCGGATTCAAACGAGTGATCGTAGGCCTGAGCGGCGGAATTGATTCGGCCTTGACCGCAGCGATTGCGGCGGATGCAGTCGGTGCTGAAAACGTGATTGGGGTGGGCATGCCGGGACCTTATTCCTCGCAAGGATCCATAGACGACGCGAAGACGCTGGCAGAAAACCTTGGCATTCGTTTCGAATTGTTCTGCATCACCGATGTGTTCGAGAATTACCGGAAGACTCTCGCAAAAGTCTTCACCGGCTACCGGGAAGATGAGACTGAGGAAAATATTCAGTCACGTGCGCGTGGAACGCTGCTGATGGCCTTGTCCAATAAGTTTGGTGCGATCGTGCTGAGCACAGGAAATAAAAGTGAGCTGGGAGTCGGGTACTGCACTTTGTACGGAGATATGGCGGGAGGGCTGGGCGTGATTTCAGACGTGCCCAAAACAATGGTGTACCGGCTGAGCCGATATGTGAACTCGCGACGGGCTGTTATTCCCGAAGCAACGCTGGAGAAGGCGCCATCAGCGGAGTTGCGGCCGGGGCAGAAAGATAGTGATAGCCTGCCACCCTACGATGTACTGGACACGATTCTGGAAGAATATGTGGAGGACTCGAGGCCGGCGGAGGCAATTTCATCCGCGCACGGATTTGATTTGGACCTGGTGCGCAAAGTCATCCGCATGGTGGAACGCAGCGAGTATAAGCGGCAGCAGGCGGCTCCGGGGTTGAAGATTTCAGCGAAGGCTTTCGGTTCGGGGCGGCGATTCCCAATCGCGGCAAAAGCCGATATCTAGGACGCCTCAGGTAATATATCTGGATTGCAGGAGATCATTGAGGTTTTCCTCGCCTTTAGAAATAGGAAAGGGAATACATGCATCGCACGTTGAGTTATTGTTTGCTCCTTATAGCTGTAGTCGCGGTTTCTCAGGCGCAGGAGAAGAATGCCGCTGGGAAGACGGAGGCGACACATTCCTCCGCAGCGAGTCCGCATGCGAAGGAAACCCATCTTCCATCCCTGGAGACAGTCAATGCTTTTCTGCGCGAGACTTTTGGATACAACCCTAATCTGAGCTGGAAAGTGTCTGATATTAAGCCTTCGGAAGCGGAAGGGCTCGCCGTAGTGACAGTCGAGATCACCTCGCCACAGGGCCTGCAATCAAACCAATTTTATGTGACGGAAGATGGCAGGCACGCGATCACCGGGGATATTATTCCGTTTGGAAGCCATCCGTTTGCGCCGGCGCGTGCGAAGCTGGAAAAAGAAGAGAACGGAGTTGCGCGCGGACCTGCTGGTGCGCCGGTAACAATCGTTGAGTTCAGCGATCTGCAATGTCCGCACTGCAAGGAAGCGCAGCCGACAGTGGAAAGGCTTTTGTCCGAGGAGAAGAACGTAAGGCTCGTTTTTCAGAATTTCCCCCTGCCGTCGCATGATTGGGCGGAAAAGGGCGCTGATTATGCGGATTGCATTGGACGCAGCTCCAATGAGGCGTTCTGGAAATTCATCGCGAGTGTTTACGACGCGCAGTCGGATATTGTGGCAGCCAACGCCGACGACAAACTGAAGGAGCTAGCCACCGCCGCGGGAGCGGATGGAAGCAAGATTGCCGAGTGCGCCGCTCAAGCAGCGACTTTAGGCCGTGTGGAACGGTCCGTGGAACTGGGAACGTCCCTGGGCGTCACCGGCACGCCGACGTTGTTTATCAATGGAAGAAGCATCAGCAATCTGGCGACGCTTCCGTATGAGGTATTGAAACAGCTGGTGGAATTCGCGGCGCAGGACGCGGGCAAGGCTGCAACAGCTTCGAAGTAATTATTTTGGCTGGCCCGGGTTCGTCCCTAATAAACATTAAAAGCTACCTCCACATTAATATTTACGGCTACAGCTTTGCCGTCCGTGGTGCCGGGCTGGAAGCGCCATTTTCCTACTGCCTTCATTGCTTCTTCGTCCAACCCATATCCAACAGAATGTTGAACTGCGATGTCGCGGGGCACGCCGTCCGCTCCAACGACCAGTGATAGCACCACAGTGCCCTTAAACTTTGCCCGGCGCGCTTCCTTGGTCCATTTTGGAGGCGGAGATTTGAGTGGATGCGGCGGAACCTGGGCGCAGGGTGGAGGGTTTTTCGCACCACACATTTTCACAACGGACGGGGTAGCACCTTGTCCCAATGGGGAAACTGGAGACTGGGTTTCTGATTCTTGAGATGCTGGCGCAGAGGGTGTTTTCGGCGCAGAAGTGTTTTCCTGGGAAAAAGCACCCGTCGCCAGCACTAAGCTCGCAAAGATTGCAACTGCAACGTCACGCATCGGGTGATTGTAGCCGACTCGCCGGTTAGTTCAAATGACGAAGGCTGAGGGAATTAAAATATCACCACGAAGGTTGCGCCGTCCCTAGCTTGCAGTGGCGCGGAGCTGATCAAATTGGGCCGTCAGAAAATTGACGTACTCGTCCATACCTTCCGCTGTCTTGGCGGAGAGCTTGAGCACGGGCATGCCGGGACGGACCGCCTGAATATTTCCATATGCCGAGTGCCAGTCGAATTCGACTGCGTGAGCCAAATCCATCTTGGTAACGATCGCGACGTCAGCACTATTGAAAATGGTGGGGTACTTCAGCGGCTTATCCTCGCCCTCGGTCACTGAGATCAGCACCAGGCGGAGGTTTTCACCCAGATCATAGGACGAGGGGCAGACAAGGTTGCCGACGTTCTCGATGAAGAGAAAATCCAGCAGATTGAGATCCCATCCCTTGAGTGCTTCCTGCACCATCGCGGCTTCGAGATGACATAGCGTGCCCGTGGTGATTTGCCTGACTGGAACCTGGCTGCGCGCCAGCCGGATCGCGTCATTTTCGGTAGCGAGATCGCCGACGAGCGCGGCTACCCTGTAATCGCGTGAAAGCTGGGTAAGAGTTTTCTCCAGGAACGCGGTCTTGCCCGATCCCGGACTCGAGACAAGGCTCACGACAAATACTCCGGCGGCGCGAAATTCGTCGCGAAGCGCTCGTGCGATCACATCATTCTGCTTGAGAACGTTCTTTCTGACTTCAACTAAGCGGGGTTGTGAGCCCATTCTTCAATCTCCAATGCTACGACCTCGAGTTCCTTACCCTGTACGATCTCGGAAGTGGGGGTGCCACATTCGGCGCAACAGAATAATTGCAGGGAGCTGATGGAACGCTGCATCTGACACTTTGGACAAAAGACTAGTAACTGGAACCTCTTCAATCACCAAGTGAGACCCTTTTAACCGACTGTCTTCACAGGCCATTTCATATGAAAAACAGAGCGCCTCTTTCACGACACCAGACAGAGCACCGAGCTTGAGGTGAACGGCAGTTACTTGAGCATTGCGTTGGAGGGCTTCTTCTTCAGCGAGCTCTACGATGCTCATAGCGATGGATAGTTCGTGCATAATTCTTACTCTCAGTTCACCGCGAAGGCTGCCAGGGCAGCTTGCCCCAGGCTGATGCCACCATCGTTGGGTGGGACAGAATGGTTCGTCCAAATTTCAATGGGCTCAGCTTCTAACAGCGATTTAATGTCTTGCAGCAGCAATTCATTCTGGAAGACACCGCCGGACATAACCACAGTGTTGAGATTGCGGGCTTCCGCTATTGCCAATACTGCCTCGGACGTACCTTGCGCGAGACCCCGCTGGAAAGCACGAGCAATTTCTCCGATGTCTCGACCGCTGGCCCTGTCGCGAATGATGGATTGCAGCAATGCCCGGAAGTCCAGTTCGCCTCCCGAATATGGAAACGGATAGGGTTGTGTCAGCGGAGCTGTGCGGGCCAGCTGCTCAAGCCACATTGCTGCTTGTCCCTCGAATGTCACTTCACGGGTAAACCCAAGAAGCGCTGCGGCTGCGTCGAACAGACGCCCGATAGAGGTCGTAGAAAATGTTCGAACGTTTTTGCGGATTAATTCGGCAGAGTGTATATAGCGATCCGGAAAGTTGAAGGGCAGCGGCGGTCAGATCGGGCAAATTATCAATCTGCGCGAGGAACCCAGC
This sequence comes from uncultured Acidobacteriaceae bacterium, assembly GCA_963796015.1. Taxonomy (GTDB): domain Bacteria; phylum Acidobacteriota; class Terriglobia; order Terriglobales; family Acidobacteriaceae; genus PALSA-188. The sequence continues at coordinate 93,695 of CAWCJR010000019.1, read as the reverse complement.
AGCAGCCTGCACGGGATGTTGCGCTGCCGCGTCGCCGCCCGGCAATAACGCAGGGCGCAAATGGGCAACGCGGTTAAATCCCTCTTTGACGCTGCCCACAAAGATTTCGCCGCCCCAGATGCCTCCGTCGTCTCCGTAGCCGGTGCCGTCGAAACTGACTCCGACAACTCGTTTCTCCCATTCGCCGCGCTCCGCTAAGACGGAAGCTATGTGTGCCCGGTGATGCTGGATCTCTACGAGTTTCCCAACACTCAGTTGTAAAGCGTGCGCGGTCGAGACATATTGAGGATGAGAATCGTGCGCGACGATCAATTCATCAGGACGAACTTCGTACATCGAGATTAAGTCTTGAATGGTTTCCTGGAATGCGCGAAGGGATTGATAATCTCCCAGATCACCGAGGTGCTGGCTGACAAATGCCTGGCTATCCAGGACCAGAGTGATTGTGTTCTTTAAGTCTGCGCCAACTGCCAGAATCGGCCGCTCGCTCGGTATGTTCGTAGCCGCTCCGGGAGCATAGCCGCGAGCGCGGCGAAGAATTGCGGGACCGAACACTCCAGCGCGGGCCACTGAATCATCCACGCGGCGTGCGATGGGACGTTGGCCGATTAAGAATGCATCGGCGATTCCAGAAAGAGTATCCAACGCCACATCGTCTTCGTAGGCGATAGGTTCGCTCGAGCGGTTTGCGCTGGTCATCACCAGCGCTTCCGGCGCACCCGCAGCGAAGAGCAAGTGATGTAGCGGCGTGTAGGGCAGCATCACGCCGAGGTCCGTATTGCCCGGCGCCACATGCTCGAATTCAACTCTCGCGGGCGCCAACACGATTGGCCGCGCAATTGAAGTTAAGAGCGCTTCAGCATCCGGGGAAAGGCTGACGAGCAAGCGTGCTGTCTCCAGATTCTTGGCCATGACGGCGAAAGGTTTTTCTTTGCGAAACTTGCGCTCACGCAATGCGGCCACTGACACGGAGTTCCGCGCATCGCAGGCCAGGTGATACCCGCCGAGTCCCTTTACTGCTACGATGCCGCCGCGGTTTAGCAACTGAGCCGCGCGACGGATGCCGGCTTCGCTTCCGTGCACGAAATCATTGCCCGCCCGGAAGTAATAGCCCGGACCACAGGCAGGGCATGCCACCGGCTGCGCGTGAAAACGGCGGTTGCGTGGATCCAGATATTCCTCGGCGCAATATTCGTCGAGAGGCCAATCCCGCATGGTTGTACTCGGCCGGTCGTAGGGAAGGCCAAGAACTACGGTGTAACGCGGACCACAGTTGGTGCAGTTAATGTAGGGATACCAATAGCGGCGGTCTGACGGATCGAAAAGTTCTTTCAGACAGTCATCGCAGACGGGAAGATCGGGGGAAATACGAACGGTTGGCCGGTCACGCCGCTCGCTCTGGCGAATCGTGAACTCATGCAGGCCGGCGGGAGCCGCTGAGTGAATTTCGATTTCTGCGATGTTGGCTGCGGGCGGAGGCTGTGTTCTTAGATTGCGGACGAATGCATCAAGTCCTGTTTCCTCGCCCTCAAGGTAAATCTCGACTCCTTCTTCACCGTTCAATACCCATCCGGCAAGCGTGTTTGCGCGGGCGAGACGATATACGAATGGCCGGAAGCCGACGCCTTGCACCACGCCTCGAACTCGAATTGAGCAGGCGTTGGTCACGTGTTATTCGGCATCCACCATGCAACTGTGACCCTGCCATCCAATTTGGACTACCTTGCCATCCTCGACGAGCACGGGAACGCTGCGCTGGCCGGGGGCTAGTTCATTCATCCGGTGACGCGCTTCGCGATCAGCTTCGATGTCATACTCGATGAAATCTGCTGTCCCTTCCACTCCAGCCATTCGCGCATTTCCTGGGTGTGAGGGCAGCGGGCTGTGCCGAAGAGTTCAAGCTTGGCCACGATTGAGCGCCTCCAGGATTTCGCGAATGATGTGGTAGATAGAAGCTTGCACTTCCTGAATGCGCGGAATGTAGTCGCACTGAACGACGATAGGGAAAGTCCGCCAATCCTCGGCGCCTGATCTCGCCGCCGTCATAACCAAGAAGCGCGACAGTTAGCATTTCCGCTTGCGCGCTTCTTCCAACGCCATAATGATGTTGCGCGAGCCACCGCTGGTGGAAATGCCGATTGCAACGTCCTCGTGGCGCGCCTGCGCAATCAGCTGGCGGAGAAAAACAACTTCGGTGCCAACGTCATTCGCAATGGCGCTTATGTTCGCGGGCTCAAGAGAAAGCGAGATCGCCGGAAAAGGGCGATAACCGCACGGTGGACATACACAATCAATGGCCCAATCATTGGCATCCGTCGCGGAACCGCCGTTGCCGAAAATAATCAGTTTGCCGCCTTGCCAGGATGCGTTCATGGATCGCGGCTGCTGCGCTGCTGATCTGCTCTGCCTGCTCACGCGCGACTTGCGTCGCGGAGCCGCGAATCATCCTGCACCTTCATTTGAATCGAGGCCGCAACTTCGGATATCAGCCTGCCGAACTCCTGTTTTTCCTGACCGAGAAAAGGATAGAGAAATCCCGACGCCCCCACATCGTTGCCTAATTCGCGATGCTCCAGAAACACGTGCACGCTTTCCCAAAGCGTGTGGTAAAGAATCTCAATCATTTCCTGGTGAATGAACGGATCCTCTGTAAAAGTTTCGACCGCGTAAGATCCGGTTGCACCGGGAAGAGCGAAAGTCAGAGCCTGTTGCGCGCCGGCAAAATCAATGGCGGATCGAACTTCGTCGTCTCCCTCGGGAGGTCCGAATCCCATCACGATGTCTTCTGGATGAAGAATTGTTTCCAGCCATGGCCGGAACAGCATGGAGATATCGAGCGCGGGAAGTGCGCGCTTTCCGACGATCACGGATGAACAAACTCGACGGAAACATGCTGCGCATCGGTAGCGTAGGGGCCGCGCCCGAAATGCGAGCAGACGGCCTCCGTTGAGAAAACGCTCCGCCATGAGCCGGCATGCTTCAGCCAGGCGGAGTGCCTCGCGGGAAAAGAAATCCTCAGTGATCCCATTGCGCACCGAGCAGCCGCTCTTCTACTTGAGAGGTTAGTTGAGCCGTCAGTCCAGAGGTTGTGGCCATGATCAAATTCCTAACAAATGCGCGGGAGCGGGTCGCCGACGAGCATGTCCACAATCCTGCTTCCACCGTAGCGCGTTGTAACCAGAACCGCTCCCGCGGGTTGTTCTCTCACTTCGCCGATCACCTGCGCATCCGTCGCCGCCACACGCCAGCGCCAAGGCGTTGATTGCGGCGTCGGCGTATTCAGGCGCAACCACCGCGAGGAACTGACCTTCGTTGGCGATGTGCAAGGGATCCAGTCCGAGCAATTCGCATGCTCCGCGAACCGCATCATGCACTGGAATCGTTTCTTCCATAAGAACAATTCCCAACCCGCAATCGCGTGCCAACTCGTTGAGAGAGGTGGCGACGCCGCCCCGCGTGGGATCGCGCATCCAGCGGACGCCAGGTCCTGCTGCATTCACCAGCGCTTCTACCAGAGGAAAAACAGAGCGCGTGTCGGAACGGAGGTCAGCCTCGAGATCGAGTTCGCCGCGCGCCAGAAGAATGGTGATTCCGTGATCGCCAATCGGCCCCGAAAGCATAATCTTGTCACCCGCGCGCACTGACCGCGCATCGATTTTCACTCCCGGTAGAAGGACGTCCGATTCCGGTCGTGGTGATGTACATGGAATCGGCCTTGCCATGCTCGACAACTTTCGTGTCTCCGCCCGCGATCGTGACGCCAGCTTTGCGCGCCGCACTTCCCATGGCTCGCACTTCGGCTTCGAGCACGGGAGTCGGCAGGCCGGCTTCGAGAACGTAAGTGACAACCATCGCCTCGGCCCTCGCTCCTGAGACCGCGAGGTCATTCACGGTTCCGTTTACTGCAAGTTCGCCGATGGAGCCTCCGGGAAAGCTCAACGGCTTGACTACGAAACTGTCAGTCGTGATCGCGATGCGAGTTCCGTTGAGATCGAAATGTGCCGCATCGCCCAACGGCTCGGTGGAGGAAGGGAAGAGAAGTGGCGCGAAAAGTCCTTCGACGAGGCGGCGGCTGGCTTTGCCTCCGGCTCCGTGAGCCATTTCGATCTGCGGCTCGCGAAAACGGACTTTGGCTGAATTCGCAGCGGGAGAATCGGCGGGCAAGTTATTGACGGCCGAGTTATCGACAGCCGGGTTATCAACAACGCTCAGGCTGCTGACCCGATGCTCGTCCACCATTGCCGTTTTGCGGTGTTCGTAATTGAAGTACGCTGCGCATGATCCCTCGGAGGACACCATGAGTGCACCCGACCGGGTGCTCGGGCGTGCACTCCTTCGCCAAATAACTTGCATTGATGCGGCTTGAGTACGCCCTTGAGAACTTCTCCACACTGCGCCGCCTTGGGATCAGTCACCCGCACTCCGGGAACGTGAAAGCGCTGCTCCGAATCCCACTCCGCGTAACTGTCGCGGATGCGCAGTGCTGATTGCGAAATGAAGCCGAGTCCCCGCCATTCAAAATAAGGACGCAACTCGAAAACCTCGGCCATCGCGCTCAGCGCTGCGCGGTTCCCTTCCCAAGGCACCACGCGCTTGTATTGATTTTCGATCTTAGCCTCGCTCGCCTTCAGTTGCCGCAAGACCATAACGATGGATTGCAGAATGTCGAGCGGCTCGAAGCCAGAGACGGCGACGGGCTTATTTTCGTTCTTCGCAATCCATTCGTAGGGGCGGCAGCCAATCACGGTTGAGACATGGCCCGGGCCGATGAATGCATCAATGCGCATATCGGGAGAATCCAGAATTGCGCGGATCGCGGGAATGATCGTGACGTGATTGCAGAAGACGGAGAAATTGTGGACGCCCTGGGCCTTCGCGCGCATCGAGCGTCAACGCCGTGGATGGAGCGGTGGTTTCGAATCCAATGGCAAAGAACATTACGTGCTTGTCGGGATTGTTTTTGAGCCAGCTTGAGCGCGTCGGACGGAGAATAAACGATGCGCACATCCATCCCCCGCGCCTTGTGCTCCAGGGGACTACCCTGGGTTCCTGGAACGCGCATCATGTCGCCAAACGCGGCGAAGATGACATCGGGTTGCTGCGCAATGGATAGGCCGTCGTCAATTCTTCCCATGGGAAGCACGCACACCGGGCAGCCGGGTCCATGAATCAGTTCGATGTTTGCGGGAAGAATATCTTTCAAACCAAAACGGTAAATAGCGTGGGTATGTCCGCCGCAAACTTCCATGATGCGGTAATGGCGGTTGGGATCAGCGAGCCGGCGTATCTCTTGCGCCGTCCTGGTAATGACCTCGGGTTCGCGAAACTCGTCAACAAACTTCATAGCGCTAATGTACCTACCCGCTGAACTGCATCAAGACGGCTTGGCCGCCTCAGGCTGCTGACAAATGTTGGTTTTGCGATTGACTTGAAAGGGCGCGCCTTCAGACGCGCCGGAAGGTCTTTCGTTTTGAATCACGGCGGGGCTGAAGCCCCGCCCTTTCACAGGTCCTTCCGCTGTAGCGGCCACTTTGTCATCAATCTGAGACGGCTTGGTCGCTTGGCCGTCTTCCAGCCCATAACCCTGGACTTCCTGCATCGCCAATTCGGCTTCGCCCAACATTCTAAGTGTGCGCATCTGGTCAATAGCGTCTTCTTCGCTGATCTTGCTCATGGCGAAACCAACGTGGATTAGAACCCAGTCTCCAGGTTTGGGCATGTCGTCCTGTAACAGCCCCAGGTCCACTTTGCGGCGAACTCCAACCACATCAATCATGGCGGCATTCGGTTGATCGGAGAAAATCTCAACAACCTGACCGGGTATGGCTAGACACATATCAGCTCTCTTCCACTTTCATCCATATCGTGCCTACTCTTGCTTTTGCGCCAAAATATTGAAAGAAAATTTCATTTCATCTTTCACTTTCAGTGCTCCGCCCGCCACGGACGCCAATTTCAAGTCATAATCCGTTTGGCGGATGGAAAAGTTTCCAAATGCTCTCAACGAATCTTCGGTTAGTGCCACTCGCGCGTTAACAGCTTGCGGACGGGTGGCGCCGTGCATCGTCAAATCGCCATTCAGCGTAGCCGAGAATTGGCCCTCGGCGGTTTTCGTGGTTGCGATGTTCGAGCATTCATAAACGATCTCCGGATATGCCGCCGTCTCAAGAATTTCCTGCTTCATGGTGCGCTCGATCTCACGGCGGTCCTTGTCGGAAATATCGTCTTTGACAGCCAAAGCATCTGCACGGATCGTAATCGTAAAAGACGACCGCTCGGGTTCATCCGGGTCACGTGTGCTTCGCCGGAGAAATCGCGAATGGCGATTGTTGGACTGTGCCCAAAAGCAGACAATATTCCGCCGGAGAACACCTGCGCCGTGAACTGGCTGGCGCTTGTATTGATCACGTAATGAACGGTGGTTGCCGTTAGTGCTCCCATTTATTGGCTCGCATCCTTACATGGCACGCAGTTTTAAATACTTGTCAATATCGGGCAAGGCCGCGTGCATGAGATTGCCGACTCCAAGCTGCCCGAGATAGCGCCGGACTAATGGATTGGAAAGAATCAATCCAGCGCCGAACAAAATCAGGGCCGCCCCGCTCAACATGAACAAAGTGTCTTTATCGCTTACTGGATTCCTATATTCAGAAATGTCCACCGCCATAGTAGTCTCCTCTGAGTAATGCCCTCACGTGTTAGCGCTTATCTCTTCTCCGCTGAGAATCTTCGCGACCAGCGACTCCACCAGTGTCACCGCATCATCAATGACAGCTGCAATCGGCTCGCTCAGCCCCATCTGGCCTTCCTCGGGACCGAGTGTGGCTGGCTCACAGCCCACCAGCAGAACGCGTTTCAGAGGTCCCATGGAAGTCGCAAGGCGCAGTACGTTCATGGGATTCATCGTATGTGCTTCGGCGGGAGTTCCTTGTTCTCCGGAACCCTTCTCGTTTTGCACATCGGGTTCGATCACATATAAATTTCCGGGCGACTCGCCACGCGGACACGCGTCAACGAGGATGGTGGTTTCGTATCCTTCGAGCAGAGCGTAAGCGAGGTCATAACCCCTGATGCCGAAGTCCATAACCTTAACGCTGGCCGGCAAATCGCGGGCAGACAAGCGGCGTACCACCTCAACGCCGAAAGCGTCATCGCCAAGAAAAATGTTGCCGATCCCGGCAACAAGAATTCGTGGGACTGCGGAGTCACCTATCGCGCCGTCAACTTCTCCGCCGAGCGGTTCCACTTCCTCGGCGTCGAAAAAGAAGCGGTGGCCGGGTTGCCGCATGAGGCCAATATCGCGGCCGGGATCATCGTCTACGACGACGCACACGTGAACCTTGCCTTCGTAATCCTGTTCAATTGCCTCCACGACCGCGGTTTTTCCGGCGAGCGCAATATCCATGATGTCGCCACCCGCACGGGGACGCAGCCTCACACGGCTTCCTTGTCTGACTTCGATGCCGTCCACACGTAAATCGTGCACCGGATTCCTGGCTTCAAGGAGTTGCCATTCCCATTCGTTCATGACATCTCCTCTTTCAAGGAATGTAGTTCCCGCAAAGTGCCGTGAAGCTTCATGAGATGCCCGGCGGGCAGCGATTCCGTTCTTTCAAGCATCTGGCGCGCACGTTCGTCAGTGTTGCGCATTTCATTCTTTTCGGCGTCGGTCATTGTCATGATGCGCAGCGCGAGAATTTCATCAATCTCGGTCCCATCGAATAAGTCGCCCGGACTTTCTGGAGCAATCTGCGGGTAGTCATACAGAATGATGGGCGACGCCAACATGGTGTCGCGCTGACCGTCTGCTCCAACCAGCACGGGCCACGCTCCGACGTTCTGGCAAGTTGCCGCCAGGTCTTTCAGATCGTCGGGCGGATCTAGCAGAGATACGAACTTGCCATCCACCGCTCCCACTACCACGTGGGCCGAGGCCAGGGATCGTGCCAAGGCTCGATCGCGATCGAGAGGCTCGGCATCATCCCTGAAACTGGTGAGGTTCTTCACAAATACCCGAATTTTGAATATTTCCTCGACCGGGCGCTCGGCACAAATCTCGACCGTTCCGCAAATCGCTTCCTGCGTTCTAACTATCACGCCAGCCAGCTGGTTATTCTGGTCGCGCAAGGGCTCAGTCTCCTCCTTTGCCGGGAAATGGAATGCTTTTCATAAGAGCTGAGAGTGAGTTCGTGCAGATTACAAGGCGGGATGACCACTTCACACTCGATCGCTTCCTGCCATGACGAGAAAACTTTGCCGTCAACCTCGAGGGTGGAGACGGGGTCGAGATTCGGCTTGCGCAGTGAACGGGTCACCAACTTCAAGAAGCGAACCCTGACTTCGACGGCCGATTGAGAATTCCCCGTCATCAGCAACTCCGTCCGCATGCTCCAGGCATCCGAACCACTCTGCGCCTCGCTATAAAACCGCGGATAAAAAACGCCAAAGTTGAACCGCTGGCGGTTTTTTATCGAGGAAGGGCGGTAGGGATAAAGCATGTATCCCTCGTAGAGCACGGCATTCGCGATGGCGTTGATAAGTGTGGTGTTCATTGCTTCACTACTTCCCCAACCACGGGAATCATCTTTTCCAACGCCTGCTCCCAGGTAGGAATGCCGTGCTCAACCTTGTATTGGTATAAACGCTCGAAAACATCGCGTCGCAAACATAGCCACGCTGTATTGGGATAATAGATATCCATCATCTCGTGCCAAGCCTTCACCGGAAGCTTGAAACGTGCCTCTTTGTCCCATGGAATCGGGACGACCTGCAATGCCCCATCGCCATCGGCGTAAAACACGGTTCCGCTGAACAGGAAATTCAGCGGGACATCGCCATCAGTCAACCCATGAAAATATTTTGTCGCGGCTACATTGAAATCGAAAGTGCACGGTACGGGAAGATCAACTACCGCGCTGTCTTGAAACGCAGGCGCAACCACGCTGGCGTGAGTCCACAGCATGGTTTTCAGGGTCAGACCCCAGCGTTCTGGTTCCCCAAAAAGATCGCGGAGTTGCGCTTGATCTTCGCCGCTATATTTTCGACGAGCTACTTCAAGCTGAATTTGACATCGCAATGCCACTGAGTGCACGATTTCGCTGGGCACGGAATTCGCGATGCGAAGCTTGAACAGCAGCGTTGGTGCCACCGTAAAGCGTTGCGGCTCCGCCTTCTCGATCTGGAAGCTCAATTCAGGCATTCGCTTCCTCGGTTACCACGGTGGCGCGATGTTTCAATCCGTCGAAAAACTTTGCAATTTCCTGCCAGACTTCCGTGCCACCAGCAAGGCCTCGCCAATGAGAGCGAATCAGGCCGACCAGCTTGTAACATTCGTCAATTGGAAGTACGTAGTACTCCGGCTGGGCAAATCCGCGGGCATGTCCAATGCGGTTAACCAGCAGAGCTTCAACGTCAGATTGCATTTCCTGAAGCGTGGGATTGGCGTCTTCGATCTCTTCCCATGTTTCGAGAGGCAAGAGCGACTCCGTAGCGCCTGCCGGGCTGGGATAGAGAGCGACCACCCGCGCATCGGGCGTGCTGCGGAAGAAGAAGGCCATGCTGATGGGAACCATGAGGCTCTCCCACTGCGCGTCGGAAAGACGAAAATCCTGCATGGCCAGCACGCGCCTGGGGACACGCTTGTATTTCGTGGCCATTCCGCTAAATAGAATTGCGCAAGCGTTACAAGAGCACAGGAGTTTGCGAGTGGCAGGCTCGATGAGATGGGGATGATCGGCGCCCACTTCGGCGCTGCAAAGTTCGCAGCGCTCTACATCGCGCTTCCGCGGCCGGATAAATTGGCGGAGCGCTCCGAATGCGTTCTCGTATCCGGGTTGGGTGTCGTTCATGTAGCTTTCCATCCTTATTACAGCGATGGAGAGACGGGCATCTCGCTCGTCCTGCCGGGCGAGGACGCGCGGCGGTCCATCAATGCCGCGCCCAGATCAGCAATGGGCACGAATCCGGAAGAGCCGGCTTGTTCGTCGAGCCCAGCGATTACCAGGCTGGTCATATCTGGCGCGGCTTCGTACATCGCATCCTCAACCATCGCCTTCAACGTCTTTCCGGTAGAACCGCAAGCGTGGCCCGTGACTTGAAGTTGCAGATGGACTGTGCCTCCCTCGGTCCCAAGCAATTCGAGTTCACCGCCGCCTTTGCGGACTCGTGGCAGAACTCGTACTACGGCTTGCGCCACTCGAGTTTCAAGGTCCAACGGATGCAGTCCATAAAGCACCAAAAGACTGCTAACCAAAGGATCTCGCCCCAGGTCATCCATGGCGCGCTGCCCCGCCTCGCCTTGTTTCGTAACAATTTCCATCACCTGCTCGAATCCGGCCGCAGTGCAGATCAAGGATCAGTTGCACCAGGGCTTTTGCGCTGGCACGAGCCTCTGGGTCTGCGATGTCGTCGAGGTGGCCGACTAGCTCGCCAATACGCTGGACCTTCGCCTGAAAGTCTTTGCTATCCGTCATAATGTGTCACTTCATTAGACAACTGAGGAGTGAAAGCCCTCGCGGCCTTCACTCCTTCCACTACTCAACATAAAAGCTCAAACTTGCACGCCGAACATCGGGGAATGATGGGTCTGCAACATCTTCCCGTTCCCCAAATACATATGAACGCCACACGGCAAGCAGGGATCGAAGCTCCTCACCGTGCGCATGATGTCAATCCCTTTGAACTTATCGGGACCGTTCTCCTCAAAGATGGGCGTGTTCTGCACGGCATCTTCATACGGACCGGGCGTGCCATAAATGTCCCGAGGATTCGCGTTCCATGGCGTCGGAGGATAAGGATGATAGTTCGCGATCTTTCCCTTGCGGATCACCACGTGGTGAGAAAGCACACCGCGGACAGCTTCGTGGAAGCCGCATCCGATGGCCTCTTCCGGCACCTTAAAATCGGTCCAGGTTCGGGTGCGGCCCGCGTGAAGCTCTTCCAGCGCCCTCTCCGCAAAATAAAGAGCACAGCCCGCCGCGTAAGCCTGGAAGTAGGTGCGGGCGCGGTCACGTTCAATCGCATTGCTCCACTGCGGAATCTTCCACTCAAATTCCACTTCTGGCTTTGACATCGTCTTCGGAAGGTAAATCTTTACGCTATGTCCGGTAGCCTTTATGTAGCCGATGTCCACCATTCCCGCGAGCGCGGTCGCCCACAGGCGCGCAATCGGGCCGCCGCCGGTATCTAGCGCGAGATGGTCGCCGGTGCGCTTGTCGAACCACCGCGGCGACATCACCCATGTGTATTTACCGTTAAAATCGCGTTTCTGCGGATGCGGTATTGTTGTCTGATTCCAGGGATGGTTCTTATCCACGGGATTTCCCAGCGGATCAGTTTTCACGAAGGTCTCGGAATTCTTCCAATCGTCGTAGTACGAACTGCCCAGCAGAATGCGGATATTAAGATTGATGTCCACCAAATCGGTGGTGACAAGTTTTCCATCCACGACCACGCCCGGAGTTACGTACATGGCGCGTCCCCACTTCGTCATGTTTTCGTACTTGTAATCGCATACCCTTGGGTTTTGAAAAGATCCCCAACAGCCCAAAAGGATGCGGCGCCTTCCAACTTCTTCATATCCCGGCAGCGCATCGTAAAAGAAGTCAAACAAGTCGTCGTGAAGGGGAACAACTTTCTTCATGAATTCGACATACTTCATCAGGCGAACGATATAGTCGGTAAAGAGCTGCACGGTCGGAACTGTTCCGACGCCGCCGGGATACAGAGTCGAAGGATGCACGTGACGCCCTTCCATCAGGCAGAACATCTCGCGCGTCATACGGCTCATCTGCAACGCTTCGAGATAAAAAGAGCCGGCGAACGGATTGAGCGCCCGCATGATGTCGGCGATAGTTCGGAAGCCGTGTTCGTTCGAGTGCGGGGCAGGAGTTGACTCCGCTTTGGCAAGAACTTTGGGATTTGTCTCTTTGACCATCTGTTCGCAAAAGTCCACGCCGACCAGATTGTCCTGGAAAATATTGTGATCGAACATGTACTCGGCGGCTTCGCCGAGATTGACGATCCACTCGGCGATATCCGGCGGCCTGACGCCGAAAGCCATGTTCTGCGCGTAGGTTGCGCAGGTGGCATGGTTGTCTCCGCAAATGCCGCAAATTCGGCTGGTGATGAAGTGCGCGTCGCGCGGATCTTTCCCCTTCATGAAAATGCTGTATCCGCGAAAAATGGAGGACGTGCTGTGACACTCGGCAACTTTCTTCGCGTCAAAGTCAATCTTGGTAAAAATGCCGAGGCTTCCGACGATTCGCGTGATCGGATCCCAATTCATCTCCACTAAGATTTCTTGACTTGCTGGATACGTCCTTTGTCGGTGCAGTAATAGTGCCCATTGATTGCTCCTTTGATTTCTCGATATGCCCAGCCAGTGAATCTGCTCTCGAGTAAGCCCGGGGATGATATCCCGTCGTCAATTGCGAGCGCGGGTGACGCCACTTCGGTTCCTTGTTCACGGTGTTTTGCGTGATCGCGCGCAGCGCCCGGATCGCACGGCCATACACGCTGATACTGCCGGTGTGAAACTCTGCCCCGGGTGGCTCATCCATGAATGGCATGAATTTGTCCGGGAAACCCGGCATGGTGCATCCAATGCATATGCCGCCTACATTTGGACACCCGCCGATTCCGGCCATCCATCCTCGCTTAGGTACGTTGCAATTCACGACCGGACCCCAGCATCCGAATTTGACGATGCACTTGGGAGAACCATACACTTCCGCGAAATCGCCTTGCTCGTAATATCCAGCGCGGTCGCATCCATCGTGCACGGTTTTTCCGAATAACCATGTGGGGCGAAGTTGATCGTCGAGAGGAATCATCGGAGCCAGACCTGCCACCTGATAAAGAAGGTAAAGCACGGTCTCCATGAAATTGTCGGGCTGCACCGGGCATCCCGGAACATTCACGATCGGTAATCCGGCTTTTGATTTCCAATCCCATCCGAGATAATCGGCGAGACCCATGCGCCGGTAGGATTTCCTTCCATTGCATGAATCCCGCCATAAGTGGCGCAAGTTCCAATCGCAATTATGGCCAGGGCATTGGGAGCCAGCCGATCAATCCATTCCGTGGTCGTGATCGGCTGGTTGGTCTTGGGATCGGTGCCCATCGCCGCCCAGTAGCCTTCTTTCTTGATCTTCTCGTTCGGGATCGAACCCTCCACCACCAGAACAAAAGGTTCAAGCCTGCCTTCTTCGGCGAGATAAAAGAACTTCATGAAGTCATCGCCGACTTCATAAGCGAGTACTGGATTATGCAGGTGAACTTTAGGCAAGCCCGGGATCGCGCCCAACAAAACGTCTTCCACGCTAGGCTGAGTAGCCGCAGTGATAGAAACCGAATCTCCGTCACACCCCAGCCCGGCCGTGATCCAAAGGATGTGAACTTCTTTAACGGCTGGCGCTTTCTGCGTAAACCGCCCGTACGGAACCGTTGCTGTTCCCATAGCTGGATTGCTCCTTATTCAATCAACAATGCGCTCAATCAATAATGGACCCACGTGCTCAGGATTGAGTCGCCGCACGAAAGTGCTTCGATCAAAAGAGTTGGATCGCGGATCCCGTCTCAATATGCTGATTGCCAAGATTAGGAAACTCAGATCGTAGAATCGGCTTATTCCAAAGTGGTTACAAGGGCAGCAGCCCTGATTTGATTCTCCACGGATGTCCTATGAAGTGGATCGGGGATTCCCCTAGGGGAGAGCGGCGGGCAAGGGCACACACAAAACGTGTACTCATCACGAACTGAGGCTGCCTCATGCTTTGCTGGTTTTGCAGATCTGGGCGCCCGACACCCAGAACGAAGCAAGTACCTGTTTTATCGAAAGCCTTTTTTGGCTCACTTCAACTTTCGCGTACTCCGCCTTGGCTTCTTTCAGGATGGGGATGTCGGGGTCGGCGTCTTTCCATAGGGTGAGGAAATCCTCATAAGCAGAGAGAGCCCGAGTGCGAGCCAGGTCCGCATCCGCTCCCTGAGAGGTTCTCGCCTCTAGCGCATTTGCACGCGCCACTCCCAGACGTGCTAATGCCCCTGTCCAGCAGTTCCAGACGATGCCGCTGTGGTCGAGATCTTCTGAAACTCGGCGGCGGCAGCGGTCCCTTGGCCGGCGGCGAGATATGCCTCTCCACGAACGTAGGTTGGATAGAGACAGGAAATATTGGCGACGAACCGAATTTCCCCCAACTCGATTGGGGAAGCAGCTTGCAGAGCAGTCAGGGCGGAAGCCGGATTCTTTCTTGACGCCATTCAATGCCAATTGTGCCTGAATCGCGGGCAGCCAAAGCGACTGCATCTGCGTGTCCAGCGGGTATCGCTTTCGCTAAATCTTGAGCCAACGCCTCAGCTCGTGCCGTATCACCCGCCATGGCGAACGCAAGCGCGGCTTCGGCCTCTACGGCACCCTGACTCGCGGGAGCGAGCTTCAAAGCCTCTGTCCGCCGCTTGCCGGGCTTCCGCAGAATTGCCGTAAGCCGCTTCCCGCTGAGCAGCAATCGCCCGCCATATTGCCCCACCTTCCTTGTTGTCGGCTCGGACGGCGGAGTCCACAGCCCGTTTGGTCAGTTCCCGTGCTTTGCCCAGATGACCACCATAAGCCTCGGTGTCGGATGCAAGAGCCAGCCCAAAGTTCTCGTATGCGGGCTTACCAGCAAACCACTGTTGCTGTTCCGACATCGCGGCGGAGTCCGAACCGAGAAATGCAAGAGCATAGAGAGCATTGTGGAGCACGAAATCATCCAGTTTTCGCGCCTGCGACTCGTGGATGATCTGCCGCGCCTCGTCGAAGCGCTGCAAGGCAAGGGTGTAGTTGGCGAGATTCCCGTAAGCGCTCGCACGATCCGGTGCAAGGCGCAACTGTTGCCGTGTGACCTCCACTGCTTTCTCATACTGCCCCTGTGCGGCGTACACGTATGCCCAAATTGCCGTACGCTGGGAAGTCTCGCGGATAGCTCTCAATCTCCTCTTGATATGTCTGGGCCGCTTTGTCCAGTTCCCCAGTTACATTCTGATAGTAGTTGGCGGTGATCACCAGCTTTTCCCGCTCGCTGGCATGTTCCCGCAACTGGAATGCCTTTGTGAAGTACTCGCTGGCCCGTCCCGAGCTCGCCGAGGCTGCAGTAGTCGGCCCCCACTGCGTCGTATCCCATGGCAAAATTCGGATCAAGCTCGATGGCACGTTGATGGTAAGGCAGCGCTGCGGCATAGCCTTTCTCGTTACGGGCCTTCTCGCCAAGGCTGTACGCTTTCAGAGCTTCGAGCGAAGACGTTGTGGCCTGTTCCAGCGGAACATCAAACTTCTGCACCGAGTCGCCAGCGACTCGCCTAACTCAGTGCGCAACTTCGATGCCGCCTCGCCCACCGCGTCCAGCACCTTCTCCTTGGATGCCGCCGTCACCTGCTTCTCGGCCAGCGGGTCTCCGGCCTGGCAATTCACCGCTTTCAATCCCAGCACGTATTCGCTGCCCAGACTGGCAATCGATCCGGCAATGTACGCCTTGCTGCCCACCCGCTGGCAAAGCTCGCGGGCCACATCGGGCGTGAGCTTCGTGCCCACCGGACGGGACATCAATTTCAAGGTCGCCGCGACCTTGTTCTCCGGGAGCACATTCAGAAACGGCGACTGGTTAAGAGCCACGCTGAGCGCCTGCTTGAGCGTGTCATCAAATACCTCATCGCCCGTTTCATTGCTGAAATCGGCGAGAACGACAGTGTCCTTTTCGGTCAGGCTGATGTGTGGTCTGGCGCGAGCGGAAGTAGAGACCGGCGGCGATCAAGAGCGCTAGCAGAACCACAACCGCGACATAGCTGCCGAGCTTCGCTCGGCTTGAACCCTTCGGCTTCGTTCGGGGCAGGCTCGCGGGGGCGCTCGTCCCCACACGATCGTTCTCTACACGATCTTTCTCTATATGATCTGGGACCTTCACCGCGTCTGAGGGCGGAGATGGGGCAAAGGAGGAATTAGATATTGGCAACGGCTGTTGGGTGACATGAGCGCCACTCTCTTGGGCGGCCGGCGCTGAACCTGAACTAGCGGCGGCAAATCGTCCCGTCTCTGTATCCCGCTTGAGCCGCTGCAAATCCGTTCGCATATCGGAAGCATGCTGGTACCGCAGGTTGCGGTCTTTCTCTAATGCTTTGCCGATGATGCGTTCCAGTTCGGAAGGCACGTCGTGATTCAGTCGCACTACGGCCACTGGATCGCGGTTGACGATGGCTTCACAAATCATCGCCGGACTTTCTCCGTGAAATGGCAAATCACCCGTCGCCATCTCATACAGCAAGGCCCCAAACGAGAACAGATCGCTCCGCTCATCCAGCTCTCTCGCGCGAACCTGCTCCGGCGACATATACGCTACCGTTCCCACCATGGTGCCCGGGCTGGTCAGGTGCGCCGCATCCACCGACTGCGTGTTAAGAGACCCAATCTTGCTCGAGGAACTGCCTGCAAGACTGACCTTCGCCAGTCCGAAGTCCAAAACCTTCGCGTGTCCGCGCTTGGTGACGAAAATGTTGGCGGGCTTAATGTCGCGGTGAACGATGCCTTCGGAGTGAGCCGCATCCAGCGCGTCAGCAATCTCGATGGCAAGCGCGAGAATTAATTCAGTTTCCATTGGTCGGCCTGCGATCCGATGCTTCAGCGTCGCGCCCTCCAGAAACTCCATGGCAATGAAGGTTTGTCCATGCTGATCATCAATCTCGTGAATGGTGCAAATGTTCGGATGGTTCAGGGCGGACGCGGCTTTCGCTTCGCGCTGGAAGCGAGTGAGGGCTTGCGGGTCTTTTGCAATGTCGTCGGGCAGGAACTTGAGCGCGACGAAGCGGTCGAGTTTTATATCTTCGGCTTTGTAGACAACGCCCATGCCGCCGCCGCCCAGCTTCTCGACGATGCGGTAGTGCGAGATGGATTGGCCGATCACTTGGGAACGTCTATCAGTGGACGCGACCATCTTAGGGGCCAAGTTGCCGCGAGTCAACGCATTGCGGCCAGAGCCAAGGTTCGCTGCCTGTGGCAAGAAGAAGCCTGCTCCAGTATCATCAGAAGAGTGGCGCATTCATTTCAAACGGACGACTCCAGGCTCCGGCCCATCCACGATAAGGTCATCGCTCGCGAGCGCTTAGACGCAGCCGACGCGCTCAACCTGTATCGTTCGGCCGACATTCTCGCCGTAGGCTGGCTCGCGAATTTCGTCCGCGAACACATTCATGGCGATAAAACCTACTTCAACGTGAATCGCCACATCAATCCTACAAATGTTTGTGTGGCGGCTTGCCGTCTCTGTGCATTTGGACGCAAGAAAGACACTGCCGGCTCCTACACCATGGCGCTCGAAGAGGTTTTCGAGACAGCCGCGTCTGGATACAACGAGGCAGTCACCGAGTTCCATATCGTCGGCGGCCTGCATCCCGACCTGCCGTTTCAGTATTTCCTCGATTTGATTTCCGGACTCAAGGAGCGTTTTCCGCAAGTACACCTAAAAGCTTTCACCATGGTCGAAGTTGCCTATCTCGCGAAGCGCGCCAAGCTTTCGATCGCCGAAACCCTTAGCCAACTGAAAGCGGCAGGCGTGGATTCATTGCCCGGCGGAGGCGCAGAAATTTTCGCCGACCGCGTGCGCCACATCATTTGCGATCACAAAATTGATGGAGATCAATGGCTCGAAACCGCGAAGCTCGCCCACCAGATGGGACTTAAGTCGAATGCGACGATGTTATACGGGCATGTGGAGAACGACGAAGACCGCGTGGATCACCTGCTCAAGTTACGCGCCCTTCAAGATGAGACGGGCGGATTCCAGACGTTTATCCCGCTGGCATTTCATCCTGATAACACTCCGTTGCAACATCTGCCGAAAACAACCGGAATGTTGGACCTGAAGCAGATCGCGGTCGGCAGATTAGTGCTCGACAATTTTCCTCACATCAAAGCCTACTGGCAGATGATGACTCCAAAGATAGCTCAGATTGCGCTTCGCTTCGGCGCTGATGATATTGATGGAACCGTCATCGAAGAGAAAATCTATCATGATGCCGGCGCCACCACTCCCCAAGGAATGCGCCGGCAAGATCTAGTGGGCCTGATCACCGAAGCCGGACGCGTACCAGTCGAACGGGACACCTTGTACCGGCCAGTAACGCGAACGGAAACGTCAGTCACCGTCGCGGTTTAACCATCAAGACTTCCGACGGCCCAAAGAAATGTTTCATCGGCCAACCTTTTCGTGCACGACAAAATCTTAGAGGGGTACCTGTCCCATGAAGTTGCACTCCGTTACTGTTCAATCGAGTTAGAATTGGGAGGTAGAACGTGGCCAAGTCAGCGAGTTCCTCATGAACGTGCATATCAGCTACAAAGTTCACAAAACTCCCGACATCGAACGAGAAATCAATCACCTGCTCGAAAAGTTAAATCGGCGCTTGCGCGCCTTCCGCCCCGAACTTGTGCATCTGAAGGGACTCATTGAGGAGAACTCGCCGCCCCAGGGTGCGGTCGTTTCATGGAACTTGCGCCTGCCCTCTGGTCAAATGGCCGCGCAGGAATCTGCTGCGAACGTATTGGCGGCGGTGAAAGCAGCCTCCGATGACTTAATTCTTCAGGTCAGGAAGCACAAGGACTTGCTTCGCAGTTCACATAAGTGGCGTCGCCGTGGCGCGCCTGATGCTGCTGATGGGAATTCCGCACAAAATCGCGAAACTTCTTTTGAAAATACCGGCGCAGAGGATCATCGAGATCCACTCGCATCCGAGGATGTTCGTTCGTATGTGAACGCTCATCTCGGGCGATTCGAACGTTTCGTAGAGCGGGAATTGTATTTTCGGGAGGCATCTGGGCAGATTAATCCCACTTCGGTGAGTAAACATGAAGTAGTGGATGAGGTGGTGGTCCGTGCCCTGAGTGACGCTGGAGAAGCACCGGAACGTTTAGCTTTCGAGCCTTGGCTGTATCGCCTCGCTATCCAGTGCATCAACGATCTGGCGTCTCGATCCGGCCAGGGCGTATCCGACCTTCGACTGGACCGATCGGCGTATGGCACCGATGTGACCGCGAGCGGCGACGCGGAATTAGAATTCCATCAGCCAGACGAATTTATAAGCGAAAGCGACGTGATTGCTGACGGGGCTACGGGAAATCCCGAAGACATTGCCTATTCAGACGAACTGATTTCCCTCGTACAGTTCGCTCTTCGAAACGCAAGCGGGAGCGATCGAGAAGTTTTTGTATTGCACACCCTCGAAGGCTTCTCTGTGACGGAGATCGCAGCCATAACAGATCGGCCACCCGACGACATCCGCTCTGCAATCGCGTCCACTCGTGAAAGGCTCCGCCAGTCTGCCGCCGTTCGAAATGGATTTAAAGAAAATCTTTTCCAGCGAACAGGGACGGATTGAGCTGAAGTTGTGAAGCTCTCTTCATAGCTACTATCTTTCTATTAGGCTTCCTATCAGCTGTGGCACTTTGTAAAACGCATCTCCCTTAGACTGCCAAAGTAGTAACGTGTGCTGATTCAAAGGAGCATTGTGGAAGCGAACACAATCAGTATTCCTAAGAAGGCGGTCGTTGTTGGGGCTGCTCCCGAGGGAGCCAGTGATAGCGAGTCCGCGGCGCGCGCGGTTCGCCAGATGTTCACTTCCATTGCGCCAAGATACGATCTGCTTAATCATCTACTCTCTTTCAACGTTGATCGCCTTTGGTGGAGAAGAACGGCGCGGAGTTTCAGCAATATTTTGTCCCGGCCGAATGCTCAGGTATTGGATTTATGTTGCGGGACCGGCGACCTGACTCTCGCGCTTTGGCGAAAATCTATAAAAACCTCGGCGGCCATTGTGGGAGCCGATTTCGCTCACCCTATGTTGCAGCGGGCCAGAAAGAAATCAAGCGGAACTTCGCTATGCTGGATTGAAGCAGACGCACTTCGTTTGCCAGTTCCCAACTCGAAATTCGATCTTGTGACGTCTGCCTTCGGATTCAGAAACCTTGCTGATTACGACGCTGGCTTGCGAGAGATCGTTCGAGTACTGCGTCCGGGAGGCGAATGTGGAATTCTCGATTTCGGCGAGCCCGGCGGATTGATTGGAAAGTTCTACAGAATCTATTTCAAGCACCTGCTGCCCGCAGTCGGTTCACTGATCTCCGGGGTCCAGGGGCCGTACCGGTATCTCCCTGCCTCAGTGGAACGATTTCCTTCCCCGCAAGAAATGCTCGCCAGGATGGAGCGGGCGGGGCTGAATGAAGTGTCCTGGACGCCTTATACATTTGGAATCGCTGGCCTTTTCCGCGGCAAGAAGCCATCATCTCAAACGTGATCCACCGCGTGCGGTGTGGAACCCACTGCTTCCAGGTGCCGGTGGGAAGCAAAGGAGTCAGCGAACGCGTCCGCTACCGTGTAGTGGATTACATCCTCATAGTATGGACCAAGGAACTCCCGTAAACGGTCCGTATTCATGATCAGGTTGCCCGACAAATAAGGTATCGCGTCCGGCGGCATTTCAGAGATACCAGCTCTCCACAGAAAGCTCGATAATTGCCGCATCATCCATTCACCCGGGACTCGCAGAAGCTTCGTATCCGCGATTTCCGCACAACGGCCCAGAGCAATGGGCTCGCCTCTTCCTGCAACGTTTAGAACCGTGAGCCTCCTTGACTCCGGCTCCGACTTGCGCAGGATGAATGTAATGACTCGTGCCACATCTTCGATGTGAACGGCTTGAATACGCCGCGCAAGATATTTTTTGCTCCAGGGGACGATGAACGGCATCCTCTTTCCGTTCTTATTCAGATTCGTGCCAATCTTGCTTCGGCCGCTTGGCGTGCCCTGAAAACTACGCACCAGATAATTGGAACCTCCGACACCCGCGAAAATTGCAGGACGCAGCAGATAAACGCTACAACCCCTTGCCGACGGCGCGCGCTGCTGAATCGCCTGGTCTGCTTCCATTTTATGAACTGCAATCGTAAGCGAATCAGCGGAGAGCTTTTTGTCCTCGGTCACTTCATGGGAAAAATGCGTTCCGTACGCATAGGCGCAACTGACGAAAATAAACTTCTTTATGATTTCTTCGTCACGGTTCACTTCCGTCAAAGCTTCAAATACGCGAGCCGTGCCGCCGACGTTAATTTGCCACGTACGATCGGCATCGTTCATGCCGGAACGCATGGGATCAGAAAGAAAAGCCAAATGAATAACGGCAACGGGGCGTAGCGCTCGCATCAGAAGAAACAATTCCCGGCAGGATTCTTCCAGTCCCAAGTCAAGCCGAACAAAACTCAAAGGTTCGCTGGTCTCCGGCGGATTCAGGCCGATGCCGGTAACTCTGTATCCTTTGAGTTGCGGCAGAAGCTTAAGCCCGAGATGACCGGAGATTCCGGTGACCACAATGTTCGGCTTTTCTTCATCCATCACTTGGGTCCGGTTTGGTCGGCGCCTGGCGGAACGTGGCCGCCACCTAGCGATCCAGGTGCCGGTGAGGGAGACGTAGCGGCAAAGTATGCCTCGTCGAAGCTCGGTGTCGCGGACTGTTGCATTGTCTGCATGGCATCCTGCATTTTCTGCTTTTGCAGCGTTGCGCGGATCTCATCGTGTACTTTATTCAACGGTACGGTATCTTTCTGCTCAAGCTTGTACACGAAATATCCGCCGGGGTCGGTCAATACTTGCGACACGTCGCCAGGCTTCATGTCGAAAACGCTGGCCTGACTCGGCGGCAGTGACGTGCGGCGAGCATTTTCCATCTTCACCGCTGGAGGAGCAGCCTTAAAATTGGCGAATTGATAAGATTCCGCCTGCAATTTCGTGAAATCTTCACCCGCAGCCGCGCGTGCCCGCAAGTCGTCGGCTTCCTTTTTCATTGCCGCCTCTGAGTCCTCCTGGCGTTTCTTGGCGTCGGCCTCGCTTTCTTTTGCAGCGTCCTTTGCCGGTTCCTGCTGCTTCGTACGTGGGATGTAAAGCCGGTCCAAAGTCGCCTCTTCATATGCGGCTTTGTTGTTCTGGTAATAATTCTGTATCTCTTGATCGGGAACCTTGGCCGACTCTTCTTGAAGATTCTGAGCCAGCTGCCGGGTCAGGACTTGCAGTCGCGCCAGTTTCAAAAGCTCTTCGTAGTGAAGACCGCGATCGAGTCCCTTCTTGTGAGCTTCGTTGGCCATGATAAGTGCGGTCGCGTATTGAGTCGCAAACTGCTTTTTTGCCGTCGGCGGTACTTGCAGGGTCTCCACCAGTCTTTCAAATTCAGCGCGAGTAACGACAGTCTTGCATTCGGGCCCGGCGCTCTTGGGTGCAGAAGCCGCGCTTAACGAAGGCTTTTCTGGACTGCATACGCCTTTAATTGTGATGACCGCAGGATTTGCCGATAGGCCGGCTTGTGCGCCTTGACCGTGCGGCGAACCGCTCAACTTGGGTGGCGCCGGAGCGGTAGTTGGAGAACCGCTTTCCTGTGCCACTGCAAAGCTTGTGAGCAATAGAAATAACAAAACAAATCGCATCATTTCGGAGGTTCCTCCAGAGTAGTTCAATATGGACATCGAAATCCTAGCACAGAGCGAACGACGATAGCGGACGCGGACTAGCACAACTCAAGTTGGCGAAAGCGGTTGCTCCGGCGATAATGCACTCATGCCGGAAGCACATTTGGTTTACAGTCCCCAGTCCATGCGGCGGGAAAAGCGCGCCGTGGCGGGACGGTCTGTGTTGGCTTCCATCGCCATTACCACCTTAAAAGTGATTGTTGGACTGGCTACCGGCAGCTTGGGCATTCTGTCGGAAGCTGCACATTCCGCGCTCGACCTTATCGCGTCTGTGATTACGCTCTTCTCGGTTCAGGTCTCTGATAAGCCGGCGGACGCCGACCACCAGTATGGACACGGCAAAGTCGAAAATTTCTCTGCATTTATCGAAACAGGCTTATTACTGCTCACTTGTGTCTGGATTATTTACGAGGCCATCAGCAGATTATTTTTTCACCATGTTGACATCGAACCGACGCTCGCTGCTTTTCTCGTGATGTTTTTCTCCATGCTCCTTGATTACTGGCGGTCGCGGGCGCTGGGGAAGATTGCCGCCAAATACGACAGCCAGGCCCTGGAGGCCGACGCTCTTCATTACTCCACTGACATCTTTTCTAGTGGCGTCGTGGTGGCGGGCCTTTTACTGGTGATGCTCGGACGAAAATTTGCCGTTGGCTGGCTACGCGATGCAGATCCCGTGGCGGCGCTCTTTGTCGCAGGCGTCGTTGTCTATGTAAGTTCGCGCCTTGCGCGAAAGACCGTGGATGCCTTGCTGGACGCGGCCCCGGCAGGAGTTCGACTGCGAATTATATCGGCGGTGAGGAACGTGGACGGCTTGCTCGAAGTGGACCGGGTTCGCATTCGCAGGGCAGGGAACAAGTACTTTGCGGATCTTTCCATTGGCCTGGCTCGCAACGTTACGTTTCAGCGGTCGGAACAGGTGGCTGATGCCGTGACTGCGGCGGTGCACAATGTTCTGCCCGACGCCGATGTCATAGTCCATTCCACGCCGCGCGCCGCCTATACGGAAAACGTCTTTGACCGGGTTCGCGCCGTCGCTACCAAGCACAATTACAACGTCCACGACGTAAGCATCCAGAATCTGCGCGGCCGCTTGCACGTTGAGCAGCATCTCGAACTGGATGAGCATTTAAGTTTGAAAGAGGGTCACGACCATGTGACCCTGCTGGAATCGGAAATTCGGCGGGAGGTTCCGGAAATCTCGTCAATCCTTACCCACATTGAAAGTGAGCCTGCAACCATTGAGAAAGGGAGACGAACTCCAGCGGGACAGCGAAGCTGGAAGGGCGGCTGAAGAAGCTTGCGTCCGAGTTCCCGGAGATTCTCGACATGCACGACATTGCCATCAAGCGCGTCCGCGGCAGGCTTTATGTTTCCTGTCATGTCACATTGTCGGACGATTTACCACTTTCGCGGGTCCATGATATTTCGACTGAACTGGAAATCCGGTTCAAACAGGAAGCACCAGAACTATTTCGGGTTTTAATCCATCCTGAACCCAGGACCGATAATCGCCGTTAGTTGCAGGTTTCCTGGAATTTCCTAAATTGAAGGGCCCAGAGAGTTCACGTAATTCCTTGTAAGAGGATATTTTTAGAGATGACATCGGCCCAGCCTTCCCCGGCCCCACCGCAAACAACGAATCCCTTTCGCGGATATTTATACATTGCGACCGCGACATTGTTTTGGGGAGTATCGGCAGTTATGGGAAGAGCTGTATTCACTGGCCGATTACTTTTACGGGGCCATGCAGTTGGTTCAATTGATCCGCTGATTCTTTCTCAGAGCCGTACGACTTTATCTCTTCTCTTTCTTCTGCCAATTCTGCTCTTACCCGGCAGGCGCGGACTCTTGAAACTTTCTCGTTCGGATGTTGGACGGATGGTGCTGCTCGGCGTGTTCGGTTTGGCGGCTGCCAATTATTTCTATTACTTCGCCATTCAGAAAACCAACGTCGCGACCGCTATAACGGTGCAGTATACGGCGCCCGTTTGGGTCTTGCTGTACATGGTTGCGCGAGGTTTACAGAAGCCGACAGTTCAAAAGCTTGTGTCAGTCGCGCTGGCAGTGATCGGTATTGCCATCGCGATCGGCGTGTTCAATAAGGGAGAAGCGCATCTCAATTCCATTGGCGTCATGGCGGCGCTGCTCGCCGCGTTTGCATACGCGTTCTACAACATCGGTGGACATAACATCCGTGGCGCGCCATGACCACTGGACCGTCATGTTGTACATGATGCTGTCGGCATCCGTTTTCTGGTTGATTCTCAATCCTCCCTGGAAAATCGTTGCCGCACATTTCTCCGCAAGTCAATGGCTATTCCTGCTTGTGTTTTCGCTTACTTCGATGTTGATTCCATTTTCATTTTATTTTGCCGGACTGCGTTACCTCGAACCCACCCGCGCCATTATTGCGAGTTGCTTGGAACCCATCTTCTCCATCTTGATCGCAGCCGTGGTCTTGGGCGAAACAGTACGACCGGTACAAAGCGTGGGTATGATCATGGTGCTCGCTGCGATTATTGTTGTTCAGTTGCCATAACCGGTAAGTTGAATCCGGAGAAATCCAGGTAATTAATCACAGGTTCCCAAAATGGAAGATTCGTCCCGCTTTGTAAAAAGATTGTAATGGTCCCCTGCTGGTAACTAGGAGTGTGTCCGCTCCTCTGCTAGGTTGAGGGAATCCATCATCGGTAATCAATAATAAGGAGGATATGTTTCATGCGGCGCGCTCGCATCGTTTACGTGCTAGCCTTCGTACTTCTTCAGGCCGGGGCGTGTTTTGCCCATCACATGGCGGTGGTGGTGAATAAAGACAATAGCGTTACGAATATCACCTCCGTCTACCTGGCGAAAATCGTAAAAGCCGACACGAGGAAATGGGCGAACGGGTCAAATATTGTTCTTGTTCTGCATAGAGCATCGGCAGGCGAGATGCGCACCCTGCAAAAATTGAATCACATGTCGGAACAGGAGATGAAGTCTAAACTCGCAGCTCGCAAAGACGGAATGGTCCTGGTGGATTCGGACAATGATGTCCTTAATACGGTCGGCTCTATGTCCGGTGCAATTGGCTTAGTGGAGGTTCGCGCGGTAAACAACAAGGTTAAAGTGGTGAAAGTTGATGGAAAGCTGCCATTGGAAAAAGGCTACCTCCCTGACTGATGACCTGCCTCCGCTATGCCTCTGCGGATTTCGAACTCAACAACTCAAAGTAGCGATGCGCTTTTCTTACGTCCCGCCCGATTTGTTCCCGCAAAGCCTCCACCGATGGAAACTTCTTTTCGTCGCGCAGGCGTTTAAAAAAGTGAATTCTCACTTCGCTTTCCTCCGTTATTTCAAACGGATGAAAATCTAACAGGTGAGATTCAATCGCGAATGAGTTCGCTCCGAAAGTTGGCCGATTCCCAATGTTTGTCACCGAGTCAAAACATTCTGCTTCCGCCCGGGTGCTGGTGATCTGAGTGCGCGTAATGTAAACGCCATCCTTGGGAACAAGTTCGTCATAGGGCGCGAGATTAATGGTTGGTACCGTGTATTTCGAGCCGTATCCGCGCCCATGTGCGAGCGTAGATTGAATGCTGAAGAGCCGCCCCAGCAGATGTCGCGTCCGGCTAACTTCGCCCGCTTCCAACAGAGTTCGAATGTGAGTGCTGGAGACAGGTTCGTTACCGACTCGCATTTCTGGATAAAGCACGACTTCAAATCCCATGCTTCGGCCGAACTGTTTCAGCAGATTCACGTCTCCTGAAGCCTTGCGCCCAAACCGAAAGTTAAATCCCTCATGCACTTCAAGGGCGTGTAACCGGCCTTTGAGAATGTCGCGGACGAAATCTTCCGGGGTCATATCCGCCAGCTTATTGTTGAACGGGAGAATAAGTGTCGCGTCAATTCCGCTAGCTTCGAGGAGACTAAGCTTTTCGGTCGCAGGCGTGATGAGTTTAACTCCAGCTTCTGGACGGAGAATCCGCATCGGATGCGGCTCGAAAGTTACTGCCAGCGAGCGTTTTCCTTGCGCTATGCCGCGCCGGGCGATTTCTTTCAGTACCCGCGCGTGCGCCAGGTGCAGTCCGTCGAAGTTCCCAATACTGACGATCGTGGGACCGAAATTCGACGGCAGATCATCGAGCTTTAAAAAAACTTCCATGTGAGCCGTAAATCGTTAAACCTGTTTCAGACTTCAAAGTCCAGTTTCATGCCGTCATACGATAGCCGGACATTACTAGGTAATGACGCGTTCGTGGCTTGATGCGGCAGATCGTGGCAAATATGCGTAAAGAAAGCCCGCTGTGGCTTAAGAGTTTCCACAATTCGCAGGGAGTTTTCTACTGTTGAGTGCGTGGGATGAGGCTGATGCCGCAATGCATCGAGAAAAAGAATATCGAGATCTTTCAATCGCGCCATTGAACTCTCTGGAATTTGGCTGTGATCGGTCAGATAAGCGGCCGAACCGAATCGAAATCCTAATATTTCCGTCTCTCCATGAATGACCGGTACCGGTTCAAACGTTGTCCCGAAGAGTTCAACCGGTCCGGAAATTTCCATGAGCTCAAGCTGCGGAAGTCCGCCAAATTTGTAAGCGGGAGCGAAAATGTACCCAAACATATTGCGAATGAACGCGGCTGCGTCCGGTCGCGCATAGAGCGGAAGCTTGCCGGGCCGATGCTGATAACTCAAAGGCCTGAGATCATCAATGCCCAGAAGATGATCGGCATGGGTATGAGTGTAAAGCACAGCGTCCAGGCGCCGGATACGTTCGCGAATAGCCTGCTCGCGAAAGTCTGGAGTCGTGTCAATCAGTATTGCCCTGCGGGAATATTCGATCAATATGGATGGGCGGGTGCGGCGATCGTGCGGATCGGTCGAATTGCATACGGCACAATCACAACCGATAGTAGGGACTCCCACCGACGTCCCACTTCCTAACACCGTTAGAGTAGCCTTCATCGCTTCGCGGCGGCGGATGCAGGCGCTTGCGGCGGATGCGCCAGGGCATTTGTTACTTCGACATAAGCCATGCGCAACTCGTAAAGACAGTTCTGCAAAAAGCTCGCTTCCCGGTCGGTCAAATTCCCCTTGGTTTTTTCTGAAAGCAGGCTCAAGGTATCCACGGTCTGGCGGGCGCCGATCAGATCAAGGCGCGGCTGACCACCCTCTTCCTGCATAAGGCCAAGTTGCAGCATGGCGGTCATGTAGAGCGATGCCATGAAGCGCTCGAACGTCATTTCCAGTTCTTTCGCCGAATGACCACTCCGTTCGACGTGGGAGTCCAAATCCTTGGAGGATTTTCGATAAGCGTCCGCCTGCGCCTGCTGTTCAACCGCCGTAGGGGCGGGAGGCATTGGAGCTTCCGGACTTTCCGAGGCACCCGCCTCTTGTGGATTGACGCTATCACGCGCCGCCGGAACTGGCGCAGTAGACGTCGAAACTTGCTCTTCGGAAATATCCTTGCGTACTTCGCCTTCAGCGGTGAACAATCTTCGGTCGGTTACGGTGAAGCTTTCCTGTTTCTTCTCAGACATAGTTTTCCTTCAATGTTCAAATACTAATGTTCAAATACTTTGGAGAATGGAAGCGTAGTGACGTTAAGAATTGTGCCATCAATCTGAAGCCGCTTGCCGGATGTTGCGACCTCACGCCGAATATACCCGAGCGCCACGTGGTATGGACCTACGGGAAGCGGCAACGAGGCGGAGCTCGTAATCTCTCCGACATCCTTACCGTCCACATTGATCTTGGCTCCGGGCAGTGGAAGTGGGCCTTCAACTGTAAATCCAGTAAACATTCGATGGACATTTCCACGCGATCGAATACGCTCTACGATTTCCTGACCGATGTAACATCCTTTGGTAAAGTGCAAAGCGCGCTGTTGGCCGGTCTCCTGCGGTAAATCGCGTTCCCGAATATCTTGTGCGAATCGTGGAACTCCTTGCGCGATACGAAGCAGGTTGAGGGCGGTCGTTCCAACGGGCATTGCTCCCGATGTCTTCAAAGCGTCCAGCACTAATGATTGATTCTCCGGCGACAGCCACACCTCATAACACTCCACACTTGGGCTGTCCCCTCGAACCACGGTCACAGAAACGTCCCGCCAGGTGAGGTCCACAAAACTGAGCGGCTGAAGCGGAGGGAACGCTAATCCCGCAGATCGCAAGACCTCGCCAGCCTTCGGGCCCGCGATTCCTACCGCACCGAGTGTGTCGGTCACGTCCGCGACTTCGACATCATCCATGATGATGTATTTATCGAAAATCTCCAGTATCTTCGGCAACTGAGAACGGTCCGTATCCACCAGCAACGAATCGCCACGATGGTAGGCATACAGATCGCCCAGAATTCGCCCCTGCGGGTTCAACAGAAATGCGTAGACTCCATTTCCCGCCGCCAAGTCCCGCACATTATTGGTGATGATCCCATTGAGCCAGCGGACGCGGTCGGAACCGGTGAGCGAAATCTTGGCACGCCAGGGCATCTCATAAACACCGTTATTTGAACGTAATGCCTCGAATTCGGCTGGGACGTCGCCGAAGTCGGCCGCCGTAGCAGTGCCCGCAGTTTCGCCCAATTGCGGCGAGGTTGGCGGATCGTGGGGAGCGATAGAAAGCATTGTCCTGCTTAATTATACAGGGCAAGGGTCGGCGGCATCGCCCGGCAAAAAGGCCAATCCATGACCTCTATGACTGCCGTCCAGGGCATTGACTAGCGTTCTTGGCGGGGGTACGCTAGCGGCAATGGAACCTGCTTGGCTTTGGCCAGCGAGCATCCGGTTGGTTTCACCCAGACATCGTATTTTGATCCGGCGTGCGGAGTGCACAAGTGTGCGCGTATGGCCGGAATGCCATCTAAAGAACCGCAGCTCGAAGCTTGAGAAACTAGAACTCTTGTAGGAGGAAGCGCCCAAACGGAATGAAAAAAAGTATTGCGATTAGTCCGAACATTAAGACTCTTTTTGGTACGCGCGACGAGAATCTGCGCGTGCTGGAAGACGGTTTGAACGTCAACATTGATCTGCGATCTGAATCCATCCAAATAGAAGGCACACCCGGGGACGTATCACGGGCCGAGCAGGTGTTCACGGATTTCGAGCAACTCGAGCGCTCCGGACATCCATTTCACAACGGCGATTTGAACAGCATGCTTCGCGTGCTGGTCGCGGATCCCAAAGCGACTCTGCGGGGGCTGGCAGAAGCGGGCAAACTGCGCTCGTTCGGCCGCCGGACCGTGCAACCAAAAAGCTTGAATCAGCGCCGTTACCTGGATGCCATCGAGAAATACGACATGGTTTTCGGTGTGGGCCCCGCCGGTACAGGCAAAACTTACCTGGCGGTTGCGATGGCGATTTCCGCTCTGCTGTCGAAGCGCGTGAACCGCATTATCCTGGCGCGCCCGGCGGTCGAAGCTGGCGAGCGTCTTGGCTTTCTGCCGGGTACGTTGCAAGAAAAAATAGACCCGTATCTCCGCCCCTTATACGACGCGTTGTACGACATGCTCGAACCTGAAAAGGTTGACCGCTATTTAGAAAAGAACGTGATTGAGATCGCCCCCATCGCATTCATGCGCGGACGCACGCTGAACGATTCATTCGTCATTCTTGACGAGGCGCAGAACACGACTTCCGAGCAGATGAAGATGTTCGTGACCCGGCTCGGCTTTAACTCCAAAGCAGTCATCACCGGAGATGTAACGCAAATAGATTTACCCAGCGCGCGCCGCAGTGGTCTTCTCGAAGCGGCTGACGTACTGAAGCAGGTCGAGGGTCTCACATTCGTGTATTTCGACGAAGGCGATGTGGTTCGCCATCACCTCGTGCAGCGAATTATCCGGGCGTATGATGAGCACAAGGTTAAGCTCGCCGAGGCACAAATGCCGTTGATTGAACCAAAGCCCGCTACGAATGGGAAATCGAACCAGACTGCTCAAGTCGCTCCGATTCATGTTGAGAAAGAGAGTCCCCTCGCCACCTCGATAGAAAGCAAAGGATAGGTTTGAAATGATGAAGGAGGGCTTCATGGGCCCTCCTCGTATTTTATTTCGTTCTGCATATCGCAATGATCATTTCTCGAACGCGGCTCGTGGGAATGGATATCACCTCTCTCGGACGGTTCGTCAGCAAGGTCCGCCGGCTCGTCCCAATTGAGGGAAGCGTGAATGTTCTCGTGACCAGCAGCAACGAAATGAAAAGCTTAAATAATCGGTTTTTAGGAAAAGACGCGGCAACGGACGTTCTATCGTTTCCCGCCAATGGATTGAATGGCTTCGCAGGGGAAATTGCAATTTCGCTTGAGATTGCCAAATCAAATGCCGCAAAGTTGGGACATTCGACTTTCGACGAAATCAAAATCCTGATCGTCCACGGCCTGTTGCATCTCTCTGGTTACGATCATGAAAATGATCGCGGAGAAATGTGCCGTGAAGAACAGCGGCTGCGAGGGCTGCTGAGACTACCCGTCGGATTGATCGAAAGGACTCGGGGAGTTTCGAACGCACGGAAAAAATTGCCGAAGGTCTCTCCACGCATGGCTCGCGAGGGCTAAGTCATGACTCTCGGCCTTGCCGCCACTCTTCTCGTCCTGCTCGGGCTCCTGACGCTGGTCTCTTATGTGGATCGTGTGTATTCGGAAATCGGCAAATTCCTTTCTCGTGATTTCCAGGACAACATTGATGTCTTCGAAAAAGAAGTTGAACCTCGGCTGAGCGTAACGCGAGCCCGCGCCGCATTGTCCATGGCGGTCTTAACCCAATTGATCACTGCGGCCATCGCGATGCTGATTGGATTCGCCGTGTTCCGCGATGGCGACTGGAGTTTGCAGGAAGTCCTTCAGGCTACGTTAAGCCTCATTCTGATTGTTATTCTTTGCAATCGCTTTCTTCCATTTGTTTTTTTTTCCCGCACCTCCGGTCACTGGCTCGTTCGTTGGCCTCTTGTTCTGCGGATTTTGATTTACATTGTGCTTCCGGTAACGCTGATCCTTGGATTTTTGCAGTCCGTCGCTGCGTTGACCCGGGCACACACCGAAGACCAGCCCGAGAGTCAGGCGGAGGCTGTGGATGCATTAATCGAGGCAGGGCAGGAGGAAGGCATCCTCAACGAAGGCAACCGTGATTTGATTCAGTCGGTGGTCGAATTCAGCGAGAAAACCGTTCGCGAAGCCATGAAGCCGCGTCCGGAAATTGTTGCTGTGCCGGTCGAAACCACCGTTGAACAGTTCATTGATTTATTGCGCACAAAACCATTCTCCCGGGTCCCGGTCTTCGAAGGCAGCATCCACAACATCAAAGGGATCGTTTACGCCCAAGACGTTCTTCAGGTTCCAGACACTGAAGCCCGCGCGCGGCGTGTGGATTCGCTGATGCGCAAAGATGTTTACTTCGTGCCGGAAAGCAAGTTGGGTAAAGATCTTCTGCGCGAAATGCGAAACAACAACATCCGCATGGCCATCGTAGTGGACGAGTACGGCGGAGTGGCCGGATTGGTTACGATCGAAGATCTAGTCGAGGAAATCGTCGGCGAGATACGCGACGAACATGAGAATCCTGAAGTGGTTCGCGAAACCGATTCATCCTATGTGGTTCGAGGCAACATGGACGTGGACCGGCTCGATGAGCTTTTCGGCATCCGCCCCGAGGGCAAAGAGTCTTCCACAGTCGCTGGGCTGGTGAGCGAGCTTGCGGGGCGAATTCCGCGAAGGGGTGAAGTGGTTGAGGAGAACGGTCTCCGCTTCGAGGTCCTGGAATCCACTGAACGCCGAGTTGAGCGGGTAAGAATCTCGCTCGCGCAGCGCAGCCAGATGAAGCTGATATAGTTAGCTGCTTGCTCCAGTCTCCGGTTTCTAACTCAACTCACCATGGCCTTTCACTCAGGATTTGTCTGCATTCTCGGGCGCCCCAACGCTGGCAAGTCAACACTGCTAAACGCGCTCGTCGGCGAGAAGCTGGCAATCATTAGTCCCAAGCCGCAGACGACCCGCAATCGCATCCTTGGAATCATTCAAATTCCGAAACGCAAACATAAAGCCGGCGGTCAGGTCATTCTGATTGATACACCCGGTGTGCACAAGGCGGACACGTCACTCGGCCGAAGAATGATGAGCGAGGTGCGAGAAGCCGCCGAGGGATGCAATCTGCTGCTGCTGATCACGGACGCCACACGCCGGTTCGGCGAGGACGATCAGAGCGTCCTCGAAATATTGAAGCGAGTCAAAACTCCATCGCTCTTATTGCTGAACAAAATTGATTTGATTAGGGGAGGGAAGGAGAAATTGCTTCCCTTAATCGCACAATACTCAGAACTGCATCACTTCAAGGAAATTATTCCCATCTCTGCGCGTAAGCCCGAAGGCCTCGATCTGCTTCTGGAGAAAGTTATTTCGGCGCTCCCGGAGGGACCGCATTATTTCCCCGACGATCAAGTCACCGACCAGCCGGCGCGGTTCATGGTGGCTGAACTCATTCGCGAACAAATCCTCGCCGAGACAACGGAAGAAGTCCCTCACGCGGTAAGCGTCGTAGTTGAACAGTTTGAAGAAGGCTCAAGACTCACCCGCATCGCCGCAGTCATCTATTGTGAGCGCGACGGCCAAAAGCGCATTCTCGTTGGCAAGCAAGGTCAGATGCTCAAAAAGATTGGCACAGCGGCGCGTCTGCAAATCGAAAAGATGGTTGGCACGAAAGTCTTTCTGGAACTCTTCGTAAAAGTGCAACCCGGCTGGCGCGACTCCCAACGATTCGTGGATGAACTCGATTGGCGCCGCCAGCTGGAACGATTAACCCCCAACGTCCGCCAGAATCACGCCCATAACGATTAAGCCAATTCGACGGTTTCCTTCGTGTACCTTCGTGTCCTTTGTGGTTAATAGGTTTTGGAACTCTCCAATCCCGCTACTCCTTTACCGATATCCCCAAAGTTCTCATCTTTCTATACAAATGACTTCTCTCCAACCCAAGCACCTCGGCGGTCCGGCTGACGTTTCCGTGATTCTCGTCTAACTTTTTCAAA
The DNA here is from genome assembly GCA_963796015.1 of uncultured Acidobacteriaceae bacterium. Classification (GTDB taxonomy): domain Bacteria; phylum Acidobacteriota; class Terriglobia; order Terriglobales; family Acidobacteriaceae; genus PALSA-188. Next base: position 60,168 of record CAWCJR010000019.1, on the reverse strand, counting down.
ATGTAATCTCGTTCGTAGGCTGAACGCGCTTGATGCAGCGTCGAGAATTCTGCCCCTGCCGCGCGCCGCGTTCCGTCCCGATAAACCAAAGGCGGAAGATGTTTGCGTTCGAACCGCGTGGTGGTGGGATTCATAATCACAATACGCTCGATCACATTGCGCAACTCTCTGATATTTCCAGGCCACGAGTAACCAACCAATGTATCAATCGCGTCCTCGGTGATCTCGCGCGGACGGCGTCCATATGCGGCCGAAAATTCCTTCAAAAAATGACGGGCAAGCAACGGAATGTCCTCCTTACGCTCGCGCAGGGCAGGCACAGAAAATGGAATCACATTCAGCCGGTAAAACAAGTCTTCTCGAAAATTTCCCTTCGAGATTTCTTCTTCCAAATCTTTATTCGTGGAAGCAATGACCCTCACGTCCACGGTGATGGGTTCTTCGCTCCCCAACGGCGAGAACCGTTGTTCATCGAGCGTACGCAATAATTTCGATTGCGTCTTGAGGCTCATGTCTCCAATTTCATCAAGGAATAAAGTTCCTCCATGCGCTCTTTGAAGCTTCCCTTCCTTATCGTTATGCGCGGCCTGAAAAGAACCTTTGCGATGCCCAAACAGTTCACTCTCGATCATGTCTTCCGGAATCGCAGCACAGTTTACTTCCACAAACATTTCGTCTTTACGAAGGCTGTTCGCATGAATGGCATTGGCAACCAATTCCTTCCCAGTCCCGGATTCTCCATAGATAAGCACTCGTCCATTGGTTGGCGCCATGAGTTGAATCTGCTGCCGCAAAGCCTTCATCGGAATGCTGTCACCGGCAATAATGCTTTTCGGCGTCAGTTGTTTTTTTAGGTCGCGATTTTCATTTCGCAGATGGCGGGCGTCAATCGCGTGCTTGATCAGGATTACGGTCTTATCTATCGAAAGCGGCTTTTCAAGAAAATCGTAAGCGCCGAGCTTGGTGGCGCGAACCGCTGTCTCGATCGTTCCGTGGCCCGAGATCATAACGATTTCGGGAGCATTGTCCATCTCCCGGATTCGTTCGAGAGTCTCCATTCCGTCCACGCCCGGCAGCCAGACGTCCAGCAATATCAGATCGAATGCGCTCTTGCGCAGAACTTCGAGACATTCCTCGCCGCTTTCGGCGACTGAGACTTGATATCCTTCATCTTCCAACACGCCCTGAAGCGACTGCCGGATGGTGGATTCGTCGTCCACAATAAGAATTTTATGCATGATGAAGGGCAGGGCTGGCAGCAACGGATTCCAATACCACTGGCAGCTCAACTATAAACCGCGTGCCAGATGGCTTATTTTCCTCGACGCGGATCGACCCGTGGTGATCTTCAATAATTCGGCTGACGATGGCAAGACCGAGACCAGTGCCGCGCTGTTTGGTCGAAAAGTAGGGGAGAAACAAACGCTCTTTCAATTCGCGAGACACACCGTGTCCCGTATCCGAGATAACGATTTCGACTGCATCGCCGGTGGCGACCATCGCCGTGGAAATGTAAATTTCCCGCAGAGGGGAATTCAGCATGGCTTCCGCAGCATTATCCACCAGATTCGCCAGCGCCCTCTTAATGGCTTGAGGATCCGCCATCACCTTGGGTAGATCGGGGGCGAGCCGCGTGCTGACGCGAATGCTATCCAACCGTCCATCGAACATGCCTAGCGCAGTCTCCACGATTCCGTTGATGTTCGATGGCTGCGGCTGCGCTGTAGGGAACCGCGCAAGCGTCGAAAATTCATCCACCAGAGTTCGGACCGTGTCCACCGCGCTGGAAATTGTCTCAGCGCATCCATCAATCGTGCGAAGTGAAGCTTGATCGGGAACGCCGCTGCGCTTCAAGTGCCGCCGAATGCGGTCCGCCGACAGCGCAATCGGCGTCAATGGATTCTTGATCTCATGCGCCACCCGTCGCGCCACGTCACGCCATGCCGCCTGCTTTTGTCCTTTCAACAGGTCAGACAAATCTTCGAAAACCAGGACATATCCCAGGCGCTCGCCGCCATGATGCAGAGTGGCAACCGTCGCTGCCACATTCAGCGTCGCACGCTGCACAGTTATTTCCATCTGCGTCGTTGTGCTTCCCATCCGGTCCGCGCGCCGCAGTAGAGGCTCGAGGTCCTGCAACATCTCCGAAGAAAATACATCTGCCAGCGGAGCCCCGATAAGGATCGTCGGCGCTCCTGCCTCTTCGCCCTTGGGATGAAAGAGCCGAAGCAATGCCTGATTCAGATGCGTGATATGCCGGTCGGCATTGAGTGAAAGCACGCCCGTGGGAATGCTCTCCAGTATCGTTTCAATGTGCCGGCGCCGTTGTTCCAGGGTATTGTTTGCGGCGCTCAATTTACGGCTCGATGCTTCAATCTGGCGGCGGCTCACTTCGAGATCTCCCGCCATAAGATTGAACGATCGAACAAGGTCTCCCAATTCATCCGCCGCTGAAATCTCAACCCGATAGTCGAGCCGTCCACGCGAAATTTCTTGAGTCGCTTCCGCCAATGCAGCCACCGGGCGGGTGACGAGTTTGGACAAAAAGAGTGCAAACCACGTAGTCGCGAACAGCACCAGCACGGTGAGCAACAACAGCAGGTCCATGTATGTACGGCGCACCAGCCGCCGCTTACGGCTCAAATCCAGATAGCGCTGCTGGCTGGCCTCAACCTGTCTCACAGTTTGCGAAAAGTCTTGCGGAAGGGGCATCGCAACGATAATCGTGCCATTGTTGCCGACCGGAGCCGACCCAAGAATGTAGTCGGTCTGCTGCCACGCGAAGGCTGTGTTTGCGGCCAGCCGCTCCGTAAGCTTGTCCTTCAGTTTGGGCCAGGGAGCGGGTATGGCATCGCTTTCCGCAACTTCATCCCCGGAAAGCGCCAGCGCAAATCCGCCTTGCAGGCTGGGCTTCCGACGGCGGAACTCGCCCGCAGCCAGCGATAGATTGTGTACCGCGAAAGCGTGCTGCGTCTCGGGAGCCGCTGCGATGGATGCTGCTTCCGCTCGCGCATTTTCCCCTACATACTTGGACAGCAGCGACGCCATGGTCGCCGTGTCGCGCCGCACCTCCTCCACCGGACTGGAGAACCATTTGTCAATCGAGCGGTTTATCAAACCGTATGCAAACCAAAACATCACGATCACTGGCAGAAACGACAGCAACAAACTGGACACCACGAGACGAGTGCGAAATTTCGAGCCCAGTACTCCCAGCCGTCGTTCAGCAAAAAGCTTTAAAAGATTTCGCGCTAGAACGAATGTCAGCGCGACAAACAGCAAAAAAATCAGCGCCGACAACGACATCAGGAAGAGAAGTGCCTGATTGTTGTCCGGATTCAGAAATGGCAGATCAAAAGAAGATTGCGAAAGAAGAATTCCGAAGAGCAAAACAATGCCAATGACCAGCAGGACGATAACTTTTTTTCGTCCCGAAGCCTTACCGCCAGCACGGATTGAGTTGGATGTTTGCACGCCCAAGGATGTTTCCCGGCCCTTGGTAGCAGGGAGGCATCCCGTAGATTATAAGCCGTCGCGCGTTCGGCCCGTCTCTTTGATGGCTCTTCGAGGCTGGTTTCTAAGCGCCGACTAACGCGGCCTCCGCGTTATAAATCGAATGCCATGAAGATGCAGTTTTCAATCGTTCGTTTACGTTGTTTATATTTTTAACGCCTTCATCCAGCAGCCACTTGCGAAACGCTTCGCCACCTTGTTTCGCGTAGATGGGAATGCCATCTTTCCATGTGGCGCGACCACAAAGCACGCCATTGAACTTCACGCCAGATTCAGCCGCCAGTTCGAGGGCTTCGGTAAACTCCGCGTTGCTCACTCCTGCGGAAAGGTAAATGAACGGCTTTGTGGCAACCGCCGCAGCCTTATGAAACAAATTCATGGCTTCCTTCCGCGTATATGCCGCATTTCCCGTGCACGCTTTTGCCCCTTCCACAAATTTCATGTTCACAGGAACTTCCACTTTGAGAACGTCCACGCCATATTTGTCTTTTGTAAATTCCTTCATGCTCTCGGTGACAATCTGCGGCTTGAGCTTTGCGTAATCCGCGCCCTTTTCGTCCGCGCCTTCCTGATAGCCGACAAATTCAAGGAAAAATGGGATGTCATTGGCCCGGCACTCGTCGCCGAGCCGCTCCACCCACGCATGCTTCTGGTCGTTTACCGCCTGAGGGTCAAACGGCGTGTAATAAAGCAGGATCTTGATGCAATCCGCGCCCGCCGCCTTCAGTCGCTGAACCGACCAATGATTGAGCAGATCCCCCAAGCGGCCCGGACCAGTTTTGTCATATCCAGTCTTTTCATATGCAAGCAGCAAGCCCGAATTCTTCGCTCTCTTTTTTGAAGCGGGCAATCCCCATTCAGGATCGAGCAGAATAGCACTGGCATGCTGGGTGAGCACTTCCGTCACCAGCGACTTGAATTCCTCCATCATCGCATCGCTAACCTCGGAGCCCTTTTCTTTTGCCAGAGATTTTTGCAGCGAACCTCGCTGATCCATTGCGGCGGCCGCGATGACTCCGCGCTCGTTAGAAACCCTCTTGAGACCGGCCAGTTTTCCGGGACTAAGCTTCATGAACTCCTCCAATAATTGCGTTCGGGATGGGACTAGGTGCGAACCGCAGCAACTAATCAGGACAGCCCAACATTGTAATATGTTTTGCGCTTTGTCTGCGAAGTGGCGGGTTGGGCTTAACAGGGAGTCGCTGCGGCACGGAAAAGCTAACTGTATCTCCGTGGCTCTGTGTCCCGGTGGAATTTTACTTCTTCGGTTACAGAGTCGTTGGGTCAGAAGCCTTGCGGCGACGCTATGGCTGAGCCGCTGATGACGCCAATTTGTGAATCGGGCCCACTTCAACTTCCACTTGCGAGTTCCTCGGAAACACCACGTCGCGCCCACGAGCAATAAATCGCGTGTAAACAGTGCGTCCTGTGTCAATCATTCCAACGACTCCGCCCACCGTCCTTGACCCGGTAGAAATCGCTACAATCCGCGTAATCAAGCCGAATCCATTGCTGGCAACTGCACTGCGGCCCATTCCGCCGTCATCGTCATCCGAGAAAGCGTTCAACGCGAGAAGACCAAGAGTCAAGGGCAGCATGACTCCTTTCTTCGTGTCGGGCTCAACTCCACCCTCAGTGTCGAGTTTCAGGCCGCGGTTCTTTGATCCATCCACCGCAGCGGGCACGCCGGAAACTTGTTGTTGTGCTCCCTGCGGAAAATCCACTTGATTGAAGGTGAACCGCAACGCACCGTTCTTGCCCCATTTCTCTGCCGCGTGTGCTTGCAAAACTCTTCCTCGCAAAATTGCGCCTTGCGGAATTTCAATCTGGCCCGCGGGGTTCAGCACGGGTTGAGTTACCACCGCGCTTACCAGATCGCCCCGCTTTCCAGTCTTCGAACTCAACTCCTGCTGCAATCGCGCGTGAAGATATGCTGCCCGATCTATGTTGGGGTCCTTCTGTGCGACGCTGGGTCGCTGTCCAGGAAACTCCTGTTGCTCAATGGACGCTACCGGAGTGACCAGTGCCACATCATATTGCGACCCCGCTTCGACGACTTCCGGGTGCCACGGCAGTTGCGAAAACACGTACTTCTTCAGGCGATCAACTTTCCCCGGCGCTGTGACGGTGGTTACGGCCTGATTCTTCTGGGCAACGACAAAGTTCCACCCCTGCCTGATGAGCGACGGACGTTTGGTGTGGGAACTTTGGAAGCGAACCACTTGACTGCTAGCCTGTGCGGGCAATGTCAAAATAGAAATTTGCGACCCGTCCTGCAATCTCAGGTTATTGAATTGAATCGCGGCTTCATGCAATGGGGTGAAATCACCGTGTGAAATCGCGTTTGCTCTTTTGCCCTTTGAAACTGGCGTGACAGCTGACACCTTGCCAAGCAGAACCGTACCTGCGGGGATCACAATCTCATTCGAATCGTAGAGAGGTTCGACCGTGTGAGCTCTTACCGCTTTTCCGAGTTTCACCTTCGCAGGAGTATCGAGCTCCACTCGAATTGTGTGGCTTCCTGCGGTAGCGTTGTCGTGTGATTGGGCAAACCCGGGGAAGACGCCCGCCGTCAGCGAGATTAAGCACGATATCCGGACAATCGATCTGAAGACTCTCAACCGTAGAAATACGACTGAATACATTAGAAAACCAATTCTACGCGACGAAATCGCGCTAAATCCATCCGATTGTGAAGCCTCTTGTAATTCATTGGATATGCAAGCAGAAAATGCAAAGACATTTATCGTGACGAAATAGCAAATACAAAATCTTTTCAGGCAATCGCGGACGACCCGAAGAGACTAAACAAAAGTATAAGCAGTACGATCAACGTGAATACTACATACATGCGGTCACGCTCCGCGGCGAATCCAAAGACAGAAAATATTACGCGCGCGACGGGGGTTGCGATCAGCATCAGCAGTCCGACCTGAATAATGCCCCGTCCGTGCAATTGAAATGCGTATCGAAAAATTGCGGGAATACTCGTCAGGCTCGCGGGCTCTCCGTGAAACACGTGGTAGTCCGGATAAGACTTGCCATGATAGGCTAAAAAAAATATCCCACCGCAAAGAACAATGAGCGCCGAAATAAGCACGCCAATGCCGAGCAAATTGCTGATGATCGCATCGAGTTTTTCGTCAGTCCATTTTGGTGAGCTCATATTGTTCCGAATAGGCCCTTCACCAGCATCTGCACTCCAAGGATCGCAATCACAACGCTGAATATTAGCCGCAGCCACTTCGTTTCTGCCCTGACCAGAATTCGCGTTCCCCATAACGAGCCGGCTAGCACGCCCAGCATCACAGGCATGGCCAGTCCCGGATCAATGTAGCCGCGTTTTAAGTAAAGTCCTGCGCTGGCGGCGGCGGTAACGCCAATCATGAAATTGCTGGTCGTGGTCGAGACTTTGAATGGAATCTTCATGGCATGATCCATGGCCAGCACTTTTACAGCTCCAGACCCGATACCCAGCAGCCCCGACAATGCCCCTGCGCCAAACATCAGCCCAAAGCCTGCCGGAACCTGCTGTACGTTGTAATGACGAAATCCGCCTGCGTCGGGAAAACTCCCATTCATGCGCAAACGCGTCGCCAGCGCATCCGGAGGCATATTGCGATCGGATGCAGACCTCGGCTTGCGTGAAAGATATGCGGAGTAGAGCAATACGACCCCAAAGATTACGGCAATCGCGGCCGTCGAAACTTTAGCCGCCAGGAACGCTCCGCAAACCGCGCCCAGTGTAGTGGCGATCTCCAGGAACATTCCAATGCGAATATTCGAGAAGCCTTCTTTGACGTAAGCCGCCGCCGATCCCGATGAGGTCGCAATCACCGAGACCAGAGATGCCCCGATTGCGTATCGAATATCAACCTTAAAAAAAATGGTCAGCAGCGGCACCAAAACTACGCCTCCGCCTAATCCTGTTAAAGATCCGAGCAGGCCGGCCACCAGGGAGCCAAACCCAACCAACGCGGTAAATTCCAAAACATTCATCCACCTCGCCTCCGGTGACGAGAGCTGTTTATCTTACGTGAAATTCCTATTGGGCATTGCTGGCTGGATACTACAGGCATCTCCACTGGAATTAAGTTCTCTTTACGGCGAAAATGGTTCGGCCCGTTAATATTATTTTATGGCGTTGCCGTCAACTCATCTAAGTCAATCCAACAAGAAGAAACCCGGCCTCGCACTTTGGATGGAGCGTGTGCTTGAAGAATGTGATCACGCCAGCATCGGGTTGTTGCCTGATCCGGTGCATGACTTGCGGGTTGCCTTGCGCCGCTGCCGTTCTTTGGCCGACGGAATGATGGCGATGGATCCCTACCCCGCATGGAAACAGATGAAAAAAGCGGGAAGGAGTCTCTTTAGAAGCCTGGGTTCGCTTCGGGACGTCCACGTGATGCAGGAATGGGTGAGCCGCTTGGGAGACTCGACCGATACTGTAAGCATCGCGCTGTTGCAATATCTCTCCACTCGCGAGCTTCAGTTGAAGCAGGAGGCGGCGAAAGCTCTTGTAGACTTCGACCGGAAGCAATGGAAAAAATGGGGCGTCATTCTCCCGCGACGGGCTGCCAGGCTCCGCCCCGGCAACGTGATTTTTCTGCATCTTGCGCTCGAACGCTGGAGCGAGGCTCATGAATTACATCGCAAGGCACTCCGGAATCGCTCCAAAGTCGCCTTCCACAGTTTGCGGATTGGACTAAAACGATTCCGCTACATTGTCGAGAATTTTCTTCCCCAACAACATGCTGCCTGGAGCGATGATCTCAAAGAACTTCAGGATTTACTGGGGGAAGTACATGATCTCGACGTCCTTTGGGCGACTGCTTTACAGGTGAACGCGTTTCCCACGACCGAATCGCGATCTCAGTGGCACTCACGAATCATCGAAGAACGCACTCGCCGCATCGAGAAATATCGTAACAAGATGCTCGGCGAGAATTCGCGTTGGCCAGTATGGCGTGCGGCATTACCGAGCGGAAAAGATGTCGCGGTACTGGCGTTAAAACGCCTGAAGCTTTGGGCATCCGCACTCGATCCAGACTTCAAGCATTCTAATCACGTGGCCAGGCTCGCGCTTCAACTCTATGATGGATTGCCGCCCAGAAAACAGTTCGCCAACGCAGCGAACGCTACCGGCCTTCGTGGGATTCTGCAAGTTGCTGCACTCTTGCACGATGTCGGCCGTTCAAGACGAGAAAAAGCGTCGCACAAAGCTACCTACAAACTGATGGATCGGTTGAGGCCGCCTCTTGGCTGGAGCGCGACGGACCTGCATATCGCGGCTGTTGTTTCCCGTTATCAACGGGGCGCGTTACCCGACGTGGGTCAAGCGCCATTGCGCGGTTTTAATCCCTCACAGCGGCAAAGTGTATTTTTTCTCGCAGGAATTTTGCGTTTAGCGGATGCCTTTGACGCCGATCGCAGCGGGCGTATTCAGCGCCTTCACGTTGAACAGCAAAACAATTTGCTTGTCATCACCGCTCAAGGCTACTCACCCCGTAGTCACCTTGCAGAAGGTATCGCGGCGGCGCGGCATCTCTTGGAAATGGTGTATGGAGGTCCGCTGATAGTGAAGCACGAACGCGGTGAAGCGGAGACGCAGCGCAGCCTAACGCGCATCTCTCTTGATGCGCAATTCGTAAATCTTAGCCTTGATATGAAAGAACTGTATTCCCTGAAACCCGCAGTAGATAAGCCCCGGCACGCCATCCAAAAATCCCAGGCATAGGATGTACTTGTACAAAAAAAACAGCGCCGGCGAACCTGGAAGTTTGAATAATTTTTTCCGCAGCCAACGCCGCCGCTGTGCCTGCCTGCCCGTCAGGGATGGCGTCAGTTCCGTGTCGGTTTGGCCGTCAACCCAGACCCTCGCTTCCCAATTCGAATATTCATCATGCTTGTGAATGTAGCGGGAAAGCGATTCAACATTGTGATGCATCAAGGGATGTTTCAATTTGCCGTTCCGCCATCAACCACCACATGCTCGTGAACTTCCATGTCGCACATGGAGGTGTCCTGGTCCCGCAGCCTGCACTCAAAATGTCCTTTGCCACGCCTGAGCAGCGACAGCTTTTCCAGGTGACCGGCACTGTGTTTTAGGACCCGGCCAAGAAAATACATTTGCAGCTTGATGAAATAGCCGTTGTTTTCAGCATTCTGGATGGCTTCATTCATTTCATTGGCCAGTTCAGTGGTCACTGCTTCGTCAGCGTCCAGAAGGAGAATCCAATCGTGGGCGAACAGAAGAGTATCCATTGCCCACTGGCGCTTCTTCGGCCAGCCGCCTGGATAATGAAATTGCACGACTTTCGCGCCATAGGAAGCGGCAATTTCGACTGTCGTATCGGTGCTGGCCGAATCAATCACGAAAACTTCACCGAAGCGGTGCAGCGACTGTAGGCAACGACCTAAATTCTTGGCTTCGTTGCGCACAGGCACGATCACGCTGATCGGGATCTTTGCCGATAAGTCATGCCGGATCATTGCCCCGTCATCTTCGAGTTGAACGCCTGTAGCAGGTAAATTCGTGACCACATTTTACCTCGAATCCCCGCGCACTTTTAACAGAGTCGCGCCCTTCTGGATTAGCGTGTTAATATTGGCCAAATTCCTCTCCGCCCATGGCCAATCCTCAATCCATTCCATACCTGAAAGACAAAGTTCGGGACTTCTGGAATTCTGAACCGTGCGGCACCCGGTATCTTGAAGATTCGGAAACATTCGAATCCCACTCTCGCGCCCGCTACCATCTCGAACCATACATTCCTGAATTTGCTCAATTTCGCCTGGCTATCGGACTCAGGGTCCTTGAGATCGGCACCGGCATGGGTGCTGACTATTTGGAATGGCTCAAGTCCGGGGCCAAAGCTAGCGGAGTGGATCTCTCGGCTGCTTCGCTCGATAAAGCGCGCCGTCGCTGCAAATTTGCCGGCTATGAGCCTGACCTGCAAGTTGCAGACGCGGAGCACTTGCCCTTCCCACACACCACATTTGATCTCGTATACTCCTACGGCGTGATGCACCACAGCCCGAACACTAGCCGCTGTATTCAGGAAGCGCACAGGGTTCTGAAACCAGGCGCGCAAATTAAAATCATGTTGTATCACCATCCCTCTCTAACCGGCATGATGCTCTGGTTGCGATATGGCATGTTTAGGGGCAAATCCATCCGGCAAACCGTTTACGATCATCTGGAAAGTCCAGGCACGAAGACTTTTACCAAATCAGAAGTACGCACAATGCTCTCCGGGTTCGAGGATATTTCAATTCGGCAAGTTTTCAGTCCCGGCGACCTGTTGCTGATTCGTCCATCTGCCCGGTTCCAACACCCCATGTATCGAATCGCATGGAAGCTTTACCCTCGGAAATTGGTTCAGAAGTTCGCGGGGCGGTTCGGATTGTTCCTGTTGATCAGTGCGCGAAAGCCGGGGAAACCTGTGCTCGCATGAAGTTGTCACAACAATCTTGGCTTCTATTCTTTTCCTTGCTTCATGGATTCCATACGGCCGTCCTTCGCCGGCACTTAAATTTCACGCAGAGCCCATGCGACTCCGCGGTACGATAACCGGCAACATACAGGTCCTCTGCATATGTGGGAAACGATACTGCGGTTCGTTGTAGGAGGTATAGCTGTCTCGTTTTTCTCGATATTTGCGGACGCTCTGAAACCCAAGAGTTTTGCCGGACTGCTTGGCGCCGCCCCATCGGTGGCTCTCGCGACCATAACTCTTACCGTCTTGAAGGACGGAAGAGACTACGCCGCCATCGAAGCTCATTCCATGGTGATTGGCGCGGTGGCATTTTTTGCGTACGCGTGCCTGGTATCGAAAGTATTAATGCGAGGAAAATCCTCAGCCCTGTTCACTACAGCCATCTCCATTTCGATCTGGTTTGTCTGTGCCTTCGGGCTACATTATCTGATCCTGAGGTAGAATAATGTTGGTGAAATTCGAGGTTGCCGAACTCCGAGACACACGATGGTACGAATACGCCTCGCGATTTCTCTTTGGCGGAGCCATTACGGCCGTGACCGGATTGATCGCCCAAAAATATGGCCCGGCGATTGGGGGACTTTTTCTCGCTTTCCCGGCGATTTTTCCCGCCAGCGCTTCCCTTATAGAAAAACATGAAACCGAAAAGAAGGAAAAGGCAGGATTTTCAGGAGCCAAACGAGGGCGCGTTGCCGCCGGCATTGACGCTGCCGGCGCCGCAATGGCATGTGTTGGGCTAACAGCCTTTGCATTAGTCGCGTGGAAAGTGCTGCCTTCGCATTCAACCTGGCTGGCCCTGACATGCGCAACTCTGATATGGGCGGCTACGTCTGCGATAATATGGGCTCTACGAAAACGCAGTTAGTGCGAGTTGCACACCAAGGGGGTTCCAAAGTGCTTCCGCAAGCCGCGTCCAATAAAATGATACAGTAAGCGTTTATTGCGGATGAACCGTAGGGCTATAGTCCCAAGATAAACATAAATGCGTTCCGCGCTGGAACATGTTCTAAGATATGCGTCAACTGCATAGCTATTGACTAATCCGCGTTGACGGAGTAAATACAGCAAGGCAAGTAAGCGTTTACCGCAGCGTTGCCGGAAGTCACCCCGAGCACAGTCGAATCTCAACAGGGAGAAGCGCTTGAGACAATTGATCACGTTTTCCTCGTCAAGACGAAAGTTTCTACAGCAAGCCTCTGCTGCGGGTCTCGCCTGCTCAACCAACCTCGCTCTCGGACGATATTTGTCGGCTCAGGTTGCGCCTTCAACCAGCACGGTTCGCGTTTACGTGGATTCCCGGCGCACCATCGCTCCGCTCGACCGCAATCTTTTCGGTTCCTTCCTTGAACATCTGGGACGAGCCATTTATGAAGGAATTTATGATCCAGGATCGAAGCTATCCGATTCCAACGGATTCCGCACCGATGTCTTGACTGAAATCAAAAAAATGGGAGTTCCAATCATCCGTTATCCCGGAGGAAACTTCGTCTCGGGATACAACTGGCTCGACGGCGTCGGCCCGAAGCAGGACCGGCCAGTCGAGTTGGATAAAGCATGGAATTCACTCGATTCCAATCAGTTCGGAACCGACGAATTCATGGCCTGGTGCAAGATGGCCGGCGTTACGCCGCTGATGGGCTTAAATCTCGGCACCGGAACCGCCGAAGAAGCAGCCGCTCTAGTCGAATATTGCAATGTGGAAAAAGGTACTAAATGGAGCAATCTGCGGCGGAAAAACGGAATAGAAGAGCCCTACAACGTTCAGAACTGGTGTCTGGGCAATGAAATGGACGGTCCCTGGCAAATTGGCCACATGCTGGCCACCGAATACGGCCTCAAAGCTACGGACGCGGCACGTCAGATGCACTACGTGGATCCGTCCCTGAAATTAATCGCCTGCGGATCAAGTGGCCCCGGCACTTCCACTTATCTTGAGTGGGATCGCGAAGTCCTCGAGCAGTGTTATGACTACGTGGATGCTCTTTCCCTTCACAGATATTTTGAAAATACTCCGGACACCACAGGTGGCGACAGCTCTAAGTTCCTCGCCATGAATTTAAGCATGGAACAACAGATTGCCGAAACGCTTGCGGTGTGCGATATGGTTGGAGGCCGCCGGCACTCGCCCAAGAAACTCTGGCTCTCGTTCGATGAGTGGAACGTTTGGTACCGGGCGCGACGCGGCGCCGACGTCAACGGTAACCGGCAGGAAGCCCCGCATTTGCTTGAAGAGGTCTACAACCTTGAAGATGCGCTGCTGGTTGGAGGACTCATCAATTCGCTTCTCCGGAATGCCGATCGCGTGAAAATTGCCTGCCTGGCTCAGCTTGTAAATGTGATCGCTCCGATTATGACCAATGCCAATGGGCTGATGCGGCAGACCATTTATTATCCTTATGATTGGGCTCTGCAATATGCCCGTGGACGCGTTCTCAACGTTTTGACTGAGTCGCCGACGTACGAAGTTTCAAAAATGGGTGACGTTCCCTACGTGGACGTTGCTGGCACCGTCAACCCGCAGGATGGCAAGGTTTCACTCTTTGTCCTCAATCGCGATCTTGCCAAGCCGCACCAGGTTGAAGTGAACTGGGAAGACAAGACTCCGTCGCGTTTTGTTTCCTCACTACTGTTAACGGGGGATGATTTGAAAGCCTTTAACACTTTTGATCAGCCGCAGCGCGTCGCTCCACGAGCGTTCGAAAAGCCTTCTTCGCAGGGCAGTCGAACCACGGTGGAAATGCCGCCTCGTTCTTACGCGGTGATTCAATGGGACGCATAGACAACATTAGTTTCACGTTTCCGTTTCTAGTTTCAATACCACAGCTGAAACTTGAAACCTCAAACTGCCAAATCCAAACCTGAGGAATGCAATGCTGTTGCAAACTCTTCGCGAAGAAGTACTGGAAGCAAATCTCGAACTGATGCGAAGGGGATTAGTCCTTTATACTTTCGGCAATGTGAGCGGCATTTCACGGGAAGAGGGGCTCGTGGTCATCAAGCCGAGCGGTGTTCCCTATGAAGAAATGAAGCCGGAACATCTCGTCATTACCGATCTGGAAGGGAAGGCCATCGAAGGAAAGCTAAGGCCATCTTCTGATTTGCCGACTCACCTGGTGCTATATCGAGCGTTTGAACAAATCGGAGGAGTGACCCATACCCATTCCGAGTATGCGACCGCATGGGCCCAGGCTCGCCAGCCAATTCCATGTTTCGGAACAACCCATGCCGATTATTTTCACGGACCAATTCCGGTCACCGATGTTATGACGGATACAGAAATCAAGTCGGAATACGAAAAAAATACCGGCGACGTCATTGTGCGAGCTTTCAAAAACCTGGATTATATGGCGATTCCGGCTGTGCTGGTCGCCAATCACGGCCCGTTTGCTTGGGGGTCCGATGCATCCACATCAGCGCAGAATGCCGTTATTATGGAGGCTGTAGCTCGCACCGCCTATTTAACCCGAGGCATCAATCCGAGCGCAGTTCCAGCGGGGCAGGCTTTGCAGGTCAAGCACCACTCAAGGAAGCACGGAAGCAGCGCCTATTATGGTCAGGAAAAAGCAGGCAAATGACGCTCATGATTCCACTAACATTGTCATTCCGAAGCGCAGCACCATCGCGCGAGGAATCTGCTGTCCTCTGCCTCGATAGAGTGCTGTCCGATAGCGTGACGAGTCTAATGGTACGAACAGGAGTTTTATGTCGAAGAAGAAAATGACAATGGGATTGATCGTGGGGAACCGTGGATTTTTCCCCGATCATCTTGCCAAAGAGGGCCGCGAAGAAATGCTTCGCGTCCTCAAAGCCAAGGGTATTGACGTGGTTGCGCCCACGCCCGAAGAGACTCATTACGGGGCGGTCGAAACCCGCGAAGAATCCAGGCATTGCGCGGATTTATTCAAGCGTAACCGCGACCGCATTGACGGCGTCATCGTTACTTTGCCGAACTTCGGAGAAGAACGCGCCATAGCCGATACTCTGCGATTGGCCGATCTGCACGTTCCCGTGCTCATTCAGGCCACGCCCGACGATCCCAAAAAAATGACGATCGCGTTTCGGCGAGACAGTTTTTGCGGCAAGATGTCGGCCTGCAACAATCTCTCGCAGTATGGCATTCCCTATTCCGTTACCACGCTGCACACCGAAAGCCCGGATTCTCCTGAATTCGCTCACGACCTCCACTGGTTCGAGGCCGTTTGCCGTGTCGTAAATGGTTTCCGAAACTTGCGGGTGGGCGCGATTGGCGCGCGCCCCACGGCTTTCAACACCGTCCGCTATAGCGAGAAGATTTTGGAATCGCAAGGCATTTCGATCGAGACGCTGGACCTCTCGGAAGTCCTCGGCCGTATCGGAAGGATGAAAGATGATGACGAGGCGGCTCAGGCCAAACTCGCCTCTATAAAAAAGTATGTGGATTCAAGCAACGTGCCGGCCGCTGCGCTTTTGAAGATGGCGAAGCTGGGCGCTGTTGTGGATCAATGGATGGCCGCGACAGAAGTCGCAGTCAGCGCCGTGCAATGTTGGACCTCGATCGAAGAAAACCTCGGCGTAGTGCCTTGCACGATCATGAGCATGATGAGCGACAGTTTGCTCTCCAGCGCGTGCGAAGTGGATATCTGCGGCGTGCTCGGCATGCACGCCCTGCGCCTGGCTTCGGAAACCCCGTCAGCTCTGCTCGATTGGAATAATAACTACGGGCCCGATCCGAACAAGGCGGTATGCTTCCACTGCGCCAATCTTCCAAAACATTTCTTTCGCTCAGTGAAAATGGATTATCAAGCGATCATTGCGGGTACCGTGGGGATCGAAAATACTTACGGCACGGTGGTTGGCGTGATCAAGCCAGAGAAAATGAGCTTTGCGCGCTTCTCGACCGACGATACTTCCGGCAAGATGCGCGGATATGTAGGCGAGGGCAGATTCACCGACGATCCTCTGAACACTTTCGGCGGCGCGGGCGTGGTTGAGATTCCGAAGATGCAAAAACTCCTGCGCTACATCTGCGAAACCGGATTCGAACATCATGTCGCCGCGAATCTTTCTACCGTGGCATCCGCTGTTCATGAAGCAGCCACAAGATACTTTGGCTGGGATATGTACTGGCATGAACGCAACGACGGATATTAGCTGAATGTTAATAACGGATTAACGACGGACACTGCTGATGGCCATTGTGGCGGGAGTAGATTTTGGAACATTGAGCGTTCGCGTCTCTATCGTGGACAGCGAGCGCGGAGTCCTGGACTCTGCGGTCGCCGAATATCCTCTGCATCGTAAACGCGAAGATCCCGAATACGCGACTCAATCCCACGAAGATCACATGCGTGCGCTGGCCGCCGCAACCCGCGAGGCGGTGAAAAAAGCTGGTATCCAAGGCGATCAAGTGCAGGCGATTGCGCTCGATACCACCGGCTCTTCTGTAATTCCCGTTGATAAGAAAATGCAACCGCTCGGCGAGTATTACCTCTGGTGCGATCATCGCGCCAAGGGCGAAGCAGCGGAGATCACGGAAGCTGCCCATCGCGAAAATCTTGAAGCCATCAACTGGTGCGGGGGTGTTTACTCATCCGAGTGGGGATTCTCCAAGCTGCTGCACTGGCTCCGCCATAATCCCGACCAAGCGCAGTGAGTTCGGCTCCGCGTTCGAACATTGCGACATGGTGGCTGCGACTCTCTGCGGCATCACCGATCCGAAAAAAGCGAAACGCAGCATATGCGCCATGGGGCACAAGTGGATGTGGAACTCCGGGCTCGGGGGACTTGCCGTCCGAGGAATTTCTCGTCAAAGTTGATCCTTTATTAAAGGGTGTCAGGGAAAAACTTCAGGGCGAGTATGCGACTTCTGACCAGATTGCCGGAACTCTTTCGCCTTACTGGGCTGAAAAACTAGGACTCAAAGCCGGAATCCCAATTCCAGTCGGCGCATTCGATGCGCATTGGGATGCCATTGGCGCCGGATGCCGCACCGATGACATGGTCAACGTGATTGGCACTTCCACATGCATCATCGGCATCACGCCCTGCGTGAATCTTGTCCCCGGCGTGTGCGGGGTGGTGCAGGGAAGTGTTCATCCCCAGCGGACGGGAATCGAGGCCGGGCTTTCCGCCGTGGGAGACATCTTCAATGCGATTGCGGCCCGCGCCGGAACCGATGTGCAGACTCTCAGCCGTGGCTTAGAAAGCTATCGCGCCGGCCAGACCGGATTGCTGCGCATGACGTGGGACAATGGCGACCGCACCGTGCTGGTGAATCCCAATCTTCGCGGCATCACGCTGGGCTGGAATTTGCAGAGTACCGCGCAGGATGAATTGTTTGCCGCCATTGAAGGCACCGCTTTTCACACGCGCGTCATTCTCGATCGCATGGCCGAGAACGGCGTGCACATCAAACGCGTGATCAATGCCGGCGGAATCCCACAGAAAAATGATGTGCTTAATCACGTTTACGCCAACGTATTGGGACGTCCAGTCCTGGTCCCGAGCAAGAACGTTGTGAGCCTGGGGTCCGCGATTTTTGCATTTCTTGCAGCCGGAACGTTCAAGACGGTCGAAGAGGCTCAAGATAAGATTTGCCCGTCCCACAAGGTGTTCGCTCCCGACAAATCGCAGCAATCCGTGTACGATTCTCTGTATGATTTGTATCGAACCCTTTACTTCGCATTTGGATCTCCCGCTACGGGAGCCCTCGGACATGTGCTGCCGGCATTGATTCGAACCGCAGAACAGGTAAATAAGAGTTTGGAGAGCAAAGCTTCGTGAATAGAACTTGCAATTCAATTCTTCTTCTAAAAAGCGTTACGGAGGCCACACAATGAAGTTGAGCGTGCCAATAGTTGCCATTCTGCTGGTTTCTCTATTTACTGTGAACGGGTGGAGTGCACAAGGGAAAAAATCAACTATGCAAAAGCAAGACTTTGGGAAGACGGATGATGGTCAGCAGGTGGATCTATACACGCTCACCAACGCTAAGGGAATGCAGGTCGCGATCACAAATTTTGGTGGCACGATTGTGTCCATCAAAGTCCCGGATAAGAAGGGAAATATCCAGGACGTGGTTCTGGGCTATGACGACGTTTCCGGCTATCAGGGCGGAAAGGCATACTTCGGTGCGACGATCGGCAGATACGGCAATCGTATTGGCAAGGCGCAATTCGTGCTCGATGGGAAAACATACACCCTGCCGCACAATGATGGCGTCAACACGCTGCACGGCGGGGTAAAAGGTTTTAGTCAACACGTTTGGACCGCAAAAGACGTCTCGAAACCCACGAGTGAGGCATTGCAGTTGACTTACCTGAGCAAAGACGGCGAAGAAGGATTTCCCGGAAATCTGTCGGCGAAGGTGGTCTTCATTCTGTCCGATACCACGAACGAATTGACAATTGACTACAGCGCAACCACCGACAAAGATACCGTCGTCAATCTCACCAACCATTCTTATTTCAATTTATCGGGCAAGGGCGAGGGCGACATTCTGGGTACTGAGCTCACGCTTCACGCGTCGAAATTTACTCCCGTGGATTCGACACTGATTCCCGACTGGCGAGTTACGCCCCGTGAAAGGCACGCCATTCGATTTCACCAAATCAACTGCCATCGGCGCGCGCATCAATCAGGACGATGAGCAACTAAAGCTCGCCGGAGGCTACGACCACAACTGGGTCCTTGACGCCGGGAAGACCGTTTCCTTGCACCTCGCGGCGCAAGCCTACGATCCCTCCAGCGGACGCGAGCTCGAAGTATTGACCACCGAGCCCGGCATCCAGTTCTACACTGGAAACTTTCTCGACGGCACCATTCACGGCAAAGGGGGCAAAGTTTATAACAAGCACGACGCTTTTTGCCTGGAGACGCAGCATTTCCCCGACTCACCAAACCATCCCAAGTTCCCCTCGACCGAGTTAAAACCGGGAGAGCGATATCACACCATGACGGTATTTAAATTTTTGACGAAGTAGAGGATGGGACTTAACTTGGTCCCAAATTTAATGAGACGCCATCCTGAGCTCGTGAAGGATCTCGCGTGTAGTGGATAAGCACTCCGGGGCACGCGCGATCCTTACTTCTAAATTCGGCCAAGCACCAGCAGTATAACAACGATGAGAAGTATCAGACCTAACCCGCCTGTCGGGGCATAGCCCCATTGCCGGCTATGCGGCCAACGTGGCAGTGCGCCAAGAAGCGCCAAAACCAAAATCACAATCAAAATCGTTCCAAGCATTTTTCGTCCCTTTCCTTGCGCTTCTTAAACAAGTTTCACTGAGTGCAGCATCTGCCGAAGCCGCACTCAGCACTACATCGAGATGCTGATTGCAATTCCGACACCCGGATACCTGCGGTTGTACATGTAATAACCGTTGTCCTCGTAAGTGATGTAAACGTCATCGGTGTCGTACCAATCATTTCCCCAGGATTCGGGATAGGGGTCAACGGTGCTGATCCAGTAGCCGTTATATTGAAAGCGCGGGTATCCGCCGACCACGAGGAAGGGAAGGCCTCCAATTCGGAATCCATGTTCCGCCCCGAAGTATCCTCGGAACCGGTCGTCCGGGACGCGGTAGCCGTGATAGCCTCCGCGTTGTTGCCATGTGCGATGGTCTGACTGCCAGTTGTGTGCGCGGTGCTGTTGCCACGCGCTCTGCTCGACACGTTGCTGTTGCTGCGTACGATGCGGTTGTTGCCGTTGTTGCTGGGCACGTTGCGATTGTTGGCTCTGAGTCTGCCTGCGCTGCTGAGCCTGCTGTGCCTGTTGAGCATGCTGTTGCACTTGTTGGTTTTGATGTGACGTTGGTTGCTGCTGCGCATGCTGTGCTTGTTGTTGGGTCCGGGTTGACGGCCGAGGTTGCTGTTGAGCATGTTGTTGGTTCTGAGACGGCTGCTGCGTTTGGGTGTGCTGTGGTTGTCGCTGTTGACTCTGCCGCTGCGGTTGCTGTTGAGCACGCTGTGGTTGCTGCTGATTCTGGCGTGGCTGCTGTGGTTGGGCGTGTTGTTGTTGCTGTTGGGGTTTAGCCTTCCGGCTTACTCTGCTGTTCGGAGTGACCCTGCTTGTCGTCCCGCTGCTCCTGCTGCGCATAGCCAGACACAGCAAGCCCGAGTAGTACGGACAGAACAGCCAGGTTTGCGATTCGAATTATTTTCATCTCGTTGCCTCCACTTAACCTGGTCACCCGGCGGGTTTACTGCAAACTTCCTGTTGTAGCATTAACCGGCTGCCCAATCGCTTCGCCAGAAACCAGCAGTTCGACTCTACGGTTCTGTTGCCGCCCAGAAGCATTATCGTTCGATGCCACCGGCGAGCTGTTGCCGAAGCCTCTCGCCGAAACCGAATCCGTGAGCACTCCTTGTTGCACAAGATAGTCACGAACGGATCCAGCACGATTCTCCGAGAGTTTCTGGTTCATATCGTCGCCGCCCACGTTATCTGTATAACCCCCGACCTCAATGTTGAGTCCAGGATAGGCGAGCAGAATGCCGGCCACTTTTGCCAGCTTCTCTCTCGCTCCGGGCTTCAACGAATATTTGCCGGTATCAAACAGAACATCGGACATGCTGACAATAAGGCCGCGTGCGCTATCGCGAGTTTGAAGAATTGAATTCAGTTGCGCGGATAATTTTGCACGCATGGCGGCCTTGTCTGTTTCCGCCTGTTGCGCGGTTAAACGAGACTGGTCCGCATCAGCCTGAGCGGCGGAGAGCGCTGCCGCAGACGATGCCTGATTGTCGGCCATATCGGATTTAGCTTTGTCGGAGTCTGCCTGCGCTCTGGCTGCGGCAGCCTGAGCACTTGCCGCGTCCGATTCTGCCTGCACTTTAGCCGCCTGAGCGTTTGCGGTCTCAGATTCTGCCTGTTCTTTGGCGGCCTGAGCTTTTGCCGTATCAGATTCCGCCTGAGCCGTTGCCATCTCGGCTCGAGCCTGGTCAGACTGTGCCCGCTCCTTCTGCCGGGTGGCGTCGTCGGCTTGCGCCTGGGTTTGGGCCTGCTGGTCGGCGGCGGCCTGTCGTTCGTCTTCCCTGCGTACCTCTTCCATCTTCTTTACCGCAATCGCGCGCGCATCTTCGGCGGTTTGCACTTCGTCACGCGAGACAGCGATCAGCGGCTTTCGGTCTACATGCCTGCGCGTGGCGTATTCGTCTGCTTTATTCATCAACTGGACGGCATGCTGATAGCTGTCGCCAGCGTACTGCTCGGCTCCCTCGGACTGGGCAATCCGCAGCGCGTTTCGGGCTTCAAAAAATTCCAGCGGCAATCCGGTATTCAAAATAACCGGGTCGAACTTGTAGCCGGTTGGAATGTAGCTGCCCCGTTCCATGAGTTCATATTTCGCATTCACCGCCTCGACCGTTCCTTTTGTGTCATCGCGGACAATGTTTTCTAGAACGACCACATTGCTTGGCTGCCGAACCGCATAATAAGGTTCCGCAGTCACGATCAGTGCGAAAGCCTGAAGGTCAGTGGTCACCTTCACTTTGCTGCGCTGGTTGTCGCCCACTAATACCTCGCCTAGATTGACCGAGCGCCCCTCGGGCGAAATCGCCCATAGGACATAAGTCAAATACTCACCACCGAACGTCGTAGGCTTCTGCAAGTCTCCGAATTCGGCTTCGATCTCAATTGCTCCCCGCTTGCTGTTGATCTCGGCCTGCCCATCCGCCGACGGCATAAGGCTCGTGCCCGCGAAATCCAGCTTGGTGGACCCGCTGCGATGGCGGTAATTGACCGCCTGCACCGTGCGGCTGGTTACTGTAACCCGGAACGTCGTCCGATGCGTCATCGGTTCGACGGTTGTTGTCGTGGTCGTCTTCTGGTAGGTGGTTTGAGCGAACGCGCTCAAACTGATAATGATGCCAGCAGCCAGCAACAGCTTAGTTTTCAAAGTATCTCCTTTTAGGGGCAGGTGATCTGCCGTACCGCGTTCCATCGAACTTGCCTTTGCATCTCTAGTTTTTTCTTTTGTGCCGGTCTTCCTCGCGTCGGCTGTTCTGCGCGCAGGAAATGCCAGTTCCAGAAACTTCAGGAATCCGACCTTGAATAGATTTGGTAGTGATTGCCGCAGCGACTTGAGAATCAGAGCTTCCGCTGCTTCGTTACACTTTCAGGAGAGTGAAGGATGACACATGCCAGTTCTGATGTCTGAGCAAGATAGCTCACATTACCAACGAAGGATTGTCTTGTGAACCGGTAGGATCAATTCGGGAAGGCATAGATTGGCGAAAACGTTGATGCGAGTTCTATCCACAAGACGCGAGTCAGAAAATCCCCCATACGAAATGGCCTAACAGACCGAGCAATATCAAACCACCGACGCCACAAATCCAAAACAGAAAGTTGCCGGTTAATTTCGGAGAATTGATTTCTTTCTTGTCCATACTTCGAGTTTAACCTCATATCTGGATATCGGTGAAAGTCTGGCGCTAAATGTTGCTGGTCATAATTGACCAGCCTTCCGCCTGGTAAAATGTCACTATGTAACCGATGAAGGCGAAGCGCGATTTATCGCTGCGGGTTCGCTGCCCCACTTGCGGCGCGAGGCCGGGAGAGAAGTGCGAGCTTGGCACCGGCCAGCCCCGAACCGAGAGCCATCGGGATCGCTTTTCTGACGCGTCACCCCGAAACTCGGCGCTTTCACCATCCGAGTGAGGGATCTCGCGCGATCCGCCATTTAATGCCCGCGCCCGTTCAATACATTCATCATCTCGTCATAGGACACATCGCCGGGGACGTTGTGACGGTTCATGACATCACGCATCCGCCCTTCCATGCTTGCGATCTGATCACGGTTATTCGTCCGCTGATACTCCTGCCAACGTGAATAGTAGCTGCTGAAGCGTTGCGCGTCTTCACCTGCAAAGCGGGGAATATTGCGCCGCCGGTGTTGCCCTACTGAAGATGACGCGATCCGGGAGAATTCCGTGTCCGGCGGAATGGAATTGCGAGTCATTACATCCCGCATGCGATTTTCCATGCTGGCCATCTGATCGCGATTATTAGTTCGCTGATAATCCAGCCAGCGGGAGTAATAGCTGTCGAACCGCGACTGATCCTCTGCCGACAAGCGGCCCGCCCACCGGTCGTGATGATCTCCATACCCTTGATCACCATGATGGTCGTCATCATGATCCTGCGCGATGCACTGAAGCGACAAAATCAGCACGAACACCGTCACAAAAATCCAAGTAAGTCTTTTCATTGTGTTCCTCCTAGAACGTTCCAGGTCCGATGTGCTCAGATGTCCGTAGGGATGTATCTCATATTTACAGATTCCCCGCTACGATATTTTTGTCATCCTGAGCGCAGCGAAGGACCTATGTACTCGGAACCGCGATACACCTACCCTTTTCGTGAGAGGGATATCTTAATTTATGACCAACGAAGAGCAATTTCGCACTCGCCGTAGACCCTGCTGCTGCCCCTGCCTAGCGGTCCGCCTGCTGTTTATTGATCAAAAATCAAACCAGCCTACTAAACCCATTAGGGACGGATTGAATTATTCCGGAGCGCGTGGTCAGTATTGACCAGACCCGATTTGGGACTAAGGGTAAATTGGTATAGCACCTTAGAAAAGGTGACCAAATGGCCCTAGACAATTACAATACATGGCAAAGTTTCGCCAAGGCAGCCAGTGTAGAGCACGACTCCGAAAAGCTCACTCACCTGATCCAGCAACTCAATAATGCCTTAGATGAGGAAGACAGGAAAAACAATTCCGATGAAACCCTGCCCTAAGGGCAGATGATTGGCACTTCTTAGTGCGCCTTGCGTTTGGGTAACAGGATGCGTTTGATGGATTGCGGCATTTTGCGGCCCATAACTTCTCGATAAATACGTTCAATCGGAGTTTCAGCGCGGCGCCTGGGAATCATAAGGGCGACCTCAGAGTAGTCGGCAATCATACCGCTTTTACAAGCTCTATAGATTCTTGCAGTTTTCCTGCGAAATCCTGCACAAACAGCCCCCTTCCAAAGCCGCTATCCCAAAGAAAACCTTGGCACTGCTCCCAATGTCACTATTTATGCCAATACATTGATTCCCGGGACTACAATTCAGACAAATGAAGTCTGCTGCGGCACCTAAGAAAAAGCGAGAGTTCGATCCTAACTCTTTCCTCGCGACGATTGGCGATGGCAGGAAGATGTTAGCTGTCCCAAAAAAGGAAATGATATTTTCTCAAGGGGACGGGGCCGATGCTGTCTTCTATCTCCAAAAAGGCAAAGTGCGGCTCACCGTCGTATCTCACGCCGGCAAGGAAGCCACAATCGGCATCGTGAGCGAAGGCAATTTTTTCGGGGAGGGCTCACTCGCCGGACAGCTTCAGCGCATGGGCTCGGCCGCTGCCATGACCGATTGCGACGTTCTGCGTGTGGAAAAGAAGGCAATGATGAGCGCGCTTCATCGCGAGCACGCATTTTCCGATATGTTCGTGGCCTATTTGCTGGCGCGTAACATTCGTTTTGAAGAGGATCTGGTTGATCAACTATTCAACTCCAGCGAAAAGAGGCTTGCCCGCATTCTTCTATTGCTCGCACATTTCGGCAAGGAGGGAATTCCCGAAACCGTTGTTCCGAAGATCAGCCAGGAAACCCTGGCCGAAATGATCGGCACCACTCGTTCGCGCGTCAGTTTTTTCATGAACCGGTTCCGGAAATTAGGATTCATTCATTACAACGGCGGCCTCGAAGTCCACAGTTCACTCCTCAACATAGTGCTGCACGACTGAGCCCCCATACCCACATTTTTGTCATCCTGAGCGTAGCGAAGGACCTATGTAGTTGATTGGCAATGCACAGGTCCTGAGCTCAACCCTCCGCCCTGCGAGGTTGGCTGCGCCGACTCCTTTCACACGAAACTAAAAACCCCGCAGTTCCCCAAATAGAACTGGTTAACAGCCACGATTGGCGAATTTACCATTGTGTCTCTTATTGCTCATACACAACGCCCCTCCACGCCTGATAATCCACACTAGCAAAAACTCTATCCGTTAGGACGTATCTCTGACAAAGCAACTAACCGCCGCAAAAAGGAAATCTGATTTCGATCCCCACGCCTTTCTCTCGACCATTGGGAAGGGCAGGGAAATGGTTTCTTTCCAAAAGAAAAATACGATCTTTGCCCAAGGCGATTCTACGGATGGACTGTTCTTCATCCAGACCGGGAAGGTGCGGCTCAGTGTTGTATCAGAAGCCGGGAAGGAAGCTACTCTCGGCATTTTGGGCGAAGCCGATTTCTTTGGGGAAGGCGGCCTCGCCGGCCAGCTTCTGCGCATGGCATCTGCAAGTGCAATGACAGACTGCGTTCTCCTGCACATTGACAAAAAAGCAATGATGCTTGCCATGAGCCAGGAACCAAAATTGTCGGCCATGTTTCTGAAATATTTACTAAAGCGAAATATCCGCTATCAGGAAGATCTGGTTGATCAGCTTTTCAATTCCAGCGAAAAGCGTCTCGCGCGCGTTCTCTTATTGATGGCTCATTTCGGCAAAGAAGGAGTATCCGAAATGGTAGTCCCAAAGCTGAATCAGGAGACCCTGGCAGAGATGGTGGGAACGACTCGTTCGCGCGTCAGCTTCTTTATGAACCGGTTCCGAAAGCTTGGTTTTATCAACTACGATGTTGGCGATAACCTGCACGTACACAGCTCACTCCTGAACATTGTTCTTCATGATGACAATGGAATCGCCCATGGTTCAGACAGTGCGAACTCCTTGCCTGGAAGAGACCTCGAACCTCCCGCCAAGCCCGGCGGCCCACGAGATAAAGATCGCGCTATGAGGCCGCCCCTCGCCTAGCTGTTTAGCGGATCAATCTAAACAAGCCATTTAAGGAGAATAAGGCCGCATGGTCATTGCCCTTTGGTGCGTGCCCATGAGCAATTGTGAACAGAGTTGAGCCCACGAGGTATTTAGGCTACAAAGGTTGGGAGGTGCCCATGGCAGATGAAGAGCATCAATATCCAGCGCTAGTTGCTGACGCCGTCACGAATCCGGAATCGGCCCGCTTGCTAGCATTGCTGACTAAAGCCGAAAAGGCTCTCAACGAGTCTCTTTCCTCGCATATCTTCAATCGAGCCACCCGAGCCACTCGAACCCAGGACTAACCGCACTTCCCTCGGATTTTGCCCGGCTCAACTTGAACAACAGCCCCAAAAAGTGTGCAAAGTTGAACATCTTTAGTTTTGAAAGATCGGTGATGATCGTAAACGTCGGGAGGGTGAAGTTATGTCCAATTACCCAAACCGTAAAACCATCCTGTGCATTGACGACGACGATGGCGTGCTGGGTTTCCACCGTGCCCTACTGGAACGGCGTGGATACACAGTGCTCACCACGGCCTCGGCCCGATCGGGCATACAAATTGCGGCCGCGTTAACTGTTGCTGCCGTGATTGTTGACTATCACATGCCTGAGATAAATGGCCTTGAGGTTGCCGCCGAAATTAGGCGAATCAGACCACAAGTTCCCATAATCATGGTTTCCAGTGATGCGGAAATTTCCGAACAGGCGCTAAAAGCGGTTGATGCCTTTATTTCCAAGGACGAAGCACCCCAGCACTTATTACTAATGATCAATCTGGTGTGCGGCGAAGATACCTCCTTGGCGACCGGTGGAATCACGGCTTGAGTATAAATACTCTTCGCGCTGGTGACTCGTTAGGCCGGTTTGAGTATCTTGCCACACTCCAGGCAATGCATCTTGCGGCTTGACGTTATCAATCCGCAAAATGGACACATCCTTTGTGATCCAACGTCTTCGGTTTTCACACGAAGAGACTCGCCGATGACGGCGAGCATTCTACGAACGCTGACAAGAAACCGATACAAGATCGAGTTCATAACTGTGACGTGCGCTTTCTTATTGGCTAGTCATCGGTCGGGGCCGAAGGCCATAACAAATATGGAAATCTGCTAACGTACAATGACACACCACAACCCGCACTTCTGTGCAAGATTGCTCAATTCTTGGCGTCTTCTAATTCCCCGTTTGGTATCAGTCCCGTACTCAGCTCCGAATGCCCACCGAGTGAGCAATTTAGATCAGCTATCGTCACCGCCAATGGGTGATCATACTTTCTAGAGACGAGCACCTCTTCTCGCTCTTTCAGAGTCCGGGCTAAGCCGGTCAACCTGAAGCCCTCCCCTCTTAGTTCCGCAGATCTCAAAGGACAATTCATGAAAAAGACAATGTCGCTGATACTCATGGGCCTGATGGGCTTGGTTGGAAGCTACGCCTGGGCGGGTTCGGCGCGTGAAGATTCGGTCGCACGGCTGCAATCGTCGGTAGATGTTCTGCACGCCATCATGGCCACTCCGGATAAAGGCATCCCCGAAGAAGTGCTGAACGGCGCAAAATGCATCCTGGTAGTCCCCGATTTAATTAAAGGCGGCTTCATTTTTGGCGGGAAGCATGGACGCGGGGTCGCTAGCTGCCGCACCTCCACAGGTTGGAGCGCTCCTGCATTCGTTTCAGTCGGTGGTGGAAGCTGGGGACTTCAGATTGGAGTCGAAGGCGTGGACCTCGTGATGCTCGTGATGAATGACCGCGGATTCCAACATCTACTCTCCAGCAAGTTCGAACTGACCGGTGAAGGATCAGTCGCCGCTGGCCCGGTGGGACGTCACGCCTCCGCTGGAACTGACTGGAAAATGAATACTGAAATGTTGACCTACTCTCGCTCCAAGGGCGTGTTTGCCGGCTTGACCCTCGAAGGCGCGGTCGTAGAACAGGACAACGATTCCACCCGCGCTATCTACGGAAGGCACATGACGTTCCGGAACATTCTTTCAGGTAACGCCTCAACTCCACACAGTGCCGACGCTTTCCTGAAAGCAGTGTCATTCGCGGGACACCAATCGCGAGTTGCGGAAGCCAACGAAGACAACAAGTAATCGCCGTCTAGCAATGGAGCGTCGCGCGTCCCCGCCCGGACATGACGGGCGGAGAACGCCCGTCTCTCCATTACCTTTCACATTTGTCATTCCGAACGGGCGCTTAGCCCGGAGAGCCTGCCCTGAGCGAAGTCGAAGGGAATCTGCTTCTGCCTTAACGTTTCATTGACGAACAGGATTGTTCTTTGCTGGATTCACTTCGACCCGCCGCAGTTCGGCCAGGAAGTTTGCAGAATACGCCAGCGATTTAAGTTCGTCGGCATTGCCATTCGGCTCGCGATGAAGGGCAAGCGCACGCTCCACGATCGCATGTTCGGCCTCTTCCATCAGCTTTTTGGCGACTTGCGGATCGGTCTCCAAAAGCGCGGCCTGATATAACCGCTTCCAATCCTGCATGGCTGGCTTCTCACTATTCATGAGGCTATCTCACCGGGTGCCTGAAATCCCTTATCGCCGAATTGCGCTCCGGAGGCCGCATCTTGTATTGCTTGCACAATGGCGCCAACTCCTCCCACTGCTTTTGAAATCACTTTGCGAACCCCGACGGATTGCGCCAGTTCTGAAAGCTGCTCCGACGCGAACATCGTAAACAGGAGCATTACGCTATCGGGCGCATCCATGGCAATCTGGCGCGCCGCCTCCAAACCATTCATTCCCGGCATTGCATAATCCAGCAGCACGACATCTGGCTTGGACGCCCGTACCATGTCAATCCCGTCCTGACCATTCTCGGCTTCCCCGCACACTTCCCAATTCGGAGTGAGTTCAAGGCACGTTCGCAGAGCGCGCCGCACATGCGTGCTGTCATCAACAATCAGGATTCGCAGCAAATTCACCTCAGACGGGCTAAGGTTACAGTCGGACCGTTCCGAAGGCCATACAGTTTATTCCCGAATAACTAAAATGACAATCCGTTCGATCGCGGGTAGCCGCTCAGGTTGCAACCCCTCCGACTTCGGCGTCATCCTGAGGGAGTTCAGTCCCGAAGGATCTCGCGTGCAGTGCAGCTGCATTATTTAGCGCGTATCCGCTAAACGCAAGATCGCTCGCAGCTCGAAATGACTCCCCAGACTATGGGCCGAAATTTCAAACTGAGCCAGTTCCGACCCTTCGGCATTAGCAATGATTCGCAGCCGCCGAAGACAAAACTGTTCGGCGACGCGATCGCTAACCCTTAAACGGGTGTCAAAATTTGAGGCTGGAGAAGTGGCTATGCCACGCTTAAGTGCGGCTGACAACGAGCAAGCGCCAGCAACCTAACCCAGGGCACTGGCACGCCCGCGTAAGTTTTTTACGGAATTGAGCTGGCGACGCTGGAAAACGCAGTATTGGCATTGGTTCCAATCAATCGGATGGTTCCGACCACGAGAACCAGGATTACCGCCAGCATGACGGCATATTCGGCAATATCCTGCCCTTCGTCTTCGACGAAGAGTCTATGAAGCAACTCAGACATACCAACCTCCGGGGGATGAGTTCGGCTGAGTCCATCATGCCGCGTATCCGATTGCTTGTCAAACTGTGAATTGCTGCGAATGCTGTGGATTCGTGCGCTTTTAGGAACCGCTGCAAGCCCCGCCGGAAGGCATTTCAGTGCAACAGATCGGAAACTGACCGCGATGCATACTCGAGCACTCGGCCCGGAAGCACTCCCAGGTAAATCGTCGCTGCCAGGCTCACAACAAGCGCAGCGCCCAATCCCATCGGGATCCGGGGTAATGGCGTATCTTCTTTCGGCTCTTTCATGTACATCACCACGATAATGCGAAGGTAATAGTACGCCCCCACCGCGCTGTTCAGCACGCCGATAATCGTTAGGCCAACCAAATTAGCCTGAAGCGCCGCGCTGAACACATAGAATTTCGCGAAAAACCCGCCGGTCATCGGAATTCCGATCAGCGACAGAAGAAAAATTGTTAGCGTCGCGGCCAGCAGCGGGGAGCTCCGCCCCAGTCCCTCATAATCTTCCAGGTTACGTAACGCTCGCCGGCGCTTCCGAAATGACTCACCACCGCGAATGCCCCAAGGTTCATCGCCGCATAGGAAGCGGTATAAAACATGGCGGCACGGGATGCCATCATGTCCGGCAGTGCCGCGAAGGCCACCAACAGATATCCGGCGTGAGCGATCGAAGAATAGGCCAGCAGCCGCTTCACATTGTCCTGCACCAGCGCGCCGATGTTTCCCAAAGTCATCGAGAGCGCCGCCACCACCCAGATGAGCCATAAGTGGCCCGGCGCATGAGCCACAAAAACGATCCGCAGCAAAACCGCAAAAACCGCCGCCTTGGGCGCCGTTGACATCAATCCCACGATTGGCGAAGGCGCTCCTTCGTAAACGTCCGGAGTCCATATGTGAAACGGCGCTGCGGCGACTTTGAATCCCAGGCCCACGAAACATCAACGCCATGGCCACGTATGCCAGCGTCGGGATGTTGCCGGAGGTCAGCACATCGCCGATAACCGGAATGCTGGTCGAACCAGTCGCGCCAAACATCAACGCCACGCCATAAAGGAAAAATGCAGTCGCGAACGATCCCAGCAGGAAATACTTAAGCGAAGACTCGCTGCTGATCGCGGCGCGCCTGCGAAATCCGGCCAGCACATAAGTGGAGATCGAAGAAATTTCCAGCGCGATGAAGATCAGAACCAGCTCCACCGCCGAAGACATCAGGCTCATGCCCACGGCGCCCAGCAAAATCAGCGCATAATATTCGCCCGCGCGGATCTGCTGCACCTCCATGTACTCGTACGAACTGAGAATCACGACGGCAGTGATCGCCACCACCAGCACGTGAAAAAATATGCTGAAGTGATCCACCTGCACCATTTCCCAGAAAGCCAGCCCGGATATTGTGCCTGGTAGATGCTCGCCGCAATCGCTGCCAGCGAGCCAATCAGCGCGATGATTCCCAGCAGTTTCTGGCCACGGCGGTCGCTCATCAGGCCGTTATCCATCAAGGATCGAGCACCATCACGATCATGCCGAAAATCGAGAGCACAATCTCGGGCAGAATGCGGATGTAATCTACGAGTTGCGGAAGCGGATGCGAAGCAGGATTCACCGGCCAACCACCTTGCTGGCCAGTTGGCTGAAAGGCGCCAATACGCTTTGCACCGAGGGATCAATCGCATTCAGCCAAAGCAGTGGCGCGACGCCCATGACCAGCGCCATCGCCGCGGCAGGCCATAGCGCGGCGCGTTCCCGAAGATTCATATCCGGCAAAGATTGATTTGACCGGATGCGTAACCTTTGCCGAAGAAAACCCTCTGATACATCCACAGCAGGTAACATGCGCTCCAGATAACGCCCGTGGCCGCCAAAATTCCATAAATCGGCTTGCGCCTGAAATGCCCCGCTCAACACCAGGAACTCGCCGACGAATCCATTTAATAAAGGAAGGCCGACGGACGCGAGCAACAATGAACAGAAAGAATGCCGCGTACACGCGGCATGGGCGATGCCAGGCCGCCAAATTCGCAGATTTCATAAGTATGCTTGCGCTCGTGAAGAATTCCCGCCAGCATGAACAAGGCCGCCGGTGGAAACTCCGTGCGCCAGCATGACGAACGTTGCGCCGTTCAGGCCAGTCTGCGTGAAGCTGAAAATTCCAAGAACCACGAATCCCAGATGGCTGATCGACGAATACGCGATCAGCTTCTTCATATTCGGCTGCACCATCGCCACCAGCGCGCCGTAGATAATTCCAATCAGCGCCAGCACCATGATCCACGGAGCATTGTGCCGCGCCTGCTCCGGGAAACAGCCCGAGATTAAACCGCACCATTCCATACGTGCCCATCTTCAACAGAACGCCCGCCAGCAGCACCGAGCCAGCCGTCGGCGCTTCGACGTGCGCGTCCGGCAGCCATGTGTGGAACGGGAAGAGCGGGACTTTGACGGCGAAGGCGATAAAGAATCCCAGAAAAAGCCAAATCGCCGCGCCGGAATAATCCTGTACCTGGCCACTCCGGATCGCATTCCGCACCGTCACAAAATCGAATGATCCCACTCTGGCATACAGCCACAGAATTGCCGCCAGCATGAACACCGACGCGATCATGGTGAACAGGAAAAACTTCACCGCCGCATACACCTTGCGGCCGTGCCCGTACATTCCGATCAGCAGCGCCATCGGAATGAGCGTCGCTTCCCAGAAGAAATAAAAAAGAAAAAGATCGAGCGAAACAAAAACCCCAATCAGCGCCGTCTCAAGAATCAGCAGCAGAATGAAAAATTCCTTCACCCGCTCGTGAATGGATTTCCAGGAAATCAGCACGCATAACGGCGTCAAGAAATGTCGTCAGCACAATCAGCCACATGGAAATGCCGTCAATCCCCATGTGGTAGTGGATATTCGGATGCGCTATCCAAACATTGTCGTGCTCGAATTGAAATGCGGATTGCACCGCGCTGGAAATGGGCGGGCAAATGCAGCGAAGCCACGAACGCCAGTAGCGAAACCACGAGCGCAAAAACCTTGATATCGCGGTCGCGCCGCGGAAAAAGCAGCAGCAACAACGCCCCGGCCAGCGGGATGAAGGTGACCAGCGAAAGGATGGACCCATCGAGATTCGCCATGTTCATCGGGCCGCCACCCAGATCATGTATGCGATCACTGCCGCCGCGCCCACCGCAACCCAGCCCGCGTAAGAGCGCACGTTTCCGGATTGCATGTGGCGCATCGTGTCAGAAACATCGCGAGCGCCGTCGGCGCTGCCATCCACCGCGGCATCAATCACTCCCTGATCAATGCCGTGCCACAAAACCGCGCGGGAGCCGTCCACCAATGGCTTGACGAAAAGCGCTGCGTAGATTTCGTCCACATAATATTTATGCAGCACCGCGTTGTAGAAACCGCCCAACGTGCGTGCGCAATCTTGCTCGGGAAGTTGCGGTCGCCGAAGATAAAGCAACCACGCGAGGTACAAGCCCAAGCAGTCGCTGCCGCTACCGATATCGCCGGTAAACATCAATTCGGTGGCAGGCCCAGTCTTCGGTTCCGGCCCTTCAGTCTGCTTTTCCGGCGGCGCGGCTTCACTGGAAGATGCGCTATTCGCATTAACGTCGGAGTCGACACATGGAACACCGGCCCGAGAAACTTATCGAATTGATTGCTCCCGCCAAGCGAGCCCGGAACTCCGATCCATCCTCCACAAATTGAAAGCACCGCCAAGAATCACCAGCGGAATCAGCATCACCTTAGGACTCTCGTGAATGCCGCCATGCCCATGCTCATGGTTATGTGGCGCGGGCGCCCCCGCCCGCGGACCGTCGTCAGAATGGTTGGCATGGCCGTCATGTGCGTGCGAACTTTCCACATCCCCGCGATACTCTCCAAAGAACGTCATGAACCACAGCCGGAACATATAAAACGAAGTGAGAAAAGCAGTGAACACCCCAATCGCCAGTAAATCCAACTTGCCTGATACGCCCGCCACAGAATCTCGTCCTTGCTGAAAAATCCGGCGAATGGAGGAATCCCCGCGATTGCAAACGTCGCCGCAGTCATCGTCCAAAAAGTCCACGGAATCTTCTTCCGCAGCCCGCCCATGTGGCGCATGTCCTGCTCACCGCCGAGGCCATGAATCACCGACCCCGCCGCCAGGAATAGCAGCCCTTTGAAAAACGCATGCGTCATCAAATGAAAAATGCCAGCCGAAAACGCCGCCACACCGCAAGCCAAAAACATGTACCCAAGCTGCGAGATGGTTGAGTAAGCAAGAACTTTCTTGATATCCGTCTGCACCACGCCAATGGTCGCAGCGAATAACGCGGTCAGGATTCCGATGATCGCGACAACTGTAAGTGCCATCGGCGCGCGCTCGAAAATCACATGCGACCGCGAAACCATATACACGCCCGCCGTCACCATCGTGGCCGCATGAATCAATGCTGAAACTGGCGTCGGACCTTCCATCGCATCCGGCAGCCAGACGTAAAGGGGAATCTGCGCCGATTTGCCGCACGCTCCTACGAGAAGCAGCAGAGCGATTGTCGTGAGCAATCCTGCGCCGCCGGTCTCAGGACCCAGAGGAGCAACGCTCTCGAAATACCGTGTCGAAGTTCAGAGATCCGAAATGCTGGATCAGAAGAAACAACGCGATCAGAAATCCAAAGTCGCCAATCCGGTTGACGATGAATGCTTTTTTCCCGGCAGCCGCCGCAGAATCTTTCGTAAACCAAAACCCAATCAGCAGGTAAGACGCGAGTCCTACGCCCTCCCACCCGATGAACATCAAAAGATAATTGCCTGCCAACACCAGGGTCAGCATGAAAAACATGAACAGATTCAAATAAGAAAAGAAGCGGTAGAATCCGCCTTCTTCCCACATGTATCCGACCGAATAAATATGAATGAGAAATCCCACGCCCGTGACGACGAGCAACATCACCAGCGACAACTGGTCGAGATAGAAACCGAAGTCTGCCTGAAAAGTTCCCGCGCGAATCCAGGTTGCCAGAAACTCAGCGTGGGGTAATGCCAGAGAAGAGAATTGCGAAACCACCCACAGCGCCATCGCAAATGCCGCCCCACAAAACAACAGCGCAACGCTGCTCACCGTCGCCCGGGAAAAACGCTTCCCGAATAAGCCATTGATCGCAGCTCCGATCAGCGGAAGCACCGGGATCATCCAAAGATGGAGGGGTGGGTTCATAGTTTGAGCAGATTGACCTGATCCACGTTAAGAGTTTCGCGAGTGCGGTAGACAGCAATAATGATGGCGAGCCCAACCGCAGCTTCCGCGGCCGCAACAACCATCACGAAGAAGACGAAAACCTGTCCGCTGAGCGCGTGCCATTGTGCCGCAAACGCCACGAACGACAGATTCACGCCATTAAGCATCAGCTCGATGGACATGAAAATGGTAATGATGTTGCGCTTGATCAAAAACCCAGTCACGCCGCAGGCGAACAAGAATCCGCTAAGGACGAGGTAGTAAGAAAGAGGAACCATTAATTCTTTTCCTCCGTGGGCTGCAACGCTTCCGGACGCGCCGCCAGCACCACCGCGCCCATGATCGCAATCAACACCAAAATTGAAGTGACCTCAAACGGCAAAAGGAAATCGTGGAACAATAATTGCGCGATTTGCCGGGGATCACCGGGAAGCGCACCTGCCTCTACTGATCGGGTGCCGGAATGCGTGATGAGAACCCATGCCATCAGCACGCTGCCAATCGTCATTCCCGGAATACCGATAAACAACGACACGCGGCTGCCCTTCGTGCGTTCTTCCTTGCCCGCATTCAATAACATGATGACGAAGACAAACAGAACCATGATCGCGCCCGCGTAAACGATCACCTGAACCGCAGCCACGAATTCGGCGCCCAGCAGCAGATACTCCACTGCCAGCGATCCCATCACCACGACCAGTGACAGTGCGCTATTAATCGGATGGCTTTGCACCAGCAGGTTCACCGCCGCCGCAGCGCAAATAAATCCGAACACCGAAAATAGAATTAAATGAAGCATTGGAATTTCTATCTCACGCTTCCGCAGCTTTGAAAGGGCGCGGCTTCAGCCGCGCCGCAAACCATTTAAATCAATCATCGGCGGGGCTGAAAGCCCCGCCTTTTCGAAGCCGTTTCCCATTAGGCACGCAGCGCCACTACCAGCGCCGTTATAACCAAATTGGCAATCGCCAGCGGCAGCAAAAATTTCCATCCAAACGCCATGAGCTGGTCATAGCGAAATCTCGGCAGCGTTCCGCGCACCCAAATATACACAAATAAAAATCCAAAGACTCTGAGCACAAACCAGAATATCGGAAGCACATCCTGAAGGATTTCAGGTCCACCCACAGGTCCGCGCCACCCTCCCAGGAACATGATGGAGGCGAGGCACGCCACGGTAATCATGTTGGCGTACTCTGCCATGAAGAACATCGCGAATTTCATGGCGCTGTATTCGGTGTGATATCCCGCGACCAGTTCTGTTTCCGCCTCAGGCAAGTCAAACGGGATACGATTCGTTTCCGCATAGGCCGCCATCAGATAAATAAAAAATGCGACAAACTGCCCGCCGCGAAAAATATTCCAGTTGGGGATGAAATGCCAAAAATGTCCTGCCTGCGCATCCACAATCTCGCGCAGGCTCAGGCTTCCCGACAGGATCACCACGCCAACCAGCGAGAGTCCCAACGCAATTTCATAACTCACCATCTGCGCGCTGGCCCGCAACCCGCCCAGCAGGGAATACTTGTTGTTCGACGACCAACCCGAAAGCGCGATGCCGTAAACGCCAAGAGAGGTAACTCCGAGAATGATCAGCAACCCGATATTCACGTCCGAGATCTGTAGTGGCGTATAGATACTGCCAATCGCGATCCAGTTGCCGAACGGAATCACTGCAATCGAGGTCAGCGCGAAGATCACTGCAATCATCGGCGCTGCAATGTAGAGCGGCCTATAAACATGCGGCGGCGTCAAATCTTCTTTGAATAGAAACTTGACTCCGTCTGCCATCGGTTGAAGCAAACCGAAGGGACCCACGCGCGTTGGTCCCCATCGGTTCTGAATGTGTCCCACAACTTTGCGCTCCAGCCACACCGTATAGGCCACGGCAGTGAGCAGCACGAAAAGTGCGAGCAAAATCTTGACCAATGAAACAAGGATGAACGTGCCCAGGGTCACAATTCCGCGTCCTTCGATCTACGGTTAGTTGCAGTCATTTAGCGATTGCGCTGCTCGCGTCAGTCCGCGACCTCCGCCTCGGCGGGATCCGGATGAAGGTTTTCCATCACAGAATTTAAAGTTCGGGAATATCGTCCCAATGTTCCCGAGCTGAATAAATAATTGTTGGCGGGCACAATTAAATTCGGATCGTGAGAGGCGCCCGGACCGCTATTGGAAAGTGACGTATGTTCATCGTTGCCCGCCAACAGGTTGATTCGCGACACATCGTAACCCGGCACCAGCCGCTGAATCTCGTCGAGAATCGCCATCGGATCAAACGGACTCATCTTGGGTTCCAGTCCCTTCGATTCCAGCCAAACGCTGTGCCGGTCGGCTTCGCCTGATTGCGCGCCGCGCGATTGTCCCATGTCGGCGCGGCTGCCGCGACTGAAGGGTACAAGTCCACTGACCTCGAACCCTGCCCCATCGGCGATTCGGACGATCATTTCGAAATCGGACTTCACCGCTGTGACTTCGCCCGCCTTCTTCACAATTTGCAGATCACCGCAAGTATTGGTGAATGTTCCGGACTTTTCGTAGGCGCTCGCCGCCGGCAACACCACATCTGCGATGGCGGCGTTTTCCGTTAAAAACATATCCTGGACAACCAGAAAAGTTTGCGCGAGGTCCGCGGGATTCAGACCCAGGCGGCCGACGGGATTCGCTCCCACAACGTACAACGCTTTCAGCTTGCCCGCTTTTGCGCTCTCAAGCATCGCAGGAAGGCTGAGCCCCGGCGCGTTCGGAATGCCGCCCCATTCTTCGTGGAGCTTGCCTCTTTGACCCACCGGTTGATAACCCGGAAGCAAGTCAGGATAAAGGCCCATGTCGGCAGCGCCGCGCGAATTCGCGTAGTCGCCAAGGCAAACGAATTTTGCGCCAATCGCGCCGCCGAACTTCACCAAAGCGGAAACCGCTTTTCCGCGAATTTCCGATCCAAAAATGATGACTAGACTCTGTTCGCCACGCAATTTATCGCGGAGGCTGATCCAGGATTCAGGAAGATTGACATCGCTCGCGAGAGCCGCGACCGCAGAATCGTCTCCGCCGAGAAAAGCCGCCAGACTTCCTTCCGTTCCCTCCGGAATTTGAGAAAAGACCGCTGCTTGCCGTCGCAGCTTGATGGGCTGCGAATTCACAACATACAAGCGCGCCCCATGCAGGCGAACATTATTGCGGATTTGCCATGCCAGCAGCGGATGCTGATCGGTGGGGTTGTTGCCAATCAAAAGAATCGCTGGCGCATTGAACACGTCTCGCATCGTTGCAGTGGATTCCGGT
This sequence comes from uncultured Acidobacteriaceae bacterium, assembly GCA_963796015.1. GTDB lineage: Bacteria > Acidobacteriota > Terriglobia > Terriglobales > Acidobacteriaceae > PALSA-188. The sequence goes on along the minus strand of CAWCJR010000019.1, from coordinate 22,311 downwards.
TTGCCAGAAAGCGCGGCGGCGAAGGCAGGAAAGTCCGCCGTGCGATGGTGATCAATATTGTTGGTCTTCAGCACAACCCGGGCGAACTTCTGCAACAAATAATTTTCTTCGTTCGTCGTGCGAGTGGATCCTACGACGCCGATCGCTTGGCCGCCGTCCTTATCGCGAACTTCGGCAAACTTCTTACCGATCAATTGGAACGCTTCCTCCCACGTGGAAGGAGTCAGCCGGCCATTCTTCCGAATCAGCGGTGTCGTAAGACGGTCTTCGTGATTTGCGAAATCGAATGCGTAACGGCCTTTTATGCAGAGAAAATCCCCATTAATTCCACTCTTGTCGCGATTATCTCCACGAACAATTTCCATGCCCGTATCGGAGCGCCGCACGCCCAGCGTGGTCTTGCATCCGTCGCCGCAATGCGTGCAGGTTGTGCCGATATGGTTCATCTCCCATGGTCGTGTCTTATAACGATAAGCGCCCGAGGTCAGCGCGCCCACGGGGCAAATGTCAATGCACATGCCGCATTCTTCACAATTAAGATGATCTTCCAGATTCGGCGCAATGATGGAACTGACCCCGCGATTCTGCACACCCAGCGCCCAAACATCCATGCCCTCGCCGCACACGCGCACGCAGCGATAACACAAGATGCAACGCGGCCGGTCAAAATAAACCACCGGCGACCATTGTTGTTCTTCGCGATGATTCTTGATGTCAATGAATTTCGACTCAGCGGCGCCGTAAGAGAACGTCATGTCCTGAAGTTCACATTCGCCGCCAGCGTCGCATACCGGACAATCAAGAGGATGATTGCCAAGCAGCATCTCCACCATACTTTTGCGCGCCTGGTGGATTTCGTCATTGTTCGTCGTGACCGCCATGCCTTCGGTAATGACAGTCGTGCAAGCCGTTTGCAGCTTCGGCATCTTCTCAACCCGCACCAGACACATGCGGCAAGCGCCCTGCAATGACAGATTCGGGTAATAACAAAAAGACGGAACTTCGATGCCCGCCGTCTTGCAGGCTTCGATCAGCAACGTCCCGGCGGGAGCCGTGACCTTCTTGCCATCAACCGTTATGTTTACGTCAGGCATAATTTAATTGGGTAATTTGGTAATTCTGTAATTGGGTAATTGAAAGTCAAAAACTGTTACATCTCCCCTATCATTGTCATCCCGAGTGCAACGAGGGATCTGCATTTGCCTTTGAATTTCAATTACCCGATTACCCGATTACACACTTACTAATTGCTCTTCAAACGGACACGGCCTGCCTTCCAAATGATCCTCAAACTCTTTCCGGAATTTCTTCACAATCGAAATCGTCGGCAATGCCGCCGCATCGCCCAGCGGACAGAAAGTGCGCCCCAGCATGTTCTCCGACAAGTACTGAATATTGTCTATATCTTTTTCAACTCCGCCGCCCGTGTGGAAGCGTTTTAAAGTTTTTTCCAGCCAGTCCGTTCCTTCACGGCAGGGGATACACCATCCGCAACTCTCGTGCCGGTAGAACTTCATGATGCGCAGCGCGAACTTCACCATGCATGTGGTGTCGTCTACCGCGACCAGGCCACCTGATCCCAGCATGCTCCCAGCCTTCGCGAGCGAATCGAAATCCATCGGCAAATCAATTTCATCGGCAGTCAGCAGGGGACAACTCGATCCGCCCGGCACAACCGCCTTCAACTTTCGCCCATTGGGAATTCCTCCGCCAACGTCATAAATCATTTTCTTCAGGTTGTACCCCATCGGCAGCTCATACACGCCTGGCTTATTCAAATGCCCGCTCAGGCAGAACAGCCGTGTCCCGCCATTCTTCGGCGTGCCAAGCTTCGCGAACCATTCAGCTCCGCCATTGATGATGTGGGGCACGCTGGCCAGGGTCTCAACATTATTGATGACGGTAGGACCGCCCCATAATCCGACGACGGCCGGAAATGGAGGACGAATGCGCGGTATCCCGCGCTTGCCCTCGAGCGATTCCATCAGCGCCGATTCTTCGCCGACTTCGTACGCCCCCGCGCCGCCATGCCAGTAAACGTCGAAGTTATATCCGCTGCCCATAACGTTCTTGCCCACGAAACCTCGGGCATAAGCGCCATCAATGGCCTTCTGCATAATTTCGAGAAGATAGCGGTACTCTCCGCGAACGTATATGTACCCGGCATGCGCACCGACGGCTAAGCCCGCAATGACGACGCCCTCAATGACCGCGTGCGGATCATGCTCAAAAATCAGCCGATCTTTGCAGGTTCCCGGCTCGCTCTCGTCCCCATTACACAAAATATATTTCGGCTTCGCCGACTGCTTGGGAACGAACGACCATTTAAGACCCGTGTTAAATCCCGCGCCGCCACGCCCTCGCAACCCGGAATTCTTTACTTCATTAATAATTGCGTCCGGCTGCATCTCCAGCGCCTTTTGCAGTGCCGTGTAGCCGTCAAGTTCGCAATAGCGATCAATGTTGGTCGCGCCCATGCCAAAGCGCTTGGACACAACTTTTACTTCGTCGGGATGTGAGACTAGAGAAGCCATAAGTACATTGAGTAATTGGGTAATTTTGTAATTGGGTAATTAATTAAAAACCGGTTTGATTTTGATGTTCAATTGCAAAATTACCCGATTACCCAATTACTCAATTCTTAGCTCTATATTCGCTCAGTACTTCATCCATCTTTTCCGTCGTCAGATTTTCGTGAAAATCGTAATTCACCTGGACTGCTGGAGCCCAGCTGCACGCCCCTATGCATTCCACTTCCTCCAGCGAGAACAAGCCATCCGCGGTCGTCCCCTTGTTCCTGATTCCGAGCTTGTGTTTGCAGTGGTCGAGAAGTTCCTCGCCGCCACGCACCAGGCATGCAATATTCGTGCACACCTGCACGTTGTACTTGCCTCGCGGTTTCTTCGTGAGCATGGAGTAATAACTGATCACATTTTCAACTTCAAGATCGGTGAGTTCGAGCCGTTCCGCAATTTCGTGAATGACTTCTGGACTCAAATATCCAGTCTCATCCTGCGCGTATAGCAAAGTCGGAACCAGCACCGACCGCTTCGTCGGATAGTGCGCCAACATCCGCACAAAACGGTTCTCGAATTGTTCAGAAAACTTCATAACATTGAGTAAGTGTGTAATTTGGCAATTTTATAATTGAAAACCTTCACGCGACCTTTCTCGCCGTGTGTTGAGACGCAGTAAAGATCGCCGCTAACTCGTGCGCCTCTGCCAACAACCCTTCACATGCACCCTTAGGAATAATTCCCGACTCAATAAGTAGCTCCAGCCAGAGAATCGTCTCATCCGCTTCCTCCACGACGATTCCCATTCTTGCGACAAATTCTGCCTTCGACCTGGCCCGGCAAACCGCCCGGTAATTTGCCGCCACGGATGTCCCGCATCTCAAAAGCTGTTTCCGAGTACTTGAGTATCTGTCCTATAAGGCAAAGATCGAAACAGTCGAATCACGTCTATCGCAAATGTTTTCGTACGATCCCGAAGCTGTTCAGGGCGCGAACTCATAAAGACAAATTTAGCAATTTTGTAATCGGGTAATTTGGTAATTGGAAGAATCAATGTCCTTTCACAAATGTCGGCGAAAGTTTCTAAATTACCCAATTACCAGAATACAAAATTACCCAGTGTTCTAGGTTTTAAATTACCAAATTACCCGATTACAAAATTACTCAATGTTCTATCGGTCTATCTCTCCCAACACGATGTCTATGCTCCCAATCGCCGCGACCACATCCGCCAGCAGTTTCCCCTCGCACATCGCCGGCAGCGCCTGCATGTTCGCCAGACAAGCCGACCGCATATGCACTCTATACGGCTTCGCTGTCCCATCGCTCACGATGTAATACCCCATTTCCCCGCGCGGAGATTCCACCGCCTGATAAACTTCGCCCTCGGGAACGGCGAACCCCTCGGTAACGATTTTGAAGTGGTAGATGAGCGCTTCCATCTGCGTCTTCATCTTTTCGCGATCCGGCAGCACAACCTTGGGAGCATCCGCTTTGACCGGCCCTTCCGGCATTCCTTCCACCGCCTGCTGTACGATCGAAATGGATTCCCGAAGTTCGCGAACTCGGCACATGTATCGCGCAAAAACATCGCCCTCAGTCGCGATCGGCACTTTGAATTTGAAATTTTCGTACCCAGAGTAAGGGATGTCGCGGCGCAAATCAAAATCCACGCCGCTGGCGCGCAGTGTGGGTCCGCTCACTCCCAAAGCAATGGCGTCTTCTGCGGTAATTTTCGCCACACCTTTTGTCCGCATCACCCAAATAGGATTCCCCGTCAGCAAATTCTCATATTCATCTACTTTGGATGGAAAGCGTTTGGCGAAGTCGCGCACCCGGTCGGAAAATCCCATTGGCGGTTCCAGCGCTACGCCTCCGATGCGGAAATACGAGGTCATCATTCGCTGTCCACTCACCGCCTCGAACAGACGCAGAATGTCTTCGCGCTCGCGGAAGCAATAAAGGAACACTGTCATCGCGCCAATATCCATGGCATGCGTTCCCAGCCAAACAAGGTGAGAATTGATGCGCGTCAGTTCGTTCAGCATCACCCGCAGCCACTGCGCCTTGGGGGGAATTTCCAAGCCCAAGAGTTTCTCAACCGCGAGCACGTAACAAAGGTTGTTGGTGAGAGGGCACAGATAATCAATGCGGTCTGTAAGCGGCACCACCTGATGGTAAAACTTGGCCTCGCAGGTCTTCTCAATGCCCGTATGGAGGAAACCAATATCGGGCATCATCCGCACAATATTCTCGCCGTCAATCTCGAGAATAAGCCTCAACACGCCGTGCGTGGACGGGTGCTGCGGACCCATGTTCAAGATCATGGTGTTCGAAGTGACGCCGCTATCTTGCCCCTGTTCGAGCGCAGGCATTTGCGTGAGGTGGCCCATGCTTACCTGTAGCCCTCCACCGGATAGTCTTTCCGCAGCGGATGGCCTTCCCAATCTTCCGGCATCAGCAATCGCCGTAGATAAGGATGTCCGAGGAATCGTATTCCAAACAAATCAAACACTTCTCGCTCAAAATAATTCGCACCCGGCCACACCGGCGTCACCGATTCCACCGCAGGGCTTTCGCCCTCCAGTCGCACCTTCAGGCGAACCCGTTCTTTTTTGGAAATTGACAAGAGTTGATAAATCACTTCAAAGCGTGGCTCCGAAGGGAACCAGTCCACGCAAGTCACGTCCGACAAGTAGTTGAACATGCAGGCAGGATCATCTCTCAGCAAGCTGCATGCTTCGCGAATCGCGGACCGCTCCACATAGATCGTCATTTCATCCCGATCGAACTTGGCGCCTTCAATCGCTGCCCGGTTCCACGCGATCAACCGTGCTATCGCGGGATGATCTTTCAGTTGTTCAATATCCGTGACCGCGGGGACCAGTGCCATCAGCCTTCACCTCTTCGGGGCGAAGGCTCTCCCCAATCCAACGCGCCTTTCTTCCATATATAGAAGAAGCCCACTAGAACAATGCCTATATAGACCAACATCTCCCAGAATCCGAACATCTTAAGGTCGCGTAAGATCACGGCCCACGGATAAAGGAAAACCGCTTCCACGTCGAATAAGATAAAGAGCATTGCCACCAGATAGAATTTAACGGAGAAGCGGCCTCGCGCGTCACCCACGGCGATCATTCCGCATTCATAAGGAGACATCTTGGCCCGGGTAGGGCGTCGGTAGCCAATAATGGACGAGAGCGTCACCACTGCCACGGCAAAGCCGGCCGCCAGCAGAAAATGAATTAATAAGGGCAGGTAATTGGCGAAATAATTGTCGGGCATAGAAACGGCTGTATAATTTGCGGCTGAGTAAACATTCTAGATTAGTTTTCATGTCGGCTAGTGTCAAGAGACTTGGAACAAAGTTAATGGCTTGGTTGGAATAAAAACTTAATTGACGTCATCCTGAGGGACTTCAGTCCCGAAGGATCTCGCGCGTGGTGGCATGAGGAAACCAAGCGCCGCATCAAATTAGGACGCGATCGGACCATTTCTGAAGGGCTTTTTTCAAACGTGTTAGATTTTGTGTAGGGACTAAACGAAATCTCATGATTTTTGGTTTTAATACCGACATAAAGCACGAAGACAAGATCTACCACGTGCAAAGCGAGGCGCGCGAAAGCGAGCTCCTGTTGCAAACCCAGGTTTTCGTGCGCGGCCGTTGCATCGGCAAATGCGCAAAATCCTACGCCGACCGGGCCTCTGAATCAGGATTCAACGATCAACAAAAAGAACAGATATTGCGAGATCAGCACAGAGTCGTCCTTGACGCGATTCGCGAAGGGCGGCTTGACAGCGTCTTGGACAAGCGCGAAAGCCCGGAAGTGTTGGCCGCAATCAAAGAGCTCGACGTGCAATGGCTGAACGCGAATTCCGTACACTCTGACCAAAGCCTGACCATGCGGCTACGCGTCACGGATGGCGGCTCAGGAGTCGAAGGCGCACGCCTTACCGTGAGATTCGCGAGGCCAGACGCTGTTCCGTTTTACAACCAGGTAGTCACCACAGAAGGCGGCGATGCCGAGATGAAGATCGAAGTGGATGAATCTTCCTTGCCCGATTCTTCCGTCCTGGTCCAGGCCAACTACTCAGGCCGCACCGCAACCCGCAAATTTCAGCTGAGGAAAGTCGAAGCTTAGGCGGTTGCGCCAAAAAAATATTTTGTCATCCTGAGCGAAGCGAAGGACCTATGTACTTGGTTCGCAATGCACAGGTCCTTCGCTGCGCTCAGGATGACAACTATTTTTCAGGACACGACACTAACATGAAAATTCACCTCAACGGTCAAGAGCGCGAGTTTGACTCGCCTCTCTCTTTGTCCCACCTTGTGGCTCAACTCGGCATGAAAGAAGACCGGGTCGCAGTAGAATTGAACCGCGACATCGCCCCGCGAGACCAGTGGCCAAACACCCTGCTCTCTGAAGGCGATCATCTGGAGATCGTTCACTTCGTCGGCGGCGGCGTCCAAACTTGCACAACAGGAATTTGCGACGCAGGTTCTGATCCAAACCACAAATCTGTGGAGTAACCCAGCCAATTTTGGCGGTTTCCCTAGAGCACCTTCGTGTCCTTAGTGGTTGAAGGTTTTTCGCACTCGACCTAAACTCAACTCTGTCCCTCCGCGAAACCCTTTAGTAACCCCCTGCACCTAGTCAGTCATTGAAACGTAACGTTTCCCACCTAGAATGCTTTGAAACAAAAGTTATTCCTATTGTTTGAAACATTTGCGTAACATGCCGCAAACCTTCACCTCTAGTGACGTAGTTCGACTGACTGGCATCACACCCCGCCAGCTTCAATGGTGGGACGAGCGCGGAATTGTCGTCCCCATCCGCGAAGGGCACCGTCGGTTGTACTCGATGGATGACCTCGTAGAAGTGTCTGTGATTTGCGATCTCCGGCGCCGAGGCTTCTCGCTGCAAGGTGTACGGAAAGTAGTGAGATTCTTGCAACGCGAATTCAAAAAACGGCTGGCGGAGACTGTCAGCGGCCGCTCGGACTATCACTTACTCACCGATGGTTCGTCTCTTTACCTCGAAACATCGGCTACCCAGATCGTGGACATTCTCAAGAACTCCCAGCAACCGATGCTGACGGTTTGCCTGAGTGACAAAGTCCGCCAAGTAAAAGCGATGATTCGTAGTGAAAAAAAAGCCAGTAAATGTGTGCCACAAGCGCACGTTATGCACGAAGGGCAGTCAAGAAGAAGAGCAGCTTCGTAAGCAGGATAGGGAACTCGCGGCTTTCCGAAAGAAGCAAAGAGAGAAAGAGAGGCGAAATGGTGGGAGAACTCGATATCCTGACTGAATGGATTCCGGAGCAAATGTCTCCCGGAACAATCTTTGTACTGGAAAACGCCGGCAAGGTTGGCGAAACCGCCGACCCTTACTGGGCCGTTCTCTCATGCCCCAACTGTGGCACCCTCGGACTCATCACCCGCAAGCAGATCGCAGGATTGCTGCCGGTCATCTGCGGATCAGATCAATGCGCCGCACAATTCTTTATCCACGACAGCGAAATCGTCATCCGCAAACCCTTCTAAGACGCGCGAAAATCTGTCATCTCTAGTCCAACGAAATCTGTCATCTCGAGGAGAAATCGCGGGAAATCGCGCAAGACATGACCAAGACAGGTTTAAGCATCACAGTAAAAGCGCCCGGTGAAAATCCACGTTCAGTCGAGAGTTATGTCTTTACCGGGAAGGTCTATATTCACCATCAAGATCATCTGAATCATCAGCAGTTAGGCAATATTGAAGCCGCGTTTCATGCAGCTAAACTGGACGTTGCACTTCGTGGGCCGGATTTCTTGACGCAAGCGTCGATCGCTTGGAAACAAAAAGGTCACAACATAACGTGGGATACGGTTTCATTGCAGAAGTTCGTCTTTGAAAATGGCATGTTCCGGCGCCTCGTGACGAATGAATCAGCCGCATTCGTGTTCGGAATATTCATTGTCGTGAAGAACCCACCGCTCAAAGGCCAGAAGACCATATCTGCCGGCGATGTAAAGGCGCGTTTGCTTTTCAAATTGAAACAAGGGGAATATGACATCTCCACCGACGCTTGGGTGGACGAACCTTATGGCTCTGTGCGAACTTAGAGTGGGACACGAGGAGGAGTGGAATGGGGACCTGCTTCTTCAGTGTTTCGCCCTAATTTCTGCCCGTCCTCACCCGCTCCAACTCCATCGGCACATGCTCCACGATCTCAATTCCAAATCCCTCCAGCGCCGCCACTCTGCGCGGATGATTCGTCAGCAACCGAATCCGCCGCAAATTGAGATCTGACAGTATCTGCGCCCCAATACCAATCTCGCGCTGAGTTTTCCGCTCATGCTCCGGAACGGACTGCGATAAAGAACCGCGGTCCTTGTGAAAAGTTAAAGACGTCCGGTCGCCAACCTTATCTACCGAAAGTCCTTTAGAAGTCTGATGCAGGTAAATAAGCGAACCGCGTCCTTCGCGGGCGATCATCTGCATGGACGCATTCAGCGCAGCCTGGCAATCACAGCTGGTTGAGCCAAAAACATCCCCCACCAAACAATGGGTGTGCATGCGTACCAGAACGTTCGCCTCGGGAGATATTTCCGCCGTGGCCACATCTCCATAAACCAAAGCCACATGCGACTCGCCGTCTATTTCACTCTCGTATGCAATCAACCGAAACTCGCCAAAACGCGTTCCCACCATGGCCTCGCCCACACGATGAACATAACGTTCGTTTTGTAGTCTGTACCGGATGAGCTCCGCCACGGTCAGCATCTTCATGCCGTGCAGTTTGCAAAACTCGATGAGATCAGGAACTCGCGCCATGGTTCCGTCGTCGCGCATGATCTCGCAAATGATTCCCGCAGGAATTAATCCGCCGAGCCGCGCCAAATCCACCGCGGCTTCCGTCTGTCCAGCACGCACCAGCACACCACCCTTACGGGCACGGAGAGGAAAAACGTGTCCCGGGCGCGCCAAATCCGCCGGACGAGTATCCGGATCAATGGCAACTTGAATCGTCCGCGCTCGGTCGAATGCCGAAATCCCCGTCGTTACGCCGTCTCGCGCATCAATCGCCTCACAAAACGCCGTACCATAATTCGATGTATTCTCAGAACTCATCGGACCCAACCGAAGATGATCGAGCCGCTCCTCAGTCATCGCCAGGCAGATCAGCCCACGCCCGTACTTCGCCATGAAATTGATCGCTTCAGGAGTAACTTTCTCAGCCGCAAGCGTGAGGTCTCCCTCGTTTTCACGGGCCTCGTCATCCACCACCACCACCATTTTTCCGTCGCGAATGTCTGCAATCGCGCTCGCAACATCCGTAAATGGCGTCTCGGATTTCATAGATATGCCGATTGTAGCAAAGGGCTCATCGCCGCTCTCATCCAATGGAAAAGGCCGCATTTCTGCGGCCTTATCTTCGACCCTCAATGAACTTACAGTGTGGATTCGATCTCAAATCCCCAAGCTTCCAGCAAGGGCTCAGGAATGTACTTGGAATTCTTATTTCGCCGCGCCCACTCCCGCAAACGAGTGGATCGCAAATATTGATCTGGCGAGAGCTTATATTCCTTAACCACTTGTTCAAATTCTGTAACCGTTGGGGTGATGGGACCAATCGGTTCCGGCTTACCCCAGTTAGGATTTCCACGTCGCTTTGCCATCAGAATTCAGCCTCGTCCTTAATGTATTTCCAAACTACTGTTTAGATTGCCGTCCCTGACATAAAGATTCCGACAGCGGCGAATTTGCTGCCCAAAAATGGGACTACGCCAGCAAGCTAAAAATTCCCACTCGCCACGGAAGTCAATGATTCTACACAGTTTTCTGTCAATGTCAATTCGGTCGGCGCGATGTCGCACCTGTCACCGCCGAATCCTCGCCCTGCAATGGGTATGAACTTTGGTTACGGGCGTAATCCTGCGCCATCCCGCTTCCATTGACTCGGTAGTAACCCGAAACCTACATTGACTAAAGGGCTGTTCTCGGCGGCCCGTCTCCACACTCATGAAGAATCTGCAAGCGCTCCTTCTGTGTTCTGACGACAAGATCGTCCGTGTTTTGCGGCGCGTTCTGAACGAGCTTGAAATCACCGTGGAGCACTGTCCCAACGCCGACACTGCCATCCAAAAACTGACTCGAAACCGCTTCGAAGCCGTCATCGTCGATTGCACCGGAGAACAACTTGCTTCAAGTGTCCTTAAGAGCGCACGATCGGCGCCCTGCAACAAACGTGCCGTGGCCGTCGCGATCGTAGACGGACAAAAAGCCTTAGGCGGCGCCTTCGATTTAGGAGCGCACTTTGTCCTCTACACTCCAATTTCTGTCGAACGCGCAAAAGCCAGCTTCCGCGCTGCCCGCGCCTTAATGAAGCGCGAACGCCGCCGCAACTCTCGCATCCCGGTCGAGATCAAAGTAGCCTTGCTTGTCGAAGGTAAGAGCGGACCAATCGGCAGTCACCTCCGACATCGGCGAAGGCGGAATCGCACTCAGCCTGCCGCGTCGCGCGAAAAACGGCGAGCGCATGCAGGTCCGATTCATCCTCCCAGATACCGAATACACTTTGAAATGCATCGGCGAAGTCGCCTGGGAAAACGCTCACCGTCAAACCGGAATTCGTTTCGTTGATTTGCCCGCCGACACCCAGATGCAGCTCAATGCGTGGCTCGTTCGTCATTCCCCAGATCTAGACAAAGACGACCCTCCCGTGCCCTGCAAACTCACCGACCTCAGCCTGGGAGGATGCTATCTGGAACTTGCCTCGCCTTTTCCCGTTCGCACCAAGCTGACTCTATCCATGCGCGCCGGTGAAACCGAATTGAAGGTAGAGGGTCTGGTAAGAGTCATGCATCCCGAGCTTGGCATGGGCGTGGAATTTACCCAGAAGACTGGCATCCAAAAAGAACAAGTTGAAAAATTCATTCAAACCTTGACCGGCAGCACCGGAGTGATTCCCCAGCTCATGGTTCAGCCCGAGAGCCTTGACGTAAGCGACGAATCCACCGAAGCGCCCCACGCGCCGGCCGATACCGAAGATCCATTGCTCGACCTGTTCCTCAAAAAATCCGCCCTGACTCCTCAAGCCTTCCAAATCGAACTAAGCAAACAGCGCGGATCGCACTCCCAACAAGAAGCCGCCGCCTCCGTTTAGCTTGTGGGTGGGGTTTCCCCACAGCCGGGTGGCCCATCCTTTCGCGCACTTTGCGAAAGGGTGGGGATTTTCCCCACTCACTCCTCATTTGTCATTCCGAACCGCTTTAGCGGTGAGGAATCTGCTTTTCACTTGAAGAAACCAAAAAGATCCGCAATCACTTGCTTCGCTGCCGCCGTCCCAGTCACTTCCAGACGAATCGGTAAATCGCCCGCCTCCACAACAATCCTGAACGTCAGAAACGGACAACACTTCCGCTCCAAATCCACCAGCTGTGCGAGACGAGTCAGCACGTCTGAAGAAGGCGGAAAACTAAAAGCAAGGCCCAATGCCAACGGCCTCACCTTCAAAAGCGACTGACGAAAAAAATTCAGGATGGTTTCACGCCGCTCCCGAAGTTCGCCGTCAGAAAGATTGCATGCTATCGGTATTTCCATATTCCGATGTCCGAGGAGATCCCGTTCATCTCGCGTGGGCGGCACGACGCTTGGTTTTTTCTTTTTCTTCAGCCACAATGATTTCACCGAATCCACCTATCGCAACAGGCTCTTTGTCGGGAAATTGAGCTACTAGCATTAGGCTTCCTCCAACCGCCTCTACGTAGTTGCGGAGGGTGGAAAGCAGCAGGTCACTACGCTTCTCCAGGCGAGAGATTCCGTCCTGACCCATATTAAGCGTACGTGCCACGGTCTTTTGAGTTTTATTGACCGCATGCCTGAGTTCTTGAAGCGACATCTCGCGTGCAGCCAGTTCGCGGGTCCGGGCACTAATCTTTTTCCGCCTCTCGGGACTGATCTCATTCAGCTTTTGCTCCAAAGTCTTCATTGCTACTTGGCCCTCCTCTGCCTGGATGCTTCTGCCTTTAGAAAAGCAAGGTGCCGATCGAACCTCGCGTCTGCCTGTTTAATAAGTTGCCGGTAAAAGCGCTTCTCGCTGCCACCTGATTTGTCGCCTCCGACAAGCAATATAGCTTTTTGCTGAGGATCGAAGGCAAATGCTATTCGCCAGACTCCGTCTGCTGCCTTGAACCTCAGCTCCTTCATGTTGTCGTGCTTTGATCCGTGGAGGGTATCGGCAGTGGGACGTTTGAGCAGCGGCCCAAACTCCTTCAACAGATTTGCATGTGCCAGCAACTCATCCTGAACCTCGTGGTCAAGCGCATCAAATTCAGGCTCGAATTCCGCGTGGAACAATACTTGCCACGACACAGAGATAGTATGTATTAAACAACATATGTTGTCAAGTACATATCTCCGGAAGGCCGGGTGGCCCATCCTTTCGCGCCCTTTGCGAAAGAGCCTGCCCTGAGCGCAGTCGAAGGGGTGGGGATTTTCCCAACGCACTCCACCACATTTTGTCATTCCGAACGAGGCGCAAGCCTCGGAGAGCCTGCCCTGAGCGTAGTCGAAGGGAATCTGCTTTTCATTTATTCCGAGAAGCGCAGCGACGAGAAATCTGCATTCGAATCGCAACGGACGAGGCACGTTGCCCTGTTTTGGGTGGCGCAGCGCTTCAACGCTGCGATACCGCCCCGGGCCGATTTACGGGATGGCTGAAAGCCATCCCGTCACAGAATGTCGGACACCTCATCCCTCGGAACAGCCCACACATTCGCAGAGGACGGAAGCGAATGTGTGGGCAGCCCGGCCTCCAAGCGCAAGAAAAGACGGGAAGAGTTCTGTCCCACATTTCTTCAACTCATGCTCGCGCCGAGGTTGTCGCGAGATTCCCAATCGACCCGGCCAGAGCGCCGCAATTCTGCTATAGTGCCCCAAAATGACTCACGACCAGATTGTGAACCTCCTTATTAGCTTGGGGAGCGGCACGTTGCTGCTCATCGCGGCTAAAGCGCTGGGGCCTCTGTTCAAAAGAATTTCGGAGCGTATGAACAGGCCATCCCCGTTGACCCCGCAGAGTAAGGGCCAGTTGGTCACGGCAATAGCGCAATCTGAGACAGAACTAGAGCGGCTCAGATATCTCAATACGCACCCAAGGGATTTGTTCCTGGCCCTCATTCAACTTCTGATGGCAACTTTCATGTTTGCTCTTGCAGCCGCGCTGCTGGACCTGCTTCCAGTCACGTTTGTGATGTCCGCCCAAAGCACAGCATTTGCTCACTTGATGGGCCTTTTCATGGTCATTGCCGCGCTTGTCATATCTATCACCGGGATGGTACAAGCTGGTCGCCTGTCTGAAAAGAAGATTGACAAAATACTGAAGGGAATAGAAAAGACCATTGAGGACTATACTGCGCGACTCAATCCGCCGGTCGAATAAAGGGAGCCTTTTGAAAGAGGTTTGGCAAACCTGGGGATAGAGGGGACGCTCACCAGTTGTTAAAACCTAAGCAACCGAGATCGCCGGATAGGTGACGGGCGGGTGGCGGAAATGACGTCATTACTTCTGCCCGAGCTCAGCGCCGCCCCGCCCATCGAAAACCGCGACGGACGGTGCTGCCTCAAGTTAAGATAGTGCCGACTACGGTCAAGAATGGGCGAGCCGCACCCGCTATGAAAGATCACGTGCCCATCATTACCGGCAACTACTCGCCGTTTCGGCTGGTAATGCGCGACCGCAACGACGAGTGGGCTCCCTCATTAGACCAAATCAACGGCCGTTCCTATGACTATGTAAAGCTCCATCGAGCGTCCACTTTCATCGACATAGGGATCGCGCCGTTTTCCCTCGTCGTCTGCTTCGACGGTACCCTCGCTCTACCTGCAATTGATAAATACAGCGACCCAGACAATGCGCTCGTAGACTTCAATAAGTTTCTCTGCGAGGTGCTGCTCGGTGGCACATATTGCGAGGCGATGACTCCCGACGACATCTGCCTCGGAATGATGACGTTTACGGCATACTGCAAAATGACCGGAGCGAGCCGAGGCGCACAGTCTAACTTCCATAGCGCCATCAGGCACAAACATGTGGGAACTCTTGACGTGATTCGTCTCCTTGAACCCGAAACCATTTTCGTCAGCGAACTCCAAAAGGCAGTTGCGAACGGGCGTGCGCGGCTCTTAGGGATCGGCTCCGCGCTGGCCGAAACCCTGCTTTACGGAACCACGTTTTTCGCGCGTAACCAATGGGCGGAATCTCTGATTCATGTGTGGACCTCCGCTGAGCAGATCGTCGAGGCGACGTGGCGGGACAAGATACTCTCAACTCCTGGAATCGCCGGAATCCCGAACAAATCGAGGGTGGCATTTCTGGAAGATCACCGCACCTGGCCAGCGGCGGCGAAGGTCGAACTGCTATACCAAAAGGGGCTGGTACCCGACCAAACTTACGCTCTCCTCAACACCGCGCGCAAAGCGAGAAATGCCTTTGTGCATTCGGGTGCCATGCCTTCCCGGCCCGAGGTCGAGGCGGCCTTGGACGGCCTCTTCCAAATAGCTGCCCTGAGAATCACCAACCACTCGGACCGGAGTGCCTTGGAGGAGATCGCGAAACTCGTCAAGGCGCGGGGCCGAGTCTACGCAGAGTGGGACAGGCGGGGAAAGCCGGTCGAAGGCGTCACGCACTGGCTCTCGACTCCGCCGATCCCCGGCGATTCAGCCTGGGGAGACGCACCCTACGAGATCATTGAGGAGTTGCAACTCAAACCAATCCAGGGGGAGAGTACGTGACGGGATCCCGCCCCTAATCCTCTACATCCACTTCCCCCGCGGCTGGGCGGGCTGGCCGAGTGCACTCATTCGCGTTCTTTGCGGATGAATGGGAAAACGACCCACCCTCCATTTTCTTGTCAAGGGGCGTTGAAGGCCCTACATTCACTAACTCGCTGAATCCATTCCGAATATAAACCTCAAAACCGTGGCGCATTTACCCCCTTCAACCTGCTATCCTTGAAATATAGGCAATTTTAACCACGCGGCTCCTTCGGGGCCGCGTTTTTTATTGGATTGGACTGAAGGTTTTCATGAAAATTACCGGGGAAAGTATTAAACAACCCAAAAAGCGGGGGGAATGGGCAGAATTGCGCTTCATGGCTCGCGCCGCCGAGCACGGACTCTCCATCAGCAAACCCTGGGGAGACAGCTGCCGCTACGATTTTATCGTCGAACATGCTGGAAAGTTCCAGCGCGTCCAGGTCAAGTCAACCGTCTGCCGGAAACGGAATTCATATACTTACCATGTGAATGGCCGCTCTTACACCAAGGATCAAATTGACTTTTTCGCCATCTATATCATCCCCAAAAACATCTGGTTCATTTTCCCGGCAGAGGTAATTTTGAAGTGCACCAGAAACCTGATCCTGTCGCCACACATGAAAGTCTCAAAGCACGGAACTTACATCGAAGCGTGGCACTTGCTGCTCGGCGAGGCGTCCATCTCCTCCGGAGCCATCCGGACCCATGCAGGGGCTACGCTTCCCCGAGCGAACTCCGAAGGACATCCGGCACGGTGTCCCAGCTCGCGTCCCTTCGTTGGACGCCAATCTGGGTCAGAACACCCCGCAGGCAAAGTCATCTCCGTCCATTTTTCGAAAGGCAGAAAGCCAGTCCGCACGGCTATAATCCATCCATGATGCAGGAAGCTCAGGAACTCCTTAAAAAGGCCCTCGCACTTCCGGACAAAGAACGCGCCGACCTTGCTGGCACCTTAATCGAGAGCCTGGATGACTCCGTTGATGACGACGCCGAAGCCGCGTGGCAGGAGGAAATTGTTCGCCGCCTGGAAGAGGTACGGTCCGGTAGAGTGAAAACTGTCCCCTGGAATGAGGTTCGGCGGAAGGGGCACAACCTGCTCCATGGCAAGTAAGCCGCTTGAATTTCACTTAGCGGCAGAACAAGAGTACATGGCTGCGCTGGCTTGGTACAGGGACCGAAGTCCGGTTGCGGCAATCAGCTTCGAGAGTGCGTTCGGTCGCGCGATAAGGAAAATAAAAGAAGCTCCTCATCGCTGGCCTGTTTATCTTGCCGGCTGTAGAAGATATGCCGTCCACCAATTTCCCTTCATGATCGTCTACTCGATTCTAGAAACGCACGTCATTGTCCTTGCCGTGGCCCACGGACGGCGCCGTCCGGGATACTGGACTGATCGGCTCTGAGTCACAAATTCTTGTCAAGTCCGCCCATCCTAACTTGACTAGAATCCATATTTCTGCAAATATCGAAATATGGCAAGACAAGACACCAAACAATCCGCCCAGCAAGTCGCCAAGTATGCGGACATGTTCTCCGCCATCGGAACCGAGCCACGCCTTCGCATTATGCGATTCCTGCTCACCGCCCATCCGGAGGGAGCTGTCGTCGGCGAAATTCAGGAAGAACTCGATATTCCAAACTCGACCTTGTCACACCATCTCGACAAATTGAGAGCTGAAGATCTGGTTCACGTACAAAGGGAGAGCACGTTTCTTCGCTACACCGCCAACGTCGCCGCGCTGCAAGCCCTGCTCCAGTTCTTGTACGCCGAATGTTGTACTCGCAACAAAGCTGTAGACACCGAAACCATCATTCAAATTTCCGGATAGGGGATATTCCATGAGCGAGCTCGATATTAAAGAGATTGTCAAAGAGAGATATGGACAAGCCGCATTGCGCGTAAACAGTGGTCGAAGTTCTTGTTGCGGGGCCACGCCCAGCACGGGATGCGCCGATCCCATTACGTCCAATCTTTATGACCCGTCCCAGGCGCAACAGGTTCCTGAAGAAGCCATGCTGGCCTCGCTGGGCTGCGGGAATCCTACCGCGCTCGCGAACTTGAATCCCGGCGAAGTCGTCCTCGACCTCGGATCGGGCGGCGGCATTGATGTATTGCTCTCGGCCAAGCGAGTCGGCCCCACCGGCAAAGCCTATGGCCTCGATATGACCGACGAAATGCTCGCGCTGGCGAATGAAAATAAACGCAAAGCTGGAGTCGAAAATGTCGAGTTCCTGAGAGGTGAAATTGAGCACATCCCGCTGCCCGACAACTATGTGGATGTCATCATCTCTAACTGCGTTATCAATCTTTCAGCAGATAAAGACCGCGTTCTCAGGGAAGCTCTTCGGGTCTTAAAGCCCGGCGGACGTTTTGCCGTGTCCGACGTAGTCACTCGTGGCGAGATGCCTGCTGAGATTCGCCAAAGCCTGCTTCTGTGGGTCGGTTGCGTTGCGGGTGCTCTCGAGGAAAACGAGTACCGCAACAAGCTCGCCTCCGCCGGATTCGAGAAAATCGACATTGAGCCAACCAGAATTTATCGCATAGAAGATGCTCGCGAGTTCCTCTGCGGCCAAAACATCAACGTGGATGCCATCGCACCGCAAGTGGACGGGAAATTCATGAGCGCCTTCATACGGGCCGCGAAGCCGCTTCGAAGTGAGTCATGCTGCGAGTCAACCTGCTGCCAGTGAGGACAACATGCAAGCCCATTACAACGTTCTGTTCCTGTGCACCGGTAATTCGGCGCGCTCGATTATGGCGGAAGCCATCCTGAACTTCAAAGGCCATCAGACCTTCACCGCTTACAGCGCAGGCAGCCATCCGGCGGGTACGGTGCGGCCGGAAGCGATCCGGCAACTCGAAATTGCACATGTGCCACACACCGGCCTTCGAAGCAAGAGTTGGGACGAATTCGCCAAGCCCGGTGCCCCGAAGCTCGATTTTGTTTTCACCGTTTGCGACAACGCCGCTAAAGAAGTTTGTCCAATCTGGCCCGGCCAGCCCATGACGGCTCACTGGGGCGTTCCAGACCCAGCGGCGGTGAAGGGAACAGAGGCGGAAATTCAACGCGCCTACCGTGACGCATTCATGATTTTGGAACGCAGAATTAGCCTGTTTCTTAGCCTGCCTCTGGCCAGTATTGACACGCTTTCACTCAAGAAAGAAGTAGACGAGATCGGCCGCAGATGAAAATCAATTTGCCCGCGCGTTTTGTAGCGGAGTTCTTAGGAACGGCCTTGCTTGTCGCCGCTGTCGTCGGCTCTGGAATAATGGCAGAACGCTTGGCTGCCGGGAACGTCGCGCTCGCGCTTCTTGCTAACACGATCGCCACAGGCGCCGCGCTGGTGGCTTTAATATTGGCCTTCGGCCCGATTTCGGGCGCCCATTTAAATCCCGCTGTGACCCTCGCCATGGGAATGCGTAAGTTGATTCCATGGTCCGAGGCGTCAATTTACGTCGCGGCGCAGTTTTCCGGCGGCGTCGCGGGCACAATGCTTGGCGCATGTAATGTTTGCCCAACCAATATTTTCTCTTTCCCACCATCCACGCGCGGGATGGCCGCAACTGATCAGTGAATTCGTCGCCACTTTTGGCTTGCTCTGCGTGATCTGGGGATGTTTGCGGATAGACTCCGCAATGGCAATTCCTGTAGGCGTTGGCAGTTACATCACCGCCGCATACTGGTTTACTGCTTCAACATCATTTGCTAATCCGTCGGTAACACTGGCGCGTTCGATTACAAATAGCTTTACCGGAATCCGGCCGATTGATGTGCTTCCATTTATGGCAGCTCAAGTTCTTGGGGCGATTGCAGCCACGAAACTTTTTGAATGGCTGCTTCCATTGTCAATCAATGCGCCATCGCAACCCACAGCATCTTCAGCGCCATCCCCAGAACCGCAAAAACAAATATCCTTCGCAACCACTCGGGACTGACCTTCATGCTCATGTGGCTTCCCATCAGCGCTCCGAAGAACATCACCAGGCCCAGCACAATGCCAAGTTTCCAGTCCACAATGCCGCGCCACAAGAACACCAGCGTCGCAACTCCGGACGAAAACAAATTAACGATTTTCGTCGTCGCCACCGATTCCAACAACGTCATGCCAAAGAAGAAAACAAATGCAGCAGTCAACATGGTCACGTAGCCGCCGCTGAACGACCCACCGTAAATCGCCAGCAGAAGAGTTGCACCATATCCGAGAAAGGAGTAGCCAGCGGATTTCGAGACCCCTGGTTTCCGTGATCCGGGCGTCCGTGATGCGATGTTCCCCGATCCGTCTTTCGGCCGAATAAGTATCAGCGCCGCTGCCGCAACCATGACGACAGCCAGCGTCAGTTGCACTGCCTTCGCCGGCACTCTTATCATCACCAGCGCGCCCATCATTGATCCCGCAACTGTGAGAATCAAAGCGAGAGGCAATCTCCGGCGATCAATGATCCCTTTTCCAATATATGGAATGGATCCGCCCGCGCTCAGAAATGTTAGCGCCAGCATATTGGTGGCAATCGCGACGTGAGTTTCGATTCCCGCCGCAATCAGCACCGGAACCGTAATAAGTGAAGTGCTCCCCGTCACCACGCTCACCAGGCTGGTTAAAAAAAACACCGCAATCAGTACGAGAAGTTTCGCGAAGGACACGCAGGGATGATAGCAAGCTGAGATCAGTTAGAATAATCGCTCGCCGGGATGACGGAATTGGCAGACGTACCGGACTTAAAATCCGGAGGCCGAAAGGCCGTGGGGGTTCAATTCCCCCTCCCGGCACCAATTTTCGTTTGTGTTGTGAAACTGTTGCGGTCGCAACTTTGGTGTGTTATGAAGGCTACGCGGTCGGAACTTTGCGGCGGCGCAATCCGAAGTTGCTTGAAAGCGGCGCGGTCCGATGTGATTGGGGGTGAAATTCTGTTGGTTCCGGAGTACGATTTGCGCCATGCCTGTTTCTCGCCGCTCATTCCTCGCTCTCTCAGCAATGCTTCCGTGGGCACTCAGCGCACGCGCTTCGCAATCCATTCCAATTGGGCTTGAGCTGTATTCGGTTCGCGACGCGCTCAAACAAGATCCCGAGGGCACGGTGCGCGCGGTTGCTCAAATGGGATTCCAGTGCGTCGAATTTTTCGCTCCGTATTTCGATTGGAGCGAGGCCCAGACAAAGCAAATGCGCAAGCTTCTCGATGATCTTGGCATACGTTGTTACTCCACTCACAACAATGAGGAGAACTTTCGCTCAGACAATATTCAGCGCACCCGCGACCGGAATCTGATCCTGGGATGCAAATATGTTGTCATGGCCAGCTCCAACCCGAAACCCGGCGCCGACGGGTGGAAGGCTATCGCCGATGAACTGAATTCCGCTGCCGAGCAACTCGCACCCTCCGGACTCAAGCCCGGCTACCACAATCATCAGCCCGAGTTCACGCCAGTTGACGGCGTGCGTCCGATGGAAATTCTGGCTAAGAACACGAAGCCATCCATCATGCTTCAGCTCGATGTTGGCACGTGCCTTGAAGCAGGTTCCGACCCGGTCGCGTGGATTCGCTCTAATCCAGGGCGAATCCGCTCTCTTCATTTGAAGGACTGGTCTCCCGATCCAGCAAAGGGCTATCACGTGCTATTCGGCGAAGGTGAAGCCAATTGGAAGAATATCTTTGCCGCGGCGGAGAGCGTGGGCGGGGTCGAATATTACTTGTTGGAACAGGAGGGCAGTCGCTTCGGCGAACTAGAAACCGCCCGCCGATGCCTCCAGGCTTTTCGCGCCACGCATTCCTAATCCTGACCGCCGCCGATGTGGGATTGGTGTTCGTACGGTCCCACTCAAGTCGCCTTTCGGGCTTGAGCGGGACGTCTGACAAGACTCGCGCGGCTTTTACGGACGACCAAGAATCGAGGGGGAGGGACTCCTGGCAGCGCCCGCCTGTCCAGCGCTACATCGCAAGACAGCGGAAGCTCTTTCGCCGAACGAATCCAATGAGGAACAGCAGACTCGCGGAAAGTGACAGCATCATCGCACTGCTCGGTTCAGGAACACTTGCGTTCGGAGTCACGCTGAAGCTCTCCAATACGGATCCAGACGCCGTGTTGACGCAGGTCGCGGCTGAACTACATTCCGAGTATGAGCCAGTTCCGTTGGAGTAGATGTTGAAATCATCCGTACCATCGTTGAATGCAAACCCAGCCGTGTCAAGTAGAGCGGTTCCGGCAGGAATGAGGATGTTGTCGTTCCCAAAAAACGACGATGGATCGGGGTTTGGGGGCAACAAGGATATAGTCTTCCCATCCTGGGTCCCGCTGATAGAAGTAATGAGAAACATCCCGCTGCCTTCATCAGTAGCGGTGAACATTCCGGAGCCGGCGCCATACGCACCCGACCACGAAACCGAGAAAGAATCGGCATAAGCATTTCTAGCAGTGGCCGTCACGGCAAGAATTGCCGACAGGAAAAGAACAGTTCGAATCAACTTTTGCATATAAATCCCCCCATCTAATCTTAACATCACTCACTGTAAAGAGAACCAAAGAATTTTTGAAGCCTGCATCGAGTTGGAACCCATTAAAATCATACGTTTACGCGGCTTGACATCCCGAATCTACGGATAAACTGGATCTCCAATTCAAGCCGCCATTCCATGGAATCTCCGAAACCGCCCCATAGAAGCCGAATTAAGATGGTTAAAGGATAAGATCAGGTTGTCGCAGCACTTCGATCACTGCAATAGATTTCCGAGGAAAAACCGACCCTGCCGCCCGTACCGCCTCCAGAAAGCCTTACTCCATAAAACCTCACCTCAGAAAACGACCCCCTCCTCATTGCGGAGGAGGCGCAGACTCCGGCGCAGCCGCGGTCTTTAACAACTTGGTTTTCAGAGTGAATTTCTGGTGCGGCGCCAGCTCCACCTCGGTTTCAAAAGTTTGATACCCGGGAAGACTGATCGTGATTTTTCGTTTTCCCGGAGCGACCAGCAAGCTCTTCCCAATTCCGCCCAATTCGGAT
>CAWCJR010000018.1:0-66836 GCA_963796015.1 uncultured Acidobacteriaceae bacterium | reverse complement strand
ATTATGAGACCGTCGCTCTAACCACCTGAGCTACGCCGCCAATGGCTTACGGGCTGCATCTCCGAGGCACAGCCACCATTTTGATTCTAAGAGTGCGCCTAAATTGGTGTCAAACGGGATTCCTGCGCGGTGGCGAATTCGGGAAAAAGATTGGTTTGGTCCATTGCAATGCCGCCGCCAAAAAAGAGACTATAGGCGGACATGAAAACGTTAGCCGTGATTCCCGCGCGCATTGCGTCAACGCGGCTGCCTCGGAAGATGCTGCGCGAGATTGTGGGCAAGCCATTAATCGTCAGGGTCTACGAAGCTGTGCGGAGTTGCCCGATGCTCGACGATGTCGTGGTTGCGACCGACTCGGACGAAATCTCAGACATTTGTCGCCGGCATGGATGCAAGGCCCAGTTGACATCGGCGTCCCATCGAAGCGGGACTGAGCGCGTGCACGAAATCTCGAATTTAATTCCCGCGAACATTCATCTCAATGTACAAGGAGACGAACCGCTGACCCGGCCGGAACATATTTCGGCGCTGATCGAATTGATGTCAGATCCGGGAATTCAGGTTGGGACCTTAAAAACATCTGCAAATTTTTCGGAAATCAACAATCCCAACGTCGTAAAAGTCGTGACTGACGCATCCGGAAGGGCGCTTTATTTTTCGCGAGCCACAATTCCTCACGATCGCGACGGCGCAGGCGGAGCTACATATTTCAAGCATCTTGGTTTCTATGCTTATCGAAAGGCCGCTCTGGATCGTTTTGTATCTCTTCCGGAATCTTTGCTTGAACGGAGCGAAAGGCTTGAGCAGCTGCGTTTTTTGGAGAACGGAATACCAATTCACGTGAAGGAAACGCCTTACGATTCCGTGGGCGTGGACACTGAGGATGATCTTCGCAATGTTGAAGAGATTCTTCGCGGCAGACGCTGACTTAGAGGACAGCTTAGGGCGTCCAGGCTTGGGCCGCGGCGATGCGCCGCGAAATTGCCGGATGCGAATGAAAAAACCATTCCACCCATTTTGATGGAGTACGCTCGGCCAGATTTTGGTCCGCCAATTTGTTCATTGACGAGATGAAAGGAGCGACGCTATTGATGGACTCAAAGGCGTAGCGGTCAGCTTGGCGCTCGTTATAGCGCGAATACGCGTTCAGGGCGGGCAACAATATGAATGAAAGTAGAGTAGCGACGAGGCCGAGTAGCGGCAGGTTCGCGAAGTCCGACAACGTCTCGAACATGTGCAGGCGATCCACGGCATAATGCAGCACCCAGTTCGCGGCCCAAAATCCCACGAACGTCGTTGCCGCTTGCATCGCAATACTTTTTAGAATATGGCGATGCACGTGATGTCCTAGTTCATGCGCGAGTACGGCTTCAATCTCGTCCGGCGAAAAATTGTCGAGCAGGGTATCCGCTAAAATGATGCGTCGCGTGTTGCCCAACCCGGTCAGTGCAGCATTGGCTTTTTTGCTTTTTTCCGAAAGATTCCATTTATAGACGCCGCGAACACGAGTGCCGGCTCGCTCTCCCAAACGAACGAGACGTAATCTGAGATCCTCATTGTCGAGGGGCTCGAACTTATAAAAAATGGGAAAGAGAATTACCGGCGCCAGTTGGGCGAGAAGAATGAACAACCCCATGAACACTGCCCACGTCAGCAGCCACCAATGCTGAGGATATTCACGAATAATGAAATACAAAAGCTCGACAACGAATCCGCCAAGCCCGACCCCAACCAGAAAGCCCTTGGTTTCGTCCCATAGCCAGGAAGTGAAATTCTGATTCGATAGATGGAAGCGGTGTTCAAGGCAAAAGCCGTAGTAATCCAGACCCGCTCCGAGGAGCTTGCCAATCACCATCAAGATCAGCACATATAGGAAAACTGCGAGAGTGTAATTTTGAAAAGCGGCGCGATAGGCAATGTCGCGAAAGGTGCCCGTCCATCCTGTGAGCAATACCACAAGCAGTAAGCCAAGCCCCAGCACGAAATCGGCAATTCCGAGCCACCGGTGAATACGGTTGTAACGGCGTGCTTCAGGAGAATCGAGCGATGTCTCTGAGAGGCTCATTATGCAATATTGATTATGACGCAATCATGGAGTCTACGTGGAGAGAAGTTTTAATCGAAAGACTAGGAGAGTAGGGGTCCTTCAACTTGGTTCTTCTTCGCCGGCGAAGAAGAACAGGCGCTCAGGATGACAATCGTTAGTCAGCGGACCTACGTGGGGCCGACAAAAGATTCAGCGATGGAAAGTATTTCGCTGACAAGTTCAGGAGAAGCCGCTTCTGCGTACACTCTCAGCAATGGTTCGGTGCCGGAAGCTCGGAATAAAACCCACGCGTCGGCGCCATTGCCATTCGTTGTCGCGTCAAGAAAGAACTTGATGCCATCGAGGCTTTCTTTCCGTAGAACGGAATAATTACCGAGCCGCTTCGTTTCCTCACTCTTTGCTCGTTTTATCGCGCTCTGTTTAATTTCATCAGGAATATGCAAGTCCCGCCGTCCATAAAAATGCGGGCCGTATTCGTGTTGAAGATCAGCCACCAGTTCGCCCAGAGGCTTGCCTTCTTCCGCCATCACATTCGCCAGTAGGAGAGAATTCAAAATGCCATCGCGCTCTGGCAAAAAACGAGAGTACCCGATTCCTCCCGACTCTTCGCCGCCAATCAGAATCTCTTTTTCCATCATCAAGTCAACAATGTATTTGAAGCCAATGGGGCACTCGTTCAATTTGCGGCCATGACGGGCTGCAATCCGATCCAACATGCGAGTTGTGTTGAATGCGCGAACGACCTCGCCCGGCCATTTCTTCCGCTCAAGCAACCATCGCAAGATGACGGAAAATATTTTGTGCGAATCCACGAAACTTCCGTCTTCCGCAACTGCGCCAAGACGATCTGCATCCCCGTCGGTCGCGAAGCCGGCATGGCAGCCCTCTTTGACCACCGTCTGTTGCAGCGACGCTATATGCGGTTCGATTGGCTCGGGATTAATGCCGGGGAACAGCGGATTCAGTTCCTGTCGAATTGCAACGTGCGAAATATCATGATCTGCAAATATCTGTGCCAGCACTCCGCGACCTGAGCCATGCATGGAATCCACGGCAAACTTAAAATTTGCCTTCGCTAATAGATTGAGATCTACGAACTGCGAGATAGCCTTGATGTAGGGTTCTTTCAAATCTACTTCTTCGATGTGCGATTTCTTCCCGCTCGGCGACGTGCCGGAATGAAGCTCATCCTCGATGACCTTCATAATTGCTGGCGTCGCGGACCCGCCAAAGTTTCCCTTAAATTTCACCCCATTCCAGTTCCATGGATTGTGGCTGGACGTAATAACCACCCCGCCAGCGGCTCCGCGATTTTTTACCGCAAAAGAAATAGCAGGCGTGGGTGTGTAGTCGCTGGCAAGTGTTACGGGAATTCCGGCGGCGGCGATAACTTCGGCGGCGATGCGGGCTGCCTGTCGGGATGCAAAGCGGGTGTCGTAACCCACAATCAGTCCCCGGCGGGAGTCTTCATGTTTAAGCGTGTACGATGAAATTGCGCCCGCGACGCGGCCAACATTCTCAAAGGTAAAATCATCGGCAATGATGCCGCGCCATCCATCGGTACCGAACTTGATTGGGTGAGCCATGGTGGAATCACCGGCGTGGAACGAGCTAAATCAGCCGCTCAAGTTTCTTTTCGTCGAGATACTTCACAACTTTGCCCACGTCCTGAGAACGCTCGCGAGTTGTGATCAGCAATGCATCGTCGGTCTCTACCACGACAAGGTTATTCACCCCTACCACCGCTACAAACTTTCCCGGAGCATGAATGTAGTTTCCTTCCGCATTCAGCGTGAAGATGCCCTCCCCGGAGATTAGGTTGCTATCTTGGATTGGACGCTTTGCCGCATGATGCTCGTGAAGCGCCGTCCATGAGCCAAGATCGTTCCATCCAAAATCGGCAGGCAAGCAGAAGATATTAGATTTGCTTTCTCCCTTTGCCGAACTCGGCTCGAGTACCGCATAGTCAATGCTGATGTTTTCGCAGCGCGGATAGAGCTGGTTAAAAGTGCGAGAAAATTTTGACGTGCCAAACGCTGACGCAATTTGCTCCAGCACCGGCGCTGTCTTCGGCAAATGCTCACGCAACGCATTGGCTAGCGTTCGCGCGCTCCACAAAAACATGCCGCTGTTCCAGTAATAATTCCCCGCGGCTACAAATTGTTCTGCGAGCGTGGCTTCTGGCTTTTCGGTAAAGCGCTGGACCTGTAACGCTCCGTTCGCTGCCGTCGCACTCGCTTGAATATAGCCATACCCAGTTTCCGCGCGGGAGGGACGAATTCCCAAAACTACAATGTTTTCGCCTGCCGCGGCGATCTCGATGCCTTTTTTCAATATCTGTACGTATTGCGCCTGGTTGCCGATCACGTGGTCAGATGGAAAGAGGCCTATCACGGCATTGGGGGTGGTGCGTTCGAGAATGAAAGCCGCAAGACCGATCGCGGGAGCGGTGTTGCGTCCTACGGGCTCCGCAAGAATCTGCTTCTTTTCGAGTCGAGGCAACTGGTGCGCAATTTCTTTGTAAAGGTCGCTGTTCGTAATCACCCAAAAGCGGCTCGGCGAAGAAAGGCCAAGAAGACGGCTCATGGTTTGCTGAATCATCGTCTGCTTGCCATCCAGCGCGAGCAGTTGCTTGGCCCGCCGCTTCCGGCTCAGGGGCCAGAAACGCGTGCCCCGTCCACCAGCAAGAATTACGGGATAAAAATTTACGTTTTTCTTCGCCATAAAATGATCTGGAGCAACCTTACATTCGCGTCGCGGGTTCAGGCACAGCTTTCCCCGGGACACTGCTCTTCAATAATTCGATTGACCATTGCGGACGCACACGAAACTTGCCGATAGCCGCAGGTACCGCAACCGCGTCGCCCTTCGCCAGGGTGACGCTCTCCATTCCATCGCACTCCACGATTCCACAGCCTTCAACCGCAACCAGGATTTGTACCGACGTGCCGCCGGAATCGGAATTCGTCTGGAACTCTTGCGCATCCTTGAGGTCATAAAGGTCCACCGTAAAATGCCGAGCCGCGATCATCGGAGAATAAACGTTGCGACCGCCATTTATCGGAGCAGGCGCCGCCCTCACGACTTTGCCGGACGCTACTTTCTCCTTCACCGAAGCGAGGCCTTCTTTCAGATGTAATTCCCGCGGGCGCCCGTAGTCATACAGCCGATATGTTGTGTCTGACTGCTGCTGTGTCTCGACGATGATGGAACCCGGCCCCAGCGTGTGCACTGTTCCTCCCGCTACGTAAATCATTTCGCCGGGAAACACATTCAACCAGTTGAGAAGCTCTTCCGCCCGCTGGTCATGAATCGCCGCTTCAAACTGTTCCAGCGTGACGCCTGATTTCAGCCCCAGTCCAACCTGGGCACCGGGTTTGGCGTGAGCCACGTACCAGCATTCCGTCTTTCCACACGCTTGTCCAATCTTTTGTGCTCCGGCATCGTCCGGGTGCACCTGCACAGACAGCTTTTCGTGCGGGAAAAGAAATTTCATGAGCAGTGGAAATTGTTTCGCATTCCTCGCGGAACTACCGATCAATTCCCGGCCATACCGCTCGCTTAGTTCGGAGAGTGACTTTCCCCTCAATGGACCATTTGCGACTTTGCAGTTGTCCCCGGTGAGCCACGCTTCGCCGATCTTTTCCTCGAAGCGGTGCCCCGGATAAATAGGAGACAGGTCCTGAGTTCCCCATGGGCGAGGATCGAAAAGAGGATGCATCAGCAACGGATATAAATTGCTCATGTTATTTCGGGCTGACCGGCGCGGCCGGCGGAAAACCGGCTCAGGCGCCCCGCGTTAGAAGCGTAAAGACGCAGAGAGGCTGCTTTGAAAATGACGTTTTTGCTACAACGCCGAAAGAAACTTGCGCATTCGTTCCAAGCCGCGATCTAGCTCGCCAACCGAGGTAGCGTAAGAAATGCGAATATGCTCGCGGGTGCCAAAACCCTCTCCCGGCACGGTTGCCACATGGGCTTCACGCAATAATTTTCCGGCTAAATCCGCAGCGGAGTTCACACCTCCGCGTCCAAAGAATGCCGAAATATTGGGATACGTGTAAAACGCGCCTTCAGGCAAAGTGCATTTCACTCCGGGAATAGAGCGCAGTCCCTTAACGACGTGATCGCGAAGCTTGATGTATTCCTGGCGCATTTCCTCGACGCACTGTTGCGGACCTTTGAGAGCCTGCACGGCCGCCTTCTGCACGATTGAAGTCGGATTCGAAGTGGACTGGCTTTGCAGCTTCTGCATTGCGTTAACAATTTGCGCCGGAGCCAGTACGTAACCAAGCCTCCATCCGGTCATTGCGTATGTCTTTGAGAGCGACCCGACGATCACCATTCGTTCGCGAAACTCCGGTAACGATCCAACCGAAAATTGCCTGCCGGTGTAATTCAGGTACACGTAGCATTCATCGGAGATCACCCAAATGCCGCGTTCGGACGCGAATCGAATCACTTCGCGCATGTCTTCCGGCGTCATCACCGCGCCCGAAGGATTGGACGGCGAATTCAAAATAATCAGTTTGGTGCGCGAGGTTACGAGATTCGACACCATCTCCGCGGTGATGCGGAAACCTTGCTCTTCATCAGTCTCAAGCAGGACGCAATTTCCACCCGCGTAGCGCACGATGTCTTTGAACGAGACCCAGTACGGCACCGGCAGAATCACTTCATCGCCATGATCCACCAGCACCTGGATGGCGTTGAACAGTCCGTGCTTCCCACCAACCGAGGCCATGGATTCCTCGCGGCGATAACCTGAACCAAAGTCGGTGGCGTGGCGCTGAACGATGGCGTCGCGTAGTTCGGTGGTTCCTCCTACGGCGGTGTACTTCGTGAAGTTGTTCTGGATCGCCGCGATAGCCGCATCTTTAATATGCTGCGGCGTAGGGAAATGTGGTTCCCCGGCGCCAAAGTCCACCACGTCAATGCCCTGCTGACGAAGTTTGTCCGCTTCCGCGACCACGGCCATGGTTGCCGATGGTTCAATGCGATTGATGCGTTCGGTAAGTTTCACTGCGGGAACTGCTTCGGTAACTGGTGTCATGCTCGCTTTCCTGTTTTTGAAGTTCTTTTCTTCGGGGATCCCTGAAGTTTAACTGCAGGATCCAATTTCTCGCGCAATTTTTGCTCGACGGCTTCGGGCACCAGATCTTTTATTGAGCCTCCCAACCGTCCCACTTCCCGAACCAATCTTGAGCTGAGATAAGAATACTGCTCCGCTGGCATCATGAACACTGTTTCCAGGTGAGGAGCAAGCTTGCGATTCATAAGTGCCATCTGTAGCTCATACTCATAATCGCTGAGAGCACGAATCCCTCGCAATACGGCGCTGGCCTCAACGGACGCCGCATAGTCAACTGTCAATCCGTCAAAAGTATCTACTCGAACATTCTTAAAATGCCTCGTGAGTTCCTCAAGCATATTTCGCCGCTCGCCGAGACCAAACAACGGATCTTTTTCCGGGTTCCGCAGGATTGCGACCACGAGTTCATCGAAAATCTTGCTACCACGTTCGATCAAATCCAGATGCCCGTTCGTGGGCGGATCAAACGAACCAGGATAAATGGCGATGACCTTGTTCAATTTTTCCTGTTCTTGTTCGTACCGAACGATTGACGTATCGAACGACTGAGTATAGAGATTCTATGCGGCCAGCCCAATAAATGGCAATGGTTGCCCGTCACATGCGGCGATTCGCGTCAGCAACGCTCATTCACAACGATTGCTGATTCCGGATACAATTGCGCCTCTCACCTCTCAAATCAATGACTACTACTACGGGGCATACAGACGTACATCCTCTCCAGCAAAATCCTTTGGACTCTCTTCAATCATTGCTGGATTGTTGCTTCTTCTGATGGCGGTGCTGGCGGGAGGCGCTGCGTTGCGCGAGTCCGTCACGGTGGACGAAGTCGCGCACATTGGGGCTGGCCTGAGTTACGTGCAAAAACTTGACCTTCGAATGAA
Source organism: uncultured Acidobacteriaceae bacterium (assembly GCA_963796015.1). Taxonomy (GTDB): domain Bacteria; phylum Acidobacteriota; class Terriglobia; order Terriglobales; family Acidobacteriaceae; genus PALSA-188. Next base: position 58,816 of record CAWCJR010000018.1, on the reverse strand, counting down.
CGAAGAGCATCCGCCTTTGGCCAAAGTTTGGGCCGTAATTCCTTTGGTGATTCGCGGAACTCATGCGGATTATTCCAACACTTCGTGGACATTTGGCGAAAGAAAGTTTTTCGGAGCCTATCTGTGCCAGTGGGTCTTCGGAACTTGGGTGTTGAATCATTGGAACGATCCGGTAAGCACCGTGGCGTGGGCCAGATTTCCAATGCTCCTGCTCACTCTTGCGTTGGGTTGGTCGCTGTTCGTGATAGCGCGTCGCTTGGGGGGTTATTGGGGAGGCCTGCTTTGCCTTGTCGTGTATGTAAGCTCTCCGGTTTTTCTGGCATTTGGCCCTCTGGTGCACACGGACATACCAGTCACGCTTTTTAGTCTGCTGGCCTTATGGACTTTCGCCGAAATCTGGCGCGAACCGGACCGCAAGAAATCATTTCTATTTGGGTTGTGCCTGGCAGGCGCGATTCTTTCGAAATTTACCGCTGGAATTCTGTTTTTCGCCTTTGGTATTTTCGCCTTCACTACGCGATGGTGGCCGGTCGCGGGCCAACCCAGCAACAAACCGGAACAACGTCCTTGGCGACGCGTGCGATGGCGCTTTACTCTCAGGGGTATCGCGTGGGCTTCCGGAATTGTGTACATCTTCTATTTTATTTTTTCCATCCGCCAGACTACGGACATTTTGGATTTCATCGGTACGGCCGTCCGGCATTCATTCCGCTACGGCGTTTGCTGATGCCTGTCTGGCTTTTTCTGCGCGGACTGTTTATGGTTCTCATCACCGCCAGCCGTCCCACATTTGTTCTTGGACACACTTATCCGCATGGGGTCTGGTTCTATTACCCGGTGGTCTTTCTGTTGAAATCGCCGCTTGGGTTTTTGGGATTGCTGCTGCTGGCTCTAGGCATTGCTTTATTCAGAAAAGGCGTCGCAGGTCAGTCAACCGTTACGAATACGAATGAAGCTCGGGTGCATTGGCGTGTTCTGTGGGTGTCTCTCATCGTGTTTACCGCAGTGGACCTGTTGAGCCGCCTCGACATCAGTATCCGTCACTTCACTGTACCGGTGATCCTCATTATCCTGCTGCTCGCTCCCTTGCCCGCGATGTTAAGAAAGCTTCGTGCAACTGCTTCCCTTTTCGCCACCGTGACTATTGCTCTTGTTGTGATTCTTGCAGGCAATTGCTTGTTTACCGCTGTGCGGACCTATCCCTACTACTTCCCCTATGTAAACTCGCTTAGCTTTGGTCGGCCGATCTACACGCTTATGAATGATTCGAACGTGGACTGGAACCAATCTATCCCAGAGGTAAAGCGATTCGCCGAGCAGCACGGCTTGCAAAAAATCGCCCTCGATTGGTACGGACTCACCGACAGCACGAAAGATGTTCCAGGCGCCTATGAATGGAACTGTCAGCAACCGTCGGCTAGCGATGGTGGGCAATGGGCGGTCGTTTCCGCCAATCTGATTCTCGACTCACATAATTGTCCGTGGTTATTAATGTATCCGCATGAGAGCCTGGCGGGCGGAAGCATGCTTGCCGTCCATCTGCCTCAAACGATTCCATCCGCAGGAAGCCCCGGTGGCCCTCCCCCGCCGTCCCAATATCACGCGTTCTTTGGTTTTCCATTATTCGACATCAGAGCGATGTTCCTGAATCTAAGTAAGGACCCGGATAAAATACCGGACACGTACGCGCGAATGGAGCAGGGATTCAAACGGCAAGCTGAAGAGCAGAAGAAGCATGGGAAGGAACAGTCGCCGCATTAAACACCGCCTCAAGCGCTCGGAAACATAGTCCAAACGTGCATTGCGTTCACAGTTGAAGGAGGAGGATAATCGCAGCTAGCTGCGAATGCGCCGCCGATAAATCTGGCATCCGTCTGTGAATCTGCCGAATTCCATAACGCTGACCCGCATTTTCAGCATCCCATTGCTGATTTGGATTCTCTTGACCACTCGTTTGCAAGGCGTCAACGGAGAAAGAGAATTATTGGCGTCGGCGCTATTTATAGCCGCTTCAATCACCGACGGCATTGATGGATACCTGGCCCGAAAGCGTGGTCAGATCACAACCATGGGCATGTTGCTGGATCCGCTTGCCGATAAACTTCTGATTGCCGCGGCTTTTATCACTCTCGTGCAGTTCAATCCTCGGCTAGTCCCGGCGTGGATTGCGGTCATCATCATAGGGCGGGAATTCCTGGTAAGTGGCTTACGTTCGATAGCCGCCTCCGAGGGTTTTACGATCGAAGCCAGCGACCTCGGCAAGTTCAAAATGGTGGTGCAAATTGTTTCCGTCGTAGCGGTGATTCTTGATCATCGCTGGACTGAGTGGCCGGTTTACGGGCCGTATTTTTTTCCCGTGGATTGGATCGCGCGCTTCGCCATCGGCTACATGGTTCTGGTTTCACTCGTGTCAGCCACGGATTACTTTGCCGCGTTCTGGGCGAAGATTGATCGGCAGGTCGTGAAGCGACGGAGACGTGCCTTCGTCCTCAGCCGGCGCAGGAAGCGGGATGTCCACGCAATCGAATGATTCGCACGCGTCAGGGAATACGGCAATTCCCCGCGCAGATGAATTCACCTATTTGGAACGACGCCAACTCCTCGCCTTAGTTCACGACGCGATATTGTCGGTGCTGGAACATCGCGAAATTACCACCCTTTTTTCCTCTGCGCGCTTCGCCGCGTTTCGTGGGGTATTTACAACGATCTATCTTCACAGCCAGCTGCGCGGTTGCGTTGGCTACCCTCTGCCGACTGCGCCTCTCCATCGCGCAATTGTCGAAACCGCACTGGGCGCGGCTTTCGAAGATACCCGGTTTCCGCCCATCACGCTCGAGGAAGCCCATGAGTTAGAAATATCGTTGAGCATTCTATCTCCGCTGAAGACAGCCAGTCCTGAAGAGGTAGAAATCGGAATTCATGGTCTCCTGGTGAGCAAGGACGGACGTCGCGGCTTGCTCCTGCCGCAAGTACCCTTGGAGAATGGCTGGGACCGCGTTACTTTTCTCGAACAAACTTGCAAGAAAGCGGGCCTGTCACCCAACGCCTGGCAATCAGGGGCAACCGTGGAGGTGTTCACCGCCGAAATCTTTGGCGATCGGGATCTGCACTAGAATTTGCCACGTCCCACCGGCAATTGGTCCCTAGTTCTCTGAGGTGACTCAAATAGAATGTTTGTGCGCATAGTAGTATCGCTTCTCTTTGCCCCAACTTAGGATTCTTGCCTGGTGGAGTAACTTCCGATCTTGCGTTTCTGTTTGATAGAGTTTTTCCCACTCAGGGATCGAATGCTGTTTGGTCCGATCGGTGTGTCCCCGGCGCACTAGTCGGTCTTGTAGCACTCTTGCATGATGTTGGAGTAGCCGCTCATATTCTGCGCGTTCCGCCTGAATGTCAAAGCGAATCCGCGGCTCATAATGTGCCCAATTCATCTGTAGCTCTTGTCGCTAACCTTGCCTGAGCTTACCATCCGAAAAACGTCATGGTCACGGCAAACGTATCAATAAACCTGTGAGCGAGAACGCAAACCCACAAGTTGCGTCCTGATAAAACATAGGACGCAGTGGCTCGATTTCGCACTCCGACGGAAACCACGTCGCCCTGTAGCTCACTAGTGACGACCGTAAACGGTACCTGTCACTCTGCAGGTCGCACTCAGGTTTCCCGGGTTACAAGTCCATGGCGCTCTGGCTGCGAGGACGGCTTGGAGCGTTCGCGGCATGTGTTTGGGTACCTCGAAGACCGCAACCTGCGGAACGTTATCGGCGCCGCGATACGAAATGCGGAAATAGTGACGGTGCCGGCGCATCTTGACCAGTCCGACTGCAATGGCCGGCATGACCCCCAGATGGCGAGTTACTTCTGTTGAATATTCGAACGACTCGATTGCCGCGTATGGAATCAGCAGTTTCATTCCCGAATGCTCGAACGTAAGCGCTGCCTCGGAAGTGGTGTCGAGCCGTCCAACAGTGCCCGCAGATAATGCGGGAACAGTGCCTCCCGCGTACATCACTTGGCCGTCGTCCACGGCAAGGACCGGCAACGCGAGGGCAAAAAGCAAAAAGAAAGTCATCAGTTTGTTCATGTCAGCTCCTTAGGTTTCAGCATGTACATTCTGAGTGACGACAGAGATTTGGGGACACAGAGTGTGACACTTTCGAAAGTGTTACTAGGTGAGGGGATTCTGAATGAACTCGACATAGCGACCGAGTTCCGCGATCGAAGCCTCGGATAGCAGCGTGAAGGGAATTGCCCGGCAGCCTGATGGAAGCAAACTTGCTGTAACCGAATCGCACACCACAGCCGCAGTCTGCTGCAGGCCGCGGTGCCAGTTCGATTTGCGGGTGTCGCGGAACACCAGCGCATCGGGATGAAAACCGGCGGCATTCAGAAACGTGTGCGCCATTTTTAGAAAATCCGGCCAGCCCGATGCAATTCCTATCAAACTTCCAGATGGCGCGGGCAGCCACTTCGCGAGCGACGCGGGAACGGAGCGGACCTGCAGCGTGAGCAAATCGGTGCCAGATGGCAGCGCGTGCCGCAGGGCTGCTGCCCGATTCGGAAGCGCCACGGGAATGGCGCCCTCCAGACTTTTCAGCCAGTCGTCCAGACCGCAACCCAGCACCGGGAACGTCATGGCCTGCTGCATCTCTGTCACTAGAATCTTGCGAAGATCTTGTTCAGGCTCAATCAGCAGAAAATGGTCGGGCGGCTGCATTTCCAGCAATTGCCGCAGATGGGAGCGCACCGTACTCATTGGAGTGCCGAGTTCGCGAGCGGAGTTAAAAAACTTCGCAATCAATTGATCGAGTCCGAGGGCAGAGGACGCCGCGAGTTCAGGCCTACGGCCGCGGACATATACACCGCTTCCATGGCGAAACTCAACCCAACGCTCCCGCTTCAGTTGGCGATACCCCGCGCTGATCGTATTGGGATGAATTCGAAACCGTCGTGCTAGTTCTCGCGTGCTCGGCAGACGCTGGCCGGCGGCGAGATCTTCGCTCAGGATTCCGAGAATGATCTGCGTTACAAGCTGTTCGCGGATCGTGACTTCGCTACCGCGTGCGAACCAGAGTTGCATGGCGGTCTATCTTAACTGACATCGCCAGTAACCAGAGGCTAATCGCAATCAGCCATGCCAGTTTCGTTTAGAACTCAACTGCGACGAGCTTTTGAGTCGACATCCGAGCGCCAGCTGCGGCAAATGGATTGCCTTAAGGGCTGAATCCGAGCCGTTCGCCCAATTGGACAAGCTGTCCAGCGAAATACGACCTACCATCCGAAAACGCCATGGTGGAGAGACTGGCGTCCTCGCCCGTTCGCGAGTGCGCCCCGAAGAGCTATACTTGAACTTTGCTGGAGAAGTATGCCCTTATCCGCTGTAATCGTTGACGATGAGCAGCTCGCGCGCGACGAACTTGCCTATCTCCTGAAAAACATTGGAGAAGTTGACGTCGTCGCCCAAGGCGAAAACGGCCTCGACGCGATTAATCTGATCCGCGAGCACAATCCTGATCTGGTTTTTCTCGACGTGCAAATGCCCGGGCTCGATGGCTTCGGTGTCATCAAGAAATTGTTGGACAAAAAGGTTCCTCTGCCAAAGATCGTTTTTGCCACCGCGTTTGATCAATATGCGGTGAAAGCCTTCGAGGTCAACGCCGTTGATTATCTGTTAAAGCCGTTCGATAAAAAACGGGTAGCGCAATCCGTACAGAAAGCTCGCGCGAAGCTCGAATCGAATACCACGTCTTCGGACAAACTGGAAACTCTCGTCCGGATGCTCGAAGCGCAAAAGCCTCAAAGCTCCAAGCTGCTGCTGAAAACTGCCGGACGCCTTTTCCTGGTTAGTCAAAAAGATATTTGCTTTGCTTCGATTGAAGACGGGGTCATCAGCGTCGCTACGACCGGCCCGAATGGAATGGAAGGCCAATCTAACTGCCGCACTTTGGAGGAACTTCTTGGCAGCCTTGATCCTAATTCTTTCTGGCGAGCCCACCGGTCGTATTTAGTCAACATTAATCGAATCAAAGAAGTAGTTCCCTGGTTCAAGAGTTCCTACCAGCTACGCATGGACGACAAGAAACAAACCGAAATTCCAGTCAGCCGCGCCCAAACCAAACGCCTCCGCGAACTATTTGGGCTATGACTTTCGTTTCTTCTGCCATGCAACCACCGCGCCTTATGAATGCATCGCACGCGGTATAGTTCCAGGTAGCTTCAGGGTGTTTGCTTGATCTTTGCTACTTCAACTTCGCAACACACGACGTTCGCCCGGGCAGTGGTGTTGTTGTGCCTGTGTTTAGTTACCCTTAGCGGCTTCGCTTACGCGATTCACGTTCATCCGGAGAACTCTAAGATACCGAGCCACGAATGTTCCATCTGCTCGGTGGCGCATTCTGGAGTTATCTCCAGCGCGATTTATCGTCCCATCCCCGTATTTTCACGGACGGCTTTAGCGTTATCGCTCGATCCAATAGTTTGCTGTTCAAGCTTTGTTTCGTCCCTCCGAATCCGTCCTCCACCGTCGGTCTAGTTCGCTCGGCTGTTTCCAAATTCAACTTTAGCGACCGAACCTGAATTCCATCGGAGGAATTATGCATTCTTCTTACAAGAAGTCGCTTCATGCGGCTTTTGTCGTGCTTTTCTATTTGGCAGCCGGTCTGTCTGCCAACGCGCAGTCTAACTCTGCATCCATAGGTGGCACCGTCCTGGATTCTTCTGGCGCCGTCGTTCCGAATGCGACTGTCGAAATTCATAACCCAGTAAGCCACTATGAGAGGTCAACTACTACGGACAATGCCGGCAGGTTTGCCTTCTCGAACGTGCCATTTAATCCTTATCATTTAAGCGTAGCAGGTACCGGTTTCGCGCCTTACGCTCAAGATGTCGAAGTGCGGTCCGCCGTCGCTTTGGACGTTAAGATCAATCTTCAGGTGGCCGGATCTTCAGAAACCGTGACAGTCGAGGCCGCTGCGGGAGACCTGATTGAGAACGATTCCACTGCCCACACCGACGTTGATCGCGGATTGTTCGACAAGATTCCGCTAGAAAGTTCGTCATCTTCGCTGAGTTCGCTGGTTACTCTTGCCTCACCCGGTGTGGCCGCAGACTCGAACGGCTTGTTCCACGGAATGGGCGACCATGCTTCTAACTCTTTCTCCATTGATGGGCAACCGATTACGGACCAGCAGAGCAAAGTGTTTTCAAACCAGGTTCCTGTGGATTCGATTGAATCCCTAGAGGTCATCCAAGGCGCGCCACCGGCCGAATATGGAGGCAAGACTAGCCTGGTAATCGTCGCCACCACGCGTTCCGGCCAGGGTGTGACGACGCCGCACGGTGACGTTACTGCTTCTTACGGTTCCTTTGGGTCGTCCAATGTCGGCTTCAACCTGGCTTATGGCGGCAAAAACTGGGGTAATTTCATCTCCGCTAATGGACTGAATAGCGGCCGATTTCTTGACCCACCGGAATTCGAGGTGATGCACGACAAGGGCAATGAAGAAAATCTGTTTGACCGGGTGGACTACCAAGTATCCGGCGGGGATTCCCTTCACTTGAATTTGGGCTATTCGCGTTCCTGGTTTCAGAGCCCTAACTCGTACGATCAGGAGTTTCATTTCGGCCTGACCGATCCTTTGACCGGCAGTCCATTGGGGCCGACAGATCAGCGGCAAAAGATCGGAACCTTCAACATCGCACCCACTTGGACACACGTGATCAATAACTCTGCGGTCCTTACGTTTGGTGGCTACGTGCGGCGCGACAATTTTAACTACTATCCCAGCGCCGATCCCTTCGCAGACTTGGCGCCAGATCTTCAGAGCGAAAGCGTAAGCCAGTCACGAAGTCTGACTAATGCCGGCCTTCGGACAGATGTGACTTACATAAAAGGAATTCACAATGTGAAGGCGGGAGTTACATATCAGCAGACTTTCCTAAACGAGAATGAACAAATTGGAATTGTTGATCCCACATTCTATCCAGCAGCAGCCGCGTTCTATAACTGCCTCGATGGCTCCGGAAACCCAATCCCGGGCACGCCCTGCGCAGCCCTGAAGCCGTTTGACCTGACTCAAGGAGGAGTCCCATTTCCATTTCACGGGCATACCGACGTGAAGGAGACAGCTCTGTACGTCCAAGATTCCATTAGTAAAGGCAATTGGTCGTTGAACCTGGGGATTCGCGGCGACTTATATAACGGGCTTTCCATAGCCCGCCAGGCCGAACCACGCCTCGGCATTGCTTACAACATTAAACCAAGCAGCACCGTTCTTCGGATCTCCTACGCCCGTACGATGGAATCACCTTTCAACGAGAATCTGGTCATTGCCAGCACAGGTTGCAACGTACCTTTTCTTGCAGCTTTGGTGCCGCCCTTCGGCGTTCCCTGTAACTCCGGTCCAATTACCCCCGGCTACCGGAATGAGTTCCATGCCGGACTGCAACAGGCCTTCGGACGATACGTGGTTGTAGATGGCGAGTACGTCTGGAAGTACACCCACAACGGCTACGATTTCGGTATCGTGGGGAGCACCCCCATCACCTTCCCTATCGAATGGCAGAATTCTAAAATCCCGGGATATACGTTTCGCGTGAGTGTTCCTAATTATCGAGGATTTTCCGGACAAGTAGTCATGTCCAGCGTCGCCGCCCGGTTCTTTTTGCCGCAAGTGGCGGGGTTACCAATTATTCCGCCGGCAACCGGCGTTTTCCGCATAGACCATGATGAAAAGTTTAACGAGACCACCCATCTTCAATACCAGCCATGGAAGGCCGGACCGTGGCTTGGCTTTAATTGGAGATATGATAGCGGCCTGGTAGCAGGAGCGACGCCTTGTTACAACGCCTTAACTGCGACTTGCGCGGGGGCGTCAACCACGCTGGGCGGCCAGCCGGCGATAAACCTGATCAACACCATCACGGGTGCGCCCTTAACCCCTGACCAGGAATTCCAAGCTGGTTTCACCTGTGACGGCGTGCGCGCAACCATTACTCAAGGTCTGCCCAGCCCGTGTCTAGCCTCGCAATTCGGATCAACCCTTATTAGCATTCCCGCGCCCGGGACGGAAAATGACGATCACAATCCGCAGCGCATCAAGCCGCGAAACCTATTTGACATTTCCGTTGGCGACGACAACCTCTTCAAGGGCGAGCGGTATAAGTGGAGTCTCCGGCTCACGGCTATTAATGTGACGAACAACTATGCGCTGTATAACTTTCTGTCAACGTTCAGCGGCACGCATTATGTGACGCCGCGGGCAGTGACGGCGGAGGTTGGATTCCACTTTTAACAAAAAACACGGCTCGTAACGCGGACGTTGCACCGGATGGGCGAGCAACGGAGGAGACGGGGTCCGCTGGTTCGGTTGACCGGCCGCGCGGAGGTGCCCGTCCCTGCATGGTTGTTCCTACGCCGACATGGCTTCCAGAGCGGTCCGGTTTCGTATGACCAGCGTCGAGCCTTCCAGACGGATGAGTTCCCGTTTCTTGAGATCGCTGAGCAACCTGGTGACTGTTTCGCGCGACGCTCCAATCATCTGTGCCATCTCTTCGTGCGTTACTCCGTTGCGGATGCGGATTTCGCTGCTCAAAGTGTGCTTCTCACGGCTGGGCGTCCAAGACAGAATCAGCCTTGCCAGTTTTCCGGCGGAGGAGCGAGCCAGCACCAGTTCATGAATGTCCCGGTATGCGGTTTGGAAATCCGCGCTCAACGTCTGCGCCGAGCGCAGTCCCAGCTCGCCATGCTTTTCCATCAGCCTTAGAAGCGCTTCACGCTCGATGAAATTGACCTGGCACGGCGTGGCGGTCTCGGCCGTGACTTCAAAGCACGTCCCGGAAATAACCGCGCTCAAGCCCAAAACCTCGCCTGCCTCGGCCATCTTTACGATTAACACTTTGCCGTCCCGGGAGGTCGTCGAGAGTTTTACCTTCCCGGAACAGAGAACGAAAGCACCTCTCGGCATCTGGCCCTCGACGAAAAGTATGGCATTACCAGGGTAGGTGCTGAGATGGCTTGCAGTGCTAAATGGCTGTAACACCCCGGAGGAAAGGGAGCAGAACCAATGGCCTTTACGCAGCTTGCAGGAAACACAGTTCTCGCTCATCTCCAACCCATACGGAGTGTTCATTGTTACCGCCTTTGAACGGTCTTGACCGTCCTTTTCAAGTGCATACTCTGTTGCGATTCGATAGAGACCACTTCGGGTACGACGCAGGTCCCGGACAAGCAGCCGGGCATGCTCCGTTTTTGCCAACAAGGCAGCGGCAACCCCTCTGACGCCTCGATCCCAAGATCTCAATGCTGCGATCAATTCCCATCCAGCGCCGCTGTCAGAATTTTTGTGCCATTGCAGCCCGCAATAAAACATATAAAGTGGGTCCAGTCGGGCATGAGCTGTGCCGGCGCTGTCGAGCTTTGCTCGCTTTCCCCCGACGAAAGTTGGCACGAGCCGGGTCGTTAGGGGTAGTGCAGGAACCGGAATCCTTGCCGCATTGTTAAGCCAATGGTTGCCGACTGACATGCCTCTCCACCCTCATCCCTGTGGTAGACGTTGGCAATCCAGCGTCCAAATGCGTGAGAAGCTGCAATCATAAGAATTAGAGGGCTTTAATCTGAAAGCGCAGCCTTGCACGGTTTTTTGCGTTATTGAATTGACGTTCGGGCGGCACCCCCTGCCGAGAACTCGTCAGGAGAGCGGCAAGGCGTGTTTAGTCTTCGTACTCAACGCGTTGAATGCCGAGCTTCTGCATTCTTGATTGCAGCGTTGTGCGCTTCATTCCCAGGCGCATCGCGGCTCCGTGGGACCCGGCGATTACACCATCCGTTTCGCGAAGGACTCTTACAATGTGATCACGCTCCAGGCTTTCCAGCGTACCGTTCAGTTTGGACGGATCGTAATTGGACGGCCTAAGCTCCGTCAGTGGAACGTTAAGCACCGGGCCGTCCGAAAGAATTACCGATCTTTCGATGAAGTTCTCCAACTCCCTTACATTGCCGGGCCACTCCCAGCCTGAGAGTGCGTGCATGGTCTCAGTAGGAATAGTCTCGATCTGCTTATTCATGCGGCGGGCAAACTTTTGCACGAAATACCGGACCAGCAGCGGGATATCCTTACCGCGGTCCCGTAAACGGGGCATTCGGATTGGAAACACGTTAAGCCGGTAAAACAAATCGCTGCGGAAGTCACGTTCGGCAACCGCCTTTTCCAGATCGCGATTAGTAGCCGCGACCAGGCGAATGCTGACCTTAATGGTTCTCGTGCCCCCAAGGCGTTCAAATTCCTGATCTTGCAGTACCCGCAATAGTTTCGGTTGAAGCTCCAGCGGGATTTCCCCAACTTCATCCAGAAATAGGGTTCCCTTGTCCGCCAATTCGATGCGCCCCACTTTTTGTGTAACAGCGCCGGTAAATGCACCTTTTTCATGACCGAAGAGCTCACTCTCCAGCAAACCGGTAGGAATGGCAGCGCAATTCAGCTTGATGAAGCTCGCGTCTTTGCGCGAACTCATGCGATGAACGGCGCGAGCCACCAGTTCTTTGCCGGTACCTGTGTCCCCAAGAATGAGAACTGTTGCGTCGCTTGGCGCCACGGTCTTAGCCTGTCCCAGGACGCGCTTAAGCGCCGGGCTGTCGCCCACAATTTCCTCGAAGTTTCGCTCCAAACGAATCTCGTCTTCAAGATAGAGTTTTTCTGTGGCCAGCTTTTTCGTCAGTTGAGCGATTTCACGGTAAGCGCGGGCGTTGTCCAATGCAATTGCGACTTGCGCAGCTACCTGCTTCAAGAAATTGAGGTCTTGCAACATGAACGCGTTGTCTTCCCGGCTGGCCAAATTCAGAGTTCCAAGCGTGCCGTGCCGAGTTATCAATGGGATACAACACAATGTCCGGATACCCTGTTCCAAAATTCCGTTAGCAAAGGTAGAGTGCATTCCCACGAGATCGCCCTGGGTGAAAACTTTGATTTCATTGCCTCGGAACGCCCTCGCACACGGCACCGAATCGTCTAACGACAGCATGATCTCGCCGCCGATCAGACCCTTTGCCAGAGGAAAATCCAATGCTCTGATTCGCAAGGAATTAGTGGCTTCGTCATGCAGAGCGATGCTTGCATATTCCTGTCTTATTACCTTACGAATAAATCCCGAAATTGCCGGAAAGAGTTCCTGAAGGTCGAGGCTGGTAATGAGGGTGGCGTTGACTTCTAATAGTGTTTGCAGGCGGTCTTTTTCTAACTCCAGCGCACCGTACATGAGCGCATTCTCGACGGCGAGTGCTACCAATTCTGCAATCCGGCGGAGGAGTCGAAGGTTTTTCTCGTCGTAGACCTCTTCCCGCGTGCTTCCTAACCCCAATGCGCCGAGGCGCCTTTGTGCGGTCGTGAGGGGCAAGGTGCAGTAGGAGCGAATCCCCTTCTCCCGCAAGTACGTCACGGATTCCGGAAAGTGCTTGTCTAACCTCTCGTCCGGCACCACCAGCGGTTGCTGGTTGCGCCAAACCCACCCACTTGTGGAATCCTCTATGGGGACCTCGTCCGGAGTAGTCGTGAGAGTTGATCCCTCCCAGGTGTGAACCCTCATCACATTCTTGAGGGAATCGTGAAGGGAGAAACTGGCCAGCTCAAAGTCGGCCAGTTCGCGCAGGCAGAGCGCGAGTTCGCGAAAAAGATCTGGAAGTTCCTGATGATGGACGACTAAATCTGCGGTCTGAAGAAGAGCCTCATAACGGCGCAATTCGCCATTATTGTCAACGGTACTATTTGAGCCCATTTGCACGAATACACTACTTTACTCCCCCTCGAACAATACACAACAATCCCCGCAGGCAAACCAACCCTTGCATAAAAGCATATACCAAATTCTCAAAAGGTGTACAGACAATTCTCGCGGCGAGGCACGTTCCGTGACTCGCGGGCCAAGCGTAGGGTGTCTGTACGATATAATTTCCTCGTGGCCCGGGGATGGGAAAGTAAGTCAGTCGAGGACCAACAGGCGCAACATGCTGAATCGCAGAGTGATTTGCGGCAGAAATTGACGCCCAGCGAATTGAAGAAGCAACAAGTCGCGGATGGCCTCACGTTAAGCCGCAAACGCATCGCTCAGCAACTGGAGGATGCTCGGAATCCCCAACTCCGGGAAATGCTCGCGCGTGCACTCTCTCACCTTGATTCCGAAATCGCTCGAATCGGCTAGGTAGATTTTCAATTTCTGGCGCGCCATCTTAACGGTTACCGCCGTGCCTTTCCCGTGGTTGGCCTGACGTATAATAACGACACTCTCCATGAAAGCTTACGTTTACGTTTCGCTCAAAAAGAGTGTCCTTGACCCACAGGGGAAGACGATTCAAGGGGCCTTGAAAAAGATGGGTTACAAGGGCTTGGAGGACGTGCGTCAAGGCAAGTATTTCGAACTCACTTTGGACGGCGGACTAAATCGGACTGAAGCCGAAGCCGAAGTCGCGAGAATGGCGCGGGAGGTTCTGACGAATCCTGTGATCGAGGAATTCCGCTTTTCTCTTGACGAGTAAGGTCTTACCCGGCCATGAGAAACCATAAACCACAAAGGATAGAGAGGTAAAACAAAGGCGACATTATCCGGTTTCTTTGTATACGTTCTTGCCCTTCGTGGTTATCGCCCTTTCATGAGAGTGCGAGATTTCAGGCGAAAGCAGGAGTAAAGCATGTGTGGGATTGTTGGATACGTAGGTAAGAAACGTGTTGTGCCCGTAATTATCGAAGGCTTACGGCGCCTCGAGTATCGCGGGTACGATTCGGCGGGTATCGCAGTTTGCGGCAATGGTGCGGGTCTGCAAATCCGGCGCGCCGAAGGCAAACTGCGTAACCTCGAAGAGGTTATTCGCCTTAATCCGCTCGACGGGACCTACGGGATTGGACACACTCGCTGGGCGACCCATGGACGCCCCACGGAAGAGAACGCGCACCCTCATCGAGACTGCACTGGAACGGTTGTAGTGGTGCACAACGGAATTATCGAGAATTACGTTATTCTGAAAAAGAAGCTGATTGAAGAAGGACACAAGTTCTCTACTGAGACCGACACCGAAGTCATCGCCCATCTCGTCGAGAAATACTACTTGAAGACAGGCAACGGACATCGCCCATCCCTCGAGGAAGCTGTCCGCAAGACAGTGCTTGAATTGACCGGCGTCTTCGCCCTCGCAGTGATCGCGGTCAACGAACCGGACAAAATTGTCGCCGCACGCAACGGGCCGCCGGCGGTAATTGGATTGGGCAAGGATGAATACTTTGTTGCCTCCGACGTGCCGGCGATTCTCTATCACACTCGCGATTTATTTTTTCTCGCCGATGGCGACCTCGCGGTCATAACTCCCACCGGAGTGCAGCTCACCGATTTCCAGGGTCAGCCTATCGTTCGACAGGTTCAGCACATCACGTGGGATCCGATCATGGCGGAAAAGGGCGGCTTCAAGCATTTCATGCTCAAGGAAATTTACGAGCAGCCCCGAGCGGTCCGCGACACGACGCTCGGACGAATTTCGCAGGACACAGGTCACGTTTATCTCGGTGAGATGGAAATTGGCGACGCTGAATTAAAAGCGGCGAAGAAAATAAATATCGAGGCCTGCGGGACAAGCTGGCATGCCGGCCAGGCGGGGAAGTTCATGATTGAGAGCCTGGCAAAGATCCCCGTTGAAGTTGACTATGCCAGCGAGTGGCGTTACCGAGATCCGATTGTTGCGCAGGATACAATTACGCTTCTGATTTCGCAATCCGGCGAAACCGCCGACACCATCGCAGCCCAGCGGGAAGCGAAAGCTAAGGGATCAAAGACGCTCGCCATCTGTAACGTCGTAGGATCCATGATTACGCGCGAAGCCTCTGGCACCATTTATACCCATGCCGGACCGGAAATCGGCGTGGCGTCTACTAAGGCATTTACCGCGCAGCTCACGGCCCTATATTTGTTCGCGCTTTACCTCGCTCAAGTGCGAGGTACGATGAGCGCCGAAGCCGCGAAAGACGCAGTGCACGAGTTAACCCGTCTTCCCGGCAAATTGGAACACCTTCTTACCCACGAAGAACAGTGTGAAGATCTCGCCAAGGAGTACGTTCGGGCGCAGGATTTTCTGTTTCTGGGACGCGGCATTCACTATCCCATCGCGCTCGAGGGCGCGCTTAAGCTGAAAGAAGTGTCCTACATCCATGCTGAGGGATATCCAGCCGGAGAAATGAAGCATGGCCCCAACGCACTCATAGATGAAAATCTTCCGGTGGTGATTATCGCCACGCGCGATCCGAAAAATGAGTTGTCCATGATTCGCTACGAGAAAACTATCTCGAACCTCAAAGAAGTGAAAGCCCGCTCGGGAAGAGTGATCGCGCTCGCCACCGAGGGCGATGAAGATATAAAAGAGGCCGCCGATCATGTGATTTACATTCCTGCGGCTCCCGAAGAGTTGTTGCCGATTCTGGAGATTGTGCCTCTGCAACTGCTCGCCTACCACATTGCAGTTCGGCGCGGGTGTGACGTAGACCAACCGAGAAACCTGGCGAAGTCGGTCACGGTGGAGTAGCAACTCCGTCCACAACCCAAGAATTCTGCAATTAAATTCCTGCTCGCATTCATGCGGAATTCCCTGCCGTCTAGTACTTCATGTTGACAGCACGATACTTATAGTATCAATGTGACGAAACAAATGAACCGCCCCGATCAGGCCGCGGACAAGTGGGAAGTACAACTTCGCAAGGGATGCCTCGAACTTGCCATTTTGGCTGCGCTTTGGGAGGGGCGACTCTACGGGCTTGAAATTCTGCGGCGGCTGGAGAGCGATTCGGACCTGATTGTTTCGGAAGGGACGGTCTATCCGCTTCTGAGCCGGCTGAAGGCTCTGGATCTGGTGAGAAGCGAATGGGTGGAATCCGACAGCGGCCATCCCCGCAAGTATTATGCCCTCACTTCCGCAGGCAAAAAGCGCGCGATTGAGATGGCTGGAACCTGGACGCAGTTTTCGGCCAGCATGAGCAAGTTGATTGCTCCTCTAGGGAAAGGAATATGACGATGACCGCCGAGCCGGAACAAAAAGCTGACGCTTACTTGAGGAGGCTGAACGCACACCTGCGGGGGATCACTAAAGAAGATGCGCACGAAATTATTGAAGAGCTGCGGGTCCACATCACAGAGAAAGCGACTGTGAACGGAGAACTGACAACTGCTGCTGTTGACGCCGCATTGGCTGGGTTAGGAGATCCCGATGAATTAGCTGATGAGTACATGGCAGATGCTGTATTTGCGCGAGTTGAAGGCAGCCGGTCGCCAGTACGTATCCTGAAGGGTTTGTTTCGCTGGGCCAGCCTGAGCGTCGCCGGATTTTTTGTATTGCTGGGTTCCTTGGTTGGGTATGCGCTCGGAGCTGCTTTTATTCTGTCCGCTCTGTTGAAACCGTTTTTTCGGGCAAGAACCGGGCTATGGTATTTCCCCGCCAATGGCGATTCGACGATCTCCCTTCGGCTCGGCGTTACCGGCTCCGCGGTTGATGGCCGCGAACTGCTGGGTTGGTGGATTGTGCCGATTGGGCTCGCAGTAGGTTCCGGACTTCTCATGTTGACTACCCAATTCGCGCTGTGGTGTGTGCGACGGTATCGAAGATCGCGAGTATTGAGAGGCCGCTGATGGCCTTCAAACGCACAAGGAAGCAGAAATGAGTGCATTCATTAAGGAGACGTCTGCATACAGCGAGGGCGTTTCAAAACATTTTTGCGGAAACGAATTGTCCGCAGCTCAGCGCTGGTTCTCTCTGGCCGAACTCATTGTTGGAAGCGCGATTGTAATCGGCGCCACAACGTCTATCCCATCATTCCCAACGAAGTGCCCATCCTTTTTGTGCTCGTCTGATTTCAGTGCGTCTGCGCGACGGCACATGGACGGCCATGGGCCTCCGTTGGCCGCTCTCGTGGCGGCGGACTATCTTGCTTGCTCTCGGAGCGGCCGCATTAAGAATACTGGTTGGCGCACTGGTGATTGACCCCATCACCGCCCATTTCTGGCCGGCTGCCAAGAGCCCAAGCGAATCCGACGAAATCACGGAACATCTCATCATCGCGCTCCAGTGGCTGCTATTGGCATAAAATGCGATGGAGCGAGGAGCGTCCCCGCCCGTCCGCCGAAGGCCCCGAACCGTCAAAATCCGCGCTAAACTGAACACTCATGAACTACATCTATGGAATCAATGCTGTAGCGGAGGCGCTGAAAGCGCGCGGCCGCGCTTTCACCTGGGTGGGAGTCGCCAAAGAACGGCACGACTTGCGACTCCAGCGCGTCGTGGATGAATGCCGAAAGCAAGGAGTCGCGGTGCGATTTGTTTCCCGCGCTGAACTCGAGCAGATGGCCGGGAACAATGCGCACCAGGGCGTAGTCGCGGTCACGTCGGCGAAACAATATAACGACCTCGACGATGTGTTGGAGGTGAAGCGCGGCGACTATTCGCTCTTAGTCGTACTCGATGGCGTCGAGGATCCGCATAATCTCGGAGCCGCGATCCGAACTGCTGATGCCGCCGGCGCTGACGCGGTAATTATTCCGGAGCGCCGGGCTGCCAGTGTGACTGCCATTGTGGCAAAGGCGTCGGCGGGAGCGAGTGAGCACCTGCCAATAGCGAAAGTTACAAACATCGCGCGCACTCTCGAAGAATTGAAGGCTAAGAATATCTGGACGGTTGGCCTGGACGAGCGTGGTCCGCAGGGCTACGACGCTCTGGACTACAACATGGATTGCGCAATTGTTCTAGGTTCTGAGGGCAAAGGGATTCATCAGCTGGTGGCGAGGAAGTGCGATTTTCTGGTCTCCATCCCGATGTTAGGAAAAGTTTCTTCATTGAACGTCTCGGTCGCCGCCGGAGTGATGCTTTATGAAATTGTGCGCCAACGGAGAATCAGAGCGGAGCCTGCAAAGTGCTAATGAAATGGCTGTGGTTGGCCCTTGCGTTCTTCGTGTCAAGCGTGTCCGCGTTTTCGCTCGACCGAGAAGCTTTCACGTTCACGAATTACAACCTGGATATTCGTATCGAACCTGACCAGCAGCGGTTGGAGGTTCGGGGAAAAATTACCGGGCGAAATGATTCCGTGTCCCCCCAGAAAAATCTGACTCTACAGATTTCATCGAGCCTGGGGTGGAGATCAATCCAGATCGCGGGCAAGCCTGTTGAATTCGTCTCCCAGCCCTACAGATCAGATATTGACCATACCGGCGCTCTGTCAGAAGCAATCGTGACCTTGCCTCGGGAAATTTCGCCGCATGGCTCGGTCACACTGGATGTCGGGTACGAGGGAACTGTTCTTTTGGATACGACGCGCCTGGAACGAATTGGTGTCCCGAAAGAGTTGGCTAAGCACAATGATTGGGATGAAATCGGTGCATCTTTCACCGCGGTGCGGGGCGCTGGGTACGTGACGTGGTATCCGGTTTCGATGGAATCTGCGGATTTATCGGACGGCAATAGAGTGGCCGAAACCATTGGACAATGGAAGAGCAGACAGTCTGATTCAAGCCTGAAGGTTGAGCTTCATTACCAGCGAAGCAGTTCTGACGAGCCTCCAACAATATTGTGCAGCGGAAAGGAAACAAATCAAATTTATCAGGAAATGGGGAGAGCGCAATTGGTTGCAGCCGACTGTACGTTTTCACCGATTGGGATTGCCGTTCCTTCCTTTGCGATAGGGAACTATGGAACGCTGGAACAGCCAGACATTACTGTTTACTATTTGCCAGACCATAAACCTGACGCACAGAATTGTGCGTTGGCGGCTGAGCTGTCCCTTCCCTTAGTTAGCGGGTGGTTCGGGCCCGTGCGTGAGAAGACCAGGCTCGCCGAACTCCCTGACGCCCAAGCATCGCCGTTCGAAAGTGGGGATGTTTTGTTTGCGCCACTAGCAAACAAGGATTCGACGAAATATGAGTTAGCTGCGGTTCATCAGCTCACCCACGCGGCCTTTCCTTCGTCACGACCATGGATATATGAAGGGCTGGCGCATTTCGCGCAGGCCGCCGATGTTGAAAGCAAATCTGGCCGGCAAGCGGCGCTGGATTTCATGAATTCGCATCGTGCCTTGATTGGTTCCGCGGAAAAGACCTCATTGAGAGAAAACGACGGGGATGCGGCGGCGTCCGAATCGCTCGTTAACACTTACAACGAAGAGTTTTATCGCAGCAAGGCAATGTATGTCTGGTGGATGATCCGCGACATGATTGGCGAGAAAGCGTTGAAGCAAGCACTGGCCCACTACTCTCCAGATCAAGACAAAGAAGCTTCGTATATGCCACGCCTGATCGAGGCCCACGCTAATCGTGACATGGAATGGTTCTTCGATGACTGGGTTTATCGGGATCACGGTTTGCCGGATTTTCGTGTGGACTCGGTTTATCCGCGCAAATTGGTCAACGGAGGTTATCTTGTCACCGTGACGGTCGAGAATCTCGGAGACGCGGGAGCAGAGGTTCCTGTAACTTTGCGAACGGACACCGAAGAAATCAGCAAACGGTTGGAAGTGCACGCGAAATCGAAAGCATCCATCCGCATCGAGACTGTGAACACTCCGCGGGAAGTAGTCGTGAACGACGGAAGCGTTCCGGAGAGCGACATGAGCAACAATAGTTACAAGGTTGTATTATCCGCGAATTAAGTTGAGTGAGGATTCGATGACCGAGGCCGAATTCAAGAAACATATGGAGGCGGCGGAAAACAATCCGAAGCAGCTGGGGACGGCCGTCTTAGGTCTCTCTGCCGAGAAATTGCGTTATAAACCCGCGCCCGATAAATGGTGCATTTTGGAAATTCTGGGACATCTTGCCGACGTTGAGATCATGTTCGGACACCGCATTCGTCAAATACTGGCGGAGGAGAAGCCTGTTATTGCTCCCATGGATCAAAATGCCTGGGCGCGAAATCTGGGCTACATGGAAACACCTCCTGCGGAAATGATCGCGCTCTTCGGAATAAACCGTCACCACAACCTGCGTGTGCTGCGGCGAACGAGACCGGAAGACCTGAGCAAGACTGCCTATCATCCCGACCTCAATCGCGATGTGCTTCTCGCCGAGATCGTGGAGAAACTCGACATGCACACGGAAAATCACCTGCGGCAGATTGAGAAATTGAAAAGAGACGCGAAATAGCGGTCCAAATCTCTTGTCCCTTTCGTAACAGTGGAGTGTCGGTATCGGCCCGTTATTCCCGCCACGGTCTTCCATTCCAAGGTAAACTGTATTCATGTATACCGCCGACGTACTGAACCGTGTCCAAGCCTTGCGAGAGGAAATAGCAGCCATACGTGGCATGAACGACAAATTTTCAGAACAGGAAAAGCCGGCCGGACTAGCGATACGCGCCAATGGAGACCGGGAAAGCCGCCTCAAGGAAATCATGCTGGAGCTGTCCGGGATTGCCAAGGATCAGCATCCGTAATTTGTCCAGACAATACTAAGCCGTTGCAAGACGAATAGCCGCAGCTTTTGCGGCTTTTTGTTTGACCGGTTCACGAGCTGGCGCAACGGTCGCTGCCATATAATCGCTTAGATTAAAGTGCCAGTTAGCCTCGACCAAATTGTTGCCGCTACAAAGCTCAGAGTAGCAGCGTCCAAGCGTTCCACGGATTTACACGAACTGGAGCAGCGGGCGCAAGCTCATGTCCCGCGCGGCTTTCGGGATGCGCTGGAGCGGAAAAACAAGCACGGGATCGCGATTATTGCCGAGTTGAAAAGGGCGTCGCCTTCGCGTGGATTGATTCGTGCGGATTTTGATCCGGAAAAACTGGCTGCTGAATTGGAAGCTGCGGGCGCGTCCGCTTTATCGGTATTGACCGACGAACAATTCTTTCAGGGGTCATTGGGGAATTTGAGGAGAGCGTCGGCGAATACAAAATTACCTTGCTTGCGCAAAGACTTTATCGTGAACGAGTTTCAATTGCTCGAGGCGCGTGCGAATTCCGCAGACGCGGTCTTGTTGATTGTCGCGGCGCTGGCTCCGAAAGATCTCGCTGCACTCGCGCGCCGGGCTGCCGAATTGGATTTGGACGTTCTATGTGAAGTTCACGATGAAAGAGAACTTCAGATCGCGAGCGATGCCGGATGCAATCTGATTGGAGTGAACAATCGCGACTTGAAAACATTCAAGGTTGATCAGGAAACTGCGCTTCGGCTAGCGAGTTCGATCCCGGCGAACGTTTGGAGCGTCGCTGAGAGCGGCATAAGTTCCGGTGCCGATATTTTCCGGCTGCGCACAGCAGGATTTAGAGCGTTCCTTGTCGGTGAATCGTTGATGAGGGCCGAAGAGCCAGGCGAAGCATTGCGTAATTTATTGGCGGGAACCTCCGAAGCGGCCTCGGGTCTCTAATGCCGGACAGGACGGGCGCCCGTCTCTCCATTGCAGCATTCGGTTGCCAACGACCAAGGACGAACGACCAACGACGAACGACGAACGACCAACGACTGTTTCATGACTTGGATCAAGATCTGCGGAACTACGAACCTCGAGGACGCGTTGATGTCGGTCGAAGCTGGCGCCGATGCGTTAGGGTTCGTGTTCTATAAGAATAGTCCGCGAGACGTTACGCCGCAGGTTGTGCGTGAGATTGTGGGGAAGTTGCCCGAGAAGGTTGAAAAGGTTGGCGTGTTCGTCAACGAGTCTTTTGAGTTCATGGAGAACGTCGCAGCTCAAACCGGCTTGACTGCAATTCAATCGCACGTGGATTTATCGGCAGACAATGCCGCGCTCGGGGCGCCAGGCAATGCGCGCTTAAAGAGACACTTGGTTATCCCGGCCAATTCTCATCGCAAATTCGACGTCGCAATATCCCATAAGGGTCAAGAATCCGAGAAGTGGCTCAACGCTATTTTTTTGGATTCGGGAACTTCGCAGCAGCCCGGCGGTACGGGTATCGCATTCGATTGGCTCAAAAGCGCGCCGATGGCGGAAACCATCCGCCGGTCGGGCTTTGACCTTGTCGTTGCAGGCGGCCTCAATTCCGAAAATGTCGGTGAAGCAATCCGTATACTTAACCCTTGGGGCGTGGACGTGGTTTCAGGAGTTGAATCGAGGCCGGGCAAGAAAGATCCAGAAAAAGTTCAGGCATTCATAGTTGCAGTGCGGCAAGCGGACAAGAACAAATAGCATATGGCGACTGCAACGGTAACGAGAGCGAAGAAAGTTTCGGCGAAGCCAGTCCCTGGCCGCTTCGGCGCCTATGGCGGCCGCTATGTGCCGGAGACGCTCATGGCTGCGCTCGAGGGCCTCGAGCGTGAATATGACAAGGCGAAGCGGGACAGGAAATTTCAAGCGCGATTGGCGGAGTTGCTGCGAACTTATGCCGGACGACCGACGCCGCTTTTCTTTGCTGGCCGCCTGACGAAGAACCTGGCTGGCGCAAAAATTTATCTCAAGCGCGAAGATCTGCTGCATACCGGCGCACACAAAATCAACAACTGTTTGGGACAGGGATTACTCGCCGAACGCATGGGCAAGCGCCGCATTATCGCGGAAACTGGCGCGGGCCAGCATGGCGTAGCCACCGCGACCGTCTGCGCATTACTCGGTTTTGAATGCGTTGTGTACATGGGCAGTGAAGACATGCGCCGCCAGGAACTCAACGTATTTCGCATGCGTCTGCTTGGCGCCGAAGTTCGCAGCGTGGAGTCAGGTTCACGCACTCTGAAAGACGCCATCAACGAAGCAATGCGCGATTGGGTCACCAATGTGCGAACCACGCATTATCTGCTCGGAAGCGTTTTGGGCGCACATCCTTATCCAACCATGGTTCGCGATTTTCACAAAGTGATCGGCCGCGAGGCACGCGCACAAATTCTTAAAGCTGAAGGCAAACTGCCCACTGCGATTATCGCTTGCGTGGGAGGCGGATCGAATGCCATCGGAATCTTTTACGAATTCATCAAAGATAAAAAAGTAAAGTTCATTGGCGTGGAGGCGGGAGGTTGTGGGAATGGCCTCGGCGAGCATGCAGCCCGATTTCGCGGCGGCTCTCCCGGCGTTTTACAGGGAACATACTCTTACGTTTTGCAGGATGCTGCCGGGCAAATCGCGGCCACACATTCGGTTTCTGCGGGCCTCGACTATCCTTCGATAGGTCCCGAGCACGCGTGGCTGAAAGATGTAGGACGCGCGGAATACGTCCCAGCTTCGGATTCAGAAGCACTTGAGGCATGCACCCTGCTCGCGCGAACTGAAGGAATCATTCCGGCGCTCGAATCAGCCCATGCCGTTGCGGAGCTCATCAAGCGCGCGCCAAGGATGAGGAAATCCGAAATCGTGATCGTGAACATCTCAGGTCGCGGAGATAAAGATATCGGGATTCTGCGGGAGAATCTCAAGCTGGGTTAGCTTGTTTCGGCTGTACCTGAATCACTCACCTGTCCCAATCGATTGCAGCATCCGCATGTGCTTTAAATCCGCGCCGTCTTGATACTCCACGAGATCTAGCTCGATCGAATCGTCGCCGCCTTTTGAAATAATCATTCCGGTTTCGCCGTTGCCGAGATCAACCACATTGATCAGGTTAGGCAACACATAGTCGAACGGCTCGTACCCGGAGGCGCGCTTTTCTATAGCGAGGAGGTGTAGCTCGGGCGACGGCGAAATCCACGCTCCGAGGGCATAACTGGTCTTGTCCAGGTCTTTCTCAGGCTTCCATTCGGCTCGCGCGTAGTACCGCAAGGCGCCATCGGCCGTGTGGAAAGCCTGCATCTGGAAAACAGGGGCGGTTCTTTCCGCGCGTCGTCGTTGTATATCTGTCGCAAATTTGTTCATCTGCTCGGTGAGCAGTGCAACGGCTCGGGATTGAACACCGAACTCCACTGGTTCATTTTCCAATCGAGCCCACACTGTCGGAATCCTTGCAATGGATCCAACGTCGGATGTTTTCTCCAGATGCCTCCGCAAGACATAGTAATCTTTGCGGAAGTACGGTAGATCTTTATCGTCCAACGTAGCCAGTGCGCCGACGTACGAATCATTTCCAACCGACTCATCGGTCTCGCAGCCTACGAATGTGGTCAGTGCAACCGTAGCGATGTGATTCTCTTCCAGAATCAGGTCATAGTGGTCGCCAAGGCGAAAGCGCTCCGAGGCGGGCCCTTTTTGAAAAGAAGCAATGAAACTAGCCGGTACCTCCACAGCGTCGAAGAACAAAGTTGCCACTGGAGCGAGCTTCATTTCGGCGGTCGGTAATGTTCCGTTGAACTTTACCGCGTCAAAGTACACAATCACACGATTTCGATCATAACGACCTGCCAGCCAAAACCGTTGAGGCTGATCCTGGGCGAAGGCGACGCCGTGTTGTGCTGCGACCCCAACCATTAAAAAGGCCACGCAAAATACCAAAGATTTCAAGAAGGCGGGAGGCCTATCGTTCTTTGCTTTCATGCATCATCCTTCGTTACTTTGCAGGTGAGTAATAGTCTAGTCCGAAGTGTCCGAATTTGAAGGTCCACGAACGGCGGCGCGCGTGTGTCCCCTCCAAGCTCCACTGGGGCGGGGGATTTTTGTTGGCGAGTCCAGAAAATTAAAGATTCCCACGCTCGCGAATTCAAGCTCTGGGTTTTTTTATAAGTCTCCCAGGACAGGGTCAGCCACGGTGGGCTACTTCGATGCAGTCACTGCCTGCTCGAGAGTCTCCCGAATGAACCGAGTATAGGGGATACCGCGCGCTTTGGCGCGGGCCTTGACGGCCGCAAGCAGCGGCTTCGGAACGCGCATGTTGATCTGTTCACCCTTTTTCTCGAACTCAAAGCGCGCCGGCTTAAATTGTGAGAAATCGAGTTTGGAGAGGTCTTGGGCAAGAAACGCCTCTGCCTGCTCATCGGTTTTTAGGTGGGGCACTTTCCTTTTCATAAGCTGCTATCTCCCTCGCGTGCATATACCTGGCGGTCACCGGGCGGATTAGGCGGCGGCCTTCTTTTGTGCGCATCGTGAAGGCGACAAACAGCGGCCTGCCCGTGCCTGCTTTCCCTACCGCAATCAAGCGATCCTCGGTTGCGGAATGATTTGGGTCGGGCGCAACGCGAGGGCCGTGATGAAACAGACCTTCAATCTCCGCGATCGCGACACTCCATGTTTTTGACACTTGATCCGATTGCCGCCGTCCCAATCGAATCCATTCATTTCTAAAATCATGGTAGCAGACTGCTATACAAATGTATATATTAACCCCCGGTAGTCACTTGCAACGATGCAAACTGCTTGTCAGCGCGGACGCGTATTTCCTGTGAGAGACATCGTAACGCGTCCAGAAATCGGTCGAGGCGTAGTGCAGCATCTCGATTAGAGCGGCCGGATGCGGCCGTTTTTCTCATCTTCCAGAGCGCGATCAGTCGCTGTGTCGAGGCGACCGGCGGAGAGGTCGGAAGACAGCCGAGCATCGATCGGTTGAGGACAATGCTCATCCAGCCAAGCATACAGTTCCGTGACTTCTCTCGCGGTAAGAGTTTCGATAGCAAGTTCGATGTCTTTGACGGTGCTAGGGGCCATAACTCACCTTTGAGTCGATTATCATGCGGGCGAGCTCGTCAAGCAAGGATAGATCGAATGAACTGGTTACAAGCAGCTTTGCAGCAGTGATCGTCCCCGCAATCTAGAATCTAGGCATGCCTTTAAACTTCGACCGCAAACCCTCCCTCGTCGCCTATGTCACCTGCGGCGATCCTGATCTCGCGACCACTCTCGATATCGTGCTCGCCGCCATCGCCGCTGGAGCGGACATCATCGAGCTTGGCGTTCCCTTCAGTGATCCTGTAGCCGATGGACCTGTGATTCAACGTGCAAGCGAGCGGGCTTTGAAAAATGGAACGACTCTCGAAAACGTATTGAAGTTGGCTCAGGACATCCGCAGGAAGTCTCAAGCGGGTTTGATTATCTTTTCTTATCTGAATCCCGTCATGCGAATGGGCGTCGCCAAGTTCAGCGTCGCGGCCGCACAAGCCGGGACAGATGGTGCTCTGATCACCGATCTTCCGATGGAAGAAGCGGACAATTATCTATCCGAAATGCGGAAGAGAAATCTGGCGACGGTATTTTTAGCCGCTCCGACCAGCACAGATGCGCGGTTGAAGGAGATCGCAAAAGCGTCCTCCGGATTCGTGTACGCAGTTTCGCGGACCGGCGTAACCGGGGCGCAGAAACAATTGCCTGACGACGCGCAAAAGCTCGTCGAACGGCTGCGCAGTTATACTAAACTGCCAATCGCAGTAGGCTTCGGAATTTCGACGGCCGCACAATTCGCAAGCGTGGGAAAATTTGCTGACGCCGCAGTAGTCGGCAGTGCGATCGTAGAAACAGTCGAGCGTAATCCGGGCAAAGAAGCAGAGTCTGTGGCACAATTTGTAAGGTCGTTGATCGTTGGTCGTTAGTCCGTTGGCAAAACCATTTGTGCATTGGCTTGTAGGGAAGGCAAAAGGCCAACGGCCAAGGACGAACGACCGACGGCCGAAATTCCATGGACATTTCAGAGTGGCGCACGAAGATTGACGAGATTGATCGCAGGCTTGTTGAGCTGTTGAGCGAGCGAGCGCACGCTGCGCACGAGATTGGCAAACTAAAGAGCAAGATCGGAATGCCCATCTACGAGCCCGACCGGGAGCGTGCGGTTTTTAATAACGCTACAAAAGTAAATAGCGGTCCGCTGCCCAATCGCGATCTTCTCCGCATTTATGAACGGATTATGGACGTGATGCGCCAGATACAGCGGGAAGAAATTGCCCCGGACGAACCAAAGACCGCAGCCGGACTCGGCGAAACAGAATTGGATAACGATGTAAATGACTGAGCTGATGATTGGGCAATTTTCATCTCTAGGTTCCAGCGGGTTGAGCTAGAAGCCAAGAGCTAAACGCTAAAAGCGTTTTTAAACTACTTATGATCGTTGCAATG
Source organism: uncultured Acidobacteriaceae bacterium (assembly GCA_963796015.1). Classification (GTDB taxonomy): domain Bacteria; phylum Acidobacteriota; class Terriglobia; order Terriglobales; family Acidobacteriaceae; genus PALSA-188. The sequence goes on along the minus strand of CAWCJR010000018.1, from coordinate 31,908 downwards.
CAAGAAACGGCGAGTGAAGAACAGATTCAGCATGTCATTGAGCACCTCGTCCGCATGGGATTCTCCGTGCACCGTACTACCGGCGAAAGGCAGTCGGTGCTGGCAGCAGTTGGCGCCCGGATTGATTTTGACACTCGCAATCTCGAAGTTTTGTCGGGCGTCGAACACGTTCACCGCATCAGCGCTCCCTACAAACTCGCGGGGCGCAGCTTTCGTCCTGAAGGCACCGTCATTGAATTCGCGAACGGACTGAAGGTTGGCGGCAATGAAGTTGTCGTAATGGCCGGACCCTGTTCGGTGGAGTCTCGAGAACAGCTTTTTACCATCTCCGAATTAATCGCAAAGGCTGGCGCACGCGCGCTTCGCGGCGGGGCATTCAAACCGCGCAGTTCACCGTATTCGTTTCAGGGAATGGGGCTTGAAGGGCTCAAGTTGTTGCGAGAAGCGGGCGACCGTTTCAAGCTGCTGGTGATCAGCGAGGTGATGGAGATTTCACAAATCAGCCTGATGCTGCCATATGTGGATATTTTCCAGGTAGGCGCTCGCAATATGCAGAACTTCAATCTGCTTCGCGAATTGGGAAAAGAGAAGAAGCCGGTGCTGCTCAAACGCGGGATCGCGGCGACGATCGAAGAGCTTTTGCTATCCGCCGAGTACATTATGTCGGGCGGAAATTACGAAGTGATTTTGTGCGAGCGCGGCATTCGCACTTTCGAAACCTACACGCGGAATACGCTCGATATCAGCGCCATCCCGGTTGTTCACAAGCTTTCGCATTTACCGATGGCGTCTGATCCCTCTCACGGCACGGGACTACGGGATAAGGTTCCGCCGATGGCGCGAGCTTCGGTTGCGGCGGGAGCTGACGTTTTGTTAATGGAAGTCCATCACGATCCCGATAAAGCATTCTCGGACGGGGCGCAGTCTCTTTATCCGGAGCAGTTTTCGAAGTTGATGGATGAACTGAGAATGATCGCGCCAGCGGTTGGCCGAACCATTGCGTAAAGCCTTTTCACCACAGAGGCACTGAGACACGGAGAAAATCTTTAACGCGCGTTTGATTTTATGAGTGTTTAGTCTTTTCTCGCTGTCCCAGTGGCTCCGCGGCAATAAATCCTACATGCCCATTCGCCAGATTAGCATCGTCGGAACCGGACTGATCGGCGGCTCTCTTGGTCTCGCGCTAAAAAAATCTGGCTTCACAGGACGGATTATCGGCTGCGACCGTGCGCCGGTTCTCGAGCGTGCCCGAAAGAAGGGCGCGATTGACGAAGGCTGCACCAATGCTTCCGACGCGGTCCGGGGAAGCCAAATTATTATTCTCGCCACTCCCGTTGGCTCAATCATTGATCTGATCAAAGAATTGGGTCCTGCGTTGCCCGCGAAAACATTGCTGACCGATGTGGGCAGTACGAAATCGGAGGTGCTCGCGAGCGCGCGCGGGGTATTCAGCAAAAATCTTGGCAGGCGTTTTCTCGCTGGACATCCCATGGCTGGCAAAGAACAAACTGGGGTAGAATTCGCCGATCCCGATTTGTTTCGTGATGCTGCCTGGTTTCTCACGCCGGTCGTCGGGCAAAATGTTTATGATGGATTGAGCGGAGAATTTCTCGCGTGGCTGGAAAAGATTGGCGCGCGCCTCGTCACTATGGACGCGGAAGAACATGATCAACTTTGTGCCTGGATAAGTCATTTACCGCAGATGATCTCCACGGCACTCGCTGCCACATTAGTAGATGAATACGGCGAAGATGCGCCGCTGCTTGAGGCCGGGGGCCGTGCATTGCGGGAAATGACACGCATTTCAGCGAGTCCCTACTCGATGTGGCGCGACATTGCGTCTGACCAACAAGAAAAGTATTCGCGATGCCCTCTTGAAGCTCGAACAACGCCTCGCTCACATTCGCGAAAATTTGGATACGCGCGAATTGGCGATGGAATTTGAGCGGGCGCATCATTTGAGGAAAGCTTCGCCTGCGAACCTACCACGGAGACGCGGAGCCACCGAGAAAACCAAATCTTGAAGCATGCTTTGCTGCACCATGTTCAAACCGTAACTCCATTAAACCGACAATCCAAAAGTCACCATCTAAGCTTTTTCTCCGTGACTCCGTGCCTCCGTGGTGAAATTGTTCTAGAATTTCCGCATGCGTAAAATCGTAGCCAACGCCGATGAAGCTATCTCCGACATTTTTGATGGCGCGACCATTATGATTGGCGGCTTCGGATTGTGCGGAATACCGGAAAACCTTATTCGGGCGCTGGTCCGCAAAGGTGTGAAGAATCTCACAACCATCAGCAACAATGTCGGCGTGGACGGCTTTGGCATGGGCCTCTTGCTGGCGGCAGGACAAATTCGCAAACACTTTGGATCGTATGTCGGAGAAAATAAGCTTCTGGAAGAGATGGTTCTCAATGGGCGCATTGACCTCACTCTAGTGCCGCAAGGAACTTTCTCCGAGCGCATTCGTGCGGGAGGTGCGGGTATTCCTGCTTTTTTTACTCCTACGGGAGTCGGCACGGTTGTTGCCGAGAGCAAAGAGATTCGCGAGTTCGAGGGGCGGCCATATGTTATGGAAACTGCGTTCAAGGCCGACTTCGCGTTCGTCAAAGCATGGAAGGGCGACAAATGGGGCAATCTTGTATATCGAAAGACGGCGCGCAATTTCAATCCCATGATGGCGACTGCTGCGAAAATTACTATTGCAGAGGTCGAGAATCTGGTCGAAGTTGGAGAGCTTGAACCAGATTTAATCCATACGCCGAGTATTTTCGTGAAGCGTATTTTTCAGGGCGAGATGTACGAGAAGAGAATTGAAAGAAGAACAGTGAGGGTCGCGTCGTAGGTCGTTCGTCGTTGGTGGTTGGCGAAGCAGCTGCGAAACTGTTCTTGCTTTTGCGAACGACCGACGACCAAGGACCAACGACCTCTAGCCATGCCCAAACCCGCTAAAGACACTGAAAAGCGCGAGCGCATCGTCAAGCGCATCGCCCGAGAATTGCGCGACGGATTCTACGTCAACCTTGGCATCGGAATGCCTACGCTCGTCGCGAACCACGTTCCACCCGGAATGGACGTTATTCTGCAAAGCGAAAATGGCATGCTGGGCATTGGACCTTATCCCATGCAAGGACAGGAAGACTGCGATCTTATTAATGCCGGGAAGGAGACCGTCAGCGAAATGGCGGGGACGTGCTTATTTTTCCAGCGCCGAATCCTTCGCCATGATCCGCGGAGGCCACATTGATTTGAGCGTACTCGGCGCGATGGAAGTGGATGAAGAAGGCAACCTCGCGAACTGGATGATTCCGGGAAAAATGGTGAAAGGCATGGGCGGCGCGATGGATTTGGTCGCAAGCGCCCGCCGCGTAATCGTCGCAATGGAACACACCACGAAAGACTCGCAACCGAAGATTCTGAAGAAATGCACCCTGCCGCTGACAGGAATGAAGGTCGTGAACACGATTGTGACGGAGATGGCGGTGATTCAGGTGACCCCGAAGGGCTTAGTGCTGGAAGAGGTTGCTCCGGGAATGACTGCGGATGATGTGCAGAAGTTTACTGACGCGAAGCTGATTGTCAGTCCGAATTTGAAGATTATGGAGAGTTAATTCCTCACAGGCGAATCATCCTGCGCGTTGGCGTTCCTTTTGCCCACGGCCCAGTAGCGATTTTTATAAATGCAGGGGTCCTTCGACTCCGCAAAATCCATTCGCGAGCGAATGGATTTGCTGCGCTCAGGATGACAATTGCGGGGGAGGATGACAATTGCGTGCGGGGGTGAAAATCTAGTTACTCGCCTGCGCCCTTCATCCTTGCCGCTTCGAACTCGTCGCCTTTTTGCCATCCGATGAGATTCGGCTGGGCTGCCGCCTCCCATCCCAACGCAAAGCCGAATCGCGCCATTGCCGCGTCTCCGGTGAAGTCCATGTCGGCGTGATATTCGTCGCTGGGCTGATGATAGTGTTTCGCGGTGTACTCGTCGGCCTGCTGCATGCCCCACGCAGTGTCGTGGCCTTTGTACTTCATTCCTTCATTGATGGAGAACGCTGGAATGCCGACGCGCGCCAGGCTGAAATGATCTGAGCGATAGTAGTGCCCCGCCTCGGGATGCGCGTCAGGACGAATCGCCAACCGGAATTCTTTCGCCGTCGCCTCCACCGTGGGATAAAAATTTGTGCGTTCCGAGCCGGACACCTCGACCTCTTCCGGCGAACCCAGCGGCGGGATGTCGTCATAGTTCAGATCAAGAGTGATCTTTCCTGCTGGAATCGGCGGATGCTTTCCCAAATATTCTGAACCCAGCAACCCCTGCTCTTCCGCCGTCACTGACGCAAACAGCACCGACCGTCGCGGCTTCTCCGCCGCCTCGGCGAATACTCGCGCCATTTCGAGCAGGATGCCGCAGCCGGTCGCATTGTCGTCCGCGCCGTTGTAGATGTTGTCTCCCGGCATGTCGGGACGAATTCCGAGATGATCGTAATGCGCCGTGTACATCACAGCTTCACCCTTGAGCTTTGGATCCGCGCCCGGAAGCATCGCGACCACATTATTCGATTCGAACTTACGAACTCTTGCTCACCATGTGAGCCTTCAGCTTCACATGCAAAGCTACGGGATGAAAATCCCGCGATTGCGCATCCGTCAATCATGTGGTCCAGATCCATGCCATCCACTGGCAGACTAGCTTCTTCGCGACATCAAGCTGTACCCACGAAGCTATCTTTAAGCTGCGGTGTGCCTTCCCTCTTGAGAAACGACTTCTCGCCTGAGTTCGAGTTGCGCACTACTTCCCACGGATAGCTCGCCATCTCCGTCTCGATGAATGAGAATCACGCCGACCGCGCCCTTGCGCGCCGCCTCTTCATACTTGTAAGTCCAGCGGCCGTAGTAAGTGAGCGCCTTGCCCTTGAAAAAATTCGGATCATCCGAAGGCGGCTCGTTCACCAGCATCAGCAGAACTTTGCCCTTCACGTCCACCCCCTTGTAGTCGTCCCACTTGATATTCCGGAGCCTCAATGCCATACCCAACAAAAACGATCGGAGCATCGACGTCAGATTCTGGCTGTTGCGTCTGATCGTAGCCGACGTATTCATCGAGAGGCTTCAGTTCGACTGAATCGCCGTTCGCAGGAACCAGCGAAAACGTCGTCTCGGGTGCGGGGGTTATGCCCACCATCGGAACTTTTTGCATGTAGGTGCCGTTGTCTCCTGCGGGCTTCAATCCATAAAGCGCAAATTGCGTGGCGATGTATTGGGCCGCGATGTCGCCGCCGCGTTGTCCCGTACCTCTGCCTTCGAGAAGATCGTGGGATAAGAAGCGCACATGCGCCCGGATGTTTTCTGGATTTATCTTCTGCATGGCGGAAATGGCTGGCCCTGGAAGCCGTGCGGAGCGGAAATCATTTCCGCGCTGACGCTGATGCGAATCTTGCGCTGCCGCGACGAGAGCTGGAAGAATGATGAGAGTAACAAGTCGGAAAAAGAATTTGCGCATTATTGTTGTGGGACTCCCTGCCAAAAGTGGATAAGAACTGTTTATTGTACGGGAAGTTAAGAGTGGAATTGAGGCGAAGTTATTTGCACGCGCTCTCCTCCGTTATTTGATCTTGGTCCAAATCACATCCTCATTGTTCCTTCGATCAATTAAAACATCAATTTTTTCGTTGCGCGCATGTCGAAATAGGAGGCGACCTTCCACTCCTTTGCGAAAGAAGACGTCTGTCGCTTCCGGGATGAGGATCTCTTGTGGATGGTCGCCGCGCTTCCGGACCAGTTGATTGCCATCCGTTGAGATCGTCAACGTATTGCCTGGCGCGAGCTGATAGGTCCCGGCATAACTGGCAAAATCGGCATTCGTGACGTTGCCGGGCGCTGGGTCTTCGTAATAGCGGAATATTTGACCCGCAATGATTTGCCATTTTCCAGTGCGGCGCATCCAGGTATCGGTGGCGTGATAACGCGCGCTCATTTGTTGGCCGAAAATAGTTTCCGTTTCGTCAAGGTCATAGCTGAAGATTGCCACGTCACCTTCAATGTGACTTTTGGGCCGGGCTACCGTGATGCCACCTGAATATCCCGGCGGCAGCGGGGTAACGTCCGCGACGAGCGCTGTCTTGTCCATCTTCCTGCCTTTCTCGTCGAAGTAAAGGCAGTCGTCGGCAAAATATTTTTTCCAGGGTGTTTGATCCCCGGCTGCAACCGCATTGAATAGTTCTTGAGTATTGTGGAGAAGTTCGTCCTGGCTGATTTCTTTTTGGTGGGTGCATGAAGTTAAGACTGGCAGGCTAGCCCCAACATCATGACTGCGATGAATGTCTTCAGCACTATTTCTCCGAAAGCATTTTAGAGAAAAATTATGTGGTAAGAAGTTTAGAGCCCGCGACCGCGGGCTAATTTCTTGACCCTCAACCAGCCCGAAAATCCGCGATCTTTTCGTCGGGACGAAATAGAAGTTTCGGACTCTCGCCCGTCGCCTCACGTGCTTTACGCGCGATCTCTTCGATGTCCTGCCGGTTCCATCCAATGCTGGATATCTGTATTTCCCCACCTTGTGCGATCCAAAAAACGCTTGGGACATTCGTCAGACCGTAGGCGTTGGAAACAGGAAACGTTTTCGCTGCGTCCAGCAACACCGGAAATGTGACACCAAATTGTTTTATGAACGCAGCCGTGTCTTTCCTATCGTTCTGAGAAATACCAACCACAGTAACGTTTCTTCCGCCGTAATGTTTATAAATCCGATCGAGAAAAGGAAAAGCATACTGACAGACGGGGCAGGAGACTTTGAAAAACGCGGCTACGACTGGACCGCTGGCGAGCGCATCCCGAAGCGAAAAATCCTTTCCTGCCATGGTCGGCAGATTGAAGTCGGGTGCTCTCTTACCAGCCGTAAGAGCGGTCATGTTTGGTCCTCCGAAAATATTCCTAATCCATTTCACAGGCACACTCCTGCCCTTTCGTGTTAGATGACTTTCGCGGCCCGAAGGATTTTCCGAGCGAGTCCAGTGAGTGGGAGGGTTGCAACGCGGCCGTTTTTCACCCATGTCCCGGAGAATCCGTCGGAAATCGATCCTCGTACGACGCGCACCGTGTAGTCCGTCACTGTTATGGAATGACGCAAGGTGAAAGTTGGCGCATTTGCATCACCGATTCCGGCGGCCTCAGGCAACTCCCACATTCCCGGCATCAGCGATGTTTCCTTCGGTCTCTTGACTAGGAACACTGAACCGCTACGGCGATTGAGCGCGTACGAAATTGTCCGCTTCTTCTGGCGGGTTTTGTTTGCGATTCGTAAGAGGGGCCCCCGTGTGACACAGAGGGCGGTCACAGGGCAAGTTGCACACTTGGGCTCTCGCGGCAGGCACACCAGTGCACCCAATTCCATCAGAGCTTGATTGAAACTTCCAGGATTTTCATGACTTAACAATCGTTCGGCAATCTGCCAGACTTGATGATCTGCCACGGGTTTTCCGATCAGCCTTTGAAGTACTCGCCGGACGTTGCCGTCCACCAAAGCAACCGGGTGACCGTATGCGATGCTCGCGATGGCTGCACTGGTGTAGCGCCCGATTCCTGGAAGCCTCATCAATTCCTGCTGATCATTTGGAATTTTGCCGGCAAATTGTTTTACAGTTTTTTTTCGAGGCGGCATGCAACATGCGCGCGCGACGGTAATATCCGAGCCCGCTCCAGGCGGACAGAACCGAGGTTTCGCGCGCGCTAGCCAACTTGTGAACCGTCGGAAAGCGCCGCAAGAATTTGCGGTAATGCGGGATGACTGCCGCGACCCTGGTCTGTTGCAGCATAATTTCTGAAATCCAGATGCGATAGGGGTCGTGCGTTTTGCGCCATGGCAGTTCGCGGCGATTGATTTCATACCAGGCAAGCAAGTTCTGCTGAAACAACTTCCGTTGACTTGCATTTTCTATCCAGGCATTCCCCGTATCCGGCGCAGTTCTTTGGACAATATTTCGAGAGCCCATAGTCGGTGCTTCGCATTGTACGTCCGCCCGAATCGGTCTCTCAAACGGCAAGGCTTTGCGGGTACCTCAGTAACTTGTGTGAGTTACTTGGCCCGATATAAACATTCCCTATGTGGGAATAGTGCTGCGGGGGCCTGAGCGGACCCGGAAATCAGCCAATTAGTGTTTCAGAATCTCTGGCTCGACCTATCATTTAAGTGAGGAAATTCATGCATTCAAAGAACTGGGCCATGCTGGTTCTACTTTTGTGCTCATCTCTCTTAGCCGGCTGCGGCGGACCTCCTGGTTGCCCGGGCGGCGTTTTCGTCACCGGCGGTTGCGGCACCAGCAATGGCGGTGGTGGCGGGAACTTAGGCCAAGGTGGCGGCGGTGGAGGGACTCTATTAGCGCCGGTACCAGTTTCCGTGGCGGCCAATCAAACAGCAATTGCGAACATTGCGGTTGTAAGCCCCGTTTCGGGCACGCCGCCCAACGTTCAAGCCGTCGGCGTGGATTCCAATGGATTCGCATTTGCAACGGGCGGAGTCGCGCATCAGGGTGAGGCCGCTGGAGTTGTAACGCTTTTTGGCCCGGGAATCACTGGCAGCATGACGGCCAGCTTTTCCGGCCCCTCCGACATCACAGTCTCAAATATTAGCGCTGTGACTGCGACCGATGGAACGCCCGGATTACAGTTCGACATAGCCGTGGCGGCCACTGCCGCGCTCGGATCCAGGACATTAATTCTTCAAAATTCGAGCAATGACGTCACAACATTCGCTGGTGGAATCGAGATTATCCCGTGAAGAACAAAATAATTTATTCAACGATTTGTGCCTTGATAGCGGCGTGTCCCAGTTTTGCCACTACGGTGATTCCGCTGTCCGTGGAGAACCTGACGGCGATTTCCAGTCACGTGGTCGAAGGTCGCGCAGTCTCGTCGTGGACCCAATGGAACGCCACCCACACGGTGATTTTTACCTACACAAAATTTCAGGTGCAGCGGACATTAAAGGGCGAGGCTGCGTCAACAGTGGTTGTCCGTCAACTCGGCGGCACTCTTGATGGAACCACCGAGAAAGTCGCGGGGGTGCGTCAATGGAAAATTGGGGAGCAGGCGCTGCTATTTCTGAGGCCCGGCGAAATCCGCGATGGGAGCCTGGTTGTGACCGGTTTGATGCAAGGTAACTTTCTGATTTATCGAGGTCCGAGCGGTGAAGACCTGGTCTCCAACGGCGCTCCGAATGTGACCGCGTATAAAGCCGGCACCGCGCCCATTACAACCTATAGCGGAAGTGCCATGCGGTTGCAGGAAATGGAAGGCCGCATCCAAAAGGCGGTGCAACGATGAAGCTGAAATGGATGGCGATAGGATCGCCACTAGCACTTTTAGCGATAGCTCTCATTCTGGCTGTCCCCGCCCACTCGTACCTTCCTATGGGGACGGGCAGCGGCACCACGTTTACCAATTCCAGCTGGCCCCAAACGCCTGCCTGGGTCATTAATCCTGCTGTTTCCGGCGCGAATATCTCCGGCACTCCCGCTGATGTAATGAGTGTTATTCAAGCCGCGTTCGCGACCTGGATGACTGCCCCAGATACTCATGTCGCGGCAACCTTTGCGGGAACCTCAACTGCGACGGCGCCGCAGACGACTGAAAACCTGGTTTGTTTCACTTGCGGCGGGGTTGACTTCAGTCAAGACGGAACTCTGGCGATCACGCTGATTAATTTCGATGGAAGCGGGAACATCATTAACGCCAATATTATGTTCAACCCGAACGCTTCGACAGGTACCGTGTCCGGGCAGCCCATCTGTTTTACGACGGGTGACTCGAATACCACATGCCCGACGAGCAACAGTGTCCAGCAAGATATGGGCACGGTCGCGACTCACGAGATCGGCCACTTCTTCGGTCTGGATCACTCTGCAATCGTGGACGCAATCATGTTCCCTTTTGCGCCTCCATTCTTGCAGACTTTAAGTTATGACGATGTAGCCGCAATTTCGTTGCTATATCCAGATCCTAACCCGGCAGTCCCAACCGGAAGCATCTCGGGAAAAGTCACGCTAAACAATACTGGTGTATTTGGCGCCCATGTCTTCGCGGATTCAAACACTTCGGCGAACCCATTTTCAGGTTTCGCTCTCATTCGAAAAACACCGATTGGCGCGTTGACATTTCCCGATGGTAGTTACCTGATCACAGGATTGCCGCCGGATACTTATGTGGTAACGGCTGAACCGCTCGACGGGCCCGTCAACGATCCAAACGTAAGTTGGGCTTTGGAATGGGGAGAGCCTGCGGTTCAGACGAATTTCACCACGCGCTGGCACTAAGCCATAACTGACCAGATGGCGGTTGCGCACTCCGGACGTGTCCTCTGCGGTTCCCCTGGGTTGACCCTGCGCTCCTCGTCGGGGAATAATGACCCTTGTCCGATCCCGCCAATAACTCGTGGCTGTTTTTTGCATCCACAGATTCGAGTGACCTTCATGACCGATTTCAACCGCAAGGTGGAAGAAACTACGGCACGCGTAAACAAGTCCGTATCCGAGGCCGCAGACCGGCTGGAAAGAGAATCAGCGGAGCTGATCAAATATTTGAATGAGGAAGTGGTTCCGGCGGTGCGCCAACACTCCACCAAAGCCTTACGCACTGCCGCCGAGAAGTTAGCCCACCTGGCCGACTACATGGAGCAACACCCTTCCGGTCGCCAATGAATGCCATCCTTGGGCGAGTTCCACTTGCGCTGATACTTTGTGCCGCATTCACCAGTTGCAGCCGTCACAAGGTTGCAAGCGTGCCCATTCCCGATGCGCCGCCCGCAACGGTCGCTGAAACGCCGAATACTTCTTCCTCTGGGCATTCCGCCGAGCAAGCCCATGCTGCAGAAAATCGAGCAGACGATTCCGAGGCCGACTTGGAAGCATTGCATTTGCCTCCCAACGCCAAACCTATTTTCGTGGAAACCGGCATCGCCAGTTGGTATGGCCCGCCATACCATAACCGTCGCGGTTCGGACGGAACAATTTACAACATGAATGCAATGACGGCGGCGCATCGCACTCTTCCGCTCGGTTCGATTGTGCGGGTGACGAACCTGAAGACCGGCCATTGGGCGATCGTGCGGATTACGGATCGCGGTCCGTTCATTGAAGGACGCATTCTCGATCTGTCGCTGGCAGCCGCAAAAAAAACGGACGTTCAGCGCGCGGGCCTTGCCGAAGTTCGAGTGGAAGTCCTCGAGTCTCCGGTTGCGATCGGAACTGGCGGACGATGGGCGGTTCAAATCGGCGGCTTCGCCCAGCAGGAGTCCGCAGCGAAGATTGTTGATCAAATTTCCCGGAGATATCGGACGGCCAAGGTTACAAGCTTCAGCAGTCCCGTCGGAGACTGGTGGGTCAGGGTTCGCGTCCTTCACGACGACCGCGTTCGGGCACAGGAGGTGGCGAAAGATACTGAATTTGATCGCGGAAAGATTTTTCTTGTGAGACTGGATTGAAATACACGCGTACGGAAGGGGCTTCCGGTTGGAGCGCAGGTCCCCAAAATGCGAGCGAACCAATCACCCACCCACGTCAGAACGTCTGAGCCGATCTGGGTCACATTAACTAGCGAGGGACAAGACCGATATTTGTGAGTCCGGCTTTTTGTATTGCATGCACCCGAGCAAAGCGACCAACGCAGTCATCCGCTCATAGCCTTCCGCCACGCTCATCTTGTTGACACCGGCTCCGGGTATCAATATTGCAAGGTAAAGTCTCAGAACACATTGCAGGGCGTTGAGACGGAATCGAATCGCGCTGTTGGCCAGCCTTTGTCCTGCTGCCGCAATGGACGGATTGGGGCTGTGCCGCGCGGCCTCGCCGAAGCGGTGCAATATCGCCGCATTGCCCGAAGCGCAGGCTATGTATTCCACCGCAGCCATCAAGCGGGCGCGTTGAACCGCGCGAAATTGCGAGCGCTCCAATGCCCGGCGCAAAAACTCTTCATCCCGGCCGTCAATAAGATTGCGGAAGGCTTCGAGATCGAGTGGCCGGATCTGCTTGCGCAAATTCGCCAGATTGGCGGGAGGCTCGGCGCGTCCTTTTGCGAGGAACAACACGGCGGCCAGCGACAGAAACCCACCCAGCACGAGGATGATTGTGATCATCATCTGGTTAAGAGTGTCTCAAGCTCGTGGTTCCATGATTCCAGGTCATTGTCTGGAACATTGTCGGGGATGGATGGAGATCTTCGTTCAGGAGTAATCAGATAGTAAAGCCAAATGACGACACGAACTGAAGTACCCGCCCATATCGACCAGATCAAGCAGGAGATGTGCTGACGACCCTACTTGAGACCGTATCGCAGCGATTGCCAGCTCAAGACTGCAAAGAACGCCGAATCCTAGTGCAACACCGAAAACCACTCTGTTCCAAGAGAGACGCAGGTAACGCGAAGCGACAAGTAAGGACAGGACTAGACCGCATTGGACGATATTCGAGCTTCGATCCAGCACGAAAACTGTGAACCATGCCGGATCGGCATTCGAACGTTGGGTATAGAAGACGAAAGAAAAAGCGACAATCAAAAACGCAGCCGTCGTCCACCGGACGAGGGGCTTCTTCAGATTATGCAAAACGCCGTGCATCGAGAAAACGTCGGCAAAAATCTCGCCAATAATTCCGTATCTCAATGCTGTGCTTATACCGAGGCCGAGGTAATAAAACTGAAAGTACACCGCGCGCAACGAAACAGAGCGACTCACAAAGAACAGGGCGACGAACTCGCACATCCGAAAGGCCGTGTATGCTGTGAAAATCGGGAATTTTCGGTAGAGTCCACGCCGCGCCAGCAAGATCAAAATTATGACTTGTAAGGCGCATGGAGCAATCCACAAACAGTAAAATAAATACCGTAATGAGTGCGTCATGGGGACATCGTTCTAGCCTCAAAAGGATATCCCCGCAAACGCCATTTGGGGCAGAATTATTTTCGGTCTATACCGCGAGGCTGACGCTGGGGGGTATGGTGGGGTCACCCTCCGTGACAAGGCTCGTCGGCGGTACAGTCGGGTCACCTTCGGCCACAAGGCTGGTCGGGGGCACGGTTGGTTCTCCATCAGCCAACAAGGCTGGTCGGGGGCACGGTTGGTTCTCCATCAGCAACAAGGCTGGTCGGGGGCACGGTTGGTTCTCCATCAGCAACAAGGCTGGTCGGGGGCACGGTTGGTTCTCCATCAGCAACAAGGCTGGTCGGGGGCACGGTTGGTTCTCCATCAGCAACAAGGCTGGTCGGGGGCACGGTTGGTTCTCCATCAGCAACAAGGCTGGTCGGGGGCACGGTCGGGTCACCTTCTGCCACAAGGCTGGTTGGCGATATGCTTGGGTCTCCGCCTTCTGCCATCAAAGACATTGGTGTCACGGTTAATGCCAATAACGCTGCTGCTGCCGTCAGTAAGAGTGTTTTTTTCACGGGAAGCTCCTTTGAATTGGAATTGCTACGTGATAATCTCCCTATGGGCGTAAGGGTGCATATTTTTGCGCAATCCTTTTAACTTTCTGGAACCGTAACGGCGATGAAACTTCGATCCGCGATTGACGATTTACATGACACCACGGTGGAGGCGTTGGACGGAAGCCTGCGACGGCTCGAGTATTTTGGAGGACTACGCTCTAAGGATAAAGAGAACTCCAAGGACAAAGAAAAGAAGAAAGACGGAGAATACGAGCACTGGGGACTGAGCAGGATTCACGGGGATTTACCGGCGATGAAGGCGCTGGCGCAAACGCACCGTTCGCTGATCTCTCAAATATTGGCGACGCCCCTCAGGTTGCTACTTCAGGATATTGATACATCCAGCGCTCTAGCCGGGGTCGCGCCGGTTGACTATATGGAGAAACTTCAACTTCAGAATCCTGATCTGAATCTTCTGCCTCCGGCGCCTGGACCGGGCTCGGTGCGCCATCTCAATTCAGTGTTGCAGGCGCTTTCGGCGCTGGCGAAGAGTCGAACACGGAACGCCATTCGCCGAGCCTCATAGCCACACCCACCACCTGTCCGACAATATCTGCTTCTTGCGGAAACTTCAGAACCCGCGCTGGAACGGGCGACAGAGGATGCGGCTGGAGGATTAGCTCCTCCCTGGTTACGGTGCACCAGCAGCAGGTGTAGCCAGCCCGCGTCTCGACAAAGTAAATGGGGCGCTCGTATTCCGTCCTCCATCCACTTTCAACAACTTTATTCTTGGACTTCGTCCACCTGCACAAACGCCCCTGGTGGCAAAAGCGGGTACATGGTTAGATCTTCGGCGCCAATATATCCATACGTAAACTGGCGGCTGGCAAACTTTTCCAGATACGAAAGTGGAACTAATCCCCACTGTTCCACCATTCGTCCAAAATTGGCAGTCCGTCGTGGATCGAAGCCGGGATCGAGCCGCACTGGGACCTTCACGTCGGACACTCCCGCTAAGGCGTGAGAAAAATGGGAGTTAGGAGGAATTGATAGATCGAGGTCGTCCGGTATTAAATTCAGATCAACATCGTACCAGTTTAAAAGCTCGCGAAAATCACGCCGATATATGACCGCGAGCGAGTAAAACCGGAAAATGCTTGGCAGAAGGGCTTTGGTCTCGATATCGGAAAGCCGGCTTGGAGGAATGAGGAATTCTTCATTGTGATGTTTTTCCGCAATTCGCGAACTGGCGTTTTCAACATCCCTCATCGTCAAACCGAGTTGCTCGCGCAACACTCGCAAGTTTTGACCGCCCGAATTCATGAGGTCCTCTAACCGTCAACGAAGTACCTTCAATATAACAACTTATAGCTTGCCCGAAAAGGCTACGCTTGTTCGGTATTCGTAACGAAAAAATGAAGCAGGCATTTTCGACGCAATTTTTCCCGCGATGTGTTGGTCCGGATTAATTAGAAAATCGGCCTGCGTAAATCGTGGACGCTTCTTTTTGGATAATTCCGGACGTTCGTGAACCTGGTTAAGTTCGCCGTGGCAGTAATCGCGCCGGATTGGATCAAGAAGAAGTTTCGTCCTTCACGAATATTGAAAAGTTCTGGCATCGTGGCAGTTAAGGCGGCAAGCCCTAAATCAACTTTGCCGTGCGCCGGGAAGCTTAGTATTCGTGCGACCCCGCCAGGATAATCGGTGATGGTGTTGAGCAAAAGCTCAGCGCCCCCGCATGCCCATGCCGCCAAGGCCGCGCGTTTATTGGTTCTCCAGAACAGACCACCCGCTACGGCGAATATTCCAATCGCGATGTAATCTGCAATTGCATGCCCTTCGGGAGAAACAACCTTGGGGAGCCTGCGAGTGATCGTGTCAGCAACTGCGTACATCTTCGGCATCTTTGTACTCCTCTTTGCTCGCGTCCGCAGCCTACATGGGCATTGTCGCACTGTACACATCCGCGGCGGGTAAAGCCGGGACGAGAATGGTGAATTATCGCCGCGGTAAACTGCTGCCACCCAGCAAACTTCTGAGTTTAAGCGGCTTCACCCTCGTCATCCACGGCCTCAACCAGAGGCATATTTACCAGATGTTCGCTGATAAACCACACCTGCAATTCATTGGTGCGGAGAACATCGCTGACGGCGAGATCGTTTGTACCATCATCGCCCAGTTTGTCGGCTCTTTCGGCGAGTTCGCGGCATTCGCCGATGATGACCTGATGCGCATCTATCAAGCGGGAGATCTGCACTGGTACTTCTTCGCGGCCTCGAGGTGGCCGTTCGATCTTTGTCGTTTCGGCGACGTCGGCAGCCATGGCAATGCTCAGGCCTCCGAGCAACTGAATGCGCTCGGCGATGGTGTCCACGATCTCTGCCTGCTCGTTATAATGTTTATCGAAAAGTAAGTGAAGCTGATAAAACGTTGGCCCGGCCACCTGCCAATGCGACTTCTTATAAAGGTCGCGCAATGTCATGGTATCGGCGAGTAACTGATTTAACTTTTCCGTCATTTCCAGCCGAACTGGCTCTTCCAAATCCAAGGGTAGAGCATGAGTGACCGAGCCGTAGGCTTGGATTTCGCGCGCTCTCTGGTGAAGACGAGGCTGAGCGTTTAATTTAGAACGATGGTTACCGGGCGAAACTTTCTTAGGCATGAATGCCCCCTTTTTGGTTCAATTTTCTAATGGCTCTATTGTATTCGTTTAGGATGCCAATTCAATGGTCGGGCGCGGGTTGGGGGAGGAAAGCAAATCAATTGACCACGAAGGACACGAAGGTGCACCAAGGAAACCAACAAGACTGGCCTTCGCGAACTCTTCTCCTCTTCTTAATTGTTGCTTTTTCTGCTACGGCGTCAAACTGATCAACTGCCAATATCTGTTCTGCAAGAATCCGAATTATTGTCTATGATTAAAGGTTCCCGAAAATAGATGGAGAAAACCGACGTGGCTGAGACTTACAAACTGGCGGAAATCCCTACCAGCAGCAATGGATCAGAAGTGCTGGAGACGCGAGAGTGGCTCGATTCTCTTGATTACGTATTAGCCAAAGGTGGCCCTGAGCGCGCCGGACGCCTTTTGCAGCAGCTCTCGCTGCATGCCCGCCGTGCGGCCGGAGTGAACCTGCCTTTCACGGCGACGACTCCCTACCAGAATACGATTCCAGTTCGACAACAGCCTCCATTTCCGGGTAGCCAGGAGATGGAGCGCCGGATAAAGAGCCTGGTTCGCTGGAACGCCCTTGCCATGGTAGTGCGAGCAAACAAGATGCAGGATGGCATTGGCGGGCACATTTCAACCTTCGCCTCAGCGGCGACGCTCTACGAAGTGGCGTTCAACCATTTTTTGCGTGCTCGAACGGAAGATGGCGACCGCGACATCGTCTATTTTCAGGGACACGCGGCTCCGGGAATGTACTCGCGGGCCTTTCTCGAAGGACGAATCTCAGCGCAAAAGCTGGAAAACTTTCGCCGCGAATTGAAGCCTGGCGGTGGTCTGTCGTCGTATCCGCATCCCTGGCTGATGCCGAATTTCTGGGAGTTTCCGACGGTCTCGATGGGTCTGGGACCGATTCAGGCTATTTACCACGCCCGTTTCATTAAATATCTCGAAAATCGTGGACTGAAAGAATCTACCGGAGGCAAGGTCTGGGCGTTTCTCGGCGATGGAGAAATGGATGAGCCTGAATCGCTGGGCTCGATCACGCTGGCCTCGCGGGAACGGCTCGACAATCTGATCTTTGTGGTCAATTGCAATCTACAGCGACTCGACGGCCCGGTTCGGGGTAATGGAAAAATTATTCAGGAACTTGAGGCAATTTTCCGCGGCGCCGGCTGGAACGTGATCAAGGCGATCTGGGGTACAGATTGGGACAACCTCATCCAAAACGATCGCGATGGCCTGCTGGTAAGGCGACTGGGAGAGATCAGCGACGGGCAGTATCAGAAGTACTTCGTCGAGAGCGGCGCTTATTTCCGGCAAAATCTTTTTGGAAGCGATCCGCGGCTGCTGAAGATGGTCGAACATCTTTCGGATGAGCAACTTTCCCGGATGCGATTGGGCGGACACGATCCGATCAAGGTGCATGCAGCCTACCGGGCGGCCGTGGATTACAAGGGAGCGCCGACGATTGTTCTGGCCAAAACTATTAAAGGATACGGTCTAGGCGAGGCAGGGGAAGGCAAGAACATCACCCATCAGCAGAAGAAGCTGAATGATGATGAGCTTCGCATCTTCCGGTCACGTTTCGGAATTCCGATTCCGGATGCTGAATTGCACGATGCACCTTTTTATCGTCCATCCGATGACAGCCCTGAAATTCAATACATGCAGGAGCGACGTAAGCAACTCGGCGGATATCTGCCGGAGCGGAAGGTTCGCGCGAAGCCGCTGGCTCCGGTTTCGGAAGCGCACTTTGAGGAGTTTTATAAGGGAACGGACGGCCGCGAAGCTTCGACAACCATGGTCTTCGTGCGGTTGCTATCGAAATTGCTGCGCGACCCCGATATCGGGAAACTGATCGTCCCGATTATTCCGGATGAAGCGCGCACCTTCGGCATGGAAGCTTTATTCCGGCAGGTGGGCATTTATTCGAGTGTTGGTCAACTCTACGAGCCCGTGGATATGGCTACGCTCCTCTATTATAAAGAGGCAAAGAACGGGCAGATCCTGGAAGAAGGCATTACTGAAGCGGGTTCGATGTGCTCGTTTATCGCCGCCGGAACTGCGTACGCCAATCACGGGATCAATACGATCCCGTTTTTTATTTACTACTCCATGTTCGGATTTCAGCGCATTGGCGATTTGATTTGGGCTGCTGCGGACATGCGTACCCGCGGTTTCTTGGTTGGAGGAACCGCAGGTCGGACCACATTGGCCGGGGAAGGTTTGCAGCATCAGGATGGGCACAGCCATGTTCTGGCGCTGTCGGTACCAAATCTTCTGGCCTTTGATCCTGCATTCGCCTACGAGATTGCCGTCATCATTCAAGATGGGATTAAGCGCATGTACGTGGACCAGGAGTCTATTTTTTACTATCTCACGGTTACCAACGAACCATTGCCGATGCCGGAGATGCCCAAGGGTAAAGAAGTTCGCGAAGGCATCTTGAAAGGTCTGTACCGCTTCAAGACTTCGGAAAAGAAGGATGCGAAATTGCGGGCTCAACTTTTCGGCAGTGGAACCATTATGTACGAAGTGCTCAAGGCGCAGGAGATCCTTGAGGAGAAATATGGAGTCGCGGCCGATGTGTGGAGCGTCACCAGCTACAAGGAACTTTATCGCGATGGCAATGATTGCGAGCGGTGGAACCTGTTGCATCCCGGAGAAAATCCACGCATGCCCTTTGTCACGCAGTGCTTGAAAGATGCACCCGGTGTACTGGTGGCGGCATCGGATTACATGAAAGTGTTGCCAGAGGCGATCGCACAATGGATGCCGCGTCCGCTGGTGGCTTTAGGGACCGATGGGTTTGGCCGAAGCGAGAATCGTGCGGCGCTACGGGACTTTTTTGAAGTGGACGCGAAGCACATCGTGCTTGCGACTTTGAACGCTTTGGCAAAGGATAAGCAAATCAAGCCCGAAACACCTCAGACCGCCATCAAAGAACTTGGCATCAACCCAGAGAAATTAAATCCAGCAATCAGCTAATACGGAGATTCAGTTCAGTGACAGAATTCAAATTGCCGGAACTCGGTGAAAACGTTCATCAGGGCGATCTCGTCCGTTTAATGATCTCGCCCGGGGCGAACGTCACCGAGGGCCAGGCTGTGATGGAACTCGAAACTGACAAGGCGGTGGTCGAAGTCCCGTCATCCTTGACTGGAACCGTGAAGGAAGTTCGGGTGAAGGAAGGGGAGAAAGTTAAGGTCGGACAAGTTATCTTCACGATAGAGAACGGGGCGAAGGGGAAATCGGCAGCGTCATCCTCGAGCGACAAGAGCGGGACGGCGGTCGAAGGCAAAACGAATGGAGCGAAATCCGAGAAGGGCGTTACTTCGCCGGTCGCTTCTCAGGAAACCGCAGGCTCGGAGAATAGTTCTGCGGTAATCGCATCCCCAGCACCCAAGAAATCCTCTGAAGCTTCTTCGTCGGCCGGACAAACCAAGGCGTCCGCGACGGCCCAGGCTGGTTCGGCTCCAGCGGCGGGCGGCGGTTCAGACTTTAGGCTTCCGGAATTGGGTGAAAACATCAGCCAGGGCGATCTTGTGCGGTTAATGATTGCGCCCGGCGACTCCGTATCTCAAGGGCAGCCAGTGATGGAGTTGGAGACAGACAAGGCAGTGATTGAGGTCCCGTCGTCGGTAACGGGAGTGGTTAAAGACATTCGAGTTAAGCGAGGTGAGAAAGTCAAAGTAGGCCAGGTGATTTTTACTCTGCAAGGCGGATCGTCGGCTGCGCCCGCAGCTTCGAAACATGCGCCAGTCGAGCACGCGTCCGAGCAACACGGGGCGCGGTTGTCGTTTCAGGCGGCGATTGAGGCCGAGGGGAAGACCGAAGAAGAAGTTCTTCTTCCCGATCCTCCGCAAACGCGGCCTGCGGACTTCAGCATGCCGGCGCAGCTGGGCAAAGTTGCCGGCACCGAGCATCGTGATCCCATTCCAGCGGCTCCGCATGTCCGGCGACTGGCGCGAGAACTTGGTCTCGACATTCATGATGTGAAAGGGAATGGACCGGGCGGGCGCATTAGCGAAGACGACGTAAAGGCGTGCTCGAAAGCAATTCTTACTTCGATGGCGGCTCAGTCGCCGCAGGCTGGGCTTCCCCATCCGCAGCTGCCGGATTTTTCCAAGTGGGGAAAGGTTGAGCGGGTTTCGATGCGAGGCGTGCGCCGTAAAACAGCGGAGCATCTCTGGCAAGCCTGGAACACGATTCCGCACGTTACCCAGCAAGACAAGGCGGACATCACGGAACTCGAACAACTGCGGGCACGCTTTGCGCCGAAGGCTCAGGAAGCCGGCGGCAAGATGACGGTGACGGCAATAGCCCTCAAAGTTTGTGCATCGGCTTTGAAGGTGTTCCCTCAATTCAATGCCAGCATTGATATGGGAACGGAAGAAATTGTTTACAAGCAATACATTCACATCGGCGTAGCTGTGGATACTGACCGGGGACTGCTGGTTCCCGTAATTCACGACGTGGATAAAAAAAATATCGTTGAGCTTGCCGCGGAGCTGACGCAGATTTCCAAGAAGGCGAAAGAGAAGAAATTGACTCCGGAAGAAATGTCGGGGGGCACTTTCACGATTACGAATCTTGGAGGAATCGGAGGCACGGGATTTTCGCCGATCGTGAATTTCCCCGAGGTTGCAATCCTTGGCCTGTCGCGGTCGAGCATGGAGCCGGTGTGGATGAACGGAAAATTCGAGCCGCGCCAAGTCATTCCGCTCTCGCTTTCGTATGACCATCGGCTGATTGACGGCGCCGATGCGGCCCGGTTTCTGCGATGGATCGCGGAAGCGTTTGAACAGCCATTCCTGCTGTCCGTCCAGGGATGACGAGGAGATCATTGACCGCGGAGAGCGCGGAAAAACCAGTTTCAATGAATTCGATTTTCCTTTGTGTACCTTTGTGTCCTTGGTGGTTAACGCCTTTGACTTCGAATGACTGAAACTTCAACAACATCAACCACCAAGGACACGAACGTGTATGAAGGAAAAGCAAACTTAATGACTTCCTTTGTGAGCCTCTGTGTCCTCTGTAGTTAGAGCCTTTGACCTTTAATGACTGAAACTTCAAATATCAATATTGCTGTGGTAGGCGGAGGTCCCGGGGGATACGCGGCTGCGTTTCTTGCCGCCGATCTCGGAATGAAAGTTACTCTGATTGATCCGGAAGCCAACCCTGGTGGCGTTTGCCTTTATCGGGGATGCATTCCCTCCAAGGCTTTGCTTCATGTGGCGAAATTAATTGATGAATCGCGGCACGCCAAGAATTGGGGAATTGAGTTTGGCGAACCTAAAATCGATTTAGCGCGGTTGCGATCATGGAAAGAAGGAGTGGTCAAGAAGCTGACCGGTGGATTGGGCCAACTGTCCAAACAACGATCGGTAAAATACATCCAGGGAAAGGTGTCTTTTGAGAATTCCAATGAGCTGCGTATCACGAAAGCTGATGGCAGCGACGAGGCGCTGAGTTTTGACCGCATCATCATCGCGACCGGGTCACGCCCATCGGTAATCCCAACCCTCAAACTCGACACGCCACGAATGATGGATTCGACGAGCGCGCTCGACATCCAGGAAGTGCCGAAGAACCTGCTCGTGGTTGGCGGCGGATACATCGGGCTTGAATTGGGCAGCGTTTATGCCGCACTGGGATCCAAAGTGTCGGTGGTTGAGATGACCGCGGGCTTGCTGCCGGGAGCCGATCGCGATTTGGTGCTTCCGCTTCAAAAACGAATCGAGAAAACGTTTGAAGCGATTTTGCTGAATACTATGGTTACTGCGGTGAAGGAAGAAGCGAATGGAATCCGCGTAACCTTTGATGGGGCCGACGTTAAGGAACGGGAAAAAGTTTTCGAGAAAGTTTTAGTTTCTGTGGGACGAAGGCCGAACTCCGAAATTCCTGGTCTCGACAAGACCGGCGTCGTAATTAACCAGCGCGGATTTATACAGGTCAACAAGCAATTGCAGACCGACGATCCTGCGATCTACGCGATTGGAGACGTTGTCGGCGAACCGATGCTCGCGCACAAGGCCTCGCATGAGGGACGCACCGCGGTCGAAGCTATCGCCGGACACAAAGTCGCTTTTGAGCCGAACGCGATTCCCGCCGTCGTTTTCACCGATCCGGAGATCGCATGGTGTGGACTTACTGAAACGCAAGCGAAGAAAGATGGGCGCGAAGTCAAAGTCGCGAAATTCCCGTGGGCAGCTTCCGGACGCGCTACGACGATTGACCGCACCGAAGGCATGACCAAGCTTCTGATTGATCCTGAAAGCGAACGGGTGTTGGGCGTAGGAATCGTCGGCGCAGGCGCGGGAGAATTGATTGCCGAAGGAGTGCTGGCGATCGAGATGGGAACGCTCGCGAAGGATATGGCGCTGACTATCCATCCTCACCCAACCCTCTCAGAAACGCTGATGAATGCCGCGGACGTCTTCTACGGGACCAGCACTGATATATACCGGCCAAAGCGGTAACGCACCTTGCGGCAAGATATCCCGCCGACCTGCAGGAAAGCCTAAAGGCATCTTTCCATATAAATATATACAAATAGTATATACTTAGATGATGGAATCCAATATGACTAAATCCGGAATTGCAAGATTGTTTCGCAATGGGAGCAGTCAAGCGGTACGCCTGCCTCGTGAATTTCGCTTTGATGGAGACCGCGTGCGAATCCGACGGGTTGCAAAAAGGAGTGCTCTTGGAACCTGTCACTCCAGACGCGTTTAG
The DNA here is from genome assembly GCA_963796015.1 of uncultured Acidobacteriaceae bacterium. GTDB lineage: Bacteria > Acidobacteriota > Terriglobia > Terriglobales > Acidobacteriaceae > PALSA-188. The sequence continues at coordinate 9,094 of CAWCJR010000018.1, read as the reverse complement.
CTGGTTCGAGAAACTAGATCAGTTCAAGCCCGACGTTTTTATGGACAAAACCCGGCGTCAACCAATAACGCCAAAACGTCGCATTTTCAAATGAGCTATCTACTCGACACCAACGCCTGCATCGCGCTGATTAATGGCAGGCCGCTATCCGTGCGTGCTCGATTTCAAAAAGTGACGATCTCGGGGGCCGAAGTATTTGTATCTTCGATCACATTTTTTGAGCTCTGGTATGGTGTCCGCAAAAGCGCGCGGGAAGAATTTAACGCAGAGCGTCTTGAGACATTCTTGTCGGGCCCAATCACGCCGCTGGCTTTTGAAGATGAGGACGCCAAAACTGCTGGAATGGTTCGAGCAAGCCTGGAAGCTTCCGGAAGGCCGATCGGGGCTTACGATTTGTTAATTGCCGGACAGGCGTTGCAACGCGGACTCACCCTAGTAACGGCAAACGTGGCCGAGTTTTCGCGAGTAAAAGGCTTGAATTGGCAGGACTGGGCGAAGTGACTTGTCCCAAGTACGCTCGCCAGTTAGCTTTCCCTTCTTGCCTTGAAATCTGGAGGCAGCGCGAAAAAACAGGCGAGAATAATATTCACCGCCAGGCTGGCAGTCACGCTCACCCATGCCAGAGCTACACATCCAAGGTAAGGCAGAGGACCGAAGGCAAACTGGCGGGTAATCCGTTCTATGGCCTTGAGATCCACGTCGTGAGCCAACAAATGCCGTTTAGGAGAAGTGGCGTAGCGCCATAGCAGATTGTAGAAAATGGCGATGAAGAAGAAGGTTCCGTTGAAGAAGATGGCCGCAAGCCGCTGATCGGCTTTTCCCAGGTACATGGACAGTACGGCAGTGGGATACGGCACAAAGGTTACTCCTAACAATAGCAAAAGGTTTAAAGGAGAAGCCCGTTATCGCATCGCCGGATATGGGTGAAAAGGCGATGGTGGTTAATCCACATGATTCCGATGAAGGCGAAGCTGATTACGAAAGAAACGTAAGACGGCCACTGCCTCCATAGCTGGGGCGCCAAAATGCCGGTCGAGGGCATTGGCACTTTGATTTCGAGGATCAGCAGAGTAATCGCGATGGCGAATACTCCGTCGGAGAAAGCTTCGATTCGGGCGGTTTCGGTGGTCATTCCAAGCTTCGTTTAACTTCTTAAACCACGAAGGACACTAAGGTACACGAAGGAGTGCAGTTGCGGCAGTTCTGAACTTCATCATGGCACTCCGGGTTTTCGCGGGGGATAATGCAGGGTGGTGGATTAAGTGCTAATCGCTAACGGACGCTCATCACTGCAGATCGCTCTCGTTGGAGGAGCCTGCATAACGCTCGTTGGTATTGCTCTTTCTTTAATCTTCCCGTCGCTTACCTATCTGTTCGCCCCCGGCATGTTAATTGTCTACGTTGTGAGTGGAGGCGTTCACGGGTACGCTAGCGGCGTTTATTTGCCCAGCAGTCTTCGTGCATGGTACGCCATTGGAGGGCTCGCAGATGTGCTTTTGTACGCCCTGTTCTTGTTCTGGATAGTGAAGGGTGTACGATCGCGAAAAAAGAATGGTGCGTTGTGATTCTCTGGTAATCAGTGTTTGGGAGGTTTCATGCGTGAAGTAGTCATCGTTTCTTCTGTCCGCACTCCTGTAGGCCGCGCGTTCAAAGGTACGCTTCGCGCGACACGTCCCGACGAACTTGGCGCTATCGCAATTAAAGGCGCTCTCGATCGCGTTCCGCAACTTGATCCGAAAGAAATTGCCGACGTTATCCTGGGTTGCGCCATGCCGGAAGCCGAGCAGGGCATGAACGTTGCGCGGATTGCATCTTTGCGGGCAGGTTTGCCCGTTGAGATTTCCGCGATGACGATCAATCGCTTCTGCTCCTCCGGACTTCAGGCAATCGCCATGGCAGCCGAGCGAATCATGAGTAGCGGCGCTGAGGTCATTGTTGCGGGAGGAACGGAATCCATGTCCATGATTCCGATGGGCGGACACAAAATCTCGCCCAACCCATGGCTAGTGGATCATTATCCCGACGCCTATCTTTCGATGGGGTTGACCGCGGAACGGCTTGCGCAGCGGTTCAATATCACGCGAGAGATGGCCGATGAATTTTCACTGCGAAGTCATCAGAAAGCGCTGGCGGCAATTGAAGCGGGAAAGTTTGAGGATGAGACGGTTTCGGTCCCGGTGAGCTTTACTAGCCCCAATGGCTCGAAGCCGAAGCGCCAGGAGATCGTTTTCAAAACCGACGAAGGACCACGCTCCGATACGTCGCTCGAAGCATTGCTTTCACTCAAGCCGGCGTTTCATGCCAAAGGAACGGTGACTGCGGGCAATTCCTCACAGATGTCCGACGGAGCGGCGGCGGCGGTCGTCATGTCGGCGGAGCGCGCACTCGCTCTGGGAATCAAACCACTGGCACGCTACGTGGCATTCGCTACGGCAGGATACAAGCCTGAAGAAATGGGATTAGGGCCAGTGTTTGCGATTCCCAAGGCGCTAAAACTTGCAGGACTCAAGTTTTCTGACATTGATGTCGTCGAATTGAACGAAGCCTTCGCGGCCCAATCGCTGGCGGTGATTAAAGAGGCTGGACTCGATCCTGAGCGGATAAATCCTAATGGGGGCGCGGTGGCCTTGGGGCATCCGCTGGGATGCACAGGCGCGAAGCTGACGGCGACGATCATTCGCGAATTGGCGAGGAGGAAGGCGCGTTACGGTTTGGTGACGATGTGCGTGGGTGGCGGTATGGGGGCTGCCGGGATTTTTGAAAGGCTTTAAGGATCGGCACCTGCCCGGATTTTTGAAAAGGTTCAACCACTAAGGACACAAAGGGACACTAAGGAAAAGCCAAATACGCGCGAATGTGCTTACTTAAGAACTTGGTTTCCTTCGTGCCCCTTCGTGTCCTTATGGTTAAAGATTTTATTTTCGCGTCTGTGACGGATGGCCTTGCGGCCATAACCTGCGAAATGAAAATCTCCAAGCGGAGGCATATGCTAATGGCCACCGCGCCCATCCACAGACTCACTTCACAACAAGTCAGCCACGCCATCATCACTGCGGCCATGAAAGTACATACCGAGCTGGGGCCGGGGTTACTGGAAAGCACTTACACAGCTTGCCTGCAGCACGAGTTAAGCAGCTCTGGTTTCGGGTCGGCTGCTCAAGTTGGATTGCCGGTCGTATATCGGGGAGTGAAGCTCGAACTCGGCTATCGCATGGATTTAGTTGTCGAAAATCTCGTGATTGTGGAGATCAAGTCGGTTGACAGCATCTCGCCAGTACATCTTGCCCAAATACTTTCGTACCTTAAGCTCAGTGGTAAATCACTCGGCCTGCTTATAAACTTCAATGTTGTACATCTAAAAGATGGATTAGACGCTTCGTCAACGGCACTAGCTGGAAATAAGGAAAATCGCTAACCATCAAGGACACGAAGGTACACAAAGGAAGACCTTTGACGCGAAGCCTTCGCGTTACTAATTGTCCTTTGCCGTTAAGAAGGGATTTCATGGCTACTACTGTAACCGTCAAAAGCAAGATTTCTGGCGGAAGCTTTTTGATCGAAAACCGGGCTTCCTCTGAGGTATTTACTCCGGAAGACTTTACAGAACAGCATCAGCTCATTTCGCAAACGGCTGAAGATTTTGCGGTTAACGAAATTGTGCCCAACATCGAGAAGATGGAGCACAAGGATTTCTCCGTCACTCGCGATCTGTTGAGAAAAGCGGGAGAACTTGGGCTGAGTTCATCGGAAATTCCCGAGGCATACGGCGGAATGGAGATGGATAAGGTCACGGCCTCGATCATCGCCGATCACATTGCCAAGTACGCCGGCTTCGCAACCACCTGGGGCGGGCATACTGGCATCGGCACGCTCCCCCTTGTTTATTTCGGAACCGAAGCGCAGAAACAGAAATATTTGCCGCGCCTGGCTGCGGGAGAAATTATTGGCGCGTACGCGTTGTCGGAGGCATCTTCGGGTTCGGATGCGCTGAATTGCCGCGCCCGCGCTGCGTTGTCGTCTGACGGAAAGCACTATCTTCTAAACGGCGAAAAGATGTGGATCACCAATGCCGGATTTGCCGATCTGTTCACGGTGTTCGCCAAAATTGATGGCGAGAAGTTCACGGCATTTCTGGTGGAGAAAACTTTCCCTGGATTTTCAATCGGCGCGGAAGAACACAAGATGGGGATCCGGGGCTCGTCTACTTGTCCGGTGATTCTGAATGACTGCAAGGTTCCTGCCGAGAATGTTCTCGGCGAAATTGGCAAGGGACACGTCATCGCGTTCAACATTCTGAATGTCGGACGGTTTAAGTTGGGAGCCATGTGCGTCGGCGGGGCGCGAGTTTCGCTGGAGAATGCCATCGGCTACGCGAAACAGCGTAAGGCGTTTGGAAAGACAATCGCTGACTTTGGATTGGTTCGCGAGAAGATTGCCAATATGGCGGTGGGAATCTTTACTGGCGAGTCCATGGTGTATCGAACCGTGGGCATGATGGATGAAGCGCTCTCGGAAATCGAGAAGTCAAGTCCCGACGCTGCGAAACAGACCCGCAAGGCCATCGAAGAATATGCGGTGGAATGTTCCATCATCAAAGTGTGGGGATCGGAGATGATGGACTTCGTGGTGGACGAAACGGTGCAAATCTATGGAGGCTACGGATTCGTTGAAGAATATCCGGCGGAGCGGGCCTATCGTGACGCCCGCATCAATCGCATCTTCGAAGGCACCAATGAAATTAACCGGCTGATCATTACAGGATTCCTTCTGAAGCGGGCGACATCAGGCCAATTGCCGCTCATGCCCGCGATCAAGAAGCTCATGGATGAGGTTCTGTCAGGCCCGTCTCAAGGCGACGAACTTGAAGGGCCGTTGGCCGAAGAGCGCAAGCTGGTGGCGGCGGCGAAGAAGCTAACATTGTTTGCCGCGGGAGCCGCCAGCCAGAAATATATGCAGGCGATTCAGGACCAGCAGGAAATTATGGGAGCCATCGCCGACATGGTGATTGAAACTTACGCCATGGAGTCGGCGACACTGCGCTCGCAGAAGATTGCTTCATCTTCGGGCGAGGCCGGAGCGGCATTGCCAATTGCGATGACGCAGGTCTATTTGTCGCAGGGCATGGAGAAGATCGAAGCCGCGGCTAGAAAAGTTATCGCCGCGGTCGCCGATGGCGACATGTTGCGCACACAAATGGCGATTCTGCGAAGGCTGGCGAAGCGGGAACCGTTCAACACGATCGAGTTACGTCAGCGGACCGCGGATAAGATGATTGAGAGAGGGAAATACGCACTGGGGTAGGCGGCCCTTGGCCATCGAACGAAATTTCGCGGGCGAGGGCGCCCGCGCCAGACTGGCTAAGCCTTACTTTTTATCTCTTCCATCACGCTCTGAATCAATTCTTTCGCGTCGGTTAGATTCTTCATCACGATCTGGATGTCCATCACCGGCTTGCCCGGCCAGCGCTGGCTTTGGCAATAGACGCCGTGCTGGCCAACCAGCGCCATCGCGTCCGTAATCATGTCCATGGTGACCGCCAGGCGGCCGCGCGGAACGCCCATCATGGTCTCGTAGTGGTCCAGTTCTTCCTGCTTTTCGTCGAATACCGGCATGCCTCGATTGTACTTTGCGGCGGTTGCATAGGATAATTTCAACGCCGCTAACGAATTCATTTTTACAGTCTAAGTTCTATTAAATTCGAAGGGAGACAAACATGAAAAAGAACATCGCAAGCTCTGGCTGCATCATTTTGGTGGGCATAGTTTCCACACTTAGCCTTCGCGCAGGATAAGAGTAAGCGTCCCAGCCCGCCTGCTTGCGCAATGCATGTTGTCCGACGGAAAAACCATCAAGACCGACTATTCCAGCCCGCGGATGAAAGGCCGCAAAATTTACGGCGACCTCTGGTGCCTTACGGCAAGGTGGCGCACCGGCGCGAATGAAGCCACAACCTTTGTGCCGATGTAGATGTCACGTGGGCGGCAAAGATGTGCCCGCGGGCAACTACACTATTTTCACCGTCCCGAACGCGGATAAATGGACGCTGATCATCAATAAGAAGACCGGCGAGTGGGGTATCCCTTACAAATGTGAAAGCGATGAACTCGCGCACGGATATGAAAGTTTCAAAGCCGATCCCCAGTGGAGAACTTTACGATCTCCTTACGACAAGGGGGAACGTGCACGATGGATATTGACTGGGAGAAACGATGCCTCCGTGGATATCACGGCGAATAGTAGAAACTGTCGTTGGTTCTGGTCGTTCGTAAAGGTAAGATCTTGGAGAGAGCAGGACCTTCGAGATTGGAGCCAACGACCAACGACGGACAGCCAATGACGTTCTAGCCGGTTTCCATCGCAGGACCGGCTTTCTGGCGGCCGCAGTTTCGTCCAGTCGCGAAACCCGCGTGGAGTGCGGCGCATCCAGCACCGTCTGCGGATCTTCTTCGACTTCTTCCGCAATCGACTTCATCGCTTCGATGAACAAATCCATCTCTTCCTTCGATTCGCTCTCGGTCGGCTCGATCATCAGCGCGCCGGGCACAATCAGCGGAAACGCCGTTGTGTAGGGATGGAATCCGTAGTCGATGAGGCGCTTGGCGATGTCCATGGTGCGGACGCCTTTTTTGGCCTGCAGTTTGTCGCTGAAAACCACTTCGTGCATCGTGGGCGTGGAGTAGGGCAGATCGTATGTGCCCTCGAGTCCCTTGCGAATGTAGTTGGCGTTCAGCACCGCATCTTCCGTAGTTTGCGCGCAAGCCCGTCCGGACCATTCGCCTGAATGTAAGCGAGCGCACGCACGAACATTCCAAAGTTGCCGTAGAACGCGCGTACCCGGCCCACGGACTGCGGACGGTTGTATTCAAAGCCAGCGTGCCGTCAGTCTTGGTGATCAGCACCGGCGTCGGCAGGAACGGCTCGAGCATCTTCTTGATTGCCACCGGGCCCGATCCCGGACCGCCGCCGCCGTGCGGCGTGGAAAAAGTCTTGTGCAGGTTCAGGTGCATGACGTCGACGCCGAAATCTCCGGGACGCACCTTGCCGACCAGCGCGTTCATGTTGGCGCCGTCCATGTAGAGCAGGCCGCCCTTGGCGTGAAGAATGTCGGCAATCTTGTGAATCTCCTGCTCGAAGACTCCCAGCGTATTGGGATTCGTGAGCATCAGCGCCGCGACATCTTCATTCATCTGCGCTTCCAGCGCGGCGATGTCGACCATGCCGCGCGAATCCGATTTCAGATTCTCGACCGCATAATCGACCATCGCTGCCGTAGCGGGATTCGTGCCATGCGCGGAGTCCGGAATCAGAACTTTCTTGCGCGGACGGCCCTTGGATTGGTGGTAGGCGCGCACCATCAGCAGGCCGGTCATCTCGCCATGCGCGCCGGCGGCGGGCTGCAGCGTGATCGCGTCCATGCCGGTGATCTCGATCAGGCACTCGCTCAGAGTCTTCAAGATGTGCAGCGCGCCCTGCGAAATCTTTTCCGGCTGATAAGGATGCCCGTTGGCAATTCCCTCCACCCGCGCCACCGCTTCGTTCACGCGGGGGTTGTATTTCATCGTGCAAGAGCCCAGAGGATACATGCCGAGATCGATCGCGTAGTTCCAGGTCGACATGCGCGTGAAGTGGCGGATAATTTCAATCTCGCTCACTTCGGGCATGTTGCCCAGGTCTTTTCTTTCCGACGCGCCGAGCAGTTCTGCGGTATCCACTTCCGGAACATCGAGCGGAGGAAGCTTCCATGCGGCCTTTCCCGGGAGAAGACTTCTCGAAGATCAAGCCTTCGTTCTGGTTCACGTGGCGCGTGGCTTTGCGGGTCACATGTTTCATCGCGCCACCTCCTCCACGTCGTTTCTTCTTTGGCAGCCCGCTCGGATCGCTCGCTCTCGGCGACCAATCCCACCGCGGTATCGATGGCCGCGCGAGTCGTCAGTTCCGTGCAGCACCACAGCGCCGCATTCCCTAGTTCGGGATAAAACTTCTTCAGGGGCAAGCCTCCGACGATTTTATGTCCCGAGCAGTCGCCCGTTGATGGCGTAAGGATCTTCGCTGGTTTGCACCACAAACTCGTTGAACCGCGGCGCGCCGCTGAATAAAACTTTCCGTGCTTGGCGAATTGCCCAGCCGCATACGCCGTTTTCGCCAGGTTCTGCTTGGCCAATTCTTTCAAGCCCAACTTTGCCGTACACCGTCATAAAGATTTTACCATCAGCGCGACCAGCGCCTGATTCGTGCAGATATTCGATGTCGCCTTTTCGCGGCGGATGTGTTGTTCTCGCGTAGCCAGCGTGAGAACGAATCCGCGCCGGCCCTGCTTGTCCACGGTTTGGCCGACCAGCCGTCCGGGCATCTGCCGGACAAATTTCTCACGCGTGGCGATCACGCCGCAGTACGGGCCACCGAAGCCCAGCGGCACGCCAAACGATTGCGCCTCCATGGCGATGATGTCGGCTTCCCGCGGAGGCTCCACGATTCCCAGCGATACCGCTTCCGCAATCGAGACCACCAGCATCGCGCCATTCTTGTGCGCGATCTCGGCGATCGCCGCGACATCTTCAATCGTGCCGAAAAAATTTGGCGATTGAATCAGCACGCACGCCGTTTCGGACGTGATGGACTTCTCCAACTCTCAAATCTCGCGGCCGTCCTCGCGAAAGCCACAATAGAGAGCGGCATTCCCTGATGGTGCGTAAGTCGCGAGCACCTCGCGATACTCCGGATGGAGGCTGCGCGCCACCACTACGGACCGCCGGCCTGTGAGCCGCACCGCCATCATTACCGCCTCTGCTGCGGCGGTTGAACCGTCATACATCGAAGCGTTTGCCACTTCCATTCCGGTGAGTTCGCAAATCATGGTCTGAAATTCAAAAATCGATTGCAGTGTGCCTTGGGAGATTTCCGCCTGATATGGGGTGTAAGCGGTGAGGAACTCGCCCCGCGATATCAGCGAATCGATGATGACGGGCCGGTAGTGGGAGTAGGCGCCTGCCCCGAGAAAACTGGTATAGCCTTCGCCGTTCTCCCGCGAGCGTTGGCGGAAATAATCGACGATTTCGGATTCCGCCATCTGACGCGGAACCTTGAGATCTCGCTT
>CAWCJR010000017.1:0-85028 GCA_963796015.1 uncultured Acidobacteriaceae bacterium | reverse complement strand
CCGATATTCCAGCTCCATTGACGTTCGAGAGAAGCGATAACGCAATTTCAAATTTCCGCTGGCCGAGATCCTGGTATTGGAACCAAATAGCGGACTCTGAATTTGAGTGAATTGTGGGCCGGCGGCCGCAATGAAATCCAATCGTCCAGTGACTCTGTGCCCATACACGAGGTGAACCGTATTGGCGGTAACCGAGGTGTCAAAAACCTGGGGGAACTGGAAATGCTGGAAGCCGTAGGAAACGGCAATTTGGTCGGTGTGATTGATTTGCCTGCTGAATCCAAATTGCGCGGCTGTCTGGGCGCTATCAATCAACCCAGAAGGGTCATCACCGGTGAAATGTACAAATCCATAGCTGCCAGCCATAGTGAAAGTAGACCGGGGACTCACAGACTGAACCAGATCAAGATCGGCGCTATTGGTTAGGCGCGGGGCCTGGCCGACGGAAATAAATTGGTTGGCACTGAGTGTGCCGGCCAAAGCGCCTCCGATGCCGGATGAAATACCGCCGGCGCCTGCCTCTGCCCCCAATCCCGCAAGGCCTGATTGCAATGCTGAAGCGCCCCCATATGATCCGTTGCCAAAACTCCCTTCCGGCAAATAACTCACGCTGTCGCGGAAAGCAAGTTGACCAGTACGCCACATAGCGCGTTGAGCAAACTCGGCTTCATGGGTCTGGGTAGCGCTGTGATTGACACCTTCGTAGAAAATGCCTCCACCGATATATTGCAGGTCGGTTTCGTAGCGATTCCAGATTCGCTGAAGCGTCAGCCCTCCTAAGGCCCGGGTAATGCCGGCCGCACCAGATTGGTTGTTCGCGCCAAAGGCGCCGGCTATATTTGAGTCCCCCGACTGGCTAAGAATGGCCCCCGGCTCAAAGAAGCTTCGAGTGACAGCACCGGGCTCGAGAGATGGCTGGTCCAACCCTGAAATTGGCGGATTCTCAGTGGCCGAAGGTATCGTTACACTCGAGCCAAAAGCGGGAGCAGGCGCAGTCTGATCCGGTTGAGCGCCTCCGTTTGCGGATTGGTCGGTGCCAGCTGAATTCTGCGGGGCGGTGGCATCGTCCTGCGCCCGAGCAGGGAGCGGGATCAGCGCCACCAGCATTAGGCTTAAGACGCACGATTTCTGAGTAAATTTCTTAAGGTACGACAATCGTATCTCCGGGTTTCAAAAGGATGTTGCTCGCAGCATCGCCGCGTAACAGGTTCTTGTAGTTCACGGGATACTTTTGTTGCTTGCCATTTTCGGTTCGTAGAACGTAGATTTTTTTGGTGTTGGCAAATTGGGTGAAACCGGCGCTGGCCAGCGCTTGCAGCACCGTCATATTGGGCATCAGGGCGACGGATCCGCTGTGAAGAACTTCGCCGGTAACGTAGACCCTTTTGCTGTTGATGGCGGTAACGACCACAGTCACACGAGGGTCGGCCAGATACTTCTTCAATTTGGTTGTGATGGAAGCGGAGAGCTCCATGGGAGTGAGCCCGGCGGCTTGTATGTCGTTTAACAGCGGCAAGGAAATCATGCCGTCGGGCCGCACCGGTAGTGTCGTAGTGAGGTCTGACTCTTTCCAGACGGAAACGTGGACTGTATCTTCCGGTCCGATCACGTAGCTTGGGGGCGCGACGGACGAACCTTCCTGAAGCGAAGTGGCGGCGCTCGAGGTTGGCGCGGGACTGGTTTCCTTGTTGCTGTCGGAACCCTTTACGTCGCTCTGCGCCCAGCTTGCGGCGACAATAAAAGCTAACAGTAATGTTGTCGTAATCGCGGATCTTGCTCTCATACTTTCTCCATCTATGAAGCTTCGTATTCGCTATAACCAATTTGTTTCAGCTTATACAGCAGCGCCTTATAGCTGATCTGTAGCTCTTCGGCAGCCCTGCGGCGGTTCCAGCGGGTTCGCGTCAAGGCCTTCAGGATGACCTCTTTTTCGGCCTCTCGCGAAGCCGCGCGCGCCACGCTCTTCAATGAAACTGCGGAACCTTCTGGCGTTGGGTCGGCCTTGGTTAACATTGCTCGCAAACCGCGCATAGCCAGCGATTCATTTCCCAGCGCCACCAGGGCCTTGACCGCATCCGCCAATTCCGGAATGTTGCCGGGCCACGAATACTCGTTAAACAGCCGCTGAGTTTGCACACTTACGATTGGGATCGGGCAGTCAAAATCCGCCGCGTATTTCGCCAGGAAGAAGTTCGTCAAGGCCGGAATATCTTCTTTACGCTGGCGCAAAGGAGGCAGACGTAGACAGACGCCGCTGATGCGGTAGTAAAGATCTTCGCGAACCCGACCCTCGCGTACTTCGAACCCGAGATCGCGGCAACTGCCGCAGATCAATCGCACTTTTGGGACATCCCCTTTTGCAAAGGTGGAAAGGCTTTGCAGTAGCCTGGTTTGGCAAGACGCGTCGAGATCGGCGATTTCCTGCAAGAAGACAGTACCGGCGGCGGAATGACCGGGCGCATGCAATTCCTGAAATCTTTCGCTGGTCAGACCCGCACATTTAAATATTCGGAAGCTCGCAATGTTTTCGTGAGAGTTTTCGTGGATACGCCGGGCAATTGTGCGTTTGCCGGAACCAGCCTCCCCGAGTAACAGCACGGGGACATCGCTCTGGGCGAGTTCATGGATCACCATTTCGACGGCCCGCATGCTCGGGCTTAAGGCTTCCACGAACGCCTGCCGTTCTGTGTTGGAAGTCTTCACAAATTCCGCGTCGCCGGTTTTTGCGCCGAAATCACTCTTCGTCATGAAAATTCTCAAAATTACTGGGGGGAGGTATGCGGAAAAAGGTTGTTAACCCTCCAAGTGCAAGAGCGATGCCAATCTCGTTCGACCGAACCATGTCCTTTTGCAAAGAACTTCGAGCAATGTTTTGTGGCGTTTAGCACGGATACCGCAGCTACGACAATCTTTGGAGCACTTTTAACCCTACATCTGAACCGTACTAAACGGAAAGTCTTTTCCTAATCGGTAGTAACCAAACTCTGGCGCAATTTCACCTAGCACCATCGTTCACCGTTCTAACCATTTGGAACTAAAGGCATACTGTCGCGGGATTCGGGGCAAATATTGAGGAAAAACTTTTCCACTGGTTGGGGAACAATGGGAAAGGGCGGTCGGAACGCTGCAATTACCTTGGGTTCCTCATATACATTGCGTGGCTTCGCCTATTTGGCTTATGCTCCGTCCATTGTGAAGTCAGTTGCGAAAACGGGGCTGATGCCGGAGCAGGCTGTGCCTCTCAGTGAAAGATATGGATGGTGGCGGGCAGCGGCGTTGGTGCTTTTTACTAGCTGGCTTTACTTTCACATCATTCTGCATCTGGCTGGCCAGTGGTCAAAAGATCCCAACTTTTCGCATGGGTTTTTTGTGCCACTTTTTTCCTTATTTTTGCTGTGGCAGGATAGGGCTCGGCTGTCAAAACTTCCTTCGGCGCCGTCTCTGTGGGGATTGCCCATTCTCATTTTCGGTGTGCTGATTCTTGTATTAGGAGTACTGGGGGCAGAGCTTTTCTTATCGAGAGTGTCATTATTATTAGTCATCGCGGGATTAGTAATTTTTTTTCAGGGATGGACTTACTTCCGGGCAGTGTTATTCCCGTGGGCTTTTTTGCTCTTGATGATCCCGCTGCCGGCGATCGTCTTTAACCAAATCACTTTTCCGCTGCAAATCCTGGCCTCCAAAGTTGCCGCAGCGGTCTTACCGATGGCGGGCGTTCCAGTCTTGCGGGAAGGAAACATTATTAATTTGCCCGCCATGCCCCTGGAGGTAGCAGAGGCATGCAGCGGCATCCGGTCCCTTTTATCGCTGACTACACTTGCAATCATTTATGGCTACTTGATGGAAACGCGAATCTGGGTGCGTGTCGTGTTGGCAGTGGCGTCTATTCCGATCGCGGTGGCCGCGAACAGCTTCCGGATTGTAGGTACTGGATTGCTGGTTCAGTATTGGGATCCGGACAAGGCGCAAGGCTTTTTCCATGAGTTTTCCGGATGGCTGGTGTTTGTGGTTTCGCTCGTGATGCTGTATCTGCTGCATCAGATATTGCAATTAGGTAGCCGGCATTCGAGGGCCAGCCGTTGACAGCGAACATCAGATTCGCGATTGCTGCGACTGTGCTGATTGCTGCGGCATTGCTCTTGCACGCCCGCAGCAGCGACGAAAAGCTTCCGCCGCATCTCGCTTTGGAGACATTTCCGTCTCATCTCAAGGATTGGGAGGACACGGATGTCAAGATCCCGCAGGACGTACTTAGCGTCCTCGGGCCGGGGCAATTCCTATTAAGGGATTATCAGGATCAGTCTTCCGCCGCTCCGGATGTCACCTTATTCCTGGCATTCTTCCCGTCTCAGCAGGCGGGGGACACGATCCATTCTCCCAAGAATTGCCTTCCGGGATCGGGGTGGTATCCCCTTGAATCCAGCCGCATGACGATTTCTTTACCGGGACATCAACCATTTCCGGTCAATCGTTACGTGATCGCGAAGGGGACGGACCGGCAACTCGTACTGTATTGGTATTGGGCGCATGACCGCGGCGTGGCCAGTGAATATTGGGCCAAGTTCTACCTGATAAGCGATTCCATCCGGATGCGCAGGAGCGATGGCTCTCTGGTACGGGTGACAACGCCGATATTGCCCGACGAAACTCAAGAGCATGCACAAGAGCGGCTAGTATCGTTCGCCGGAAATATCGGCCCTTTGCTCGATCAATATATTCCTAGATGAGTACGGTCCCGTCCGTCGGTGCGAGACTCCTGCCATTCGCTACCTTACCCAGCACGCTCTTGCACAGACTTTGCGTGTGATCACGTCGCCTTCAGTGAACAGTGACGCGGGTAACCTTTCCTCTATCCCCTAATTGCAGTAACCTTTGTACAGTTACTCAAGATTCATGATCGAGATTTGCGACCGGCGCTGCGCATGGTTTGTGGAGACTTGTAAAATGACGCGATCTTCCGTATTTCGCCTCGTCCTTGCCCTGACAATTGTTGCCGCTCTTCTTACGGGATGCTCCCGGGATCCTAATGTTCGAAAGCAGAAGTATTTTGAAAGCGGGCAGCGCTACTATGAGAAGGGTCAATACCGGGAGGCGGCGATTCAGTTTGGCAACGCGATTCAGCAGGATCCGCGTTATGCCGACGCCCACTTCCACCTCGCGCAAACATATCTAAAGCTTCAGGATTGGATGCATGCCTACCAGGAGCTTAGCCGCACCATAGAGATACAGCCGGACAATTATGAGGCGCACATTGACCTGGCAAATCTTCTGATCTCGGCTCACGACTTGAAACAAGCGCAGGAGCACACGGACCTGCTGTTGCAGAAGGCTCCGAATAACCCACAGGCACATGTGGCGGCGGCAAATCTGCTAGCGGCGCAGAACGACCTACCGGATGCGATTAAAGAGGTTCAAAAAGCGATTGAGTTGAGTCCGGGAGAATGGGAACCGTATTTGAATCTGGCAATGTTCCAGATGCGATCCAATCAGGCAGACGCTGCTGAGACGAACTTCAAGAAGGCCATCGAACTTAATCCAAAAGCGATGAATGGTGAACTGGCCCTGGGCGCCTATTATGAGTCGAGACACCGCCTGAGTGAGGCCGAACAGCAATTCAACCATGCCATCGCGATTGCCCCCAAAGATCCCGAGCCCCGCGCAGCCCTCGCTCGTCTCTACCTGGCTGAAGGAAAGAAAGCGGAAGCCGAGGAATTTCTAAAGAAAGCAAAGACAGATTTTCCTGACAATTCCGGCGGTTACAGAATGCTGGGCGATTTTTATTTCGCCACCGGCGATGTGGACAAGGCAACTGCCGAGTACGCGGCGCTCTACCAGCAACATCCCAAGGATACCCAGTTGAAAAAGAATTACATTCAGCTGCTGATCCTCAAGGGACAACTGGATGAAGCGCGGAAGTTGAACGACGAACTATTGAAGAGCAACGGGGAAGATGAAGAAGCGTTGCTCTTCCGCGGGCAAATTCAGATCCGCGACGGCCACGCAAATGATGCCACGCAAACCTTGCAGACAGCAATCAAGAATGATCCTGACAATGCTGTGGCGCACTACCACCTTGGAATGGCATTTGAGCAGCTCGGAGACCTGGCCAGGGCGGAAAGCGAATGGCAAAACGCTGTGCGCATCCACCCGCAATTGATCGAGGCGCAGAGGGCACTCGCTGCGCTGGGGTTACGGAAACGGGACATGCCCGCGCTTGAGCAAACGGCCAATGAGATTATCTCGATTGAGCCGGGGTCTCCCGAAGGCTATGCCTTTCGCGCGCTGTCCTATATCAATCGTCAGCAATTTGCTCCAGCCGAGCAAGACGCGCGCAAAGCGATTGAACTGGCTCCGCAATCGCCCGCCGGCTACCTGCAAATGGGAAATCTGCATTTTGTTCAAAAGCAATTTCCTGCCGCGGAAACGTTTTTCCAACAGGCCCTGGACCGCGATCCGAATTCGTCGGATGCGCTCGCGGGCTTGATAAATACTTTTACAGCCGAGAAACAAGTGGACAAAGCGATCAGCGCGGCAAACGCGCAAATCGCAAAGTCGCCGAATAACAGCGCCTTCTACGATCTGCTGGGAACCTCGCTCTTCGCAAACAAAAAAGGGACGGACCAGGCCGAAGCGGCGTTTAAGAAAGCCGCGGAGCTGAACAAGCATAATTCGGACGCACTGCTCAAGCTGGGCCAGGTTCAAGTCGCTGAAGGTTCGCCGGATCGGGCAATTGAAACCTATAAACAGTCAGTCAAAGACAACCCCAAGGAGGCAGGTTTTTATATCCTGCTCGGCGAGTTATACGAATCAAAAAAAGACTGGCCCAATGCCAAAGACGCTTATCAGAAGGCGCTGGACGCCAAGCCTGATAACCCAATGGCCTCGAACAATCTTGCCTACGTGATGCTACAAACGGGCGGAAACGTGGACGTAGCGCTATCACTGGCGCAAACTGCACGTCGCGGATTGCCCGACTCTCCAAACGCGGCCGACACGCTAGGATGGGTGCTGTATCAGAAGGGCGCCTACAAGTCGGCGATTGATCTCTTCCAGGAAGCTCTGAAGCTCGAGGCAAAGAACAAAGCGCCAGACAATCCGACCGTGCACTATCACCTGGGACTAGCTTACGAAAAAACCGATCAGTCCGGGCTGGCGCGGGAGCAATTGGAAAAGGTGCTGAAGATCAATCCCAACTACGGCGACGCGGACGACGTGAAGAAGCAGTTGGCTCAGCTGAAGTCGTAATTTCAGGTTAACTCGTGGTTCTGCTCGGCACCGTGTCCAGCGTCCTTATGCTCCTAAATCAGGCAGCCGCGATATCCGGCATGGACTCTGGAGACCGGCGGGACGACCGATTCGGTGGGAGTCCGGCATCACGAATCTTGTACAACAATGCCCGGTAGCTGATGTTCAAAGCCCGTGCGGCGCGCTTACGGTTCCAGTGGTGAGTTTGCAAGACTTTTAGAATGATCTTGCGTTCGAGGTCCCGTGTCGCCTGCCGTGTGACCTTCTTCAGTGAAATAGGACCGTCCAGGTTGAGCTCAGGAACTGCGTATTCCGGCTCGCGTGCTATTAAGTCGCTGGTGATCACATCTTCGCTGCCGAGAATTACGTAGCGCTTAATTAGGTTTTCCAATTCTCGAATATTGCCCGGCCAGTGGTATTTCTGTAGAACTGCCAGAAGATCTGTAGATAAAGCTTTGGCGCGGCAGTTGTATTTGCGGTTGTAGTATTCTAGAAAATAACTGCTCAAATCTTCGATGTCGGCGCGGCGCTCGCGTAGTGGAGGCATGTGCAGATTGACTACGTTGATGCGATAAAAAAGATCCTGGCGGAACGTGCCATTCTCGATTTCCACTTCCAGTTTGCGGTTGGTGGCGCATACGATGCGTACTTCAACTTTCTTGTCCTCCTGGGCGCCGATGCGGCAGAATTGCCCATCCTGCAATAGTTGTAAGAGTTTGGATTGAAGTCCGAGATCCAATTCAGAAATTTCATCCAGAAAGAGGGTGCCGCGGTGGGCCATTTCAACCCGGCCAGGCTTGGTACCGTAGGCGCCGGTGAACGCACCTTTTTCGTATCCGAAAAGTTCGCTTTCAAGGAGGGTTCCGGGAATGGCGGGGCAATTCACTTTAACGTAGGGCCCAGTTCTCCACGGAGAGCCGGTGTGAATCATGCGGGCGACAATATCCTTTCCGGTTCCGCTTTCACCCTCGATCAAGATGGGAACATTGGCGCTGGCTATTTTTTCAAGACGTCCGCGCAGAGTGTGCATCGCCTCAGACTTGCCAAAAACCACGGCGTCAGGCGGAATCTCTCCCAACGATTGAACCAGCGGATTCACTGAACTTGATGTGATTGCCATCTGTCGGCGTTGCTCCTTTTCCCTGATCACTCTTGAGCACCTCGAGCGCCAAACCGCCGGAGGGAGTTTCTGACAGGAGATGATTGCGACCTAACCGTCGTGATTTGAAAGCGGTAGGTCATTCGGATCTAAATCATGTGCCTGACGCGAGGACGTTGCCGAAAGCTCTGGTTCTCCTAGGTTTACGTGGGAAAACTTTTTCACTTCGAAGAAGTGGCTTTCCGCCTCTTCTGAATGCGTAGGCGGGAGTCCATGGACAGGGGGGTCGAAAACTTAAAACCTATTAAATGATAATTGTCGGCCCGTTCGAATCGGACTGCCTCCGCGCGGATAGTACGAGAATTGGCTGTTATGGACGCGACGGAAGCGGGTGGAGCAGTGGGTATTTCCAGGAAAACCGTCGCTGAGAGAGGCAAAGCGCGGGAAAGAGCAATAAGGGCTCCCCCGGCGGAGATATTCACGACCGAGGCGAATTCAAGAGATTGCTTGCCCGAGCCGCTACTGCTGCCGACAAATACAGGGATGGCAAGCGGGAGACGGGGCCACTTGCGACGCTCGGTTTCCGGTTTACTTCGTTTCAATCAGGTCCTCGGGGGTGGGACTCATGTGTTTCATCGCACTTGGGGGGCCAAACCATCCGATCAGAATGCAGTTTCGGGAATGAAGCCGGTAAACTCAGTCCCTCGTTAGAACCCTACGGCATAAACAGCCGGGATATAGCGCCTAAATGGGCAATTGAGGCATGAAAACAGGCAATAACGCCAACAGGCAACGACAATACTGGCTTAGAACGGGTATAGGTTCCTAGTGAATAAACGGCTGCAAGGTGAAACCGAACGATAGTTCAAGGAAATTGTTTTCTCTTTTGTGACCATCTATTTCCATTTTTCGTTGACACCGCTGACGCGTGTGACTTAGCATTTCCACACGGCATCTTAGCAGGATCAAGGCAGTTCCCTCCCCTCAGTAAATAACTACGAGAACGACGATTCATGCCCGCGACACCTGAAAATTCGTGTGCCTTGCCTGCCTCAAGCCCTAAAAGAGGGGCCGCAAAAGCGGAATCCCGCTTGTCGCCGGCTAAAGCCACTCGTCAGGAAACATGCCAGAATCCCGGATGTACTCAATTGCAGCAGCAACATCACCAACTCCAGGAGCGCTTTTTGCGGACGAATAATGCGCTGGCTTCCGCGGCCCACGACCTAAAAACTCCGCTCGCCATTCTGAACGGCTATGTTGAGCTTCTGCAAAGCGAAAAAATGGGAGATCTGAACGAGCGTCAACGGGAAGTAATAGGAGACATGCGGTCGAACGGCCAGCGGCTTCAGCATTTTATCGAGGACTTCCTCAGCTTCAGCGTGCTCGAAACCGGGCAGATGAAATTGACTTATCAAGCAGCCGATATGAATGCGTGCCTGTCGGAGGTTTGCCGGTTGTGGTCTCCACGCTTTAACGAACGAAAGCTGGCACTCTATTTCCTTGCCAACGAAAAATTGAGAGAGTTTTCGTTCGATGTGCCAAAAATTGAACGCGTCGTCTCGAACCTGCTTGAGAATGCGTCTAAGTTCACCCCTTCCGGCGGAACGGTTTGGCTGCATGCGGAGCCGTATATGTGGGACCGGCGGGTTGAGAGAAGGGCGAGCATAGAAACCGACCGGCGGCGGCGCAGTGATTTGCAGCCGAACTCGGTGAAGGTAAGTGTTTCCGATACTGGCCCCGGAATTCCCGCGGAATATCACATTGAGGTATTTGACGATTTCTTCCGGCTGAGGCAAGCGGGAAGTCAATCTGATGGAACGGGTTTAGGTCTGGCTACAGCTCGAAGATTGGTCAACACGATGGGCGGCAAGATATGGGTGGAGAGTGAACCAGGTGCAGGATGCAAGTTTTCATTCATCATCCCGCTCACGCCGCTGAACGCCTCTAAAGGAAAAACGAATGAGTGAACCAGCTAATATTTTATTGGTTGATGATGAACCTGGAATGCAGCGGTACATCCGCACGTTGCTGGAAGTGGATAACTACAAAGTGGAGACGGCCAGCACCGGAGAAGAAGCGATTGAGTTGGTGCAAAAAGGATTGCGTCCCGACCTCGTATTGCTCGATCTGTTGATGCCGGGTATTGACGGCCTGCAAACTCTCGAAGAGCTCCGCAAACTTCAGCCTGGACTTAAGGTCGTGATGCTTTCCTGCGTCAGTGATACGCGGAAAGTCGTTCAGGCAATTCGACTGGGCGCACACGACTATCTGACGAAACCATTTCAGAAGGCTGAACTCAACCGATTGATTGATCAGTGTCTGGAAACCAACCAGCAGAATTATCCTGGCGAAGTCGAAGAGCTTGCGGAAGATGTCTTTTTTGTGGCCGCGAGTCCTGTGATGCGGAAGCTGCGATCGCAGGCAGCGTTAGTTGCGGTCGTAGACATTCCTGTCTTGATGCTCGGAGAAAGTGGAACTGGTAAGGAAGTTATGGCGCGGCTTATTCATAAGCTCTCGCCTCGCGCCCATCGAACTTTTTTGAAGGTGAATTGCGCAGCAGTGCCCGCTGACCTGCTCGAAAGCGAACTTTTTGGTTATGAGCCCGGGGCATTCACTGGAGCGACTCACTCCAAACCGGGCAAGTTCGAGCTTTGCAATAAAGGGACGATTCTGTTGGACGAAATCGGAGAAATGCCGCCGGGCTTGCAAGCGAAGTTGCTTCATGTGTTGCAAGACCAGCAATTTTCGCGCCTTGGCGGGCGCTCGGTGATTAAAGTAGACGTGCGCATTCTGGCCGCAACCAACATCAATATTCCTGAGGCGCTGGCGAACAAACGTCTTCGCGAAGATCTTTATTACCGGCTGAATGCTTTCACATTACAGATTCCGCCGCTGCGCGAACGCAAAGAAGAAATTCCAATTCTGCTGAAGCATTTTATGTCCCGCATGTCAGAGCAGTACGCACGGGCGCCATTGCCGTTTACCCCGGAATTGATGCAAGCGTGTCTCGCCTATTCCTGGCCGGGGAATCTCCGCGAGTTGAATAACTTCATAAAGCGTTATTTGGTTCTGGGAGATGAGAAGCTGGCGATTCATGAACTGCATCCGCATGGAAGTGACGCGGGAACGAGTCAATCTGATCCTGCATTGCGCAGTGGCGCGGAAACGCCCGGGGGATTGAAATCACTGTCCCGGACCGCAAAAGATGGAGCAGAAGCGGAAGCGATTGCTCGGGCCCTTGAAGAGACGAACTGGAATCGCAAGCAGGCGGCGGCGATCTTGCAGATCAGCTACAAAGCGTTGCTGTATAAAATCCGTCAGTACGGTATTGCGCAAACCACCACCACGCATCATAAGCTTTCAGCTGGCGCATAGAAAACCTTCGCCTTTTGCTGCACCCCCGCAAGGGGCGGGTTATTGCGCATTGGCGCAGGCTTTCCCCAG
Organism: uncultured Acidobacteriaceae bacterium; assembly: GCA_963796015.1. Taxonomy (GTDB): domain Bacteria; phylum Acidobacteriota; class Terriglobia; order Terriglobales; family Acidobacteriaceae; genus PALSA-188. The sequence goes on along the minus strand of CAWCJR010000017.1, from coordinate 73,240 downwards.
TCCGCAGACAGATATTCCTACTCGGGTTCGTGGTCGCAATCAAAGCAGCCGGCGCAAGGCGAACAGCAGATTTCTCCGGGCTTGGCGCCCGTTCGGAATGACAAAGTTTAAGGCGTGGGGAAGAAGCGGCTGCAATAGAAGACAAAGGCGAACACCGATAGAGATGCTTGCAAAAACGAAACGTTATAAATTGTCATTCCGAATGGGCGCTTTAGCACGGAGGAATCTACTGTGCCTTAATTCGTGCTTCGGGCTGCGCCGGGCTCGCGCCTTTCGATTTCTTTAATTCCACGTACCGTCCCAAGAAGAAGCCTGCTTCGCGGCACAGCTTAGATGCGACTTGTCCCGTAACGCCAACGTAAAATTCTGTAGCCTCGAATCGCGGAACATTTACGAATCTTCACCACTCTTTACGAATTCTTTAGAGTCATCCCGATACACTCGCTGCCAAGTCTTAACTGCCTTTTCCGAGTAAGGCACAGAAGCAAGAAATCCGCGCATCAAATCTCAGGGAGGTCCATTCGTGCGTTTCCTGTATCGCATTCTCTTTTGTCTGTTGGTGGGGGCCGTGGCGCTGTTCTCATCGAACTGCGGTAGCAGCAGCGACACCCAGAGCCGGTTGCGAGCCCTCCAAGCTTCTCCCAACGAGCCCACGACAATGAACGTTGTACTCGACAGTACGACGCTGTTCAGCGATCTGGCTCTGGGCACGCCGAGCACTTACATGTCGGTGACCTCCGGTGCTCACACGCTGCAAGTCGAGCCCTCGAATTCAACTACCACCGCGATCAGCCAAACCGTCACTCTGACTGCGGCAACGAATTACACCCTGATTACTGCAAACTACGCTGCGAACCTCACTCCTATGTTGCTCACGGATGACACGACGGATCCGAGTTCAGGAAATTTCAATTTGCGGATTGCCAATGCAGCAGTGGAAGCAGGTTCCGTGGATGTGTATATTCTGCCTGCCGGTTCGGCCGGGCCTCCCACGGGAGGCGTCACGCCAACCATCAGTGCCTTGGGATTCACGAATAGTTCTAATTACCAATCGCTTGGCGCTGGGTCGTACGAGATCATTGTTACGCCCGCAGGGTTCCCGGTCGTACAGTACATTAACAGCGGATCGGTAAGTTTCGCCGCTGGTCAAAACCGTACATTCGTAATCCTTCCGAACGCGAGCGGAGGGCTGACATCCGTAACATTATCTGATTTGAATTGACATCGGCGGCGGAAGAATCTGTCAAATTTGTGATTCCCAACGGGCGCTTAGGCCGGAGGAATCTGCCGTTCTGATCTGGCTCCCAATAAGCAACTCCACTTGTGATCTGACTCGCGTCGGCCGCCGAGGATCAGGGTCGCTGGGAGACACAACCGCGTTAGCTCCGCGAAGGCGCATTGCTTCCTGCGATAGGCGGCGTTCCCTACAAGTCCCAGCAAGCCGGCGTATAACAGAACTGTGATGTTGCCGCCAGCACCATCCATGGCAAATCGTCATTCAGCTTCGCGCATCGCGCTCCTCGTATGCCTCGTTTTGGTTTCCGCTCCGGCAGTTACAGCCACGCTGCCTGAAATTCGCATCGAGGGATCCGGCGTTCGACCTCAGCTCGGGTTTGCCTGCTGTGACCAGGGAATTGCGCCGATGCAGGTCCTATTCGCCGATCACGATGTGGTCGCTGCGCTCCACGATCTTCACGCCCAGGTGGCTGTCGCCATCGCCGATTTCTCGCCGGAACGCGCGCAGGTGGTGCGCTTCCTAAATCAGCAGCAGATTCCTGTGATCGCAGGGGTGACGCTGCAGACCAAGGACGGGCCCTATTTCAATGCCGATGATGCGGCCGAGGCTCCAGCTCAAATCGCCGCGTTCGAAAAGTGGACCCGTGAGAATGGCCTGCACTGGGATGCCATCGGCCTCGATATCGAGCCCAACTTCGGCCAGCTTGCGGCGCTCAAAAATCATCGTTGGCGCCTGATCACAACGCTCTTCCGCAACAGCCTCGACGGCAAGCGCATTGAGCGTGCGCAAGAGGCATATTCCGCACTGATCCGCCAGATTCAGTCGCAGGGGTATCTAGTGGAGACTTACACCATGCCGTATTGTCCCGTAGAGCGCAACCTTCACACCACGCTTCTCGACCGCCTGCTCGGCACTGTCGATGTGCGCGGGAACGAGAACGATGTGATGATCTATACGAGTTATGCGCGACCCGTAGGATCGGCAATCATCTTGGATCTCGGTCCCTACGCGCAAGGCATTATCCTCGGCGTCACCGATGGCCTGCCTCCCGCCGGTTCAGGCCCCGGGCCGCTCGATTGGGATGAGTTCTCCAGCGACTTGATTGTCGCGAGCCATTTCACGCATCACATCGGCGTCTATAACCTCGAGGGATGCGTGCGCCAGCGGTTTCTGCCGCGGCTCGAGACCATGGATTGGGGCGGGTCCGTAGTCATTCCGGCGGCGGCGATCTCACGCGCCAAGCGGCACGTGATGGCTCTCAGCACCGTGCTTTGGATCGGCTCGAACCTACCGTATATCGCCGCTGCATTCCTCCTCACAATCATCTGCATTTGGTGGTGGCGCGCCCGCAGATCCAGGACCAAGCCGCCACGTTAGCAGGCGCTCTGGCGGAGCGCGCCAGACTTCCTTACCACTGCGCCTTTTTCCGTGGTGCTGTTGGAGCGCGGTGGTCAGTTACTGGCTTTCTCTATGATGTGGTTTGCGAGATGCTACAACAGGCACAGTCCAAGCATCTATTCCCTACCCCCTAACCATGATTTACACGTGTGCCAAGCGGGTGTACGATTTTCGCATTTCCTGATCGTGCAAGGAGGCTTCATGGACGTCCTTCTGCTCTCCATGCCGGATTATTTTGAGCACATGCCTCCAGTCGCCGTACGCATGCCGAACGGCGCCCTGACCTCGATTGCCGGGAATGTCGATAGTCATCACCGCGTCGCGGTTGCCGATTTGATTCTCAGCCGTGGCCGAGTGCGTGAGACGATCAACCAGTTGTTTCGTGAGTTCGATCCGGATGTTGTCGGGATCTCCGTGATGACGTTTCAGCGCCACACGGCCGCAGACATCGTCGAACTCGTCCGAGCGCTCAAGCCTGGCGTGCAAATCGCTGTCGGCGGTTACGATCCCAGCCTTGCCCCCGAGGGCTACGAGGAAATGCGGATTGATTACATCGTGCGCGGTGAAGGCGAGGTTACTTTCCGCGAACTCTTACGCGCCTTGGAGAAAGGCGAAGGCTTCGAATGTATCAATGGCCTCTCGCATCGCGAGGGTGGCCAATGGCGACATAACGCACCGCGGCGAACGCATCGGCTGGAAGACGATGACATCCGGTTGCCTAATCGGTCCGCTCGCGTGCTGAAGGGCTACGCTCTACTCGGCCGCCAGGTGGACGTGATCGAGACTTCGCGAGGCTGCACTTATGACTGTAGTTTCTGCTCGATCATTCAAATGCGGGGACGCAACTTTCATACCTATTCCTTTGATCGCGTTCTCAGCGATATACGCGATGCCCGCGACCACGGAGCCCGAACAATTTTTCTGGTGGACGACAATATTATGCTCAACGTGCGCCGCTTCGAAGGTTTGTGCCAGGCGATCATTGATGCGGGACTCAATAAGCTCGACTACTTCGTCCAGGCGATGACCTCTTCAATTGCTAACCACGGGGAGACCCTGGCTCCCATCATGCGCCGGACGGGCTTCCGGTACGTGTTTCTGGGCATCGAAAACATTCTGGAAGGCGACTTGAAATTCTTGCGGGCTGCGGCCAAGAACACTGCGCGCGAGAACGGCACCAACTCCGGGAATGCCACGTTGAAAGCCATTGAGTTACTGCATCGAAACAAAATGTATGTCGTAGGAGGCCTGATCGTCGGCAGCCCTGACGACACGCGAGAGTCCATCGATGCCAACCTCGAATTCGCCCGCCGCTACGTAGATTGGCCGTACATTCAGCATCCCACGCCTTATCCAAGGACGCCCATGACCGAGCAGTTCCGCGAACGCGGTCTGATCACAAATGAGCGACTGGAGGAGTATGACGGAACGACCGCAGTGGTACGAACCGAGCACTTGTCCGCGGAAGAAATCGAATATATGCGCTGGAAGGCTGAACGCTGGATGAAGCTTCGCCACATTCCGGCTGCATTTCGCCACGATCCATGGTTCGTCGTGCGCCGCAGCCTGGAGATGCTGGCACACACTTTCCGCGGCTGCACGATTGGTTCGGTGTTAGGGCTGGAAGACAGTCGAAAATCATTCGCGCGTTATAAAGAGATTCGGCGCAAGGAGCGAGCGTACGTGCAGTTCGGTGCCTCAGCATCGTCGCCTCGGCGGACCTGCGACGCGGACCGCAATATCGTCGCTGAAGAATTGTCCAAACTGGCGTAATCAGGCCATTTCACTCAAAACTCCAGTCAATGAGCGATATGGCGGTGTTTCTCCGTCCAGCGGCATGTGTACGCTCAGATTCGTGGAATGCCATATGCATAAATTTTCCCCAATCAATCCTGCACTTGGGATCCCGCAGGATTCATCTTCTAAAAAATACAGGGTTTGCTGTATCGACGGTGTGCAAATCACACTCCGAAAATGTCTGTGTACGATATCGAACAATTCTGAATCTCACCGGGAGCAGTCCGGATGGCCCGGAAAAAACTTATTAAAGCCATGCCTGACCGACGGCGAAAGCCGTCGCCATCGCTGCCATCGCACGTTCCATCTTCTGAGCCGGCCGTTATCCCTCACCCTTATGGAAGGCGGGAAGGTGATGCACAACTTGGGCGTATGAAGAATTGGGTGGCGATTGCAGATGCCACCCTTAAGGAGCAGGCAGTCCCATCAAAGAAGGGTTCTCCGCGCAGAAAAAGTTCTGGGCGGTAAGTCATTTTCAGTCAGTCCGTGGGACGTTTGCCGCACTTTGCCCCGAGCACGTCGTCTCCCAATTTATGCCTGCCTAACAAGAGTAAAATTGCCTCGTTTTCAGGGTGAACTGGAAACGTGAAGTAAAAATCGCCCATGGGTGCTCAACAATTTCGCCGGGGGTCGCGGCGGTTGCACGTTCCGCTACTTACAAAATCAATCTTACCGTTCGTGTTTTGTGGCTTCTTGTCCAACCTGTGCCTGGGTCAAGCCCATAGTGTGTTATGCAGCGATGGGAATGGAAAGTTCGAGGCAAAATTTGAGACCGGGGTAACGGCGATTGTGGGTGCTGCCAAGAAAGGAAAACTGGCAACCCGGGCCTGCGAAGCGACGCTCCGTTGGGACAAGCAAGATTTAGCCGTAGTTCCCGAAGCTTACGAGGTTGATCTCGATGCGTTCGGTGTTGATCTCGGTTTGGGCACACCGGTGGCCGCTTTTCAGGTGGAAAAGTCTGACGCTCATTCGTTCATGGCCTACGAGATCTATTCGCTGCAAAAGCCACCACAGTTGCTGCGAACCATCACTGGCGGGGATTTTTTTAGTGCCGCCGATACTGATATGGATGGTCGCGTTGAAATCTGGACTGGCGATGCGGGCGCGGTGGATGGCTTCGAAGGACTGTCCGTGGGTGAGCTTGACTTTGTGCCTACCGTGGTTCTCCGGTTTGAACGTAACCAGTTGATAGACGTGAGCGCAGAGTTCCAATCGCATTTTGACAATCAAATAGCGCAAATACGATCACGCCTCAATTCTCAGGAATTAATCAATTTCAAGCACAGTGACGGTAGGTTGCCGGCAACTTCCCCGATGCCGATGGAGGAGCAGCATCAGCTGCGGCTTACAAAGATCAAAGTGCTGGAAATAGTGTGGTCTTATCTTTACAGCGGTCGCGAGCGAGAAGCATGGCTCGCGCTAGCTCAAATGTGGCCACCTGCCGATCTTGAGCGAATCCGCGCATCCATCGTGACTGCCCGCGCCAGCGGCATCCGGGCTCAGGTTAATGGCGTTTCCCCGGGGGGATCCGCGTTTCGGTTCAAGAAACATGAATATGTCTACGACACGGTAAGCAATCCTGATGGAGCCTTGGGAAGCTTCGCGCTTGTCGAAACTCGCCCAAAAGCGATTTTGCTGCGCCGTCCGCCTCCGTTAGCCATTCAGCAAGCATTGCCAAATTCAGAAGTCCTTATAGATTTGGTGATTGACTCGGCAGGAAAGGTGCGATCGGCGAAAGGGGTCGGAGAGACGGACAAAGATCTAATTAGCGCTACCGCAGAATGGAAGTTCATACCCGCGTTTAAGAATGGTCGCGCTGTCGCAAGCCGGTTGCAAATGGCCGTATTCCCTTATCGATAGTATTTTGATGTTTTACTTCCGGAATCTCTACTGGATTATGCATTGCAATCAGTCAACATCGCTCGTTGCGTTTGCACAAATATCGTTGCGCGTCGTTGAGGGGATTAAGCTTGGTTGCTATAATCGGGCTGTCCCAAGCGTCTGCTTTCAGGAAGTCCCGCCGGTGTTCAGCGCGTCTCCACACGACTCGCAGGGCGTTTGCAATTAAGCAGGGATTCTAATGTGGCCAGGTAGCTCAGGTGGTAGAGCGCAGCCCTGAAAAGGCTGGCGTCGGGGGTTCAACTCCCTCCCTGGCCACCATACTTCAAAACAGGTATATCCATGCTGCGATGGCGGATCGCAATACTGGTTAGCGCGGCGATTGCCATCAGCTATCTCGATCGCCAGACTTTGCCGGTCGCGATAAAAGCGATCGGTCAAGACATACCGCTCACCAACCTGCAGTTTTCCTATCTACAATCTGCTTTTTTGTTTTCTTACGCGTTTATGTACGCGGGAGGCGGCAAGTTAGTGGACGCGTTGGGCACGCGCCGTGGTTTTACTTTGATCATGTTGTTCTGGTCTCTGGCCTGCCTCAGCCACGGGTTTGCTGCAAGCTTTGCCATGTTAATGGTTAGCCGATTTCTACTGGGCGTGGGCGAAGGTGGCGGATTCCCGGCAGCGACGCGCGTGGTGGCGGAATGGTTTCCCATTCAGGAGAGTGCCACGGCGATGGGGATTATCAATGCCGGTACGGCTGTGGGCGCAGTAGCCGCGCCGCCCATGATCGCCATCATTCTAATCTACGCGAATTGGCGATGGATTTTTTTCCTGACCGCTGCCATCGGTTTACTGTGGACTCTATGGTGGAGAACGGCATACTTTCCTCCGCAGGAGCATCGCAAGCTAACCGCGGGCGAACGCGAGAAGTTAGAAGTTGTCGTGAGATCCACCCCTGAGGAGCCAAAGCTTCCCTGGACGAAGCTGCTTCGGGTACGCGAGGCCTGGGGCCTGATCATTGCAAAATTCCTCAGCGACGCGGCTTGGTATTTCTATCTTTTCTGGTTGCCAAAATATCTTTATGATGCGCGTGGATTCGACACCAAGAGTGTCGGCGCAATGGCTTGGATTCCATATGCGGCGGCAGGAATCGGTTGCCTGGTTGGAGGACGGTTCTCCAGCTATCTGGTTCAGCGGAATTTTTCTCTGGGCACTGCCAGAAAAGTCGCGCTTGCGGCAAGCGCCGCGGTGATGCCCTTCATTTTATTTGTTCCATACGTGAGGATCTCGTGGGCTCTCGCCATTTTCAGCCTGGCATACTTCGGGCAGCAATCATGGTCAACGCTGGTGATGGTTCTTCCGGCTGATTTATTTCCCCGAAACGTCGTCGGCGCGGTGGCAGGTCTGGTTGGATTTGGCGGGGCGATGGGCGGCATTGCCTTCGGGCAACTGGTAGGCTACTTACTCGACCATGGCTTCGGTTACGGTATCGTATTCACATTGGCGGGAACGTTTCATGTGATTGGCCTGATCGTAATTCTGGTCACGATTCCGGTGGTTGGCCCTCTGCTCGTCCGGTCAAAATTGGACTACAAGGAAGCGATTTGAACATTAAAGAAATTCGCACGCGAGTGGTGGAATGGCGCGGCAAGACGGTTCCGCTGCCGCCGCACTTCTGCACGAATCCGATGGATTTATTGGCGCTTCCGCAATCTTCCATGAATACATTTACTTTTCATGGCTGGCTCATTGTCGAGATCTTTACGGACGATGGGCATGTGGGCGTCGGCAATGCGGCGCTTGCGCCACAGGTTACGAAACAAGTGATTGACCTTTACCTCAAGCCGCTTCTGATCGGCGCCGATCCATGGGACACGGAATTCTTGTGGCAGCACATGTATCGAAAGACGATGGCGTTCGGTCGCAAAGGGATTGGCATGGCTGCGATCAGCGCAGTGGATATTGCACTGTGGGACATTCTTGGCAAGTCGGCGAAGCAGCCTGTTTACCGGCTGTTGGGAGGGAAGACCAAGGCTCGAATTCCGGTGTATGCAAGCCGCCTTTACAGTGTGGAGTTAAGTAAACTGGCGGCGGAAGCGAAACGCTATAAAGATGAAGGGTTCAAAGCGATGAAGTTGCGCTTCGGCTGGGGACCGGTTGACGGCGCCTCCGGCATGCAGCGCAATGTCCATCTGGTTCGCACTGTGCGAGAAGCGGTGGGCGATGATATTGACGTGATGGCGGACGCCTATATGGGGTGGACGCTTGACTATGCGAAGCGAATGCTGCCGCTTCTGGAACCATTTCATTTGCGCTGGCTGGAGGAGCCGGTTATTCCGGACGATATCCACGGATATGCTGAGTTGAAATCTTTCGCACGAATCCCAATTGCCGGCGGAGAACATGAGTTTACCTTGTACGGGTTTCAGCGATTTACTGGAAGCGCGAGCGCTGGATTACATCCAGTTCGATACCAATCGAGTGGGCGGTATTACGCAGGCGCGGAAAATCGCGGCGCTGGCTGAGGCTCACTCGGTTCCGGTGATTCCGCATGCGGGGCAAATGCACAACTACCACGTCGTGATGGCGAGCTTAAATTCACCCATGGCCGAATACTTTCCGGTGGTTGATGTTGAGGTTGGCAACGAACTGTTCTGGTACATCTTCAACGGCGAGCCGAAAGCGAAAGACGGGTTCGTTGATCTGGATGAAAATATCCCCGGCCTGGGAATTACCATCAACGAGAAAGCGCTCGAAAACTTCGATGTCACTGGTTGATTTTCGTTCATGACACGACTGGTTCAAATCAAGAACGGTAGTAGCCGCCGGGTTGCCATGGTGGAAGAACCATATTTGCGGCTGCTGCACGAATGTGATTCCATACATGCGCTGGCACAAGCGGCCATTGCCGGAAACACAACGATCTCTGATATTGCCCGGCAAAGAGTCACTGATGACCGGCTTGACTATGATCCGATTTATTCGGGTGAATCGGAGTGGCGAATTCTGCCTGCGATTGATCATCCAGACGATCCGGCTCGCTGCATGATTTCCGGAACCGGCCTCACCCATCTGGGCAGCGCAAAGGACCGGCAAACTATGCATGCCGTACTCACCGAGGAACTCACGGACAGCATGAAGATGTTTCGCTGGGGGGTCGAGGGAGGCCGGCCTGCGTCCGGATCTGTCGGGACCGCGCCGGAATGGTTCTACAAAGGCAGCGGCACAATACTACGTGCGCACAACGAACAGCTCGATATCCCTTCACATGCGGAAGACGGAGGGGAAGAAGCGGAGATCGCGGGCATCTACCTAATCGATGCCAATGGCCACCCGCGACGAATAGGGATGGCGGCGGGCAACGAATTCTCCGATCATCGTTTTGAGAAGAGAAATTACTTGAATCTCGCTGGCTCAAAGCTTCGAACCTGCGCGTTAGGACCAGAACTGGTGACTGATCCGCAATTCCAGTCTGTTACCGGCGAAGTTTCAATTCAGCGGGCGGGGGCTGTGTTGTGGTCAAAAACGATCCGCACCGGCGAAGCTGAAATGTGCCACAGCCTGCAAAACATTGAACATCACCATTTCAAATTTGAAGCTCACAGACGACCCGGAGATGTTCATGTCCATTTCATGGGAGCCGACTGCCTGAGTTTCGGAGAGGGCATCGAACTTGCCGACGGAGATGTGATGGAAATAAAGTTTGCGGGCTTCGGACGTGCTCTGAGCAATCCGGTGAAAGCAGCCAAAGCGAGCTCGGAACTGATTCGCGTTATTCCGTTGGGGTAAAAGAAATTATGGCAAATCCGCGCGTTGCAATCTTAGGTCTAGGAATCATGGGTTCCGGCATGGCGGGCCGTATGCTTGCTGCAAACTTCCCTTTAACCGTCTACAACCGAAATCCTGAAAAGGCAAAGCGGTTCGCGGATGCAGGTGCATTCGTCGCGAGTTCGCCGCGAGAAGCCGCAGCTCGAGCTGAAATCGTAATCAGCATGGTGGCTGATGACACTTCGTCCCGCGCAATATGGTTAGGGTCCGAAGGCGCGCTGGCGGGGGCAACCGGAGATGCGGTGCTGATCGAGTCCAGCACTCTCACCGTCGGTTGGATCAAAGAACTTGCAGCTGAGGCGATGCAGCGGGGTCACGAATTGCTCGATGCGCCGGTAACCGGCACCAAGCCGCACGCCGAATCTGGCGAGCTAGTTTTCCTGGTGGGCGGATCAGAAAAAGCGCTCGCTATTGCGAGGCCAGTGTTGTCGGTCATGAGCCGAGACATTCTCCATCTCGGACCAACCGGCAGCGGAGCGGTGATGAAGCTGATCAACAATTTCTTGGCGGGAGTACAGGCTGCTTCTTTTGCCGAGGCCGTTGCGTTCATCAAGGCTAGCGGCCTTAATCGCGACACCGCGATTTCCGTTCTCACTAATGGCGCTCCCGGCAGTCCGCTGGTAAAGACGATAGCGGCACGGGCGAACGCTGGCGACTTTACACCGAACTTCACGTTGCGTCTGATGGCGAAAGATATTGGATATGCTCTCGAAGAAGGAAACCGCCACGGAGTTCAGTTGCAAACCGCAGGTTCAGCTCTCGAAGTATTGAAACGGGCGGTTGGAATGGGCTACGGGGAGAAAGATTTTTCTGCCGTAATTCAGGCCACTTCTGAAAACAGTCGGTAATCCTGCACTCAAAGCTTATAGAATCTCGGCGTCGGCGAACTCACTTGAGGTGGCGAGGTAAATGAAGAATATGTTCCCGAAAGTAATATTTCTGTTCCTCGCATGCGCAGTGAACTGCGGATGGATGAACGCGCAATCTGGTCCGGCCTCCAACGCCGATCAACCGCCGTATCTCAATCCAGAAGTGCCGATAGATCAGCGGGTGGACGACCTGGTCGGAAGAATGACGCTGGAGGAGAAGGCGTCACAGGTGGTACACATCGCGGCCGCCATTCCACGGTTGAAAGTGCCCGCATACAACTGGTGGAGTGAAGCGCTGCACGGAGTCGCGCAAGGGACGGCCACTGTTTTTCCGGAGCCGATTGGACTGGGCGCGACTTTCGATGCGCCGCTGATTAAGGACATCGGAACCGCCATCAGCACGGAAGCGCGCGCCAAACACAATGAGGCGATCCGGCACGGTGACTTTCTTGGCGTGGGCCTGGATTTCTGGGCGCCGAATTTAAATATCTTTCGCGATCCGCGCTGGGGACGCGGTCAGGAGACCTATGGCGAAGATCCCTATCTGACAGGCCGGATGGGCATTGCTTATGTGACCGGCATGCAGGGTGATGATCCTAAATATCTGCGAGTGATCTCCACGCCAAAGCACTATGCGGTTCATAGCGGCCCCGAGCCTCTGCGGCACACTATTGATGTACAGGTCTCAAAGCACGATGAAGAAGACACATACTTGTGGGCATTTCGCGCGGCGGTGACCGAGGGTAAAGCGGGCTCGGTCATGTGCGTGTACAACAGCGTGAATGGCGAACCGGGATGCGCAAACCGCTTTTTGCTCGAAGATCAATTGCGCGACAAGTGGAAGTTTTCAGGGGTATGTAGTCTCCGATTGCGACGCGGTTTTCGACATTCAACGTGGACACCACTACGTGAAAACACGCGAGGAGGCGGCGGCTGTCTCGATGAAGCGCGGAACGGATCTTGATTGCAACGAACCCGGAAATGATTACATGCCGTACTTGAATGCGGTGAAACAAGGAATTTTGCCGGAGAAGGATCTGGATATCTCGGTAAAGCGATTAATGCGCGCGAGAATGTTGCTGGGAATGTTCGACCCGCCGGACATGGTGAAGTATGCGCAGACTCCGATCAGCGAGAATGACAGTGCCAACGCATCGGGCGCTGGCGTTGCAAGCGGCGCGTGAGTCTATGGTGCTGCTGAAGAATGATGGGACGCTTCCGCTGAAGAAAGGCATCGAGCGAATCGCGGTGGTCGGTCCACTCGCCGACCAAACGAATGTACTTTATGGAAATTATCATGGAACGAATTTGCAGATGACGAGTGCGCTTGAGGGAATCAAGAAACAATTTCCCGGCGCGCAGGTCACTTTTGCGCCAGGAACGAAGTTTTTGCGAGACAACGCAAAGCCAGTGCCGGAGTCAGAATTGCAAACTGAAGACGGACAGCCGGGTCTGAAAGCAGAGTACTTCAAAGGTGTAGACCTTCAAGGTAAGCCGGCGATGGTGCGAGTGGACAAAACAGTGGACTTTGATTTTGTTTCGGTTGCGCCGTCCGATGCCATTGGCACACAAAATTTTTCCGTTCGGTGGTCCGGGTACATCATTCCGAAAAAATCTGGAGAGTATGACTTTGGCGCAACCGGTGACGACGGTTTCCGTGTGTGGCTGGATGGAAAACTCATAGTCGAAGATTGGACTACTCATGGAGCAGAAACGAAAACCGATCAAGTCACGCTAGAAGACGGCCACAAGTATGCAGTCAAAATGGAATATTTCCAGGGCGGCGGCGGAGCGGTAGCAAAGCTGGTGTGGTCATTGCATTCCAATTCTCGTCCGCTGGACCAGGCGCTCGCTGATGCGAAGAAGGCGGATATCGTAATCGCGGTCGTGGGCATTACCTCGGACCTCGAGGGCGAGGAAATGACCATCAACCTTGCGGGCTTCAAAGGCGGCGACCGAACCAGCCTTGATTTGCCGCAGGAAGAGGACGAACTTTTGCAAGCGATGAAATCCACCGGCAAACCGTTAGTTGTTGTGTTGATGAATGGCAGCGCGCTCTCGGTGAACTGGGCTAAAGAGCACGCGAATGCGATTCTCGAAGCGTGGTATTCGGGCGAAGAGGGCGGTCACGCGGTCGCGGAGACGCTTGCCGGGTTAAACAATCCTGCGGGCAGATTGCCGGTGACTTTCTATACAGGAGCAAATCAACTGCCGGACTTCACCGATTATTCGATGAAAGACCGAACTTATCGCTACTTCCATGGCGATCCGCTATATCCATTTGGATATGGACTGAGCTATTCCAAGTTTGAGTTCCGCAATATGAAAATATCGTCGCAGAAACTGAACGCGGGGGATTCGTTGGATGTGGAAGCCGATGTAAAAAATGTCAGCGCCAAAGACGGCGACGAAGTCGCGGAACTTTATCTCAGTTTCCCAGAGGTTCCTGGTACACCGATCCGTGCCCTGCGCGGTTTCAAGCGAGTGCATGTCGCGGCGGGACAAACAGAACATCTCCACTTCACGATGGATGGGCGAGACCTCAGTGCAGTGAACGAGGCGGGAGACCGGATAGTTGGTCCAGGCACTTACAGGCTGAGCGTGGGAGACGGGCAACCGGGCACCAATGCTGCGATGGTAGAGGCAACTTTTGCCGTCGAGGGCGAGAAGAAATTGCCGGAGTGAGGTTGATAAAGAATAGTTTCCATTTTTGGATACTTCTCCGATCTGGATGTCCGCCCGACCCTGTCTTCGAGCGAATAAGGAGCCGAAAGAAATGAGAGCAGTTCTCTCGCGACTTACCCGGGCAATTCTATGTTGCGCGGTCCTATTGACTCTGGGTTCAGGACTGAAGCGGGATGCGTTTGCCCAGGAGAACCAACGCAAGGAAAGCCCCACACCAGGGCCGATGCTCGATGAGGGCCTCCTCAATTTAGACACTCCAGATTTCGCGCTGAGCCTGGTGCGTTCTTCGCAGACGGTCGCTGCACTTAAGCCGAAGGCGGCGCAAGACTTCGATTTCACGCCAAGCGATCTGTTAGTGGAGCGATCCAAAGATGGATATTTTCATTTAGGTGACATTACGCTGCGCGTGCGTGTCGGGAACACGGATGATTGGAAGAATTACTCGACGGCAGAAGCCCGCAAACCGGTTATCGCGCTTCCAGTTTCGGAAGGAACGCTTGCCGCGGCTGATCTCACTCCAACCTTGCCATCGGATTTCCCATTGCAAATCATTCGCACGTGGGGCATTGCGAATGGCAAGCTGGTTCTACGATTCGCGCTGAAGAATAAAACGTCGGAAACGATTCATGTGGGCGCACTCGGGATTCCGATGATCTTTAACAACGTGCTGAACAATCGTTCATTGGAAGAAGCTCACGCGAAATGCTCTTTCTACGATCCGTACATCGGCGAAGATGCGGGATACTTGCAAGTTACACGGCTCAATGGCCACGGTCCCACGCTCGTAGTAGTTCCAGAAGGCAAGACTCCCTTTGAAGCTTACAACCCGATTTTGGACAGGCCCGGATCATGGGGCGCGAAACCCATTTTCACTGATCCTACGCCGCGCGGCATTACGTTTGAAGGCTTCTATCAGTGGATGGTTCACAGCCAAGCGTACGCGGAAAATGAGTGGAAGAAGGCGGACCCATGGAATCCGCCGACGGAGTTGAGCATTGCACCGGGCGAGTCGAAAACCTATGGACTGAAATTTCTAATCTCTGACTCAATTCGCGGTATTGAAAAGACTCTTGCTGACAATGACCGTCCGGTCGCGGTCGGTGTCCCAGGATATGTTTTGCCGACGGACATCCACGCACGTTTATTTCTGAAATATTCAAGGAATGTTAAGTCGCTGGAGGTTCAACCTGCCGGAGCGATCACGATGACGAAAGACAGATCACCTTCCTCCGGATGGACAGCCTACACGGTGGATGGCAAGACATGGGGACGGTCTCGGCTGACTGTGACGTACGATGATGGCTTGGTACAGACCATTCAATATTTTGTGACGAAACCCGAGACCCAAGTGGTGGCCGACATGGGCCACTTTCTCACTACGAAGCAGTGGTTTGTGGACCCGAACGATCCTTTCCATCGCAGCCCGTCAGTGATGACTTTCGATCGCGAGGCTAATCAAATTGTGATGCAGGACAGTCGCGCATGGATTGCGGGCTTGGGAGATGAAGGTGGAGGAGGAGCGTGGCTTTCGGCGGTGATGAAGGAACTGGTTCAGCCGAATAAAGAAGAGCTCGAAAGACTTCAGCAGTTTATGGATGGTGTTGTATGGGGTGGATTGCAATATAAAGACGGACCTTATCCATATGGAGTCCGGAAAAGCCTCTTCTATTATCAGCCCGACGAGATGCCCGCTGGCTACTATCGCCGCGACCTCAATTGGAAGAGTTGGACAAGCTGGAACAAGAAGGCATCGGAACAAGTTGACCGGTCATATGATTATCCGCACGTTGCCGCGGCCTATTGGGTGTTTTATCGCTTGGCGCGGAATAATCAAGGGCTGGTTACCAACCATCCCTGGAACTGGTATCTGACGCACGCTTACGAGACTTCCATTGCCATGACTAAATATGCTCCGGGTTTGGCTGTGTTCGGGCAAATGGAAGGCGATATCTTTCTGGGAATTCTGAATGATCTTAAACGTGAAGGCATGAAGGAGCAGGCGGACGATCTTGAAGCCAAGATGCGAGCGCGTACCGACGTTTGGAGAAAACAAGCGTATCCGTTTGGCAGTGAAATGCCCTGGGACTCGA
The DNA here is from genome assembly GCA_963796015.1 of uncultured Acidobacteriaceae bacterium. Lineage (GTDB taxonomy): Bacteria > Acidobacteriota > Terriglobia > Terriglobales > Acidobacteriaceae > PALSA-188. The sequence continues at coordinate 57,497 of CAWCJR010000017.1, read as the reverse complement.
CCGGCCAGGAAGAAGTCTATGCGTGGACGAAATATTTCGGCTACCGGGACAAGGCCGACGTGACGCTCAACGCAATTCTCGGCTATGACCCTGCGATTCCACAGTGGGGATATAACGGCAGCGCACGCCGTTATTGGGATTTTATTTTCGCCGCCAAGGACCGCAGGCTCGAACGGCAGCTTCATCATTACGGGTCAGGACTGAACGCGATTCCGCTGCTCAGCGAATTTCGCGAGCATCCTGATGACCTTTACCTGTTACGAGTCGGGTACGGCGGGACCATGGGCGCGCTCACAGATATTGACCAGGAGGGATTCGCATCGGCTGCATTCCATGCCTTCCCCGACATGCTGAAGCTCGATCCGCTTTCGGGCGATTATGGCCCGAACTTTTTCGGCCATGCCTGGAACACCGCGACCTACATCGTCCATCCCCCGCAATTCGGCTGGCTGGCTTTTGGCGGCAATATTAAGGTTGATGGCCAGATGGCCAAAATCACGCCGCTGGATTCATTCCGCTCGCGCGTTTATCTGGCTCCGCTTGGTCTCTGGCTGACACTGGATGCTGGCAAATTCGAGAGCGTAGAAATGAATTTGAAAACCAACACGGTTCGGCTGGAGCTTGCCGCGAAGACGGAGTCAACTCCAATTGCGTTCATGAGAGTGGAGCAACCCGCGAAGATAAATGGAGTGGGAGAATATCACCTCGCCGAAAAGTCGAAAGAGGAACGCGGCGCATATGTTATCCCACTTGATAAGAATGGGACGTGGGTAACTCTCAAACCATGAGACTCTTGTCACATGCGGGGGATTAATTTTCAGTTCTCAGTTCTCAGTTCCTGGTTCTCAGTTCCTGCATTGCCGACTGCGAGAATTATTTAGAAGATTACCCGCGCTGTCGCGGAATCGTTTTGCGCGGAGAAGACGGCGCCATCTGGCGATTTTGCTGCAAGACTTGCTTGAGGGATTGTCCAGCATACTGAATGTGCTGGCGAAGTAATTCGCAAGCCGCCTGGACGTCCCGTTTGCGGCATAGTTCCAGAATCTGGTGGTGCTCTTCGTTGGCGCGTTTCATTCCATGAGTTAAATAGAGTTGCAGGCGTGTATATCTTTCGCCGGTGTGATTCACATTGCGGATGATGGACATGAAATGCTGGCGGTCAGCGCGAGAATAGAGTATCGAGTGAAACCTCGAATTGAGTTGTCCCCAGCTCGCGATGTGTGATTCGCGCTGTAATTCACCCACGTATTTATTCAAGATCGCTTCGGCTTCAGCAAAGTCGGACGCAGTGAGGTGGGGAATCGAGAGCTTCAGCACCTCGGGTTCCAATAGCGCACGGATCGCGAACAGTTCCTCAATGTCATTGGGTGACAGCTCTGGGATGATGGCTCCCCGATTGGGAACAATCGTGATCAAGCCTTCGGCATCCAACTGCCGCAGTGCTTCCCGAACCGGTATGCGGCTGACGTGGTACTTGGCTGCGATTACGTCCTGACGTAATTGCGACCCTTCGGGGATCTCTCCTCGAATAATCTGCTCGCGGAGCTTATCCGCAACCGCGGAGGTGAGCGATTGGCGTGGGATTGGGGATCCGGCAGCGTTGTCAATGGTCATCATTTCGGACTTTGCACTCGGAACTCTAGTGGTTTCTAGCAAACGGAATAGTATACAGCGCGGTCAGCGGTAATTAGCAGTATAGCAATCAAACTCAAGCCGCTACTCTTTCGGGACGCAGCGAGTGCATATTTGATTACTGGCAGTTTCAATGCGGTGTTGAAGCTGGAATCTTACGCCCGGGGATTATTCAGTCGGCCGACCTTGCGGCGCGCTTCTTGCCCAGCGGATCAGCAGGTAAAGGGGAATTCCAAGCAGGACAATAATCAATCCTGGCCAAGTTGTCGAGGGACGATAAACAAATAAGACCACGAGAATCGTGCTGGCTCCCAGGATATAGATCGCGGGAATGAATGGATATCCAAAGGTGCGATAAGGCCGTGGAGCCTGGGGCCGCGTAATACGGAGCCGGAAAACAGCCGCGACGGTCAGCACGTAAAAAATCAAGGCAGCAGAAATCACGTAGTCCAGCAAGTTGCTGTATAGGTTTCCCCAAGCGCCGGTGGTGGGGTTGTAGGTGCGAGGCAAGACCAGCAGCATTGCCCAGAGAGCCTGAACCCACAAAGACGACGCTGGTACTTTTGCACGGTTCAACTTATTGCCGAAAGCGAAAAATAATCCTTGCCGGGCCATTGCGTAGTAGGCGCGAGCGCCAGTCAGGATGAGTGCGTTGATGGTTCCAAAGGTCGAAACCATAATCGCCGCGGCCATTACAGGTCCGCCCAGCCGGGGGAAGATGGCCTGAAGCGTCGCGGTGCCGACCCGGTCCGCTGGCGCATGTTGAATCGCTTGCAGCGGTAGAGTGACTAAATAAGCCGCGTTAGCGAGCAGATAGAGCGCGATCACGACAATGGTTCCGATTACCATGGCGAGAGTGACATTTCGCTCCGGTCTTTTAACCTCGCCCGCAGCAAACGCGATGTTATGCCAGGAATCAGCGGAAAATAATGATCCAGTTTGGCTCAAGCAGATTGCAACGAAGAGACCAAAGAGCGTAGTCGCGTCAAGTCCCGCAGAGACGGGATCAACTCCAGTGGCGTGCCAGGGATTGCTGAAATTCAAATGCAAAGCGGTCGCGTTCCGACCCACAAAAAGCCCCAACAATATCAGGCCGGCGAGAGCCCCCATCTTCGACACTGTAAATACGTTTTGAACGATTTTTCCGTAGCGCAAACCCCGGGTATTGGCGAAAGTGAGGAGAACAATGGCTAAAAGCGCTAAAAGCTGGGCCGTGGACAGCGAAAGTGCGTAATGAGTGGAAAATCGCACTGGTGAAAGCAAATATTTGTCTTCTGAGATGGAAGGCCAGAGCACTCCCAAAAATCTCGCAAAGGCAACGGCGACGGCCGCGATCGTGCCAGTCTGAATGACAGTGAATAGAGTCCAGCCGTAGAGGAATCCCCATAGCGGAGAATAGGCCTCGCGCAGGTAAACGTACATTCCGCCCGCCTGCGGCATCATTGCGGACAACTCGCCGTAACATAGTGCTCCGGATATTGTTAAAATGCCGGCGACAGCCCACGCGACAAGCAACCAGCCCGCACTGCCAATATTTCTGGACATGTCTGCCGAGACGATGAAGATTCCTGAGCCAATCATTACTCCGGCGACCAGCATGATGGAGTCAAACAGGCTCAATCCGCGTGAAAATTCATGGTCGGTGTGGGAAGGATTGTCAGGCAAAACTTCAGCTGGATCGAGGTTGGCCAATCAGACCTCCACTCTCTTAAAAGCTTGTTGGAAAGCTTTCGTCTCGTGCAGCTTATCTTTTCAGTCCATCCAGTCCAAGCCGCGCTTGACGTTTGGATATTGTATCCATAATATGACCTCACCTCATTAATTATGTGGGCTACAAGTTCAAAATCGCTCATGAGTAGAAAGCGTACCCACAATCATCCATTTAGTAAGCCAGGCCGGCACTTGGTCCTAGTTAATCTATAACATTACGGTTTGGTCCTGGAGGGTAGTCGAACTTGAACGCGCACGAATACGATGTGGCCATTGTAGGCAGCGGTATCGTGGGTGCTGCGTGCGCGGACGAATTTGCGAGCCGGGGAATGCGGGTTGCTGTGATTGACCGCGACGTGATTGGAGGCGGGACGACTGCTGCTGGCATGGGGCACATTGTAGTCATGGATGATTCTGACGCGCAATTCGCGCTGACTCGGTACTCGCAGCAACTGTGGCGGGAATTGCGGGGTGTTCTGCCGTCCGAGGTTGAATATGAAGACTGCGGAACAATTTGGGTCGCTGCCGACGATGAAGAAATGATGGAAGTCCGGCGCAAAGAAAGCTACTACCGCGAACGTGGAGTGCCGGTCGAAGTTCTCGATGCGAAAAAACTGGAATCTCTGGAACCGAATTTGCGAAAGGGGCTGGCTGGAGGGCTGCTGGTTCCGGAGGACGGCGTTCTCTATCCGCCCTGTGCCGCCCGATTTTTGATTGAACGCGCTCAAACTCGAGAGGCCAAACTGTTTTTAGGTTCTACGGTTTCGGTCATGGGCGACGGGCGCGTTCGTACCGCTGATGGGGTTGAATTTTCGGCAGATAAGATTGTGAATGCTGCCGGGCCATGGGCGCCCGAACTGACGCAAGGGCTCGACATCAAGAAGCGGAAAGGTCATCTTGTGATTACCGATCGCTATCCGGAATTTGTGCGGCACCAATTAGTTGAGTTGGGCTACCTGAAGAGTGCCCATTCGACCACTGGAGATTCAGTCGCTTTTAATGTGCAGCCGAGAAAAACCGGCCAAATTCTGATTGGGTCTTCGCGCCAATACGGCGTCGAACACAAAGAAATTGATAATGACATTCTAGGCCGCATGATGCGTCGCGCTGAAGAGTACATGCCGGGTTTGGCTGCGCTCTCAGCGATTCGCGTATGGACCGGCTTTCGCGCTGCGACTCCCGACAAGCTTCCATTGATTGGTCCCTCGTTCGGAGATTCCACGGTGTACCTGGCGACAGGACATGAAGGACTCGGAATAACGACTTCGCTTGCCACCGCACGGCTCCTGGTGGATCAAGTCATGGAAAAGAAGTCTGCTATTCCTTTCGAACCTTATCTGCCGTCAAGAACCATTTTGAGTGAAGCGCATGCATGAGACAGAGTGCTCGAAGGAAGTGTTTAGCAATGAGAAGGTGGAATAAACGAAGTTGGAGTAAACAATGAAACTCTCAGGCAAGTCAATCATCGGATCACGAACAGGTGAAGCTGGCGGCCAGATTTTCCATGCAACCAACCCTACCAATGGCGAGCGCATGGAGCCCGGCTTCCATGCCGCGACGTCAGATGAAATCAATAAAGCTGTGACGTTGGCGGAGCAGGCATTCCAAACTTACAGCCGGGTCCCCGGACGCGATAAAGCTGCATTCCTGCGCAAGATTGCGGCCAATATCGAAGAGAATGCTGCGGAAATAATCGAGCGCGCCGAGCAGGAAACGGCGCTGCCGAAGGCGCGCCTGCAAGGTGAGACGGCGCGCACATGCGGACAACTTCGCCTATTCGCGCAAGTGGTGGAGGAAGGTTCGTGGGTCATGGCGCGGCTTGATCGCCCGAATCCAGATCGCAAACCGGCTCCCAAGCCTGATCTTCGGTCCATGTTGCGCCCTTTGGGACCGGTGGTGGTTTTTGGAGCCAGCAATTTTCCGTTGGCCTTTTCAGTCGCGGGCGGTGACACGGCTTCGGCGCTCGCCAGCGGGAATCCCGTGATCGTGAAAGCGCATTCCGCGCATCCGGGTACGAGCGAGCTTGTTGGTCATGCTGTGCGGGAGGCGGTTCGGGAGTGTGATTTGCCCGAAGGCGTTTTTTCACTTCTGTTCGGCGGCGGCAAGGAGGTCGGTATCGCTCTGATGAAGCATCCCTTGGTAAAGGCGGGAGGTTTCACGGGATCGCGGACCGCGGGCCGAATACTTTTGGATGTGTGCTCTTCCCGTCCGGAGCCGATTCCGTTTTATGCAGAGATGAGCAGCACAAATCCGGTGTTTATTTTGCCGGGCGCTATGCGGAGCAGGGCCGATAGGATTGCGACGGATCTCTACGCTTCTTTTACATTGGGAGCCGGCCAATTCTGTACAAAACCGGGAATGGTGTTTTTGCCGAGCGGCGACGCGGCTTCTGGGTTTAAAAATAAGCTTGAGCAATCGGTGCTTGGTTCTTCGCCGTTTCATCTGCTGACTGATGTCATCCGCTCTTCTTATGGTTCTGGCGTTACGGCCCGCAAGTCTCATCAAAAGGTTAAGTTGGTGGCCGAAAAGCCGGCACACAATGGCGCGGGATTTTGCGTGGGATCTGCGCTATTCGAGACTGACCTCCAATCCTTTCTCCAGGACGAACACCTGGCGGACGAAATTTTCGGACCGGCGACTTTATTAGTCCAGTACTCGAATCGAGAACAGGTGCTTCAGGTTGCGCGCGAATTGGAAGGCCATCTCACGGCAACGATTCATGGCACCGACGAAGATTTGCGCGAGTTCTCAGATTTGGTCGCAATTCTCGAAGAGAAGGTTGGACGGCTATTGTTCAACGGTTTTCCAACTGGCGTGGAAGTTTCGCATGCGATGGTGCATGGAGGGCCATATCCGGCAACTTCCGACGGACGCTCGACCTCAGTCGGCAGTCAGGCCATCTTCCGGTTTTGTAGACCTGTTTGCTATCAAGGCTTCCCCGATTCGGCGCTTCCGCTTGAGTTAAAGGAAAGCAATCCACTGAAAATCTGGCGGATGGTGGATGGAGAGTTAACGAAAGAGCCGGTTTCCGAGCCTCTTGCAGTTCGCGCAAGCTAACAGTTCCGTGATCGTCGCGGCGATCTCAGTTGGAAGCTGAAAAGCAATTGCTGTCTCATTCTTCGGGGATAGTCAAAGTATCCTGATTGCGAGAGAAAAAATGCTTGGTCCAAACAAGGTTGCGCTGTTCTTCACTTTTTCTTGCTTTTTAATCTTTCAATCCGCTTCCGCAGCGCAGAACAACCTTGCGCTGACGCCCCCCATGGGTTGGAACAGCTGGAACCATTTCGCCGATCGTATTGATGACAAAACTGTTCGGAGCACCGCCGACGCGCTGGTCGCGACCGGACTCAAAGATGCCGGTTACGTTTACCTGAACATTGACGACACGTGGGAAGGAAAACGCGACGCTAATGGATTCATCCAGCCAAACGAAAAATTTCCGGACATGAAGGCGCTCGCGGATTACGTCCACAGTAAAGGATTAAAACTTGGGATTTACTCGTCTCCGGCTGCCAAGACCTGCGCTGGCTATGAGGGAAGTCTGGGGCATGAGGAGCAGGACGCAGAAACCTACGCGAAGTGGGGTATTGATTATCTGAAGTATGACTGGTGCCAATCGAGCGGCAGCCTCGAGCAAATGAAATCTGCATATACAAAAATGCACGACGCGTTAGAGAAGACGGGGCGACCGATCGTTCTGAGCCTCTGTCAGTATGGGTGGAATAAAGTTTGGGAATGGGGTGCTTCGGTCGGCGGCAATTTGTGGCGAACAACCGGCGACATTTCTGATGAGTACCGGGTAATGGCGGAAATCGGATTCGACCAGAATGGGTTGGAGAAGTTTGCGGGGCCGGGACACTGGAATGACCCGGACATGCTGGAAGTCGGCAATGGCGGAATGAACGATGATGAATACCGCACCCATTTCAGCCTTTGGTCTATTCTCGCGGCTCCTCTGATCGCGGGCAACGACCTGACCAGCATGACGCCGTACACATTGGACATTTTGACGAACCGCGAAGTCATTGCGGTGGACCAGGACCCGCTTGGCAAACAAGGATTCCGTGTCGCGCAGGAAGGCCCATTCGAAGTCTGGATGAAACCCATGGCGGATGGCAGCAAGGTCGTTGGATTGTTCAACCGCCAACGCACTACCGAACCCATGACGGTCAAGTTTTCGCAGATCGGTGTGCAGGGTGAGGCAAGCATTCGAGATCTGTGGGTCAAGAAAGATCTCGGCACATTCAAAGACAGCTTCACCGCTTATGTGCCGAGGCATGGAGTTGTGCTGGTCAGGATCAAAGCGCACTAGGAGGTGTGATTTTGGACTTGTTGCCGATCCGATTTCTGAACGCTGGGACACTTTCGCCGCATTGCGTGTGATTGCGGTGATTTTGGTTTTCGCTGGATTGACTCAGCAGGTCTTTGCCCAAGGGACGCTCGAAGATTACCAGCGGGCGCAACGCTTTCTTCCGGGAAATCTGCGGCACATGGTTTTTATCGCCGATGTAAGACCGAACTGGATTGAGAAGACAAATCGCTTCTGGTATCGCAGAGTGGGTCCAAAGGGAATCGAGTTTGTTTTGGTAGATGCGCAGAACAATACCAGTGTCCCCGCATTTGATCAGACGAAACTTGCTGCCGCGCTCTCGCAAGCCGCAAAACATGAATACGACCCGATGCACCTGCCTTTTGAAGAGATCGAGTTCGACGGCGAAAAGGCAATCCGTTTCACAATTGCGAAAAGTCAATGGACCTGCACCCTAGCCGACTATCAATGCAAAGAAATGCCGACAGACAATCCCGATGACGGGTTGTCGCCCGATAAGAAGTGGGCAGCGTATGTCGAAGACCACAATCTATTCGTTCGGAACGTTTCCACGGGAGAGATAATTAAGCTGACTGACGATGGAATTAAGAGTTGGGATTATGCAACACCGCTTCCCTCTCTGCGTGTTCTCGTCGAGCAAGGAACCGAAGACGTGAAGCAGCCTGCCGCAGTCTTTTGGTCCCCTGATTCCTCCAAGTTGATTACATATCGCATTGATTCGAGAAATGCCGGACGTTTTACGAGTCTTCAATTCGTCCCCCCGGGCCAACTCCGGCCTAAGGCTTTCACTTATGTGTATCCCCTGCCGGGAGAAGTGCTGGCCAAGGCCGAACCCATCATTTTCGACATTCAGTCGGGAAAGCGTATTGAGGTTAAGACCGATCCCATCGAATTGCCCTTTCAAGACGGCCCCGGATTCGATTGGTTTCCCGACAGCAAAACGATTTTTTACGATAACGATGACCGTGGTTACAAGACCAAGGAATTTCGAGTCATTGATCCAGATACCGGTGAGCAGAAAGTCTTGCTGCGTGAGCATTCCGATCAATACTTGGATCCGGGCGAGACGTTCTTTCACTACGTGCACGCAACTGGCGAGATTCTGGCAAGTTCGGAGCGGGATGGCTGGAATCACTTGTACTTATACAACGGGAAAACCGGACAATTAGAGAACCAGGTGACACAGGGTTCATTTGTAGTCACAGGAATTGAATACGTTGACGAGAAAAATCGCCGAGTATTCTTTCTGGCAAACGGCCGGGAGAAGAACGAAGACCCCTATCAGACACATTTGTACAGCGTTGGTTTCGATGGCAAAGGACTCACGCTGCTTTCGCCGGAGAATGCCAATCATTCCGTCAACGTTTCCCCGGACGGAGCATTCTTCGTGGATAACTACTCGCGTGCCGATCTACCCGGAGAATCGGTCCTCCGCCGCACTAAGGACGGGTCCGTGGTTCGCGAGCTTGAAAAAGCCGATGCCCGCGAATTGCTAGCGACGGGATGGAAATTTCCCGAACCATTTCAGGGGAAGGCCGCCGACGGCAGCACCGATCTTTATGGGTTGATATGGCGTCCGTCAAATTTTGACCCGTCGAAAAAGTATCCAATCATTGAGCAGGTTTACACCGGGCCACAGGGATTCTTTGTTCCTAAGACCTTTGGCGGAACTCTGCGGCTTCAGTCCATGGCGGAGTTGGGATTCATCGTGGTGATGGTGGATGGCCGCGGGACCGTTGGACGATCGCGGGCGTTTCATCTTTTCTCGTACCACAATCTCGGCGGATCATTCGAAGATCACGTGGCGATGATCAAGCAAATGGCCGCTAAATATTCGTATATGGATGCCACGAAAGTCGGCATCTACGGAACGTCGGCGGGAGGATACGGCGCTGCCCACGCCATGCTGGTCTTTCCCGATTTTTACAGAGTAGGAGTCTCTATTTCAGGCGACCACGACCCCCGTCTGGACAAAGCGTGGTGGAACGAAGCTTACCAGGGATATCCGGTTGGAGACGATTATGCCGCGCAGTCCAATGTCACAATGGCTGACCGGCTTCAAGGTCATTTGCTGATTGAGCATGGCGACATTGACGACAACGTGCATCCCGTCGAAACGATGCGCTTCGCCGATGCGCTGATGAAGGCGAATAAGAATTTCGATATGTTATTCGTGCCCAATATGTATCACGGAGAAAGCGGCGACCATGCTCTCTATCTCGTGCGCAGGCGTTGGGATTATTTCGTTCAATATTTGCTGGGCGTAACTCCGCCGAATAATTTTGAGATTAAAGAGGATAGCCAGGGGCTATTCGGAAATCGCCGGAGACGGTAACTTCAGCAGCACTTGCCGCCCGCCGTGCTAGTGAGACTTGCTGGGCACGCTGAAATCGGCAACTCCTACTCTGACGATTGTTCCTTGCCGTTTTTTCCCCGGTTCGTTATTTGCCGTAGCATCGGTAGGAGAGGGTTGCACCGGTTTCTCCGTCCACACTCCGTAGACGCGGCCGTTCAAAGCTGCGAGTCCGGTGTAGTCTCCAAAGAAAACGCCGCTCGCGTCAAAAGGTTCCCTGGTCCATGCGAAGTTCTTGAAGGAACTTCCTCCGTCAGTCGAGCGCGCGAGCACTACTATCTCTTTTCGATTCGAAGGATCGCCCCTGCGGTCATAAAACACAACGTTCACCGCGCCATCAGACGGATCAACCGCGAGCCACTGGAAAAATTGGTCCGCGCCATTGTGAATGGGATCGTTATTCACGCGAACTGCTGGATCTCCAAGTTTCTCCATGATCATGCGAACTGGATAAAAATACATCGGTGTCGCCATTGCGATAATCACTCCAAGTGACGTACAGGTTGCTTCCCTGCGGGCCGCCACGTGGATCAATTGCAATTTGCGGAAAGCCGTTGGTGCGCTCGACATTCTGAATTTGAAACATAATCGGCGCGGTCTTAATGATCTCGCGAGCATGCGAAAACGTCTTCCCGCCATCGTGCGAAGTGACGAGCACAATTTTATTTTCCTGCGCCCAAACTATGTATAGAGTGCCGTCCGGGCCAACAGTTCCTTCAAATCCCTCGGCGGCGCCGTTGTCATCTCGGGGAAGCCCGGGATGATCGTCAATTTCAAGAGGCTTGGACCAGGCCGTCCCTCCATCGGTCGAGCGGGATATCAGAATCTCAGAGTCGGTCACTGTCCAGCGCGTCCAACCGACATATAGGTTGCCGCCAAAAGGGCCTTGAGTACTGTCCGCGACAATGTAAGGCTTGTCTTCCCAGGGAACACCGGGTTCGGTCGGATGTTCAATAATTGGGATGTGCTGAGCTTCCCAGGTCTTACCACCATCCAGCGAGCGACGTATGAACAAGCCGTTTCGCGACGAATTGTGTCCCCAATAATTGAATGTTCCGAGTTTATCGAACGCCATATAACAAAGGATGGCGTGACCTTGATTGTCGTAAGCGACCGAGACGTCGCCGGAAACGCGATAATTTGGCGGCTCCGTGCCGGTCGCGATCTGCCAATTCTTCCCAGCGTCCGTGGAATAAGCGATGTGGGCGTTGTCTTGAAACGCGACCGCCACTTGATTTGGATCGCGAGGATTGATTGCCACTCCCGGTTCCGTAAAAAATCCTGGCTTTGGAGTCAAAGTCTGCACCGAACTCCCGGGTGCCTGTGGCAGATCATTCGCGAAAGCGAAACCCGCGGTCAATATTGGAAAAACAACAGCTAACAACAAAATCCAGCGCCAGTTCGAGAGTCGTGTCACGTGCCTTCTCCGCTTTGATAAGTTGGTCTAAAGATTGCAACTAAAATTGCCTTGCCTTGCCTTGCCTTGCCTTGCCTTGCCTGGCGCGACCTACGCGGCCGCCTTGATTCTTGAATTTCGCTAGGCTTTTTCTCCCGCAAACGTAGACGTCGGGACTCTCGTCTGGCCAAGCCGTCCTCGTGTTAACAAAATGGCGCCAATGGCTGCGGCTCCTGCCGCGATCAGATAGAACGGCAAGTCCGGTTGCCTCGTCGGAACGCCTTGGGTCAGCGCGCCCAGTAGGCGTGAGCTGGTGTTGAATGCAGCGTGCATCAGAATAGGCACAATGATGCTGAAACCGGAGAGATTCGCGCCCCATGTATATAGGACCGATGCCGAAATCAGTATCAGTGCAAACGCCCACACAGGGACGTTGACCCATCCGTGAAGAAGAAACAACGGAAGATGCCAGCCCGCCCACAACAGGCAAGCAGAATCGATCCCAGCACAGGTCCAAATCGCGTTTGCAAGCGCGGTAGCGCGAATCCTCGCCATCCCGGCTCTTCGTTGACCGGTCCACCTAGAAACGTGGACCAATTCACTCCATAAACTGCGGGGCTCAACAGCGCTGACCAGTGCAGCATTCGCGGCGAGACTTTCGCCAAGACGATGCCCGGCAAAATAACAAATGCGAACATGATGAGTGCGAGGCCCATTAGCGATCCAAGCAATAACCTTTTCCACGAACTGTACAGATGGCAAATTCGAAAGTTTCGCTCCAGCAACCACTGAGTGCATAACGCCGCAATGGTGGGACTGGACGCCCCGAGGACGCTAAACTCGATGGGTACGTCCGCCCGAATCAGCCCGACACCTATATTCGTCAACACCAGGGGCAGAAAAGCAATCCAGCCGAAGAGGTACGCGAGAGAGAAGAAAACAAGCAGAGGCCTGCGCCGGACGACGCGTCTGAACTTGGTATCAGTTTCCGCGGTTGTCGAAGGAACCGGCATTTCGCTGTCCTAGATTACTGCGAAGGCTCTAACGCTGTCGGGATATAGACCTTTTCCCTAATTTCTCGAATCGAGTTTTTCATCCTGCTAGAGCAAGGCTAAAGTCTTGTATATTATATCCATCCGTGTCAAAGCAATATAATCGCCGCGAAATATTGAAAACCATGAGTGCCGCTTCAGCGGCATTTCTTTTGCCGACGCAGTTACACGCGACCGAACCATCCCAGATTATCAAGGGTGGAGATTTTGAAATCCAAATTTCGCCTGTCAATTCGCATACTGTCCGTTTAAGCATTGTCCCAGCCAAGCAGGGTCAAACCGCTGCGATTCCCATGAATGGCTCGCTGGTCAAGGCATCGTGGGGACCGCCGGTTCGGAAGCTGCGCGCTGAGATCACCGCGCAAACTGTCACTGCCGGCAATCTAAAAATAAAAGTATCTTCTGACCCGCTTGCTTTCGCGATTACTGATCTCAAAGATGAGCCGATCCAAACGCTGAAGTGGGATCGGGAAACCGGCGCGGTTTCATTCGCAACCGGGGATTCGCCATTGCTCGGGCTTGGTGAGGGCGGTCCTCAATTCGACCGCCGCGGATCGTCGGACCCCATGCGAAGTGGCCAGGGAGGGTACGAATTGCGCACGCATGGAGGCCGGGTGCCCATTCCATGGCTGATCGGCACCGCAGGCTGGGCGATTTATTTTCATCAGCCCTTCGGCACCTTCGACCTCACTGGGACGGAAGGTAAGTTTCTTCCCGGCCACGACAACGCGCTTCCATTGGACATTTTTGTCGTTGGCGCACGCGAACCTCAAATTCTCATGGCGGAATATGCGCGGCTTACGGGACACGCGGAAATGCCGCCCCTGTGGAGTCTCGGCTATCAACAATCTCATCGGACGCTTGCGAGTCGCGAAGAGGTACTTTCGGAGGCAAAGACCTTCCGCGAAAAGAAGCTGCCTTGCGACGCTTTGATTTATCTCGGTACTGGTTTCTGTCCCTCGGGTTGGAACACCGAGAACGGCTCGTTTTCGTGGAACTCTCGCGTGTTCGACGATCCGAAAGAAATTATTGGCGAGCTACGCAAAGAAAACTTTCGCACGGTGCTGCATGCTGTGATTCTGGCGGACCGACTGCGCGGCAACGTTCATGACCATTGCAATTTGGAGCGGTTCGACGAAGAAGAAGCGAGCTGCTACTGGGATGCGCATCGCAAGGTTTTCGCGCAAGGAGTGGGCGGGTGGTGGCCCGATGAAGGCGATCCGCTCGACATTGAATCACGCCTGGTTCGCAATCGAATGTATTGGGAAGGCCCACAGATGGACCGTCCCAATGAGCGTCCTTATGCGCTGCATCGCAATGGTTACGCCGGCATGCAGCGCTACGCTTCGTTTCTTTGGTCCGGCGACGTTTACTCGACTTGGGAGACGTTGGCTGTCCATATTCCGAACTCCATCAATACCGCCCTCACCGGAATTCCTTATTGGGGAACGGATATCGGCGGATTCGTTCCTACTAAAGAGTTCACGGCCGAGTTGTACGTGCGCTGGTTTCAGTTCGGAGCGTTCTGCCCGCTCTTTCGCGCTCATGGGCGCACTTGGAAATTGCGCCTTCCGTGGGGATGGAACACCGGCGACCTCGGTCCGGTCGAGATCAACCGCTATTCCGAAGCTGCCGTCCCTGATGTCGAGCGAGTTGCATAACACAAAAGTAGAGCCGATTTGCCGGAAATATCTGGAGCTGCGCTATCGCATGTTGCCTTACCTCTACAGCTCGGTTCGCGAGTGCGCGACGACCGGTATACCGATTGTGCGCGCGTTATGGCTGCATTATCCGGATGATCCTGTAGCAGTTTCGCGTAGGGACGAATATTTGTGGGGACGAGACATCCTGGTGGCGCCGGTTGTAGAAAAGGGAGCAACGTCGCGCAAGGTCTATCTCCCGCGAGGGACTTGGTATGACTTCTGGACCGGGGATCGCGTCGAAGGCGGACATGAGATCAGCCGTGCGGTTGATTTGGAAACGATGCCGCTTTACGTGCGGGCAGGATCAATTCTTCCTCTTGGTCCGGTGAAGCAATATACAGACGAGAAGGTTGATGAGCCGATGTCAGTCACGATTTATCCCGGGGACGACGGCTCGTTCTTGCTCTATGAAGACGATGGCATCTCTTTCGACTATCGCAAAGGCCAATGGATGGGAATACAGATGGCCTGGAACGACGCTCGACAGACGTTGCAATTAGGCTTGGCCCCAGGATCGCGAATGCTGCCGCCATTGCGCCGCAAACTCGAAGTGAAGCTCGCTGACAAGACGCGAAAGGTGGAGTTCGACGGGAATCCACTCGAAATTTCGTTGGGTTGAACCAGCAAGCGTCGGACTGGATCCTCATCGAAATCTAATTGTTTACCGACAGAACAGAGGTGGATAAATTATGGATCGCCGACGATTCCTGCAAAATGCTGCGGTCACAACTGCCGCCCTTCATTATTTTCCAAGTTTCGCGAAAAGCGCGGAGGCCGGGAATGTCGTTTTTGATGCCGCCAAGACATCACTAGCGGGCCTCAGCGAGGGAACGCCGGATATCGCTGGTCACACGTTAACCTGCGAATTCAAGATTGATTCAACCGACTGGAAAGTTTACGAAGATCTGCGCACCCGCGATGGCGTCATGACTTTTATTTCCCCGAAGGGTTCGCGGGTTCTCACTAAAAGCGCAGAAGCCGCGTTTGCGGATGCAGGCACTCCCTATCTGGGATTGAATCTGAAAGATATTGGGATGTCCGGCCCCGATCTGTTGGCTGATCGCATTCTTCAAGGCGGAGGCGATCCCGATCCTGAACTTGTGAAGTCGGCAGCGCCGCCGCAGGGATCGAAACGCAGCGAAGGTCCAAGTTGGCGTCTGCCATGGGATGCCTTTGTCGGCACGAAAGAATGTTTCGATACTATGCCCGTCTACCCCAGCGGAAGCACCAGAACTTATCATCCAGTGGGATTTTTTCCAGAACAGAATCGAAAAGAGAGCCGAGAAAATCGGGAGAAGCTGCAAAGGTTTGAAGGGCTTGTTGGCGGCTGGATGCCGGCGGTTCGTAAGGTGCTCGTGGAACCGGGCAATGCTTACGACGAAGTAATCGTATTCGGCGACGTAGAAGCACGTGACAAGTTTATTGTGCAGACATGGCATCGCACGGCAAGAATTGAAAATGGAAAGATAGTTAAAGTTATTTACGGCTACAGTTATCCGGCATTCCCGCCGCGACGCGTAGATCCACCGCCCGAGGAGTTCTACCGCGCTCTGCTGGTTTTTGCAGGCTATTGGGACAACCTGTTGCGCGATTTTGCCCCTACTTCTCTTCCCGCAAAATGTTTGGATTGATATGTCGAAGCACGCATTCGCCAAAGAGCTTATGGTGCGGCCAGGAGGGGTGTATCCGAAGTATGGAGCTGTGGATCGGGATTATTACGGCTCTGAGTATGATGGCTTTCAGGATATTTTCACCAGCGCCGTTTACAGCAATCTCGAATGGGGCTGCTTCGAGCAGGCGCGGGACATTATTGATAACTACTTCAGCGATTTTGTGGACTCCAAGGGCGTCAACAACATGCGGGGTCCGGAGACGGCGCAATTTGGTTTAACGTTGTCGCTTCTCGCCCGATATTTTAATTACACGCGGGACAGCGACTTGCTTTTCAAGCATCGGGCAAAGATTGAGGCGACGGCAAGTTTGCTTACGGACCTTCATGAGGAGAGCTTGCGGCTTCCGCAAGACGATTTAGGTCACGGCCTAATCCATGGCTGGAGCGAATCGGATTCATGCCTCATGCCGCAACCGAATATATGGTGGCTGCCTTATTTTTCCCACAATGCATTTGCCGCACGAGGATTCAGAGATCTCGGCCGAGTGTGGCCGGAAGTTAATCGGCAGAATCGCGAAACTGCGGCGAAACAGGCAGCAGACTGGACGGCGCGAAGTAAGACCCTTCAGGATGCGCTCATCGCTAGCGTGAAAAAAGATATTCGCCGCGACGTGAACCCTCCCTACGTTGGATTTTTCCC
This sequence comes from uncultured Acidobacteriaceae bacterium, assembly GCA_963796015.1. Lineage (GTDB taxonomy): Bacteria > Acidobacteriota > Terriglobia > Terriglobales > Acidobacteriaceae > PALSA-188. The sequence continues at coordinate 41,009 of CAWCJR010000017.1, read as the reverse complement.
GGGAACGAAATTGATGTTTCGCGAATCCATGCAAAAGGAAAGGCCTTCTCCGCAACAGTGGGCACACCGCGCTTACTGCGAACTTTTGCAGCCGGATGTATTGTCCGAAGAATTGGCCAGCCTGGTGATTGATTGCATGCGAGCCTATGGGGCGATGACCCTGGGGGTCGTCGCGAATGTGGAGCCGCCGCATCCCGACGGTCGCGACATGTTGGGTTTTATTTCTTACGGTTACGCTCAAATGCTTTTGCGTCTCGACCGCGTCGAGGAATATCTACTGTTTCTTTATTCTCACCGCTATCACGACCATACGCGCGGCAGTTGGGTTGCAGGTGAGGTTTCAGGCATTGATGGCGATACTGCCACGTTCTGTATTCCGGCGCAGCATACGATTCCATTATTGGTTCGCTGGATGCTGGCGCTTGAAGATTCCGATGAAGACATACTTTATTTCGCAAGAGGCGTTCCGCGAGATTGGTTAGCTTCGGGCAAAGAGATCAAAATAGATCAAGCTCCGACCCGATGGGGAAGAGTTAGCCTGAAGATGAAAGCGAACTCACTGGCGAAGACTGTGATAGCAAACGTTGAGCTTGCGCAGTCGGGAAGCCCAAAGCAAATCCACGTCAAACTCCGGCTTCCGGTTCAAAATGTTCTGCGCGATATCACCGTGAACGGCAACCGCGCAAATCTTGGAGGGCGGCATAAAGACACCGTCATCGTTAATACGGGAAGCGAAAAACAATTTGAAATCGTCGGAAAGTGGGCGTGAAAAGCCCTAGGTACCTTCGAAATAGAATCGCTATCTCGGTTCAGTGATTCGCAGAGTTTGGTTTTCTCGCAGCCCCGTAGTGACGACTTGTTTCTTTCGTGAAGGCCAGTCAACCTCCACGGAATCAATCTTGGTTGTGTCGCCCAAGCCGAAGTAAAGCGGGAGAACGCTCTGTGCAAGATAACCAGATTTGCCATCGTTATATTTGGTGTAAGTTTGGCCGCCTGCGTGAACGCGAACGGTTGCGCCAAGTCCATTGCGGTTTGAGGTTGTTCCCACCAGCATAACTTTCAGCCAATGAATTCGCTTGCGTTGCGCCAAGTCGCTAATCAGCACTTGCGGCTCGGAATTGAAATCATTGGTCACGATGTCCAGATCCCCGTCATTATCAAGGTCGAACATAACAGACGACCGACTGGAGCGCGGCGACATCACCACGAACTTTCCTTTCTGTCCAACGCAGATCTTGCTATCTAATTTCTCTTGCGCCTGTCTCTCCGCGGGGTCAGAGCAATCAATCTCGAACCATGGTGTGTAGAGATTCTTACGCGGCTCGATTCCGAGAAGAAATTCGGAATCGAGAAACTTCTCCCCGCGATTGTTTAATAACATTGAATTGATTCCATAGCGATAGGGATAGCTCATGCCCGACGAAATAAAGATGTCGTCCCACCCGTCTGCATTGACATCGCCGACGCTAACGCCCCAGGGCCAGTAGTTCTCCACTCCCATTCGGTCGGAGACCTCCTCGAATTTTCCGCCGCCTAAATTGTGATACAAAGCATTTCCCCAGATAAAATCAGACTTCGTCCCCTGGATGTAGGAATCATCCCAAGTGATCGTGGATTTCAGCTTCTCGCTTTCTGGGTCCTGCTCTTCGCTCATGTCTGAGTGCATGTCGGTCACGAGAAGATCCATGCGGCCGTCATTGTCGTAGTCGAAGAACTTGATACCCATAGCGCCCCAGGAAGTCTTAGGAAAATACTGGTCCGTCTTGTCCACAAACTTCTTGCCTGCCTGGTTTTCGTAGTAGTGGTTGTGTCCCTGCATGTTCAGGAAATAGATATCGGGCCAGCCGTCGCCGTTTACATCGCCAAAACTGGCGTCACCGCACCAGCCGTGTGGTTGCAGTCCCACCTCAGCGGTCACATCCTTGAAGTGGTAGTGGCCCATATTTTTGTATAGAACGGGATGCTCGTAGCGATCGGGATATAAATGGCCGGAAAACGCGTTCGGAATGGCTGCATATTCGCCATTCGGACCTTTTTCATCAGTGGTGTACCTTCCGACATTGCAAACTAGAAGATCGAGCAGGCCATCGTTGTCGTAATCGAAGAAGAAGGCACCGGACGAATGGGCAACCAGATCAACTCCGGCTTCCTTACTGATGTCCGTGAAGTGGCCGTGGCCATCGTTCTTAAACAACACGTTGCCGCCGCGTACGGTAGTAACGAATAAATCCTCGGAGCCGTCATTATCTACATCGGCGAAAGCAGCGCCCACGCTGATGCGGTCGGGCAATCCAACGCCAGCTTCTTGGGTAATATTCTTAAACTTGCCACCGCCTAGATTCTTCCAAAGTTCGTTGCCTCCAACTTGATTGACGAAATAGATGTCGTACAGTCCATCTCCATCAACGTCCGCGACCGCAATTGCGCTACCATGGTCGTAATGACCCATTTTCATGTGCTTGGTAATGTCGTCCACCGCGTGGTAAACGAAGGTGATTCCACTCTCTTTTAGCTTGTCGGTGAAATGGAACTGATAGAAAACCTTGAATTGGTTTACAGTTTCTAACTGGGCCTTTTTGCGGGCAGCGAGGGAGTCAGCACCGGCATCTTCGGCGGGATAATGCCGTGGAATATCGGAATCACTTGATGCACCGCCGAGGATGAGAATCGCAAGACCGAGCAGCGATGTCATCAGAAACCGGGTTCTGAGGCGCCCCACAAACGGTCTCCTTCGCCACATCATGGAGCGCATATCAAATATCTTTTGCAATCAGGCGCACCGAGAAATAACTTCATCCGTTGCTCGTGAACCTGCATGAAGCGGATTCAGGTGCGCGTGTAAGGAACCCAGACCTGCATGGGAGTCGGCTGGCGATTTGCCCACGCGTAATACGGAATCAACGTTAGATTTTCCGGCCGCGTTTTTCTTGTGCCAAAATTTGCCGCCGAGTAAAGCGCTTCTTGCGATGATGAAACCTCGTATGCCGCTCCTTGATGGTGAACCAACATCACGCCATTGAGCAGATCTGCTTTGTATTCGGACCCGAACTCCTTATTTGTTTTTTGGCCCACAGTTATGGATATATCGGAGAGCGCGGAGTTGTTCGGCTGGTCCATTTGTTCCATGCAGTAAATGACCGGTCCGCGCTGGACAGCGACTCGTCCCATATCTTCCGCCACACGCGGATTGGAGACGACGGTCTCCGGAATCATCGGGAAATTGAGGCTCACTCTGTCTCCCGGCTTCCACTGCCGAGTGATGGGCAAGTATTGCCCAGCTTGAACTGCGGCTACCGTTTTCCCGTTGACAGCAACGCTGGCGTCTTGAGCCCATCCGGGAATCCTGACATGTAGAGTGAAGTTTGCAGCTTGCGCGGGGGACACGGTCAGCTGAACTTCTCCATCCCATGGATAATTCGTTTTCTGCCGAATTTTCAGTGGCGTTCCATTCTCCAGATGCCAGTCAAGAACCGAGTTGTCATAAAGATGTACGTACACTCCGTCTTTGCTGGTGCTGTAGAAATATCCTGGAAGTGAAGCGAAAGTGCGTTCGAGATTGGGCGGGCAGCACGTGGTGTCATACCACGGATTGCGAATGTTAGGGCTGCCGCGGAAGCCATCGAAAGCAGCCGGATCAAAAGCCAGCGGATTGCGGTAGCAATAAGTCGTCCCATCGAGCGACATGCCGGAATTGATGCCGTTATAGAGTGCGCGTTCGATCACGTCGGTAAAGCGCGCCTCGCCACTCGCAGCCAGCATGCGCCAATTCCACATCATGTTGCCGATGGCCGCGCAACTTTCTCCGTACGCTTGCGCGTTGGGCAATTCATAGGCCTCACCGAACGACTCACCCTGGCTGCGCGCACCAACTCCTCCGGTGACATACATCTGCTCGCGTGCTTAGGTCATCCCAAAGCGTGTTGAGAGTCTTCCAATATGACTGATCTCCGGTTTCGAGGTAATAGTCTGTCGCGCCGCAGCATGCGTACATAGCTCGAACCGCATGCCCTTCGAGTTTGGTGCGGGATGTGAACGGGATTCCGCAGAACATGTAGATGATGCGTTGCGGCTGGATGGAAGCGCGTTCATCTCCATGCAAGATGTAGCCCGCCAAATCCACGTACTGATGCTTGCCCGTCATTCGGTAAAGCTCGATGAGCGACATTTCAATTTCAGGATGGCCGGAAATGATTGGCTTCTGGTTCGGCCCGGGACCGTAATTGGGAATCACGAAATTGTCTACGAACTTCATTCCGGCATCCATGAGCGTGGCGTCGCCGGTCGCACGATAGTAAGCAATCGCCGCCTGAAGCATGTGCCCGAGGCAGTACATCTCGTGTCCCACTTCCTGTTCATGAGGCTGCATTCGAAGGGGGACGCGGTCTCCCTGGTAGTACGTGTTCAAATATCCGTTGGGCTCCTGCACGGCGACCACTTCGCGAATCATTGATTGGGTCACATTGTGCAGTTCAGGCCGATCGCCCGATTGCAATGCCCATCCCACAGCTTCAGTCCACTTATAGATATCTGAATCTGAATAGTAAGGGCCCGTTTGTGGGGCCGAGCTCTTTCCCACAAGACGGCGGAAGTTATCCATGCGGCCATGCTGTTCAAGCTCTTCCCGCATGGTTGGAATGCTGCGTTCGACATTGGTCTTGCGTCTTTTCGACCAAAAACCATCCTCGATCGTCACCGCACGAACGGGAACCGAATGCAGCTTCGCATACGGCGAGTTTGCAAGGTTCAGCACGCCTTGATCTTGCCAGGGCAACAGCGATGCTGCGCCGGTGCCGATCTCAACGCTGTTCATTCCGGCGCCGGAAAAGGTACGAGGGTTGCCAAGTGCGAAGGAGAGAGCAGGCTTGGCCACTAAAGAAGCCGCAGTCGAGGACGCTATGGTAGACAAGAACCGACGCCGAGATAAACCTCTTTCAGAATTCATAAATCACCTGTCTCTATATTTTATTACTTTCCTTCATCTTTAATATTGCTTTCCCTCATCCGATCGCGATCATGGTCACTGAATGAGCCGAGCACGTTTGCGAAAATTTCGGGCCCAGCCCTGAAATCTGGCGATGTTCGATGCCGACATTGTTGGGCGATGCGAAAGTATTTGTCGCATCCAACTTCGGTCCGTTCACTACGAATAGGTCGGCGTGCGCCGGCATGGTAAATCCTTCGACGATTATCTCTACCGGTATGTCGGACGTGGGATGACGATTTACGATCGCAATTGAGAGCTTCCGATTATCTTCGTCCGTAGTAACCGTAACGTCAAGATAAGGAGTGTCTGGAAATTCTGGGAAACTATCGGATCGGACGAGCGCATCAAGCGCGATATCGCCCGCATGTTCGGTATACAACTTAAGCGGGTAGTAAGTCGTCTGTAAGACCAGCCCGGTGGGACTGGTCATGATTGGAGCGATTACGTTAACCAACTGAGCCATGTTGGCGAGAGTCACGGTGCGGCATTGGCGGTGAAAGACGTTTAAAGCCGACGCCACCCAGAGCGCATCTTGCAGATCGTAAATCTCCTCGAGCTTCTTGGGCTGATCTCCAGTGTCCGTCGTCCGAAACCAGATATTCCATTCATCCACGGCGATTTTAATCCGGTCTTTGCGCCGGGTTCTCGTCATCACTTCAGTGATTACGCTGTCGAGAACATGAATTTGCCGCTCCAACTGAGTCGCAACATCCATCTCTCTGGCGATATCGTTGCTTCCGCCGTAACGATGAAGCGAAATGTAATCCACAATATCAACGACTTGTTGGAGAACTTCGCGGTCCCAGTCGGGATAATTGCCGCCGCACGCGATCAGTTTGATATCGGGGTCTACCCATCGCATCATTTTGGCGGTCTCGAGCGCCAGCTCCGCATATTCTTTCGCTGTCTTGCGCCCGGCCTGCCACGGTCCGTACATCTCGTTGCCAAGGCCCCAGTACTTCACGCCATAAGGTTCGGCATGGCCATTCTTTTGGCGCAGATTCGCCCACTCTGTATTCATCTTGCCATTGCAGTATTCAACCCAATCCGCCGCTTCTTGTATCGTGCCGGTGCCCAGATTCACGCAGATGTAGGGTTCGGCGCCTAAGTTTTCGACAATAAGCGATGAACTCATCGGTGCCAAAGCGATTCGATTCCTCCTCCTGCCAGGCTGTATCCCATTTTCGTGGCCGCGCATCTTTCGGTCCAACACCATCTTTCCAGCTGTAGCCGGAAGAGAAGTTCCCTCCTGGCCACCTCAGCAGAGGGACGTGAATTCCTCGCGCCGCCTCGAGCACGTCTTTGCGGAATCCATCTTTGTCCGAGAGAGGTGAGCCTTCGTCGTAGATGCCGCCATAGACGCATCGTCCGAGGTGTTCGGTGAAATTTCCGTAGATGTTGCGATCAATTCGGCCGAGCTGACGATCGAAATCAATTTTGATCCGGGCAGATTGCGACGTGCTTTGAGCAGATGCCTCTGCCCATCCAGTGGAAGAGAGAATTGGCCCAGCGGCTGCTCCGATTGCCGTTGTCAGACCGGCCTTAAGAAACCGGCGTCTACTTGGATGTGCGAAGTCCATTCAAATCCCGGGTCAAGCGCTCCCACGCAACGGCGCGCGCGATCCCATGCCAGATCTCGATGTTTTGAAATCTGGCGACGGCCAGCCGAGGTGACTTCGGCTCTTCGAGTATGTCTCTGCCCCGGCTAAAAGGATATCCGCGCACCCAATTGAATGTGCCTGGAGCTGAGCGCGGTCGTCACTTGCCCGAATGTGCCGTCAGCCATGTTTGCATCCACTGGGCCAAGGTTGACGTGGTTGAAAACATTGAGAAAATCAAAGCGGAACTGAAGATTACCCTGCTCGCCTAGCCAAGGTACGTGATTGTTTTTTAGCACGCTGGCGTCCACCTGAATCATGCCAGGGTTGCGGAAGAGGTTGCGTGGTTCGTTCCCCTCGGTTCCCGGACTTGGCGCTGGGAAGTCGGCAGCCGTGAAGATACCGCTCTCATATGACTGCCGGCTGTGCGACCCCGTGAAATTCTGTGTCGGCGCGTTCGGAATATCCCAGTTATTTCCGTCGAGATTGTAGTCGCCGGGATTGACGGGTGCAGTCGGAGAATTGGTGTTGTACACCCAGAAAGGAGTTCCACTCTGGATTGCCGCAATGCTGGTAAGCTCCCATCCCGAAGTGACACCTTGGCGACGCCACTATGTAGGCCTGGAAGTGTATACGCACCGGACATGGAGAAACGGTGCCGCACATCCCAATTTGCGTCCCCATAATAACTCGAATAGGCATTTTGATCGGGGATGCTCAGGCCACCGTCCTGATCAAACCGTGTGCCAGCCTCGGGGTAATCCTGCGCATGAGACAGAGTGTAGGAAGCCTGGAAACTACCACGGCTCCCAGCATGTCCTCGAAGAGTCAGGATCATTGCCTTATAGGTAGCGGCGTTGGAATTGGTGACGTACGTGATTCCTCCAAAATTCGGATTCAAGCGAGTGAGGGTTTCTGTGCTACCGACGACAACGGCACCACCGGCCAAGCGATTGACGTCGGACCCGGTCAATCCATCGTAACTGCGCGAACCCGAGTAGTTAGCGCCAGCAACGAGATTCCATGGAAGCTGGTGCTCCATGCCGATGACATAGTTCACAGCCAGGGGAGGTCTAAGGTTCCGATCAAGAGAAGTAACGCCAGGTTGGCTTATCGTACTGCCTCCCTGGGCGTTCAACGCCCCAGCGCCGGCAGGTAGAGGAGGTAAAGGAAAATTGAAGGGATAGCTGCCAGAAGGAGCCAAAGCAAAATAGTTGCCCAGCGGCTGACCATTCGGTGCAGTGCCTATGAAGTTCTCAAACAGCACACTGGGTGGATTGTTGCGCGTTTGATCTACACTCTGGCCCATCGCGATCCAGTCATGATAAACGCCGATTCCGCCGCGAATACTCCACCTGCCAGTTCGTGAAGGATCCCATGCGAAGCCTATGCGCGGGCTCCACAGATTGGACATTGAGTTGGCAAAAACAGAAGAGACAGGATGGACAGATGCGCTTGCGACCTGCTGAGAGAGAGTGCTTCCTGACCCGAGAAGAAGGCTGCTAAATTGGAAGCCGCTGTTTCCCCAAGGGGTCTGATTGGTGAAATCGTCCCAACGCAGGGAAAGCGTAAGAGACAGGTTTGGCTTGACCTTCCAATCATCTTGACCGAAAAATCCAAATGGGGTTTCCTGCCCGCCGAAAATTACCGTTCCCGCGCCCCCGGTCGCTGGGTTGTAGGCAGGAACTGTTTCTGCGTGGACATTATCTAGTACAAGATCGGCCAGGGTGTTAAACGCAAATTGTGGAATCACGTTATACGGAGTGAAGTCTCCATGTTCAATGCCGCGCGCGCCATCGAAGCCAAACTTAAATGTGTGTTTGCCGCGTATGAGACTGAGGACGGAGCGCCAGTTGTACATCGGTCCCCTGTACTCTCCAGGTCCCCACCCACCACCGACGCCGAAGCCTTCGGTTATACCGCCGACACTAATGTTCGGCACCTTGAGATCGGCATCTTGTCCGTTCGCCCCGCCGACGCTCGCGAATGCGAAGCTCGATTCCCACAAAAGTCTGGAACTGAAAGTGTGTGTGAAGTCGGCTTGGGCATACCGATTTCTCATGATATCGAGGGCTTGCAGTCCGACCCTCGGTGAGGGCTGTTGCTGATCGAAGGAATCGTTGTAGTAGCTGAGGTAGAGTCTATCTTTGTCGGTGAAGTACTCATCCAGCCGGAAGTTGTATTGCAGGGCATTGTAGTAAGGACTCGCCTCAAAATTCCCGTAATCGCGCACTGCCAAGGCACAGGGAATATTCCCTGTGGCCGCCGTCGCGCAACCGGTGGGACCTGTACCAAAAACGGTCGCGGCAGTATCAACCTTGCCGTTTGGCACTAACAAGGACCCTGGGTAATTAGTGAGAACCTGCGTGCCGGTATTGTTGGGGAAGTTCGCTTGTGCCCATTGGACGAATGCCGGGTCCTCAAAAGTCTGAGTGCCCGATACGCCAGAGGGAACGGTGGACCAAAGTTTTTCGACATCCGCGAAGAAGAATGTCTTATTTTTGACGATCGGCCCGCCAAGGGTACCCACCAAATCCTTTCGCGTGAAGGGAGTAAACTTACCGCTCAGATCTTGGTTTGCGTCGAGGTGTTGGTCGGTGAAAAAGAAGCTGCCGGTACCGTGGAACTGATTCGTTCCAGACTTAGTGGTAACCTGGATCAGAAGCGAGCTGCCAAGATTATTTTCAGCGTCCCAGGAATTAGCCTGCAAAGTGGCTTCCTGAACCGCATCAGGAATTGGCGCAAGGATGATGTTGCCATTCTGGACGGGACTGGTTACGTTCATGCCGTCGACCATTACTAGATTTCCAGTGTAACTTCGCCCGTTCGCGCTGAGCTGGGGGGTTTGAGTTCCGAAGTTGTCTGCACCGCCGCCGGGAGCTTCGCCCGCTCCGCGAGTGCCCGTCCCTACCACGCCAGGCGTAACCGCGAGTACATCCCAAAGATTGCGATTGGTCGAAGGCAGATCTCTTACCGTATCGGCGGAGAGCGTCGCCTGAATGCGGCTGTCGTCGGTATCGAGCACAGGAGCTTCAGCTGTAACGTTCACAGACTCAGAAGCGGCACCGAGCGGCAAAGCGATATTAACTCCTTTGGTCTCCGCGGTTCCGAGCGTCAAATTTTCTTGCGCTGTCTTGAAACCTCCTGCGGTTGCAGAGACCGTATATCGGCCGGGTTCCAAACTGTTAAAGCGGTAATTGCCAGAATCGCTGGTAGTAGTGACAACCTGGATTCCGGTTTCGACGTTAAGTAGAGTGACCGATGCCCCATTTATGGCGGCGCCACTAGGGTCGGAGATAACCCCCTGAATATTCCCGCTGTATTGAGCGAAACCAGAAGTGGCACAGAAAATCATGAGGACCAACAGAAGAGAAACTTTCGCCGTCACGCTCATGGCCCACCCTTCCTTTTCTACGAATTTCACTCTCACTTTGCTCCAAACGCTCTTGATACACCGGCAGTGGACTGCGGACCCTTCAACTTAGCGGCTAGCAAACGTTTGCTGGCCATGCCAAGCAAACGATTGCCTTTGGCTAAGCAGCCAACTAATCTTTTTAATAGCGAGTCATAACGGATACAATATATATTGGCGCAAACATTACACCTCAGGCTAAAAGGGTGTCAAGCCCAATCTTTGACCTCGGTCCTGCTTAACCACTTGCCTTGCCAACATAACGCGGGGTTAACGTTTACTTGTGAAGCTGGATTTTCAAGGCCCCATGTGGGTTGAAGTAGTTGGTAGAGTCCAAAAGCCGTGCGGTTGTCGAATTAACGTGAGGAGGATATAGTACCGTTTCTCCGGTTCTTTCAACGCTGGCAAAGATCGAAGCCATCCATGATTATGCGAGTCGCGGCATCCCTCTTGTTCCTTGTTGCGTGTGCCTCGCTCGCGGTAGGTCAAGGGCATGGAAGCGTCACAGGCGAAAGTTCGATCGCGTCGGCTTTGCGCGCCCGTGATTACGAGGAGGCCCTTCAACTTATCCGGTCTCAGCTGCGAGAATCGCCAAAGGACGTCAGACTCTGGACCTTGGAAGGAATTGCTTTTTCCGGCCTTGGTAATAATCGTGAAGCTCTGGTTGCCTACAACCGCGCGCTGAATATATCGCCAGATTATCTTGCCGCCCTTGAGGGTGCGGCCGAATTGGAATACAAGGAAGGGAGCGCCCGGGCGATTCCTTTGCTGAATCGAATTTTGAAGCTTCAGCCTGACAATTCCACTAGCCATGCCATGTTGGCGGTACTGGCTTACAAACAGCATGACTGCCCGACGGCGGTACGGCACTTTCGCGCAAGCGCGGACCTGATCTCTTCTCAACCAGCGGCGCTTGCACAATTCGGCAGCTGTCTGATTACTCTGCAAAAAGCGGATGACGCGATGTCTGAATTCCAGCAGATATTGAGACTCATGCCGAATGACCCGCACGCGCAATACAATCTCGCGGTCGCCCAGCTAACGGCAAATCACGCTAAGGAGGCGATATCTACTCTCGCTCCCTTGGTGGAAGGCCAAAATCCTGACCCCGACGCACTCGATCTGGCATCGTCAGCTTATGAAGAATCGGACGACACGCCACACGCCGTAAGCCTCCTTCGGCAGGCGATTATTTCGAATCCAAAGAATACCAAGTATTATCTCGACTTCGCCGCTCTTTCATTCAAACACTCCTCGTTTCAGGTTGGAATTGACATGATTGATGTGGGGATCAAGGAGCTTCCGAGCGTCGCCGCACTCTATGTAGCGAGAGGCGTTTTGTACATCCAACTTGAACAGTTTGAAAAAGGAGAAGCCGATTTCGCCACCGCGAACCGTCTGGATCCCGGACAAACCTCCGGGGCGGTTGCGGAAGGGCTGGCACAGATACAACAAAGCAATCTGGACCAGGCACTTGCGACCATACGATCCAAGCTAAAAACCCACCCCGAGGATGCTTTCCTCCATTATCTCGAAGCCCAAGTCATTTCACAGAATGGCGCAGAGGTCGGGACGCTGCAATTTAAGGAGGCGATTGCCGCCGCTTCTCGGGCAGCAAAATTAAAGCCAGATTTCGTGCTTGCGCGCGATCTCCTCGGCAACCTGTACTTAAAATCCGGTGAGCTTGACAAGTCTATTGAACAATCGCGGTTGGCCTTGCACGATAGTCCCTCTGATCAGGAGGCGCTGTATCACCTGATACAGGCGCTGCGGAAAAGCGGGAAGGATTCCAAGGAGTTGCCTGCATTGGTTAAACGCCTTGCTGATTTGCGGGCGGAGTCACGAAAGACTGAAGCTTCCGAAAATAAGTACAAGCTATATGAGCCCACCGCTTCGGGAACGAACGACGCAGGCCCGACTAACTAACGGAAGTTTATGGCTGATCTCCCTCAACCAGTTTGTAACGGTAGCGGTCCCTCTCTTGCTTCGAGGCCTGCTCTCGAAGTTGCGCCAGCCGTTTCAACAGGTCGGGAATCTCTTTGGTCTCTCCCGTCTTCCGCAGTCCCTGGATTAAGTGATACACCACAGTTTGATCGGCCGGGTCAGTTTCGAGAACCTTGCGGCATTGCTCGACCGCTTCCTGATTTCTTCCCGCTTGCAAATAAAGTTTCGCCAGTACCCCCCGCGCAACGCCCATACTAGGTCGCAATGCCACGGCCTTCCGGGCCGAGCGGATGGCTAATTGAAAGTCAGGGGTTCCGGGGTCCGCGTTCTTCGCGGCGAGAATATCCGCTTGCAGATACAGCATTAAAGCGTCGTTCGGATTGCGGGCAAGAGACGCCTGTACTTTTGCGAGCGCATGATCGAAATCGTTCTGCTGGGCGGCCGCTAATCCCTGGGCCGCGGCACTGAGAGATTGATTGGGATCCAATTCGTAAGCTTTCTGAAAATCCGCTTCCGCTTTTTCGTATTGGGCCAACTGGACGTACAAAACACCGCGCGCAAAGTAGAGTGGCGCTGCCTTCGGCTGCAACCCTAAGCCATCGTCAATAACATCCACTCCCACCTGGAACGAGCCGTGGTCATAACAAATGCTGGTGAAATCGAGATAGAGATTCACATTCTGAGGGTCGAGCAAAATCGCCCGCCGAAGAGTACTCACCGCTTGAGATGTATCCTTGGATTCTTCGTACGCTCTGGATGCCAGTTCCAGAGTCCCAGCATCTGGACTACTCACTTCCAAGAGCGGCTGCAAAGTAGCGAGAGCATTCGCCGGCTGGTTGGCCATTATCTGAATGGCCGCCAAAAGATGGCGCTCTCGCTCGTCGTCTGGGTTAAGAGCCAACGTGCGCTGGAAGATCTTAGCGGCGCGCTCGAATTGTTTAAGCTTCACCAGGCAGATCGCATATGCGTGCAGTGCGCTGGGCTGAGAGTCGAACAGTGTTCCACTTTTTTCGAAATGATCAACCGCGACTGCATAATTTCCCTGTTGGTATTCCAACACCGCCAGCATGCCATGACTGGTTAAATCATCTGGCCGCAGACCCAGCACACGCTTTAGAAGAGGAATCGCTCCAGGATTGCCTTCATCGAACTCAATTTGGACTGCGCCTTCAAGGGCGGGAAGATATTCTGGGGATATTTTCAGTGCATGAAGAAACGAAGCAAGAGCATCTTTCTTGCGTCCTTCGCCGGAATACGCTGAGCCTTGCATCGCCCACAATTGTGCGTTTCCCGGGGACGCTTCGAGGGCAGGGCGAATGAGTTCAATCGCCTTCTGGAACTGCTTGTCATGCAGAGCAGAGACAATTGGCTCGAGGCGAGCGCCCGCGGTTTGAGACAAACCATAGGAAACAAAAAAGAAGAATGTGGAAATTTGGGCGAATAGCAGCCATGCTCTCTGGGTCAATCGTATTAGGTTCATCGCAACCGCCAGTCCTTTGGGCACTTGATATCCGCAGCGAAGACCGGCAACTATGGAATGGTTACGTCGCGGGACAAAGTCGTCATGTGATGATCTTCGGAATCGCTCACGACCTCGCGTATCCGATAGATGCCAGGTTTTACCTGGAAAGTCAGATGCACCACCACTCCGGCTTTCAGAAAGCTCGCCATTTGCCCATCCAGGATGCTCACTTTTGCCCGTCGCTGTTGTGCGTTCAGCAGATTATCTCTTTGATCGAACAAGGCGAAGATAAACGTCACAGTATTGAGGTTCCTCTCTCCTTCCTTGTGGAAATGAAAGGAACTGGTGTCCAGATGCGAGGATACCGAGAGGTCACGCGTGTCACCGTGAGCCTCGAGCTTTATATCCAACCCAACCGGAAGCTCCCCAATGTCAGTTTTGGATAGAACTGCTTCCCGAATCTGCTCTTGGGCCTGGGCCTCGGGATTGGAGGCTCCTATTTCTTCGGAATCCGATCCTTTCTCATTTCCCGTCGTCGTCGCGGCCCTACCTTCATTCCTGGCTGCAAAATATCCGCGGCGGGCCTGAATGCTAAATCCGTGCTGCTTCTCGGACAGCGCGACCTTCAACTCGTGGAACTTGCCATCAAGTTTTAAATCGCTGGGAGTGAAAGCCAGAATGTAATACACAGGAGATCCTGCCAAGGCGTCGAAGCCCGCTTTCAGGTCGTTGTTATTGTGAAAGAATTCGCCGCCGGTGCCATGGGCCACGTCTGCGAGGAGAGTAGTAGCAACCAATTCCCGTTCTGAGTCCATGTGTCGCCCTGCTTCCACCAAGCTTGGGTTTGTCGCGGGTACGTTGGTGCGGGATGCGTCGGTCTCGCGCATGATAACCGCCAACCCTTTGGGATCCAGCGAACTGATAACGACCTGCGAATACAATGCGTGGTCAATGAGCTGGTCCAGCTGAAACTGTTCGTTCGGAGAAATAAAGCCTGGGGAAACCATAATGATCGCGCGCTGGCCGGGCATTCGCGAGACGTACTTCACGACTTGATCGAGTTCGTGCAAGTTGACGCGCGCCTGTCCGTCGAGCTGACTCACTATCGTTTGCGCTAACGTTGCAACCACCGTCGCCAGAAAACTTGGCTGGTTCGGGCCTTCACTCCCGGGCATGGAGGCGCTTCCTCCTGAACCGCCGCCTCCCGCCGCACCAACTGGGGCGTTGAGGACGCCACCCTCGCAGTGCGCGGCATCATCCATCGCGGCCTTCCAGGCGTCACTATTTAGGTTTCCTGGGTTTTGCGTGATTTGGAGCGCTTGATAGTCGGACAGGTCTGGACAGTTGCGAGTTCGGGTCACATTCCTTGCGCTGGCGCGAAGCTTAAAAAGAGCTTCGTGTATCTGCTTTGCGTCAGAGGTGAAGTCGGATAACATTTCTTCCGGAACGAAGATGCCCACTCGGTCGCCCGGGTGCAGGTTGCCAGCTAAGTAATGGTCGGCCGCATCACGCGCCAGAGCTATATCTTGGTCGGATGCATTCAAATTATCGAAGTAGAAAGCGATAAATCTTTCGGGCATTGCCGATGAAGCCAATGGGGCGGTTTGTTTTGAGGCGCGACCTGTGCCGGTTGGCGCAGCCGGAGTTCCTACATCAAATTGCGTGATGGATTGCTCTTTACCGCGGTCAAAAAGCTTAAAATCTGCTTTCCTTAAGTTTTCGACGGGCTTGCCTTGTGCGTCACGCACTACGACTCGAACCACTACGAGGTTACTGGCCACTTTCAACTGGATTGGAGCTTCATTCTCTCCCCGGCTTGTGGGAGTTTTGTCGTTCGTTTGGCCTTGTACTGTCGATGAGCCACTCAAAGAGGCAACGAGCGCCAACAAAACAGCGGTAGTCGTATGGCGCGGACCCCGAGTTCTGGATCTAAACATGATTGAGCTCCAAGAAAGCCCGGGATCGGACTAGCTCGATCCTCCGGGCAACAGAAAATATAAAGAGAAATTGGTACAACCCGCCTTTGCGCGGCGCATTGCAACTGGCAGGACACCCTCGCTTGGTGTTAATTCAAGGACCGGGAGACATAATGATTTTGCTCTTCACCTGGTAGAGCCGGTACTTCGAATACTTTTGCTGCTCCTGGAAGAATTGACCCCTTGACTCCATTTCGACATGGACCGCTTGAGGCAACCACAACTCCAAGTCAAGCCCGGCTATACGCGTCGGGCCAAACAGGATGTTGGCCGTCTGCTTTTGGACCTGAATTTCCGGCTGGGGCGCCAATAGATCGGTGCGCAGTCGAACGATGCGGAAATTTGATTGATCAATCCACGCGATACCCTGCAAGAGCATGGGGGTTGTCTCTCTTCCAGTCATCATTAGCCCCGGGGACTCAACCAAAGAAGGGATTTGCGCGAACCCAATCACAAAGGTGCTATAGCCATCCGTTTGCTGTTGGCCAAAGTAGCGGAAGCGTGATTCCACTTGATTCTTGGATGAGAAAACAATCCATGCCGAGATGAAACCCTGGAAAATCGGCTCTCCCTCTCCTGGTTGGATGGGTTTGCCCTTCCTACTCATCCGGTATTCTTGCAGAACCAACCGGCCGTCATGGGCCGGATGAGTGAGGATTAAATAATTGAATGTTTGATCTCGTGATGAGGTTCGTCCCATGCCGTCACAACTGGTGCCAACGCAACCTGGAACAATCCCTGACATCGAGTATTGCATCTGGCTCACGACCTCGTCCGAAATTAAGTCGGGTATCTGCTGGAGCAATTGGTCGGCTTTCGCCCCAACTTTAGCGAGAAGTTCAGAGAGTGGTAGCTGGCTGGGAACGGGCTTCAAACCTGCCAATTCGCGTCCGATCTTCTTGAGGTCGGGCATGGGTTCGTCTATGTAGGGATGGGCGCCCGCGTAGAGTTGCACTGCCTCCGTTTTTGTCGCGTCATCGGTTGCCGGAGCCTGCTGTTGGGCAAATGCGGACACTATGCCGGCAACCATCAGTGTTACGACCGAAACGCCACGACACAGAAGCCTGGTTCGGATCATAAACCGCTATCCCTCGGCACGTATCGTCAATAAAAAAACCGGCCCGCTCCGAAGGAAGCAGGCCGGCTCGTTATGACCGTTTTCGACGGCTCAAAACGAAATCTTGCCTCCTACTTGCCAGTATCTGGGAAGATGTGATCCGGTAGCTTGCCCGAAATTCCCATCCGGAAAATTGTTATCAATGTTAATCAGGTTTGCTCTATTGAAGAGGTTGAAAAACTCAAACCTGAGTTCGAGATTAACTCTTTCTGTAATACGGGTGTCCTTGTAGAAGTTGGCATCGGTCTCGGCATAGTTTGGCTGGCGGAACTGACCTGTCTTCTCATTTCCGGTCAGGCCCGAACCGAAGGTGGGAACGGTGAAGTCGCTGATGGGAATGGCTCCGGTAAGAAAAGCGCTTCGAGAAGTGTTCTCCGTGTAAGCAGTCGCATTCAGATAATCTAAATTAACTCCATCGGCGTTGAAATCCCCCCCGATAGGTTTACCAGTTTTCGGATCGATAGCATATCCGATGGCCGGGTTCGAAACTGAGGGACATGCCCCGGCGCTAGCGCAGACGGGCTGATACGCGTTCGTATCCTGAACGGTAAACGGTTCACCGGACTGGTAAATACTTGCACCGCTGATCCCCCAACCTCCGGTCAAGACCCCGAGTGGTCCTACTCCGCCATTCAAGCCCTTTATTGAATAATTGAAGCTGAGCGAGAAACGGTTAGGTACATCCCAGGGGGATGGCCCGTAATAGGTCTGCGGATCAAACGCGGTGGGGTAATTTCCCCCATCGTCGCGCGACTGGGAATGCGTGTAAGACGCGTCAAAATATCCTCGCGAAAAGTGTCCCTTGAAATCAACGTACACCCCTTCGTAATTGCCATGACGGTCATTGAGGGCATAGCTGATAGGACCGAAGCTAGGGTTGAGTCGCGTCGGGTGCGTACTCTCGTTGATAATTAAATCGTTAGGAAAAGCATTGATATTAACTCCGTACGAGACGCCATTCGTCACGTCCTCATTGCCGACGATGTTGTAGGAATGCGAACCCGAATAGCCAACACTGGCGGCGAAGTTGGTTAAAATCTTTTTCTCTACTCCGAGAGACCAAACGTCGGCAACCGGGGACTTCAGCAGCGGATTAATGCCACCGATACCGAAACTGGCCCCCACAACTCCGCCTTGCGAATTAAGTCCGCCGGCGAAGGTCGGGAAAGTAAATCCAAACGGCGGCTTGCTGGAATTTCCTTGAAGGAAAATCGGAGCCTGAGCGGTGGCTGTGCCACCCGCTACAAAGGTCGGCGAAACCTCTCCGGGAGGGCTCCCGCGGAATTCCTCTTGCACGTTCGCCGAGGTTAGCCAATTCTGATAAATTCCGAACCCACCACGCACCACCCAGTCGCCATTTCCCGTGGGATCCCAGGCAAAACCAGCGCGGGGGCTGAACAGGTCATTGACTGAGTGAAGCAGCGCGTTATGCGTCCCCTTTGCGTAACCATTCGCCACCTGCTGCTGCTGGGTTGTACCGGTGCCCAGATAAAAGTTTCCGAAGACCGTCGAAGCATTTTTCGACCACGGGTTTCCGCTGTCGTCATAACGCAAGCCCAATGTAAGCGTCAGATTTCTTTTCGCCTTCCATGTATCTTCAACAAATAGCCCAAAAGTCCTGGCAGCCGCGTCCCAATTGGCCAATTGCTGGGTACCGGTCGCGGGATTGTAAAAAACTCCAGTTTCATTGTTGGGAGCATCTTGTGCCAAGGCCAAAATATTATTGAAATTGAAAGTTGGCGTTGCCCAGGGACCCTGGAAGTTCTCGACATCGTCCCCATACCAGCCTTCATAACCGAACTTCAGGGTATGCGCGCCCTGAATGTGCGTCAGAACATCACGCCAATGATAGTTGTGCTGGATGAAGTCTCCCTGTGAGAAGCCTGCACCCAATTGCTGGGTTATGCCTGCATTGATATTCGGGACTGTGTAGTCCTTGGCTCCTGTTGCTAACTGGCCCTCCACCCTGCTTTGGCCGGCGCTGGCGTCATTGAGCGTCGTGGGCGAGAAGGTGTGCGTCCACGTTGCCTGGCCCGCCACTTGCCATGTAGGGTTGAGGCTTGAAAATTGAGGTGAAGCGGAGGGCGCACCGCTGGTTAACGTGGTCCGGTAAAGGCTGACGTAGATACGGTCATTCTTGAAGTCCGTGTCCAACCGACCAAAATACTGCGTCCCGTTCCGAATTGCTGTGGCTCCGAAGTTACCGATGTCGGTAAACGGTAACGCGCAAGGAATAAAGTTGGTGGCCGCCGTGTTGCAGCCGTTCGCACCAGTACCGAGAACCTGTTGCGCTGTTTGATTCACGGTAACGCCGGACAAACCGACGGGCAAATAGGTGGTGAGAATATGCGTTCCTACCGTACCTGCCAACGCTGGAGTTGCCTGAATAAAACTCAGGAACTCGGGCGCCGCGAACTTAATGCTTCCGCCCGCACCGTTTGAGCCGCGCCTCGGCTCAGCCGCAAAGTAAAAGAAGAGATGGCGCTTAATGACCGGTCCTCCGACCGCAAAACGAAAAATCATTGGCGTGAAAAGGCTTGTAAGGAAGACCGGCAAAGTGCTGGTTGCGCGAACATGCCCTGGTAGTTAAAATAATCCGCTGCTGAACCATGGAATTCATCCGTGCCAGATCTCGTGGTGAAAGCTGTTATGACTCCGGCGGCGCGGCTGTGTTCGCTCGAAAAAGTATTCACTTGAATACTGGTTTCCTGGATAGAGTCTGGAGTCGGGGTCAGGTTCAAGACACCTTGCCGGATTCCGCTGGTCACGTCGAGGCCATCAATCACATATTGATTGTTATCCGATCCCTGCCCGTTGGCGCTGGCGTCAATCGCTTCTTCCGTAGAAAAGTTATCTGGGCCGGATCCGGGTGTGCCGTTTCCGGAACCCGTTGTTCCCAGTCCCGATACCCCTGGGGCCAGCGTCACGAGAGTCACCAGGTTGCGGCCCTGAAGGTGGCAACTGCGCGACCGCTTGGTTCTCCAGCGTGAGTTCGGTACGGCTGTCCGCCGTGTCAATTACTGGAGCCTCGGTGGTAACCGTGACAGATTCCGAGACCGCCCCGAGTTTGAGAGTGACCGGCACATTCAAGGTTTGTTCGGTCAAGAGAGTAATGTTGACCTCGGAACTCGTATAGCCACCCGCCGAAACTGTGACTTTGTATGCACCTGGTTCGAGGCTCACGAATCGGAAGTTGCCATCCGCATCGGTCTTAGCCTCACGTGTAACCTGGGTGCCGTTATTCTGAAGTTGAACCGAAGCATTTTGGACCATCGCCCCGGAAGGATCCTGCACCGCTCCCTGAATGCTGCCGCTGAACTGCGCATAGCAAAGACTTGCAGTCAGAACAGTGATGCCCAGAATCACAGCGCGAAGCGATGCAAATTTCCTTGTCGTCATAGCTTTCTCCTCGGACTGCGGCGCGAATGTCGGATCTTTTCTTCTTTTAGCAAACGTTTACTTCCTAGTTTCAAAGAGCGCATATAGTATATTTGTGCTAGGGGCAAGGACAGTAACATTGGCCGCGAGAAACTGTCAAGCCAAAAAATGTCATTTCCGGGTCAGCTCATGCTTGAGTAGATTCGAGGCGCGCCGAAACGGGACTGAGCACGGGTACGCCCAGAGAATTATCGCTTCCTCCAGCCACTATCCGGCAGTATTCCTATTCCCTCTTTAATCACGACTAACTGGTCGGCCGCGACTCCCTTCAATTTTTCCAGCAATCCGTTGGGCCAATGAATTTCGAGATCGACAAGTATTTCTGATCCCAAACCGAAGTGCAGTCGCGAGTCATTCGCAGAGTAAAAACTCGACTGACTTAAAACTGCCTGAGCTTGAGTCTTTTTTCCATAGTGCGCTAAAACTCGGGATCCAATTGCGCTGCGATTTGACTTTGTTCCTATCAGCTTGACCTTGAGCCAGTGATGGGATCCCTTCAGATCGTTTCGCAATAATGAAGGTGGTTCGTTTAAATTCACGATCAGGATGTCCAAATCGCCATCGTTGTCAAAGTCTCCGAACGCGCACCCCCGACTGGAGTGCACTGCGGTGACACCGGGTCCGGCTTCTTCCCCCAATTCTTCGAACGTTCCATTGCCAAGATTGCGAAATACAACTCTGGGAGTCTTGCTGGATATTGTGGAAGAGACTTTTCGATCCGGGGGTAAACATTACCCGTCGTGAAGAAAATGTCGGGGAAACCATCGTTGTCCAGATCAACAATCCCGGCTCCCCAGCCTATGTATTTGGTTTCAACGCCAATCCGTGCGGCGCGCGTAACATCCTCGAAATTTCCTTTGCCGTCGTTGTGATAGAGGCCGTTAGTATCGTCTGCGAAATGTGTCTTGAACAAATCAAGATGGCCGTCGAGGTCGTAGTCCCCCACCCCAATTCCCATGCCTGCCTGCTCCATGCCATCTTCACTGAGCGCAACCCCGCGCAGGACACCCTCTTCGCGGAAGGTCCCGTCATGATTGTTCATTAAAAGCAAACTGGGAGTCGAGTCACAGGCCACAAAGATATCCGGCCAGCCATCTTCATCGAGATCAGCCGCGATCGCCGTCATTCCATAGCTCTCGCGCAGACCCGATATGCCAGCCTCACGGCTTACGTCAACGAAGGTTCCATCACCTTTATTTCTGTAGAGAGAATGAAAGCTGGGAGGCAATCCGCGCGGCCCGCATTCCACCGGAATTCCCTTCCAAGCGCAGTTGCTATTAGTGCCGGGTTTGGGTATGTGGTCGAAGTCAAATTGAAGATAGTTGGAAACAAATAGATCGAGATGGCCGTCGCGATTGTAATCAAGAAAAGTGCACCCCGCGCCCCACCGCGGCTTATCGTTCCACAGACCCGCAGCCTTGGTGACGTCGGTAAAAGTGCCGTCGCCATTATTCTTGTAAAGTTTATTCTGGCCGAAGGCAGTACAGAATAAATCCTCAAACCCGTCATTGTTGTAATCGCCGACGCATACACCGGCGGCCCATCCCACTTCGTGGAGTCCGGCTTTTTCGGTTACGTCGGTAAAGGTGCCGTCCCTATTGTTTTTATACAAACGATTGGTCGCTCCTGGCGGAGGCGCTGGAATGCGAGTCCCACTGAGCACGAAAATGTCCATCCAGCCATCGTTGTCGTAGTCAAAAAATGCGCATCCGCAGCCGGTCGCTTCGAGGATGTAATCCTTATGATCGGCATCGCCGTAGATTATCGGCAAAGTGAGACCGGCTTCGCGAGCAATATCGGTAAAGTGGGCGTCAAAAGGACGTCCAGAGGGCGCCGACTTGGCTTGCGCTTTAACATTGCGTGAAGCCACCCCCTGGCCCAGCATCCGGCCAGCCGAAGCCACAAGAGAAAAATAGACAAAAGCGCGGCGCGTAACTCTCATAAAGGTGATTGCGATTACAGTTTCAGGCCGAGGCCGAAATGCTTGACAAACACGCTAATTCGACAGTATATGGAATCTGCGCAATCGTTTACCGTATACATTATCCATTAATGGAGTTATAGTCATCGCACTTGCCCGTCAAAGTCACCGCCAGAAATTTGGGTTCGAGAGGACAATATGAAAAATATACCCCGGCGTCAGTTCTTGAAAATCACCGCAGCCGCTGCTGGCACCGCGATGGTGGCGCGTTCTATCCCACGCGCATGGGCCGCCAATTCCGCGACCGTCGCGATCACGCCCCCACTTTCCGTATTTGGATACTCCCAAGTTCAGTTATTCGATGGGCCGTTCCGGGAGCAGTTCGATCAGAACCACGATTTGTTTCTCCATCTTGATGAGGACGCATTATTGAAGCCATTTCGGCAACGGGTCGGAATGCCGGCGCCTGGCCCAGACATGGGCGGCTGGTACGACAACGCCACTGATTTCACTCCCATGGAGAATTTTCACGGCTTCATTCCGGGGCATAGCTTCGGTCAATATCTCTCCGGACTCGCTCGCGCTTATGCAATTACTGGATCGAAACCGACCCAGGAAAAAATAAACAGGCTGGTTCGTGCATACGCGCAAACAGTGGACCCGGAAGGAAAGTTTTACGTGGACTATTGCCTCCCCGCATACACCTACGACAAAACCAGTTGTGGTCTCATTGACGCACACGAGTTCGCCCAGGATCCAAATGCGCTGGACGTACATTGGCGCGCCACCCAAGCAGTAATGCCACATCTGCCCGAAAAGGCCCTGAGCCGCGCGGAGCAGCGGGCTCGTCCTCACAAGGATGTTTCTTTTACTTTCGATGAGACCTACACGCTGCCGGAAAATTTATTTCTTGCCTATCAACGCAGCGGAAATTCGCGCTATCGCGATCTCGCGATTCGTTTCATTGAAAAAGAATATTTTGATCCCCTTTCTGAAGGACGCAACGTTCTTCCCGGGGAACACGCCTACAGTCACGTCAATGCTCTGAGCTCAGCGATGCAGTCTTATCTCGTGCTGGGCGATGAGAAATATCTTCGCGCAGCGAGGAATGGTTTCCAGATGGTTCAGGATCAAAGCTATGCCACAGGGGGATGGGGTCCCGATGAAGCGTTCGTCGTCCCAGGGACCGGTGGTTTGGATGCAAGCCTGGGATTCACCCATTCAAGCTTCGAGACTCCTTGCGGCGCCTACGGTCACTTCAAGATTTCGCGTTACTTGTTGCGGGTTACGCGTGACTCCCGCTATGGCGACAGCATGGAGCGAGTGCTATACAACACGATTGGCGGCGCTACTCCAATTCTTGCGGACGGCACTAGCTTCTACTACTCCGACTACAACAACTCCGCGAAGAAAGTCCATTACAAAGATAAGTGGCCATGCTGCTCGGGGACGTTCCCTCAGTTGGCGGCAGACTACGGAATCAGCTCTTACTACAAGAGCCAGGACGGGATCTACGTAAATCTTTTCCTGCCATCGCGTGTCTCATGGTCGCAGGGCAGCACTCAATGCTCCTTGACGCAGACCACCCAATATCCGGCCGGCGATACCACACAATTGGAATTAAAGCTCGATCGCCCTGAGACCTTCAGCGTGTATTTGCGTATCCCAGCATGGGCGGGTGCGAAGACGCGAGTGTCAGTAAACGGTCGAGCTGAAGCGAATGAAATCACTCCAGGAAAATTTTTAACCCTTGCAAGAACTTGGAAAAACGGAGACCGGGTGGAATTGGAGTTGGAGATGCCGCTTACCCTGGAAGCTGTGGACGATCAAAACCCGAACAATGTTGCATTGATGCGAGGTCCTGTTGCGCTGTTCGCGGTCGGCGAAATCCCCGCGCATATGACTCGGGCCCGGTTGCTGGCAGCGAAGCCGTTTTCGCAAACGTCTCAGGACTGGCTGGTTCAGACGGACGCGGGGAACCTCGTCCTTCGTCCCTTTAGCGCGATCATGAGCGAAGACTATCGCTTGTATCAGATTGTTGAGGGTTGAACCTTCTTCGCGAAGTTCTGGTGTAGTTTGTGCCCCGCAGCGATCCGTCAACTGGGTTCTCAGCCTATGGATATGCGCGAAGTTGCAAAGCATGCAAAGGTGTCAACCGCAACGGTTTCGCGGGTGATTAATCGCGTTCCGAGCGTGGACCCCCAACTGGCCAAGCGGGTCTGGAAGGTGGTTGAGAAACTTGGCTATTACCCAAATACGCAGGCCCGGGCGCTGGTTTCCGGAAAGAGCAGAATCTTTGGTCTGATTGTTTCCGAAATAACAAATCCCTTTTTTCCAGAGCTGGTGCAGTCCTTCGAAGATATCGCGGTCCGGCATAATTACGAAATCCTGCTGACTTCGACGATTCATGATCCCAAGCGGATGGAGCTGGCGGTTCGCCGGATGATTGAACGCAGAGTGGATGGTGTCGCCATTCTGACCTTTGGAATGGAAGAGTCTCTGATCGAGGATCTCCGCTATCGTAAACTCCCTCTGGTATTCGTAGACGTCGGACCGCACGTTCGTGGAGTGGGCAATATCCGCATCAACTACCAGCATGGCATCCGGCAGGCCGTGCAGCATCTGGCAGCGCTCGGGCACGTGAGAATCGCTTTTATTGGAGGACCACAACATCTCAGATCCGCTATGGCCCGGAAAGCTGCATTTGAGAGCTCAATTCATGAGATTGGAAGGAAGTTGCCCGCTGAATTGATGGCCACGGGAGATCACACAATGGAAGGAGGTATGCGGGCATTGACGGAGCTCGTGAATCTCTGCCGACCGGCCAACAGCGGTTGTTTGTTCGAATGACATGACCGCGATCGGTGTAATGCGGGAGGCTTACGAATACGGCATTTCCATTCCGCGTGATTTGTCGGTTGTGGGTTTCGATGATATCCGGCTTTCGAGCTTCACGACGCCACCATTGACGACCGTCCAAATGTCGCAGACGCTCTTGGCGGAATATGCGTTCAAGGCATTGATGATGGGCGTGGAAGGAAAGTCGAGTTCGGCGGGAGGCACCGAGTGGGAACTCGTTACGAACTTAGTATTAAGGCGCTCGACAGCGATCGTACCAGCCGAGAACAAACCATTAGCCTCCCTTCGGATCACAAGATGATTCTCTACCTTCAGTTTCGCTGACTGTTTCCTGCTTGCATCGCTCGGTTTCAAAATAAACGTGGGTGCTTGAGTGCGACCAGGATGGAGCATACAATCCCCCTGTTATTTAGTGCGGCGTTTGGGTGAAACCACAATCCGGCGAGCTACGAATAGTCCGGGCCGCGGTATCTCGTGTAAAGACTTTTACATGATCACCTGAGGAGGTTCCTAATGCTAAAGCCGGCCAGGTATTTCCATTTCATTATCGGTGGTGTTTTGGTGATATCGCTGTCGAGCTGTACCGTTCGCCATGGCGGCGATGAAAAATATTACCTGGTGTCCTCGAATACAAAGGTTTCGTACTGGCAGGCAGCGGCGGCTGGATTCACGCAAGCTGCGACAAAAATGAAGGTTCCGGCCGAGTTTGTTGGGCCGGAGACCTACGACCCGAAAGCTCAGCAACTCGAGTTTGAGCGAGTCGCTAAGTTGAATCCTAGTGGAATCCTGGTCTCGCCCGCGAATCCAGAGTTAATGAAACCGGACATTGACGCTGCCATCGCCGCGGGAATTCCCGTCATCACAATAGACACTGATTCTCCCGGCAGCAAGCGCTTGTTTTTCATTGGGACGAACAACTATCAGGTCGGCGTAATGGGGGGCAAAATCGCAGTCAAAGCCATGCACGGCAAGGGCAACGTAGTGGTTTTTACAATGCCGGGGCAAAGCAATTTGGACGACCGCCTTCGCGGCTATCGCGACACATTCTCTGGCGATCCGCAAATGAAGATTGTGCAGATCGTGGATGTAAAGGGGGATCCCACAATTGCGTTCGACAATACGTCACAGATTATCGGAAAAGAGAAGGACAAAGTGGATGGTTTTGTGTGTCTGGAGGCGCTGTCTTGCAAGGAAGTCGCAAACGTGCTCGATCGCTACAAGATCACGGGCAAGACAGTAATCGCGATGGACACCGACCCAGAAACGTTGGAATGGATACAAAAGGGCGTAATTTTGGCCACTATAGCCCAGAAACCTTACACGATGTCGTACGTCGGTATAACCATGCTGGACGATCTTCACCACAATAAGCCGACGTCGTTGCAACAGAACTGGGAAACAGATCCGTCGTCTCCGATCCCTGTATTTGTGGACACGGGAACTGCGCTAATAGACAAGAGCAACGTCGAAGCATTC
This sequence comes from uncultured Acidobacteriaceae bacterium, assembly GCA_963796015.1. Classification (GTDB taxonomy): domain Bacteria; phylum Acidobacteriota; class Terriglobia; order Terriglobales; family Acidobacteriaceae; genus PALSA-188. The sequence goes on along the minus strand of CAWCJR010000017.1, from coordinate 14,822 downwards.
ATCGCCAGCCAGAAGCCCGCAGCCTCAAACTAAGGATGCCTGTCCGCGTGATCACTCTCGACCCGATCTGAGGTTTTGTACGCTGATCAAATACCGCTTCCAATTCCGCCGCCGTGTCCAGCTCCAACTCGGAATGTCGCGTTCAGCGGAGTGTTTTCCGACGAGCCGCCCACCATGACCTTGTATTCGCCTGGCACCATTTGCCATCCATCATTCTTCACATCGAAGATGGAAAGGTAGAGAGGGTCGAGAGTCAAAGCAACATTCTTGGATTCTCCCGCGGCAAGTTCGACTCTTTGCCACGCCACCAGGCGTTTGAAGGGTTCACCCGCGCTCGCAGGTAGTTCGACGTAAACTTGCGCCACTTCCGCACCCGCACGTGCTCCCGAGTTTTTTAAAGTGAAACTGACGTTTTTCCCATCACTCTTCAGATTGGAATATTCGAAGGTCGTGTAAGAGAGCCCGTGACCGAAGGCAAAAAGAGGCTGTTTATTCTCGGCCTCAAACCACTTGTAACCGACCTTCAAGCCTTCGGTGTAATTGACATCGAACGGCTTCATTTGTTCTCCCCGACGGCGCCGCGAACCGGGAGGCGGTAACAATTCCATGCCTGGCACTTTCGGATGAGGAAGGTCCTCATCACTCTTAGCGAACGTAATGGGGAGCTTGCCCGATGGATTGACGTCGCCAAAAAGTATATTGGCAATCGCTTGAGCGCCACCGATGCCCGGATACCAGGACTCGAGCACCGCACTCACTTTATCGGCCCACGGCATTGTTACCGGTCCGCCGCTTTCTATTACGACAATCGTGTGTGGATTCGCCGCGACGACGGCGTCAACCAGCGCATCCTGATTATCCGGAAGGGAAAGCGTGGCTGCATCGCTGCCTTCGCTCATCCATTGGTTGACGAAGACGATTGCGATATCGGAGGTTTTGGCCAAGCTTGCTGCCGTGCCGGAATCGGTCCCCGCGTCGTACTCCACCTTGGCCCCAGGAGCTTTCATGCGGATGTATTTCAAAGGCGACGACGGGAAGTAAACGGGCTTACCCCACTCCGAAGGGCCGTACTTGGGATCAATGGCATTTCCCCCCGGCGCATCCACTTGAGCTGAGCCTCCACCGGAAAGAATTCCGACATCCGCGTGCGACCCAATTACCGCAATGGATTTAATTGCCGACGCGCTTAATGGAAGCTGGTTGTCAGCATTCTTCAGCAGCACGATGCTCTCTTCTGCAATGTGTTGAGAATCTTCGAGACCGCGAAACGGATTCACCACTCGCCGGACTGGCGGGTTGTCTATTACCCCAACCGCAAACATACTCCGCAAAATGCGATGAACCATGTCGTCGAGGCGGGACATTGGGACCTCGCCCTTTTCGACGGCTGCTTTTAGTGGCGCGCCAAAATAACCGTAACCCGGTTCTTCCTGATCGAGTCCTGCTAGAGCGGCCTTCACGGTGCTGTGTGTGCCGTCCCAATCGGAGAGCACGAAGCCCTTAAAATCAAAATCTTTCTTGAGAACCTGATTCAGCGTGTAGTCGTTTTCGCATGCGTAATCGCCATTGATCTTGTTATAAGCGCACATAACGCCGGCGGGGTGCGCGATTCCAATCGCGATCTGGAACGCCAAGAGATCGGTTTCGCGCATGGAGCGTTTGTCGAGAATCGCATTGAGGATGTTGCGTCCTGTCTCCTGATCGTTAAGCGCGTAATGCTTGATGTCGCCCATCACCTGCTGAGACTGAACTCCCTCCGCAAGATGGCCGACCATAGTCCCGGCCAGGATTGGATCTTCTCCGGCGTATTCGAAATTGCGCCCATTGCGAGGTTCACGAGCTAGGTCAACGCCGCCGCCGATTGACATATTGAAGCCCTGGTCTCGCAACTCTCTACCGATCACGGAGCCATACAAAGATGCGGCTTGCGTATCCCATGTGGCTGCCAAGCCGAGAACCGAAGGCAATAGGGTCGCATAGCGGCTTTGCAAAGCGGCCATTCGAATTCCGACCGCGGAATCCGCAAGATTGATGTCTGGAATTCCCAAGCGATCAATGCCGGCCACGAAGCCTGCACCCAAATTTGATCTCGTCGGAACCGGATCCCCTCCCCTGAGCACGCCCCACCCAGCGCCGTGCACAAGCTGAATTTTTTCGTCGAGGGTCATTTCTTTGAGGACCATGTCGGCTCGCTGATCGGGGGCCAGTGACTTATCCACCCAGGGCCTGGCCGGTTGAGCTTTCGATTGCGCGGAGGCAACCATGCCCAGCGATGTGATCAGCAGGCTCAGAACAATCGTGTATGTCACTCGCGATCCGGTTAGTTTGCGAACGCCCATAGTTCTCCTTAATATGAAAACATTCAGTAAGTGCCAAGTGAGACTCGCAGCAGTTGCGGTAATGAACCGAAGTTGAGTCCCCAATCGGTTTGGTCGCCATTCCATATGCGGATTGGTTCGAAAATCCCCTTTTGGAAGCTGCCTTCTTCCACCCGCATATACTGGCGCTGTTTAGTGGATGCGGAGTCGCTCAGCTTAAAATCCACACGGCAAAAAAATCCGGCAACCAGAAACTCGTGCTCTCCGAGTCGCGCAACCAGCGCCCGCCCTACTGGCTCAGGATTCCCTGCTGGAGGATTATTGCGCCCGAAGTGGGGCATTCCGTAGGAAATAGTCGCTTGCCATACGCCGAAATCCACGGTTTGGGTCGGCTGCCCCTTCTCCTCCGCGACCGCCTTCAGCTTTCCTTCGAAATTCAGTCGGGCGATTTCGCGATCAATCGGGCCAATTAATTCGTAGTTGAGTGCAAAGGGCGCGAGCGATTCTTTGGAAGCCTCAGGCCTTTGAGGATCGTGCGACGCTGAGGTGAAGTCCACCCCGAATGGGGAAAATCCTATGGCCCCGCGCCCAAGCGCTTCGAAGAAAAACGGCGCAACCAGCGGCGCCCGGCTCGTTTCCGGCACGAACAGAGGATTATTAGGCCGATGATAAAGATCCAGCACTTTCAAATATCGTTCCCTGTCATTCATGTAAATATCAGGAGCGAGAATATCAACCGAGGGAGCTTCCGCTTTCCAAATGGGTATAACGTTATCGGTTGCGCCCCCTGTTTCATAATTAGCGGGGAGCGCCGGCTTCAAAGGATCTCGCAGAGCGGCATTTACGTAGAGTGGTAGTGGGTAAATAGCTTTGCCGGCTCCGGCAACCTGCTGGACGTACCGCGCGACGGACCAGGCGTGGAAATATACGTCCGCATCGTCACCGAAAACAGCATGCCAATTTGCCGACGGCCCGGTGACTTGCTTGTGGAGGGCGGCAAGTAAATCCCTTGGAACAGGCGCCTCGAATTGCTCTTGAGCCTCCGGAGAAAAATCGCGAACGCTTCCCCATGTCCCAGGTTCATTTTCAACTTGCACCATCAGCACGGTGCGCTGGTGGTCGTTTGCTTTGAGATGATTCATCAGAGCTGTAAACGCGTTCACGTCGTCTCCCAATGTGTCAGCGGAATACGGAGACGGCGAATCCACCGCGCGCCCGTTCGACCCGATGATATGCGGGGAAGTTTCCGGAGAATTTCTCAGCCACAGCGGCATGTAATGCGAGCTGCCGTTTTTCCACGTGCCAAACCACAGCAATATAAGATGGACGCGGTGCTGCCGGGCTTGCTCCAGCAACGTGTCCTCGATGGTGAAGTCGAAATGTCCTTTACGAGGTTCCATTTGTTCCCAATAGACCGGCATTTCAACCGTATTCGCGTGAATGGCTTCGATCGCCGGCCAAACTTTCGGAAGCATTGCCGGCCACGCGCTGGAATTGTTAATTTGCGCGCCAAGCATGAGGTAAGGCGTGCCATCAACGAATAGGGCGTAACGGCCGTCCTTTTGCACAATATGTGGGATTGGGTGACCGCCTTTTTGGGCGTATAGCGGCTGCGCGACGCTCAATAGGAAGAAGGACGCAAACAAGATGACTGGGGTGATGATCTGGTTAAGAAGGCGCGCAGGGCTGGGGCTGCTCATTTGCTCGGATCGAATTCGTCTCCCTTAAGGCCTATTATTTATACATCAATAGCGGGCGTAACGCGCTGCCGTTGCGTTGATGATGACTCACCTATTTGACAGCGGCAGCGGGTGGACGATGGCAGTGTATTTCCGCTCCTTCGACAGATTCCGTGGCAGTCTCTCGCGGCATAATTAAGAGTTTTCGATTGTGTTAGATTCTAATGAACGTGGGCGCGTAGCTCAGTTGGTAGAGCAATGCCCTTTTAAGGCATGGGTCGTGGGTTCGAGTCCCACCGCGCTCACCATTTCGCAGAAAATGTTGAGATGGGGATAAGGTGTCGCTCGCAGCCGGACCCTTCCCGGCGAGAATCAACTTCTCCGCATCTTGTCCGGTCGCCTCCCGCCCACTCCCTCCAGCCCCCCGTAATACAATCCCCAAAGGCCCGAATTTATATGAAGCTCTATCGCACAACGAATGGGTTTCTGATTGAGCATGACGAAAAATTCTATTCCGCTACAGATACTGACTGGGACACATTGATCACGCGTGACGATCTCGAGGAACATCTGATGCAGTCCATTAGTGTGGAAGCAAAATTGGATGGTAATCCAATCGCAGATGGCCGTAACTTGCGAGCTCCGATCGGCGATCAGGAAGTCTGGGCGGCAGGGGTCACTTACTTTCGGAGTCGGGACGCCCGCATGGATGAATCGAAATCCGCAGGCGGAGGGGATTTCTACGATCGTGTATATACCGCTGAACGACCCGAGCTTTTCTTCAAGGCCACTGCCAGTCGCGTCGTTGGTGATCATGGAGAAGTTGCAATCCGCAAGGACGCTTCGTGGTCGGTACCGGAGCCTGAACTCACGCTCCTGGTAAGCCCGCAGGGAAAGATTCTCGGCTACACCATTGGCAATGACATGAGTTCGCGCGATATCGAAGGCGAGAATCCTTTGTATTTGCCGCAGGCGAAGGTCTACAACCGAAGTTGCTCGCTTGGTCCCGGCATTCTAGTTACATCAGACCCGCTTCCATCATCCACCGAGATTGGACTGGAGATTTTGCGCGCCGGGCAGACTGTTTTCACGGGTTCTACTACGCTCAACAGCCTGAAGCGCGATCCGGCCACATTGGTCGAATACCTTTACCGGGACAACGTTTTTCCTCATGGATGTTTTCTGCTGACTGGCACCGGCATTGTGCCGCCCGATTCATTCACTCTGAATCAGAGCGATGAAATCCGCATTTCAATCGCAGGAATTGGAACGCTGATTAATTTTGTCGGTTGATGATCCGTTGGGTTCAGAATTTCGCCGCACTCGGCCCGGAGGGCAATCTCGGATTACGATCGAGTGTGACTCCCCGGCTCGAAAGCGCACCGCTGCACGTAGCCACTGTTGCTGAATAAACCGCAAGTGTTTGCTACGCTTTATTGGTCAGCTAGCCAGGCGTCTGACAACTCTTTGCGAAATGCCGCAGCTGACGCCAACAGCAGGACGAGAGTCCACCCGCCCAGGAAAAACCAACTGCATCGGATAAGGATCGAGTAAACAATATCGGCAGTCATAAATTCTCTCCGAAAATTATGCAACACAGGCGAATTTCAATGGGTTCTTCCCAGTGAGCCGCTTGTAGTTCAGAAGAACTCCCTGAATCGCGGCTAACTTGAGTGACGGCGCGATTTTATCGTTATTCGCGATCTGGTCAATTTGAGCAAGCCAGTACTCGACTGCCCTTTCGACACCAGACGACATTTCGGCCGCGACGATGTTTATAAACTCCGTGGGGATCGCTACGGTTGCCAAGAGCTTATCTCCCTTCATGACGTTCCAAAAAATGTAAGGAGGGATGACACCCTCCTTGCATCGTGCCCGTTTACTGGTTTGGCGTCGTCGGCCCTGACTGCTCTTGCTGCGGGTGCTGAGCCATCCATTGCTGATGTTTCGTTTGCAATTGGGCGAACTTTGTTTTCTGGTCGGGCGTGAGAACTTGATACGCCTGAGACATTATCTTGGCGTGCTCGAGTTCGATCTGCGAGTGAGCCTGGGTTTCCTGCGAAATGATCGCCTGAGCCTTGTTCTCGTCAAAGTTTCCGCTCGTGACCAATTGCATCATCTGTTGGTGGGCTTGCCCTTCCTGGACCATCAGTGGATGAAGGGTCGGTTTTTCATTGGCGATGATCTGTTTAATCTGCGCCCGTTGCGCATCTGTGAGATCAAGCGCTTTGGTGAAGAACCCTAACGGCCCGTGTCCGAAAGCCCTGTGGTGCCGTGGACCCATGCTCGTGCCAGCTTCCTGCGATACCGCGAACCCTACCATCAATAACAGCGCAAGGCCCGCGCCTAACATTTTGAATCTATTTCTTTTCACGTTTATTCCTCCAGAACAATCCTGTTGCAAAAAATAAAACCGCTCCTGATTCCGTGCTATTGATAGAAACACATTGAACACTGAAATGTAGTAAAGAGTCAGTCAACCGGAGTAAAGTTTTGTAAACCGTTGATACGGCTGGTATGACAATTCTTTACGCGTGTGCCGTCGGCACTGTGTGAAACTAAAATGGCTAACGTGGATCAAATTCTGATTATTGACGATGATGTGGAACTGTGCAGCCTGGTGGCTGAATACCTTGGTCCCGAGGGCTTCAAGGTCGAGGCAATTTACGATGGAAAGCGAGGCCTGGAACGAGCGCTCAATGGCCCGCAATTATTAATCGTTCTGGACGTAATGCTGCCTGGACTAAACGGGTTGGATGTTCTGCGCCGGATTCGAAGTACCTCGAAGATTCCGGTGTTATTGCTCACTGCACGTGGTGAGGATGTTGACCGGATTGTAGGACTCGAGATTGGAGCCGACGACTATCTTCCAAAACCGTTCAATCCGCGGGAACTTGTGGCTCGTATTCGTGCCATCCTGCGGCGAACAAAGACGGCCCCTCAGAGTGAACCGATTCCTGATGTAGTACGCGTTGGTGAAATTGAACTTGATCCGGCTACGCGGACAGTTCGGCAAAAAGGCGTGCCCATTGAATTTACTTCCGTCGAATTTAATCTGTTGGAAGTTCTACTGCGAGAAGCTGGGCGCGTCGTGGCACGTGAAGAATTGGTGGACACGGTTTTGAGCCGGAAGTTTTCTCCTTTTGACCGCAGCATTGATATGCACGTGAGCAAAGTGCGCAAGAAGCTGGGCGACTCCGACAATGGCACGGAATTGATCAAGACGGTTCGCGGAGTCGGTTATATTTTCACACTCTCGCGCGAGCAGTCAGGAAGTGACGCGAAATGAGAAGTCTTTTTCTCAAGATTTTTCTCTCCTATTGGCTCGCATTTGCTCTTTTTCTCGTCACCACAATTCTTGTGACCCTGGCATTGCGGCCTCCACGCGAAGCCTCTGGCATTGAGGCCATGCAACAGAGATTTCTCAATGACGCAGTGCAAGCGTACAAGACCGGAGGCTCAGAAGGACTTCGGACCTATCTGCGAACCCTCCGCGAGAGCCAACACATTCATGCTTTCCTCTTCGATCAGCAGGGTCGCGATCTTTCAGGGCACCCGGCCCCGGAATGGATAGAAAGAGTAGAACGCGGGCAGATCCACACGGCGGATAGTATTTGGGGCAGGATAGGGCCGATGCAATTTTTGCGGCCTACGCAAACTGCATCCGACGGCCAGTCTTATAACCTGGTCATTGAATTGCCAGTCGAGCGCACGCGATTCGGTCCGCATGGCGTGCCCGGGCTTGGAATCCTGATCGCGATCATTTGCTCTGGGTTGGTGTGCTATCTCCTGACCCGATATTTAACTTCCCCCATCGTACGGCTTAGAGCAGCAACTCAAAAGCTGGCCGCTGGTGATTTGACGGCGCGAGCGGGCGTGAACACAGCGCGAGGTCACGACGAAATGTCTGAACTGGTTCGTGACTTCGACACTATGGCTGAGCGTCTCGAACACCTGGTCAACGCGCAAGGACGGTTATTGAAGGACATTTCCCACGAGTTGCGTTCGCCCCTCGCCCGCTTGAATGTTGCGTTGGAGTTGGCGCGGCAACGCGCCGGCCCTGAAGCGAACAGCGCGCTTGAGCGGATTGATCTCGAAGCGAATCGGCTGAACGAGTTGATCGGACGGCTACTCACGATTGTACGGTTGGAGAGCGGCGGCGAAGTCATGCGAAAAGTGCCGGTGCATCTCGCGCAATTAGTTCGCGAAGTCGCGGAAGATGCTGCGTTCGAGGCTCAGAGTCGCCACTGCCGCGTTGAATACTCGATTAAAAACGATTGTGTGGTCATTGGAGACGCGGGGCTGTTGAATAGCGCGATCGAAAATGTAGTCCGAAATGCAGTGCGTTATACCCGGGAAGATACTGCTGTCGAAGTGCATTTGGAATGCGCGAGCGGACGGAACGGGCCGGAAGGACTTGTGCGTGTCACGGATTGCGGGCCGGGAGTTCCCGAGGAAGCGTTAGAGAAATTGTTCCAGCCGTTTTATCGCATTGACGATGACCGCGGACGCGGAACGGGCGGTGTCGGCCTGGGCCTGGCAATTGCCGACCGGGCAGTGAGACTCCACGGCGGCACAGTTGCGGCCACGAACCGGCCTCAAGGGGGGCTGATGATTGAGATCAGATTTCCGGCGGCGCCGCATTCGGATGACAAAATTGTCGCGGTTCAGGCAACTGTGGAAAGTTAATTTCGAGACTTGTCCGAGGATATTATGGTCAGGTCAATTCATAGACCTGACCTGATCGCCACACCCGTCAGCGGTTGCTCTAAACGTTCATTCCTGATAAACAAAAGGGTGAGCCCCTGTTATTTTTTCTCGTGCCTCCTGCGCGTGTGACCTTTTGGCGCGAAATTGTCGGGAGATAATCCTGGGAGAACAATGCGGATAAAGTATTGCTGGTTGTCACTTGTCCTACCTTTTTTACTCATTTTGGCAAGCTGTTCGAGCAGCCCCTCTTTATCCTCGACCGGGACTGGCTTCCTGTGGTTGACTGCGCAAGGAAACACAACCGTTCAGGCATATACGATCAATACTGGGAATGGTTCGCTAGGCCTGAATGGCAACGCCGTGGCCACCGGGAATGCGCCCGTTTCCATCGTCATCACGCCGAAAGCCGATGCTGCATTCATATCCAACAGCGGCACGGGATCAACGTCTGGCGGGGGAATATCCGCATACACAATCAATAGCGACGGAACTTTTAAGGTAGCGGGGAGCACAATGCCAGTTACCGATTCTGCTAGTCCGGCAAACAGCTGTGCCTATCCCATGGGTATGGCGATCGACCCCGGTGGCAAGTTTCTTTTCGTTGCATGTCAGGGATCTTTTGGCGATCCGAACTCAGGCGCTGTTTTTGTGTTTTCGATTAGTGGCACAAGCCTGACGCCCCTCGGCGTGAGAACGGCCTACTTTCTCCGCGAGTGGTCGCCGTGTCGGTACCGGCCCGGTTTCAGTAGCTGTGAGTGCATCCGGTAATTACTTGTATGTGGCGAATCAGTTCGCGAACGCGGTCTCCTCGTTCCAAATATCCAGTTCGGGGGCATTGACTCCCCTCAATATTTACCCGGTGGGACTTTCACCGTCCGCCGTATTCGTTTCGATAGCCCAAGGCACAACTGTTCCCGCCGGACAGTACCTTTACGTTGCCAATGCCGGGTCGAACAATATTAGTGGGTTTGCCATATGCGATGCCGCAAACGCATTGGGGTGCTCCGCACCGAATGGTCTTCTTACTCCACTCGCCGGATCTCCCTTCGCTGCCGAACCCGGACCAGTCGCGATTGCCATGGATCCGACAAGCCCTTTTCTGTATGCAGCGGATGAACAGGCGAATCAAATCTCCGCGTATTCGTGGAGTTCCGCCACTGGCGTGCTTTCTCCACTGACTCCGGCAACTATTTCCGCCGGAGGCAGTCCCGTCTCTCTGGCGATCCGTCCCGGCATTGCTGCAACTCTCACGACCGCTGGTACGGATTATCTGTACGCAGCGAATCTTAACGCCAGTTCGGTATCGGTTTATACACTGAATACAACCACTGGAGGATTAAACGTGCTGGGCAGTCCGGTGGTTACGCCTGCTCAACCCTCGGCTGTCATCGTTAGATAATCGGGTCAGATAACACCGGGTTAGATAACACCGGGCCCGTGAACAACAAGTTCGATTCTCGCATTTCTAAAATGCCCTCAACCAAACGTCTGCCAGGTTCGACTCGACTATCCGTCAGTTTTGTTATTTTCTTCCTTATGACCTCTTTTGCATCAGGACAAACTTTGCAAGCCCCCCAAGCGATCACTGATCCCAAGCTGATCAACAGCAGGCCCAACGTACAGGTTGAGCAGGGCGCGCAAAGCCTTTCGATCGAAAAACTGTACATGACCCGGGCGATTGGAGGCAGCACCTGGTCGCCCGATGGGAAGACGATTGCGTTCATCTCGAATATCAGTGGGAGAAACAATATTTGGCTTGTATCCGCCGAGGGCGGATGGCCCGTGCAACTCACGATCAGCGATCAGCGGCAGACGCAGCCCGCATGGTCTCCCGACGGAAAATGGATCGCCTACATGTCCGACTACGACGGCGATGAACAATGGGATATTTTTCTGGTCTCGCCGAAGACAGGAATGGTGGTGAATCTAACTCATACTCGCGAGATTGCGGAAGAACATCCGACATGGTCTCCAGATGGCCGCTATCTCGCGTACATGGTGAAGCCGCGGACGTCTTCGGTATTCGAGATTGACGTGTATGACACGCTGATGCGTGACACTAAACACGTCACAAGCGACACGGCGAAAGACCGGATGAATGTTGATCCGATCTGGACACGCGATGGGAAGCACATCGTCTATACGCAAGAGCAAGCCAAGGGAACGGACTCCAACATTTTTATTGCAGACGTGGCTACTGGGAAATCAACATTGCTCACGCCGCATGAAGGAGAAAAACTTTATCGGGCGAATGACGTTTCACACCGTCCCCTTCTGAACGCGGGCGAAATTCTTGTCACGTCAAATGCGGAAAATGGATATGAAAACGTCGGCATTCTAAATTTGTCAGAAAAAGATGGGATCCCGCAACTTGGAAAAATTGAATGGCTTACTCACGATAAATGGGAAATTGATGGCGGCAACTTTTCGCCGGATGGAAGGCACGTTACCTGGACGGCCAATGTTGATGGCTTTGTGAACATATATCTGCACGATTTAGCTTCCGGGAATACCGCTTCCCTGCCCTTAGCCAAAGGCGTAAACACGCCCGGGGGCTCGCCGTCCGCGTTCACGCACGATGGTTCGCGGCTCATCTACTATCACGACGGCCCCACTTCTCCACGAGACGTCTGGGTGTATTCCATTGCAACCTCCAAATCACATCAGGTCACCCACGCCCTGGTTGCTGGGGTTCATTCGGAAGATATGGTCGAACCGTTTCTTGTGCACTATCCAAGCCAGGACAAGAAGTGGACGATTTCCGCATTCGTGTACATGACCTACAACATGGTGCGCAATGGTCAGAATGCCGCGATTGTGTATGTTCACGGCGGCCCGAAATCGCAATCTGTGAACTCGTTCAATCGCTTCATTCAACACATTGTCAATCAGGGATACATGGTGATAGCGCCCAACTATCGCGGATCCACTGGCTACGGAAAAGCTTTTGAGGACGCCAACCTGTTCGATATGGGAGGCGGCGATTTGCAGGACGTGCTCGCTGCCGCAGATTGGATCAAGCAAACCGGATTTGTAGATCCGAAGAAAATAGTGTTGATGGGCGGCAGCTACGGCGGATATCTGACCATGATGGGGGTAACGAAAGCGCCGGAAGTTTGGGCGGCTGGCGTACCGATCGTGCCGTTCGTAAATTATTTCACCGAGATCGAGAACGAAGACCCGGTGTTGCGAGAAATGGATCTGGCGACGATGGGCGATCCGGTGAAGAACAAGGCTTTGTACGAAGATCGCTCGCCAATCTTCTTTGTGGACAAAATTAAAGCGCCGCTGCTCCTGCTGGCAGGAGGTAACGATCCGCGATGCCCGAAAAGCGAAACGCAGCAAGTGGTGGATGCAGTTACGAAAAAAGGCGGCAAAGCCGAATATAAAATTTACGAAAACGAAGGGCATGGCTTCGCTCGCGTCGAGAATCAAATTGACGCCTACAAGCGCGTGTCAGATTTCCTGAAAGCCCACGTCCCACCGGCAAATTGCGGATGCTCCTTAAATGATTGATGGGGATACCTTAGAACCATTCGAATTTATGAAATACGAAGGCAGGCGCAGCAGGCTGCGTCTCTACGCCGCAATTATTTGTTTGATCTTCTTGCTGCCGGTGTTGCTCGTTGTTTCGAGCCGCGCGCAATCTGCATCTCCAGCCAGCTCCTCGCAAGCTGCGCCAGAAAAAATCATTATTGACACGGACATTGGCGACGACGTGGATGACGCCTTTGCCGTCGCGCTTGCGCTTCGCAGCCCCGAGTTGCAAATTCTCGGCATCTCCACCACTTTCGGAGACACCGAGACAAGGGCCAAGCTCCTGGACCGGCTACTTGGCGAAGCCGGCCGTCGGGACATCCCAGTTGCGATAGGGGCTTCGACTGTCACGAAGAGCGTTTTCACGCAGCGACGCTATGCCGAAGTTGGCCGCTTCGTCGGGGCATCCCATCCTAATGCTGTGGATTTTATCCTGGAGCAGATTCGCCGCACTCCCGGACAAATAACTTTGGTCGCGATTGGCCCACTGATGAACGTCGGAGCACTTATTGATAAAGACCCCGAAACTTTTCGCAAGCTTCGCCGTGTGGTCATGATGGGTGGTTCGATAGAACGAAGATACGGCGATCTCGGATATGCTCCATCACGTGGGCCCGAACCCGAATGGAACATCGTGAACGACATTCCTTCGGCACAAAAACTATTCGCCTCTGGTGTGCCGATTTACATGATGCCGCTCGATTCAACTCAGTTGAAATTGGACGAAGTAAAAAGAGCCATCTTATTTCAGGCAGGCACGCCACTCACCGATACATTGACTTTGCTCTATCACGAGTGGGGCCAGGAAACGCCGACTCTCTTCGATGTCATGACGGTGGCGTATATTCTGAATCCGGATGTATGTCCCGTTAAGCCAATGCACATTCGGGTGGACGACAAGGGTTTCACGCGGGTTGAACCCGGAGTGCCGAACGCGCAAGTTTGTCTTGATTCAGATTCGGACGCGTTCTTTCGCTTTTACATGAGGCGTATGCTTGCACCATAATCGGATGTTCTGGTTGGTCGGATTCGAGTCGGCAGGCTGCATGGCGAAATAGCTTTGAAAGGGCGGGCTTCAGCCCCGCCGATACTCAATTCATCGGACTTACGGCGCGGCTGAAAGCCGCGCCCTTTCAAAGCTGTGCCGACCACCGAGAGTTTTTTCGCAGTTTCTTTAGTCCGGCTCGGACCGTTTAGAATTGCCCGCGCGGAGTATGTTACGCGGCCTATCAGGAACTCCTGATCTATGAAAGCTTTTTTCATTTTTCTTCTCGTGCTGAGTCAGAGCAATGGCGCCACCGCTCCGGCTGCTGGTAATCAAGAATGGACTGTCTATTCCGGCAATCCCGAAGGCACTCATTATTCTCAACTCGCGCAGATCAACCGCGATAACGTGAAGGATCTTCAGGTCGCCTGGAAGTTTGATTCGGGCGATGCGTTTCCCTCCTCTGAGAATGAATGTAATCCGATCGTTGTGAATGGTGTGCTCTATGCAACCACGCCGAAGCTAAATGTCGTCGCTCTCGACGCTGCCAGCGGCAAACTTCTGTGGCGCTTTGATCCCAATGCCGGCGTTCATGTTGTCGGTAAGATGCGCAGCCGGGGCGTCACTTACTGGGCGGACGCAAAAGAAGCTCGCATCTTCGTCACCGTCCGCCAGTATCTTTACTCCCTCGACGCGCGCACCGGGAAGCCCGTCGAGACCTTTGGCGTTTCCGGCCGCATTGATCTTCGCGATGATTTGGGACGCGAGCCAAAAAATTGGGTCACGATGACCAGTCCTGGAATTATCTATAAAGACTTGTTGATTATCGGGAGCAGCATGGGCGAAATGTTGCCCGCATCGCCGGGAGACATCCGAGCTTATGATGTCCGCACCGGAAAACTTAAGTGGTCTTTTCACACCATTCCCCATCCCGGAGAATTTGGCTACCAGACCTGGCCGAAAGACGCCTGGACGCACAGCGGCGCTGCCAATGACTGGACCGGGCTTTCGCTCGATGTGAAGCGGGGCTGGGTGTTCGCCTCGACTGGCTCGGCAGCATCGGATTTCTATGGAGCCGACCGGGTGGGCGACGACCTATTCGCAAATTCCCTCATTGCGCTGAAAGCTGATACCGGTGAGCGCGTCTGGCATTTTCAAACTGTGCATCACGATATTTGGGATCGCGATTTGCCGGCTCCTCCCGTCCTGGTTACGGTGACACGCGGTGGGCAGCCGCTGGATGCGTTGGCGCAAACCACGAAGTCAGGCTTTGTGTATTTGTTCGACCGCAACACCGGATCTCCGCTCTTTCCGGTCGAGTACAAAAAATATCCGAAGTCCGATTTGGATGGGGAAGTCACTGCCGACACTCAGCCGCTCCCTACTCTGCCTGAGCCGTTCGCACGGCAACAACTCACCGCCGACATGCTGACGCAGCGCACACCTGAAGCACATGCCGAAGCCCTCGCTCGTTTTAAACAAATTCGCAGCGCAGGACAATTCGTCCCCGGAAGCCGCGAAGGCACAATCATTTTCCCGGGCTTCGATGGCGGCGCGGAATGGGGCGGGCCAGCCTTCGATCCGGAAACGCAT
>CAWCJR010000016.1:0-293985 GCA_963796015.1 uncultured Acidobacteriaceae bacterium | reverse complement strand
GGTCCCGAAAATCAAGCCGCGGCCGTTGCTGTTCTACCGCGGCGACTACACCGGTATCGAGCCGGACAAGACCAGGCCGGCGCAATGGCGTGACGACCTGGAAGCGTTCCTGACCACGACGACTCAGGACACCTGGCTGTAGCAGCGCGGACCGGGGACGGGCGTACCTAGTCGAACGGAGCCCGCCAGCGTAAGCCTGGGAAGCGGGCGAATGCGCGGTCGGTGGTAATCCAGGTGGCGCCGTTCTCGATTGCGAGCGCGGCGTGATAGGCGTCTGGAACAGTGTTGGCCTTCGCGCCGACGTCCGTGCACAGCGAATCAAAGATGTCCCAGTGTCGTGGGCCTGGGCGCAGCGGGATGGCGGCCGGAGCCGACCGAAGCGCGCGGCAGGTCTCAATTGCCTTGGTAGTAGAGCTGGGCTGGCGAAACACTCGATGGTTGGTGATCAGGCGAATGACCCCCGAGAGCACGAGTTCGCTTATGCCCACCGGTTCTTCGCCGATGAGAACCTGGCCGAGCCATGTCCGGTATGCGTGATGGTCGGGGCTGCTGTCCTCGCGGATCGCATACACGCAGACGTTCACATCAAGGAGCAGCATCGTCGCCGATCAGCTCGGCGAGGGCGTCCTTGTCGTCGAGATCGACACCGGGCTGCAATCCTCCAGTGCCGTGGGTCGGGAGCCGGAATTCCCCACGAGCATCTCGTTCGGTGTTGCGCCGGAACATCGACCGCAGTGCGTCATCGAGCACCGCGCCCAGCGATCGCGATGTCCGGGCCGCCAGAATTTTTGCCTCGGCGAGCAGATGGTCGTCGATGTTGACAGTCGTACGCACTGTGTCATCATAGCATCAGTGTTGCGCATCATGATGCGCCAAGCCCGCCGGATGGTGTCGGCTTCACTGCCCGTGCCAGCGGCCCTGGTGCTCGGCATGGGTGCTCAGATACGCACCGGGGGCGAACAACTCGTCGTAGAAGTCGGTGTCGAGATGCTGCGCCTGTAGATACATCAGAACGTGCACCGTCGGCATCGTGCCGGGCAGCTTGCCGAAGGTGTCGTAGATATACGACCCTTCCGCGGTCACCATCTCCTGAATGCCGTCCGGCGGCAACGCCGAGCCGCGCACCTTGCCGGTGTCCAACCACGGTCCCGGCGTATCCGGGTGAAACGGCCCGCCGGGAGCGAACTTTCGCGCAACCAGCTTCTCGACCCCGGCCGCGATCGACGGCACATGCGGCGGGCTGAGCGTCTCGAAGAACCCGGGCAACCCGGTCACATTGGGGAGCGGCCAGCGCTTGTCGTTGTCGGCGACGAACCCCAGTCCGGGTGCCCGCGGATCACCGGAGCCACCCAGCACCGACAACCGGTCCAGCCCGTCGTAGGTCCAGCCGCCGAGACCCATCGCCTGTAGCGCCAGCACCCCGTTGTTGGTCGCGATGGCGAGTTCCGCGCTGGCCTCGGTGATCGTGTACTGCTCGACGAACGACAACGGCAGTGGGTCATCGGCGTGCGGGAGCGATGAAAACCGTTCCAGGCCAGGGATTTTGCGGCCGTTGATGTCGTCGGTGACCGGATAGCCGTTGGCGGCGAAGAACCACAGGTTCTCGATCAGGTGTTCGGCCAGATCGGCCGCCGGGAACGCCAGCAGACTGCCCGGATGATTACCGATCCAGGTGTTGTGGCCCTCCATGTACGGCTCTTCGCGGGGCAGTTCGAGACGGGCGTCCGAGATTCGCACGTAGCAGTCCGCGGTATGGCTGATCCACGCTTCGATGCTGTCGAACTCCTGCGGCTTCTCGTCGCGGCTCGGTAGCAGGTAGCTACCGGAGTCGTCGGTGAAAAACAATTGGCTGGTGTGGAAGCCCGCCGCCGACGGGAAGGTCCGGCCCGTCGCGCTTCCCGAGTAATTGGGGAACGCCGGCGCATAGCCGGGATGATGAGTAATCCCGAAATTCCATCCCGTCACCCCACCGGTCACCGAAACGAGCAGCGCCCGTTCGACTTCCGACAACGGCTGAACGGGCCGCCGGTGGTATACGCCAGCGCTCCGTCGGGAATCTCGCCGCCGACCGGGAACCGGCGCGATCTGCGGCCCGTCAGCGCCGCCATCAGCGGGAACTGGGCGAGGTCAGCCAGCGCCGCGCGCTCGTGCTCGGAGAACTGCAGACCCATGACGCCTGATGCTAACCCGATGAACTTTTCGCAGGCCTATCGCGTGTAAGCAGCAGGAGGTGACCATGGGGCCACTTCGGATCCTCGTTGTCGGTGCGGGCGTAAGCGGCATTGCTGCGGCCCGCGGACTTCTGCGTGACGGCCACGACGTCACCGTGTTCGATCAGCGGCCGGACGTCACCGCCGGTGGCGGAGCGGTGACAATCTGGTCCAACGGCGCGACGGTGCTCGACCAGCTCGGTGTGGACATGTCCGGCGCCGGCCAGTCGCTGTCCGCCGTGCGGGCCGCGACGTCGTCGGGCAGGCCGCTGGCCAGCATCGACCTCGATGGGATGATGAACCGGTTGGGCGCGCCCATCCGGATGGTCCCGCGCCGAGTCCTGTTGGAACGGCTGCTCACCGGTTTTCCGACCGACCGCATTCACTGCCGGTCCCGCGCTCTCGACGTGGTCAACTCCGGCGACGGGGTGCGTGTCGAGATGCGGGACGGCCGCATCGTGACCGGAGACGTGTTGATCGGCGCCGATGGCCTGCATTCCGTGGTCCGTGGCATGCTCGGCGCTGCGCCCGCGAAGCCGACCGGCTGGTGCAGTTGGCAGGGGCTGGTCACGCTTTCCCACATCGCCGAGCCGCGAGTGGCCCGGATGATAATCGGCGAGCGCGGAAGCCTGGGGCTGTGGCCCGCCGGCGGCACCGACATGCAGTGGTGGTTCGACTTACCTTGGGCACCAGGCTATCTGCGGCCACAACAGCCGATCGAGGTGATCCGTCGCCATTTTGCCGGATGGTCAAATCTGGCCGACGAAGTGCTGGCCACATTGACCGACGACGATCTGGCCGCGTCCCCATTTCCGCATTTTCGCCACCCGGTGGCGGACGCCGGCACTGGTGCGGTCACCCTGCTCGGGGATGCCGCGCACACGATGCCGCCGACGCTCGCTCAAGGCACCAACCAGGCGCTGCTGGACACGATGGTGCTGCGCAAGGCGCTGGCGGATTCGAGTGACGTCTGCGTGCGTTGCGCCGCTACGAGAAAGCCCGCCGCCGCCGTGTCCGGGCCGTGTCGTGGGTGACCACGCAGCAGGTGGCCCGCAGCGAAGCCGCACTGCGCCCCGCGGCGCTCATCCCGGACCGGGTCATCACCTGGGCGTTGACCCGGTTCATCGACTGGACGAGCCACCGCGGCATCGCGGCGGAGATCAGCGCCGCTGCCCCCGCTGAGGTGCGGTGATGGCCAACGTCCCGCCGGTCACCGCGGCCCGACTTGTGGAGCGGATTCGTCACCACCTGTCCCGGCTCAACCAGCGTCTGTTGCCTGCGCCCGCGGCGATGATGGAGATGATCGTCGTGACGTGGCAGGCGCAGGCGATCACTGTCGCCGCCGAACGAAATTTCAAAGTTCTTTTACTTCAACGCACGGGCTGAGTCAATCGCATTTTCAGGACGCCATGCGTAAGACGGTGTCGAACTGGCCGATCAGTGCTTCTTTTTCTTCTTGGCACCGCTCTTTTTCGGCTCTTGTGGCTTCGACTTTGGAGACTTAGACTTTTGTGGCTTAGACTTCTTGGCTGTTGTTTTGGCTGAAGGTTTCGTTGCCTTCTTGGGCACGACGGTTTTCTTAGGCTTAGCCGGATTCGCGGGTGGGGAGGCGACGGGCTTCGAGACTTCTTTTGCAACCGCTGCGGGAGCCACAACCGCAGCCTCTCCTTTTCCCTTCTTCTTCCCCTTGGTCCCGACGACTGCCGGCGTTCCAACCGGCGTTTGCGCTGCGGCAACTGCCGCCTTGGCTCCGCGTCCGCGCTTCGTCGGCGGTGGAGGCGGTGGTGGCGGAGGCGGAGGCGCCAACGGCTTCAGAAATTTCATGATCTCCGTGTGCGAACGCAGCTTGCCATCGAGCAGCAACATGAAAACTTCATTGGCGATCTTGGGATACTCCGCCATCTGCGGAGTTATGCGAAGTTCCGTCATCTCCAGCAGAGGCACTTTCTTTTGCACTTCGCGCCACTTGGTAAAGAAGTTTTTTATTTTCTGATCAACCGTCTTCTGTCGTGAAGTGACAGCTAGAAACAGAATCATTTCCGGCTGAGTCTCCGACAACAATTTCCAGGTTCGCGACGGCGTAGAAGCTTCCTTCCCCGAGAGTCGCTTCCCCAAAGCCTTTGCGTTGTCTTCAATCGTCCGCCACGCTTCGACCAAATCTTTGCGGGGGATAAGCCTGCGTATTTCCGAAACATCCTTGTCCCCAAGCTTCGCAGTCAGAAAATACAAAACTGCCGCCGCCGGGTCCGTCGGATAACCCAACTCACTCATCTGCTGCCGGGTTTTCAACAGCTCTGACAACCCCGCCGTATCAACCTTTGCGATTGTCCAATGCTGATTCAATACCTTCAGCCACTGCTCTTTTTCGAGCGCCCGGATAATATTCAGCGGATCATCTTCATAAGCCAACTGCTCAATCTCGCGTCCAATCGCTTTAGAAGTGATGTATTCGATGTACTTATTTTCTTTCGCAGATTCAAACCTCGCCTGCGTGCGTTCTTCGAGTGGCCAATTAAAGCGCGCGGCAAAACGAAGCGCTCGAATCAGCCGGGACGGATCTTCCACGAACGCATAATTGTGCAGAATGCGAAGAGTCTTGGTTTCAATGTCGGCCGCGCCGTTGAATGGATCCATTAACAACCCGCGGGAGCCTGGATTCAGCGAAAGCGCCATCGCGTTGACGGTGAAATCGCGCCGCCGCAAGTCCTCAATGATCGTAGCGGGCGAGATAACCGGCGGCTTCCCAGTTTTTTCATAGCGTTCCGTGCGTGCACTACTGATCTCCGCACGAACATTACCCGGCAACACCAGATAAAGGGTCTTGAGGTCGTCATCCACTCCAGACATGGTTGCGCCCGCGCGTTCGAGCTCTTTCTGGAGTTTGAGAGGATTGCCTTGAACCGTGAAATCGAGGTCCCGAATGGAGAATCCGCTAATGATGTCGCGGACCGCTCCGCCCGTAAGGTAAACATTCATCCCCGCCGCGCGGGCTATGTCCTGCACCAGGGTTACGCCCCGTTGCTGGTCCGGCGTCAGCCGGATTTCCATCGTGTAAATGTAGTCAGCCATTTGTTATTCGCGGAATCTCGCAGTCATAAATCCGGTTCAGCGGCGCACTAGTTGATTTCCACAGGCACAACCCCGAGCGAACCCGCGATAGAGGGCTCTTCCGGCGTAAATTACTCTAACCGCTATACTTATACCTTGAAGGAAGCGCGTGGCAAACTACAGAAAATAACACAACGTTGTCAGTTTGGCTACTACCAACGGGATACTCCGCGATTTTAATGTCTAAAATGAGAGAATCGGATTGAGACTGGGCTTAAAATCCCGAATTTGCAGCCACTTTGCACCCTTAAATCATGCCATCCACGCACAAAAAGGTCGTAGTTCGAAAAATGGATCGCGACACCATCAACGGATATGTCGCGCCCTCCAACTTCGTGAATGATGGCAAGCTGGAGCTTCTCAATACCGCCGGAAACGTTGTCAGTATCGAACTCAAGGATATTAAAGTGGTTTATTTTGTCCGCGAGTTTGGAGAGACCGAGGCGCCCAACCGCAAGACTTTCACCACCCGCCCCCGAACCGAGGGCCTTTGGGTCCGACTTAGATTCAAAGATAACGAAGTCCTCGAAGGCATGATGCCAAATGACCTCTCCGTCAACATGCCCGAGGGATTTCTGGTCAATCCTCCCGATTTACGCTCGAATACTCAGCGCATATTCGTTCCCCGAACCGCCTTGGATTCGCTCACCGTGCTGTCCGTGATCGGAGCATCACGACGCCAAAGAAAAGTCTCGTCCGACGTCCGCCAAGTGCCCATGTTCGGAGAGTAATTTATTCCGTTCAGAATCAGCCCGAATGCACGAGGGTGTGGGCATCCAGCGTTGCCAGTCTTGCAAGTTGCAGCATCACGCTTTCGGCGCGGTAGCGGCCAGATGTTCGCGGTCAACGTCTTTCAGACGAGCAGCTTTACCACGCAATCCGCGAAGGTAATAGAGTTTGGCGCGACGCACTTTCGACGACCGAATCAACTCGATCTTGTCAATCACTCTGGAATTGTCAGGGAAAATGCGTTCGACGCCCTGTCCGAAACTCATTTTGCGGACGGTGAAACTTGCCTGCGAACCATGGTTGCGAGCAATCACCACGCCCTCAAAGGCCTGCGACCGTTCTTTGTCGCCTTCTTTGATGCGCACGTGAACGCGGATTGTGTCCCCCGGGACAAAATCTGGGATGTCCGTGCGTTTAGCCTTGGCAAGAAGTTTTTCAATAATCAAGCTCGTCATGATGATGCCTCCCAAAAATTTTTACAGATCCCGCAAATAGCTCTTGGCCTTTGGCAGCCTAAAGCTAAAAGCCGTTCTTAATCTCGCTCAGCAATTCCTTATCTTCATCGTCCAAAACGCCGCCATCCATTAAATCAGGACGATTGCGCAGCGTCTTCTCTATCGCCATGCGCCGGCGCCAGCGGCGTATCTCTTCGTGATTTCCCGACGCGAGCACTTCCGGAACTGTCCACCCGCGAAAATCTGCCGGCCGCGTGTATTGCGGATAATCCAGCAGACCCCCAGAAGCGCATGTCGAACTCGGACCATCACCATCATGCGATCGCGCCCGCAAACTAAACGACTCCTGCCGAGATGAAGCTTCATTTCCCAGCGCTCCGGGAATCAACCGGACGACCGCGTCCACAACCACCGCCGCACCCAACTCACCGCCGCTCAGAATGTAGTCCCCGATTGAAAGCTCGCGGTCGGCTAAATGTTCGCCAACCCGCTCATCCACTCCTTCGTAGCGTCCGCAGATCAGCACGATGCGCTCCATACCGGAAAGCTCCTGCGCAATATCCTGCGTGAAGCGCCTGCCCTGGGCCGAAAGCAGAATCACCGTCTCTCGCGATCCCTGCCGGAGACGTTCCTCGCGGCCGCCCACGTTCATTCCTTCAATACATTCAAAGATCGGTTCCGGCTTGAGCAACATGCCCTCGCCGCCGCCAAAAGGACGGTCATCCACTGTTTTGTGGCGATCGTGCGCAAACGCCCGCAGATCGTGGATCGCTATCTCCGTGAGCCCCGCTTCACGCGCACGCCGGATGATTCCAAAATCCAGAGGTCCGCGAAAAAAATCTGGAAAGATCGTTACTATTTCGATCTTCATTATTATCGCCGGACCAAAAACTCTAAATCACAACTTACCCTTCGGACGGACCGCTTCGACGCTTCGCTCCGAAAAGCCCGGCTTCATGTTGCTGCGCTTTTTCTTCGGCCGTCATGGGATTATTCACTTCGAGAATCCCCTCCGGCAGCATCATGCGTATGCGCTTCCCCGCCAGGTCAACGTCTTTCAAAAACGCCTGCGCATACGGAATTTCGCACTGGCCCCTGCTTGTCCTGACTTCCAGCAGTGGCGCTTCTCCCGCGCCGAAGTGCACATTCTCTATCACGCCGATCTCGCGATCGTTACCTTCAACATCCACGTCGAAGACCCTGCACCCGACTAGATCGCTGACGTAATTCCATCCCGGCTCAAGCGCCGCACGCTGTTCCCGCCGCACTTGCAATTCGCATCCCAGCAAAAGTTCGGCATCAGAGATGGAATCCACTCCGGCAAACTTCAAAACCAACATTCCCTTATGCGGCCACAGCGCTTCGAGTTCAAGCTCGCGGCGCGCCGAACTCTCATCCGCCGCCGACAGCCGCATGCCCGCCTTAAACCTGTCCGGGACGCTGCTATGCAACTCCACCGCAACCTCGCCGTGCCGGCCTTGTGTCTTGACCACGCGGGCGACGGTGATGTACTCGTCTCCGATCAGAAACTCCTAAGCGGGATCACAAATCGCTGAACCGAACAAGTAAAGCTGAATGGATCAAACAGGATTCTGGTCCGGCTGCGCGGGCTCGATCTCGTCTTCGATAATTTCGAGCGCGTAGCGTTTATTGGACCTCACGCCCGCCGCCGACAAAAGATTTCTCATGGCGCGTATGGTGCGTCCCGATTTGCCAATCACTCTGCCAACGTCCCGCTGAGCGACCTCCAACTCGAGCACGGTCTCGCCCGGCTCTTCCACCACGCTGACGGAGACCTGTCCGCTATCATCCACGAGCGACTTCACCAGTTGCTCGATCATGGTTTGCACATTAACGCCTTGCACATTCCCAGCCTGATGACTTCCAGTTGGCTCAGTCATATTTTTTCAGCTTATTGGCGAGACGGAATTACGAAGCGGCTGCGGCCGGAGCGGGCTGCGACATGATCTTCGATACGCGGGACGACATTTGCGCGCCCTTGGATATCCAATATTCTATGCGCTGACGCTTCAACTCCACGCTGGCCGGGCTGGTCCGCGGATTATATGTCCCCACGATTTCGACCGGCCGCCCATTGCGCGCCCGTTCTTTCTCAATCACCACCACACGATAATAAGGCTGCTTGCGCGCACCAATGCGCGATAAACGAATCATTAACACAGAGCTTGTTTCCTTTCCTAAATCCTTCGGCAGGTATAAGGCAAACCATTATTATGCCGGAGCTTACCACCAATAGCAAGATAGGACGAAGCCCCAAATCCGGGTGGCTCATCCTTCGCGCATTTTGCGAAGGTTGGGAGGCAATCACGTCCACCGTTGCCCCGCCGGCATTTTCGTTCCTCTAAAACCGCGAAGAGATGGGGTTACAGGAAGCAATCTGACAAATATCGGCTGCCAACCTCAAGACGCTTTTTGACGGGATGGAACTGCGACGTTGTCTTCCCCACTCGGCTGTGGCTCGGATTCCAGTTTTGAGCTGATATACCAGTCCCCGAGTCTCATCGCGACACCTACAACCTGGCCGATAACTTCCGCCTCTTGCGGGTATTTAAAGATCTTAGCGGCGACAGGCGAGAGGGGATGCGGCTGAAGAATGATCTCGTCGCCGTCCAGATTACACCAGCAACAAACATGACTGGTGCGAGTTTCCACAAAGTAGATTGGCCGCTCATATTCTGATCTCCAACCCCCCTTCGCAACTTCATTTCTTGATTCATCAACCTGAAGAAAAGTTCCAGGTGGCAGGATAGGGTACATCGTAAGATCTTCGCTGCCAATGTAGCCATAGGTGTATTCGCGACTCGCGAACTGTTCCAGATAGCTTAGCGGGACGACTCCCCAGGTCTCAACCATTCGACTGAAGTTTGTGGTTCGCCTGGTATCGAACCTGGCGTCCAGGCGTACGGGCATTGTGATGGTGGAAACATTCCCCAGAGCCCCGAAAAAATGGGATTTCGTCGGAATGGAAACTTCAATATCTTTTGCGATTCCGTTGAGGTCTACTCCATACAAAGACAGCAACTCTCTTACGTCCTTGCGATAAATGACAGCGAGCGAATAAAACCGGTGAATGCTCGGAAGAATTCCCTTTGTCTCTATATCGGAAAGTCGGCTTGGAGGAATTAAAAATTCATTATTGTTATACCGACTCGCGATTGTAGTACTGGCGGTCTCTATGTCCTGCATAGTCAGACCTAACTGTTTTCGCAGTAACCGAAGGTTCCGGCCCCCATTCAACACAGTAAACCTTTCCTGGATCGTCATGCGCTATGGATATAGATATTCAGACTATTGCAACCACAGTGGAAGGTTATCGTTATTTCTTATTGTCCGGCTTTCGTAAAAAAATACAGCACCCAGTTTCGTTCGAAAATGGGAAAGATAAGAATCTGTTAACAATTCCGATTTGATGTCGCAAATATTATGTCTTCTGAAATTAAGGCCGTACTC
Source organism: uncultured Acidobacteriaceae bacterium (assembly GCA_963796015.1). GTDB lineage: Bacteria > Acidobacteriota > Terriglobia > Terriglobales > Acidobacteriaceae > PALSA-188. Next base: position 284,012 of record CAWCJR010000016.1, on the reverse strand, counting down.
GTCACGCGGGATACCGAGATGATTGGCATCTTTTCGGACCGCTTCCGAAGCCTGGGCGTAGAGACAGAAAGCGTAGATGACGTGATTTCCGTCGCGAATAGGTGGTTGCGATCGAAAATAGAAGCGATTGTTCTCGATTTTGACGGAATTGATAATGAGCTAGCAATATTTGCGGAGCTTCGAAAAAATCCTTCAAACCGCAATGCGATTGTGGTTGGGGTAGCCACTGGAGCCCCTACGAAGCAGGTCGCTTTCAGCAGCGGTGCACAATTTATCCTGCAGCGTCCTTTTGAGCTGGGCCAAGTTGATCGTGCTCTCCATGCGGCACACCGGTTGATGATTCAGGGTAGAAGAGAGTACTTCAGGCTTGCCATTTCTTTAGATGTCTCCGTTCGTAGAAATCCGGATTCAACCATAGAATGCACAAGCATTAATATTTGTCGGAATGGTATGGCGATTAACACTCCAGAGACGCTAATCGTCGGGGAATCGCTGTGTATAAAATTTTTGGCGCCAACGTCGCAAGTCACTTTGGAAGCTGAAGCAACAGTAGTTTGGGACGACGGTCATGGGAAGGCCGGATTGCGATTTGAGTGCATTAATGGCGACGTGGAGGAGCATCTCTATACCTGGCTGGATGATCAATGTCTTCTCCGGTACAAGGTGAGCTAGGCCCGACATGAGAGGCGGTCTACCCGCCAAATTGTGATCATGGAGGTCAATGTTGGCGTCAATCTTGTTAGTGGAGGATAGCCGGTTCTTAAGGGTAGCTTCGGAGCGAGCTCTCACAAAGGCAGGTTTCACGGTCCTTACAACTAGCGATGGTGAAGAGGCACTGCGCGTCGCGAAGGATAAGGTTCCAGATCTTATACTTCTAGACATGCTGTTGCCAAAGCTCGGAGGGCAAGAGGTGCTACGGCTACTTAAGGCCAATACCGGCACCGCTCATATTCCGGTTGTGGTGTTGAGCAGCTTGTCACAGGCGAATGCCGAAAAACTTAAGGAAGAAGGGGCGGTCGCTTATTTCGAGAAATCGCACCTGTTGCTTGAGGGCACTCCGGATCTTCTTGTTAAAACCATTGAGAGGATTCTGGCGGGTCGTAGTAGACAATCGGATTCTCTGGCGGCGCGGAGTAAAGATTAAATAGGCACGACGGGGGACCTTTGCGGGTGATGTTGGTTGAAGACTCCGTAGTAGAGAGAAAGCAGGTTGGTAATTACCTGTCGGGATGGCGAATTGAGTTTCTGCCCATCGCTGACGGCAAAGAAGCATGGGACTTGCTCCAGGGTCCCGATGCGCCAAGTCTAGTTCTTCTCGACTGGGCGCTTCCCGGGCTTGATGGAATCGAGCTCTGCAGGAGAATTAGGACGCTTGGGGCTAACGGTGTTTACATTTATATAGTTATGCTTACAGCAAATGAGAAAAAGCAACACCTACTTACCGCAATGGCGGCTGGAGCTGATGATTACTTAGTTAAGCCTGTTGATCCTGAGGAGTTGCGAGCGCGACTCATGGTCGGAAAGAGAATATTGGAACTTCAGCAGTCAATGAGGTTTGCCGCTACCCACGATTTTTTGACGAGACTTTTAAACCGCGCGGAAATTATCGCATGTTTGAAACGTGAGCTCTCGCGTTGTCAGCGCGACCGCCAGTCATTGGCGGTAATTCTCGCGGACGTGGATCACTTTAAGTGTATTAATGACTCGCTCGGACACGCTGCTGGCGATACTGTCCTTAGGGAAATTGCGCGAAGGCTGCAGTTTGATTTGAGAAATTATGACCTGGTAGGACGGTATGGCGGGGAAGAGTTTTTAATTCTCCTCCCGAATTGCAGACTGGCGACCGCTGCTCGGCGAGCTGAGGAGATCAGAAGTTTTGTTTCCAAGGATGCGATCATCACGACATTCGAGGCTGTGTCCGCGACCGTGAGCATGGGAGTTACCGTGAGCGACGATGATCATATTCTGACGGTTGAAGACTTGCTCCATCAGGCAGATCAGGGCCTCTACGCAGCTAAGGATGGCGGCAGAAACTGTGTCCGCACTTTCGCTGTGATCGCTGAGGATTCAAGCCACTAAGACGGCGGATTTTATCCTTATGCCGCTCGTGAATGGTGCCGGTCTGCAAACTCCGCTTCGTCCTTGAGGCTACGAATTTGGCCGGAGTAGCCTATGTACGTGAGCAGCGCTCCTACGCCTGCACCCATCAAGAAAATACCGATACCGAGCAAAGGAACCAAGACGATTCGAGGTTAGTGGAATTGCGGCGTATCTAACCAAAAGACATTAAAAATTTACGGAAGCCGAAATAACGAGACATTTTATTGGTCAATTTGGCAGTGGGCTACTAGGGGTAAATAAACTATCCGAGGTCAAATTGCGGGAAGGTTCTCAGCGGTAACGCCGGCCGCCTCGTTGCCGCATCCCAAGACTGGCGCTCCCAGTATTAATTGTGTAATTTCCGCGCAATACCAGGGGCTGTGCTTGCTCTGTAGACGGCACTGCAGCGGTTTTGGGTAACCCTTTCGCAATATCCAGTAAGCTGAGACCGAAGCTCGGGTGAAGAAGGTTGGGGATTTGTTTAGAATGTTCCGCGAGTTGGGCAAATAGTAGAGAGGTGTACCCTACACCTTTTGAGTAACCTGCGTGTTCAACCATTTCGAGGCTCTTCTGCCAAAGTATCTCATCGCTCTTGGTTGAAAGGATGCCCTTTTCAGCAAGCATCTCCACTATTTCGTGGGTAAGCAGCACGGGAATAACGGAATCATCAGGAACGATATTAAGGAGCCCGCGGCTAAGAATAATAGTGCGCCCGACGTGGAACATTTCGACAGGCGTCGTTAGCAGTAGACGACACTCGATGGCTGGCATGTCGAGGTTATTTGCCGCGAGGATTCGATGGAGAATGGAATTCAGTCCCTCTTCGACGATTCCGGCATTGGCCAACAATTTATCTTGCTCGAGCCGGCGCATGAGATCGGACTTGTAATTTTCACTGGCATCCGCTCCAACACCGACATCCTTATATCCCCACATCAGGATGTGACCCCGGTAGTGCAGGTCGGTCGAGGCATTTTTGTCAATCTGCTGCCAAGTCCGGTTCTCGTCGAAGTATGAGTAGGACGGCAGCCATATTCCAGGCGAGACTTCTTCCCGGGTACTGTCGAAATGGAAGTATAGCGGGATTCCACCAATGCCAAACAATGTCCTGAGGTTCAGATGTTGTGTTTTTACCGGAGTGAACGTTCCCCTAATGCGAACGATCTTGAAATTCGACGTCTCAACCCATATTTGCCCTTTGAATCGTCCGTGGGAAATGCGGGCCCTAGGCATTACGGAAAACATAAGGCATGAACTATCATTACAATTGGTCTCGTGCACGAATGAGAGATCGTACGTATCGGCGTCAAAGTCTTCTAGGTCAATGAACAACATGTCGAGGTAGCCGTCGGGAATTACAGCGACTCTGTCTCCGTTGTTAAGGCGAATCTTCCTGCTTCTCGCACTTCGCCCAGCTAAAAACGTCTGGTATCCGGGCCTGCCGTCGCCCGATTCTTCAGAACCCCGCATGAAATTGACTGTGCTCAAGAAGTACGCGTCATCAATGGGACTCTGGCCTTTACTATCTGTCCAAAGGCTCTGGAGGTAGGTCTCAAGCACCGGCCGAGAGGCCCGAAGTTCACCAATCATGGCCCTCTCCCCTTCAAAAATACGCTTAGTGAGCTGTTCGTGCGTCATGCCTGCGAACTCGATGTGCGAAGTCCTGTTGATAAGGTGTTGTTCTTGCGAAAGTGCCGGAACAGCCGACAGCAGAAGGACTAATGAGAGAATTGATAGTTTCATATGTGTTTCCCCAGTCGTTCCGGACTAATTAGGATCAGTTTTAGCGAGAAACAAGGAAATTGTTAATCGCCGCGAAGGTGTGCACGGCGGAAAGGGTGAGAGGATAGGCTTTCCACCAACTTCTAGTCGGCCCTTTACGCTTGTAGTGATAGCTAAGGTAGACGGAGAGAGCAGTCAACGGCACTCCGATGGCATACACTCTGCCTCTCGTCGGATGACTCCCAAGTATTGGATTGACCTCCCTGCAAGAGGGAGAGTTGAGGCAGCTCAGCGTTGTTTCGGCATCCGCCACAGCAGCCAGGACTTGGAATGTATTAAGTAGTATGAACTGGCGGTCAATGACCTTTGGCTTTTTGTAAGATGCGATCACCAAGTCTCTAACGTTCATGCCGCTCGGATCTGTTTGCTGCAATCCCAAAGCGTAGTTATCTGCCATGTTCTCATTGTGCGATGGGGCATTTGGCAACTCCGATCGGGTTTGCGCGTTCAATTGTGGCGAGAGAAAAGATAGGAGAGCGAAGCAGAAAATAAAACAGAGTACACGGGGCAGAAGGGTTATTAACATCGCGCGTATCCAAACCAGGTATTAAAGCTGCTGAGTTATGGGCATTTAACTGCCCTACAGTCGTGGAGTATAGGCACGGAGTTGTCCGTCCTTACATTTTTGTAAATTTTTTTACGGAAGGCGAAATTAAATTGGTTGCAATCAGTCACGAGAAGGCGCCGGGTGCCCCCGACTCAGATTACCGACATGATAAAGTCGGCCGCATTGCACGAAGGCCTTGAGAGGCAGTTCGCTCAGGCCGGTCATCTAAGTCCGCATCCAGGAAAGCCCGGTGGTACCTAAGGCGGCAATTGTTTCCAGCATGCGGTTGTCGTAGGTTATGTTCGTTCTCGACTTTTGTCCGTGGCGTTTCGGTCCGGACTTAATCCCCTGAGGAGAAATCTATGAAGAAAAGAATGAAAGTAATGAGCGTCATGATGGTGGCTGCGGTTATGCTGGCGCTTACCCCGACCTCGCCCGCTGCCGAAAGGCATCCTGAGATTCACCGTGCCATTGAAGCCTTGCGAAGTGCGAGGGCGCATATGGCGGAGGCCGCCCATGATTTCGGTGGGCATAAAGCGGATGCGATTCGGGCGACCGATGAAGCCATCCATCAGCTCGAAATCTGCATGAAGTACGACAGAGACTAAAACTCGTCGAATTCGGCGAGGGCCCGGCCTTCGGGTCAGGCCCTACGCCCATAATGCAATCTCTGCTGATGAAATTCACACGCTGAACTCAGAACGACGCCCTCCCGTCGCTCCGGCATAGTAAAGTGGTAGAGGACCCATTCCCACAAAGGAAGCCCATTGAGTTCAGGCATTCGCAACATAGCGATCATCGCGCACGTGGATCATGGCAAAACCACTCTGGTGGACGCCATGCTCCGCCAGAGCGGAACGTTCCGCTCGAATGAAACCATGATTGAACGAGTCATGGACTCGAACGACCTGGAGCGCGAGCGCGGGATCACGATCCTCGCCAAAAATACGGCGATCTTCTACCACGACGTCAAGATCAATATCGTGGACACGCCCGGCCACAGCGACTTTGGCGGCGAAGTCGAACGCGCCCTGAAGATGGTAGATGGAGTCATGCTGCTGGTGGACGCCAGCGAAGGTCCGTTGCCGCAAACGCGGTACGTATTGAGCAAGGCGCTGGAAGGCCATCTTCAGCCGATTTTAGTGATCAACAAGATTGACCGGTCCGATGCGCGTCCGCAGGAAGTGCTGAACGAAGTCTACGATCTTTTCATTGATCTCGATGCGAAAGAAGAGCAGCTCGATTTCCCAGTGCTTTACACCAATGCCAAAGCCGGTACAGCCTCGCGGGATATAAAAGGCGGAGGCGAAAATCTGCAGCTCCTGTTCGAGACTATTGTTCAGACCATCCCTGCGCCGACCGGCGATGCCTCCGGTCCGCTGCAAATACTAGTCGCTAATCTCGATTACAGCGACTATCTGGGACGGCTCGCCATTGCCCGCGTTTTTAATGGCCGCATGTTCACCGGTGAAGAAGTTGGCATCGCCAAACTCGACGGCTCTTTGCAGAAAACAAAAATCACAAAACTGTTTTCTTTTTCCGGACTGAAGCGTACCGACATCACGGAAACGACGCTTGGAGACATTGTTGCCGTCGCGGGAGTCGAAGGGATCACGATCGGCGAAACCATCACCGACGCCGAGAATCCATCGCCGCTGCCGCCAATTACGATTGATGAGCCCACAATCTCGATGTTGTTCACGGTGAATACGTCCCCATTTGCCGGGCTGGAAGGGACATATGTAACTTCCCGCAATCTGCGCGACCGCCTTCAGAAAGAATTGCTCACCAACGTTTCGTTGCGCGTCCAGGATACTGACACAACCGATTCATTCGTCGTGGCCGGGCGCGGAGAGTTGCAGCTCTCGATCCTGATCGAAATGATGCGCCGTGAAGGATACGAGTTGATGGTCGGCAAGCCCGAAATCGTAACCAAGCGCGTGGATGGAAAATTAATGGAACCGGTGGAGCGCTTGACCATCGACGTCCCGGAAGGCTTTGTCGGCGTGGTCATGGAGCAACTGGGCTCGCGCAAAAGCGAAGTCCTCAACATGCACAATCACGGCTACGGCCGCGTGCGAATTGAATTCCGCGTGCCCAGCCGCGGACTGATCGGCTTGCGCAGCCAGCTGCTTACCGATACCCGCGGAACCATCGTGATGAATTCTCTGTTCGACGGCTACACAGAATGGCAGGGCGAAATTCCGCATCGCCTCACCGGAGCGCTGGTCGCCGACCGCGCCGGGATCACCACGCCTTACTCTCTTTACAACTTGCAGGAGCGAGGCGAGCTTTTCGTAGGCGCAACCATTGATGTCTATGAGGGCATGATCATCGGCGAGAATGCGAAAGACACGGACCTCGACGTAAATGTAGTGCGCGAGAAAAAGCTCACCAACATGCGGTCCTCTACCTCTGATATCGCGGTGCGGCTGGTTCCGTTCCGCCAGCTCAATCTGGAGCAGGCAATCGAGTTCATCGCCGACGACGAGTTCGTCGAAGTGACTCCAAAATCGCTTCGTCTGCGGAAAAAGATCTTACAGGCGAACAAGAGAAAGCGAAGTTCGATGGAAACGGTGGAAGAGCGGGGCTAGTGTTGAAGCGAACTTTCTTGCCGAAGCGCTAAACTTCTTTTTTTGATCTCCGCTGCGAAGGCTTCATCGTTCAATGACTTCAAATTAATTTCGACGTTTGCCAGTGCGCCTTCGATTGCAGCGTGAGCCAACGCAATCGCGGTCGTGAGATCCGATTTCATATTCGGATTCGTAATTGGCTTTAACTTTTCGGCGATGGCGATTACTTCTGAAGCTTTTTCCGCGACACTCAAGGGAACATTCGTAGCTTGCTTCAGCGCGGCATTAACAATTCCGATTCCGTCTCCATCCGGCATTTCCTTTGCCTGCTTATAGGCTTTCATTACGTCGGCGTAAGACTCGGCATCGGAATCAATGGATATCTTCAGTTCGTCGCGGAGTGTCGCCAGTCTCGCAATGGCCTCGGTCAGTTCCGCCTCATGTTGCAGATAGGCTTTCTTTCCGCGTGACATGGAAGCCACCATCGTCGCCAATCCCGCGGCCATGGCCGCACTTGCCGCTGCGGCACTGCCGCCGCCAGGAGTCGCCGTCGGAGCCGCCAACTGCTCAATGAAAGGTTCCACACCTGCGCGAAATCCGCCCGCAGAAGACTTTCCGCTCATCACGGCGGACAGCCGATTTTCAAGGATCATGGAGGTGTTGAAATTCTCGACTTGCAGAAACCATTCCGCGGCCGATTCCAATGCCTTCTTGGGAATCAATCCGACGATCTCGCTGCTGACGATGCCCACGCCATGCCGCGCTGCCTCGCGCTTCACCAGTTCGAAGACGCGATGAATCGGTGTTTGCTCGAAGTCCGTCAGATTCATTGAAACCTGTGCCAACCCGCGAACCAGAAATCCGGCACCTTTCACAAAACGCAATCCGCCGCTGGAAAATCGCACTGCCTTAGCCACTTGTTTCGCAATTCCAACGTCTGGCGTATTGAGGAAGATGTTGTAAGCAATCAGCGCTTTGCGTGCGCCCACGACAACTGCGCCCGCTGTCGGATGCAGTTTCGCCTCTCCGAAGTCAGGTTTGCGTGCGGGACTCGTGGCAATTTCCGGCGCTAATCCCCTCGAATTGTCCGCGTCGGATATATTCGAGGTTCTGGCGCTCTGGAGATGTCGCCGCTGCTTCATAGAGGTAAACGGGAACCTGATAACGCCGCCAGATTTCTGCACCCGCGTGGCGCGCCATGGCAACGCAATCTTCCAAGGTGACGCCTTCGATCGGAATGAACGGAACAACATCCGCCGCGCCGAGACGAGGATGCGCTCCGGTGTGGCGCGTCAGATCCAATATCTCCGCAGCTTTGCCTACGCCGCGAATCGCGGCTTCCTGAATGGCATCGCGTTCTCCGACTAGGGTAATCACGCAGCGATTGTGGTCGGAATCCATCTCGCGGTCGAGCAGATAGACGCCATCCATTTTCATGGCTTCGACGATGGCGTCAACTTTCGATTTGTCGCGCCCTTCGGAAAAATTCGGGACGCATTCGACCAGCGTTGACATACGCGAGAAGAATATCTGGCGGAGTTAGCGGCTGCAAGTTACGGCAATGCATGTAGGGACAGCCGGATTTTTAATGCTTCAAGAATCTGCCGAATTCCGATTCGCACCTGCACTGTGTTGAGGCCGGGGTTCGGGACCGCGAGGCCCGCATTTGAAACATGCAGGTAACGGAGTTCCAGACTCCAATTATATTTTTCGCCTAACAAATGGGTGCCCAACGCGGCAGAAGGCGTGAAGTTCACCGAGTTTGTGCCCGCAGGAACGTCGTGGTTGGTGAATAACACTCCACCGCTCAACTCAAAATAGGGTACGAATCGGCCGCGGGTCGCGAAATCCCATTTCAAATTCAGTGGATTAAATCCCGCGCCATAAGCTGTGCCGGCTGGTTCAAATTTGTTTGCTCCTTGAAAAACGACAAACATCGGTACCACATCCACGGCGTATTCAAAACGGCCATTCAGAAAGCTCGGGCCATGCGGGCGGGTCAATATCCATCCATACCGGCCGCCCAGGTTCCATACATTTGTGTGAGCCGTCCCTCCGGGAACGGAGTGTCCCCCACCGGTCCAGATTTCGAATTCATGTCCGCCATCTTCGGGGCGTGACTGTCCCATGGCGAGCGAAGCCAGAAGCAGGCTCAGAATGAGGACTATTCGCATCACATTCGATTTTAGATTTCTCGGCAATCGCGAAAGAATGAGACTGGCACAATAAAATGAATCGTTACAGTCCCAACCCGCCATCCACCATCAAAATCTGTCCTGTTATAAAACTCGGCGCTGATGCAAAGAATAAAACCGCTGCGGCTACGTCTTCTGCCGCGCCATTGCGCTGCATCGGAGTTTGCGTGGCCATTCGCTTCATGAATGCGGACGCTGATTTTTCAGCGAGATCAATCATCCCTGGAGCGACACAATTGACTGAGACTTCCGGCGCCAGGGCCTTCGCCATCACTTGCGTAAGCATATGAAGGGCGGCTTTGGATGAACAGTAATGAGCATGAGTCGCCCAGGGACGCATGCCTCCTAATGATCCCAAATTAATGATCCTGCCACGCCGTTCCCGAAGCAGTTTCAGACTTGCCTGGGACATGAGAAACGGCCCGCGGGTGTTTGCGGCAAACATGTCATCCCATTGTTGGAGCGTAAGCTTTTCGAATTCGACAGTTTCGTATCGGGCAGCGTTATTGACCAGGATATCCAGGCCACCGAACTCCCTTTTTATTTCGCGAATCGCACCAGCCACGCTTTTCGGATCCGTAACATCGCAGCGCAAAGCGATTGCGCGTACCCCAAAACCGCCAAGGTCAACGATAGTTGACTGTGCCTCGCGTCCGGATGTGAGGAAGGTTATCGCTACGTCGGCGCCTGCGTTTGCCATCGCCAACGCTGCTGCCCGACCGAGGCGGCGAGCGGCACCCGTAATCAGAACGGACTTGCCCAACAGAGGCTTGTATTTATCTTTATCTTTAGTTTTGGACATTGATGTTGGGATTGTAACTGCTTTGGCGGACTATCACTGCGCATAGCCCCGCCGGGAATTGCGCCGAAGTCTTCAAACTAATTTACCCGAGGCAAGGTCTCTAACTAATTCGAAGTCCGCTTCCAGGAAGTCGAAGGATGGCAGTTCCGAGCGCTCTGCCCAGCGCATATCGCGAAAGATTTTATTCTCAAGTTGACCCTGATATTCATTCACCACGAAAAAACGCAACTCCACTGAGCTTCCATTTTTATATTGATGACGAATTCGCGCGACTTCATCTCCGACGCTGGCTTCAATGCCAAGTTCCTCGTCCAGTTCGCGCCGCAGTGCATCTCGTGGCTGCTCGCCCTCTTCGATTTTTCCGCCGGGAAACTCCCACTTTAACGGCATGGTTTGATGGCGAGTTCGCTGGCAAACCAATATCTTGCCGTCCTTGAAGATCAATGCCGCGACTACTCGCTTCACAAGCCCACCCGTCTAATGCTCCAATTATCCTGGTCCGCTAGGATGCTCTGATAACTCTTTTCGGATTGGTGCGCACGATAAGGCCTCAACATGACGGAATATTGGTCTACGATTTAGCTTCGATGCATCGTAGACCAGGCGGCTGTGGAAAAAGCTCGGGATGAATGGCGAACGCCAGGGCGCGCAAACCCTGAGTCAAAGTAGGCGCGGGAGTATTCAGGAATTCATCTCGTATGCAATAAATTCTATTGTCTCGAGCGGCTTTCATCCCGGCCCATCCTCGCTGGTGAACAATTTTTTCCAGGGGGACGCGATCTCCTGCTCCGCACCAGGCGAAGACCACAACTTCCGGATTCTCCGACAGAACTGCCTGCGCGGATGACTTGGCGCCAGCTGTGCCAATGAATTCTCCGCCAGCCGCAGCAACCAACTCTTCAACCCACGGTTGCGATGTAATCAAGGGCTTGCCCCATTCCTCGCAAAAAACCCGGGGACGCGAGGTTCGGGAGGCCCGCATCCGAATTGCTTCGATTTGATGTTTCATGTCCTCAATTAGAAGACGTCCGCGTTCGGATGCACCCACAATTCCAGCGATAACCGAAATGTCCGCATAGATATCAGACAGAGTGTGCGGCGCCAGTCCAAGAACTCGCATCTCCCGATCTTAGGATTTCCGATACCGCTTTCTCCTGGTATGGAACCGCCGCAATCACCAGGTCGGGACGAACGTTGACGATCTGCTCACATTGAGCGGTCCAGGAGTCAGCGACAATGATGCGTTTCTTGCCTATTGCGATTTCCGGACAGACTTCGTTGCAGTATTTTGTGCAGGCTACAACGCGGTCGAGTTCTCCCAGAGCGGAAAGAATGACCGTCGCGCTGGGTTGCAAGGATACGATTGTTTTCAGGAATGTAGTCGCAAGCCATGCCTACTAACCTGTAAGGAAGACTAATGTGAGGAAAGCTGTTACTTCACGACCGAAACGGTTTCGGGAAAATGAATGGTCCATCCGCGGGTTTGGGCAATTTTCTCCAAGTCTGGATTCGGATTTATGGCGAATGGGTATCGGGCCATTTCCAGCATATCCACATCCCACCTCGAATTCCCAAATACTGCATCGGGAACGCGCTTGATTACTTCGCGGATTGCCTGCGGTTTACCGCGGCCGGAGGGTACGCGGACGAGGCGATCGGTGATAGTTCCCTCATCAATTTGGACGGAGGCTGCCAAAATATTATCTTCTGAAATTCCAAAATGCTTCACCGCGTTGCGGATCACCCACTCATTCGTGGAGGACACTGCCCAAACCTCGCAGCCTGATTTTTGAAGCCGGTTTACTAACTCGAGCATCTCGGGGAAAATTCGCTGGACGAAATTCGCCGCGAAAAACTCTGCGGCCAAACGATGGAGGTCTGCTTCCAGCATTCCACTGTGCAGGGTCACCATTTCGCCGCACATGTCGTCTTCGCTGACTTTGCCGGCTTTGTATTCGGAATAACGGGCGCGTGCCCGTTGAGCAACCCCGTCGGAAATCACGCCGTGTTTAATTTCCCAATCGAAGAACCGTTCTCCCGCGTCGCCTTCCCAAAGAGTTCCGTCGCAATCAAACGCCGCGAGCTTAGGGCGCGTTCGCATCACAGTTTCGATAAATTCTGCGGTTTTGGATGATACAGGTTTCGTCACAATGATTCCCGAATCGCAAGGAACGTCTCTGGCATCACTTTCCTGGCAACTGCCCGTTCAACAACTTTCCCAAATCTTGGGCATGGACGCGCAACCCGACATAAAACTGCCCAAATAGCGCGTAGACAGCACTCACCGGATCAAACCGCATTTCATAAATCAACTTCTTAAAAACTATTGGGTCATCGGCGAAAAGGTCTACGCCCCACTCCCAATCGTCGAATCCGATCGAACCGGTGATGATCTGCTTGACTTCGCCTGCATAGCGGCGGCCGACGAGGCCGTGGTCATTCATCTGCCGCGCCCGTTCCTCAATGGGAAGCGAATACCAATTTTGCTGCTCGCCGCGCCGCCGGTCCATGGGATAAAAACAAATGTAGCGGTGCTTCGGCATATCCGGAAACAACCTCGGCTTCATCGCTTCCCGCTGGCGTTCGAGGGTTTCATGGATGTTCTGCTTCCATTCTTCCGAATGTGACTCGATTCCGCGTTCGGCGAGTTCTGTGTAGATCTTGATCGTGGACTCGTAGAGTCCCAATTCAATAACGGACAGGTAAGAAGTTGTGGGCTCGAGAAAGTCGCTGAGGCGGAGTTGGGCCAATTGCAACTCTGCTTCATTCAACTCCGCAAACGACTGGCGAAAATGCACGAGCATTAAATCGCCCTTGTGCCCCAGTAGTGAAAACGCCGCTGATTGGCCTGAAGGATTCTGTTCGGCTTTGGAGAGCCATTCGCCGGCCTCGCCAGTGATCTCTGCTTTTTTGATGTCGTCCAATTGCCGCCAGAGGGACCAGCGGACACGCATCATCTGATGCAATACGCTGTAACCCTCGATGGTCAAAGGAACCGCAGGAATTTGCTCTGCGGAGGTGCTACCCGGAATCGTGCGCACACTCGACATTGAAATGCCTTCAGGGAGAATTTTCAATTATAGATGGACCAGAGCTATTGCCGCTTCGGGGCGGGGTGTGATTTCGAAAAAAAGACGTCGATGATTCCGGAAAATAATGAACCCCGCGCGACGGCGGGGTTCAATTCAAAGGGGCAAACGGAAGGGTTAACTGGCCCGGGGCATCGGCTTATCTGATTTCTGCCAATCGGCGCCCGCCTCACCCGTCGAGGCCACATCTTGCGCACCGGTTCGCTCGAGAATTTCTTTTGCCTTCTTCGTCCAGTTCGAATCGTCGCAATGGACGGATAACAAAATCCCGCCAGCTTTAATACGTCCTTCATACCGCTTGGCTTCGTATTCCGGAATACCCATTCCAATCAGGGCACCGGTAATCCCGCCGACTGCGCCGCCAACGCCCACGCCAGCGAGTGCAGCGACGATAGGTCCCGCAGCAATCAGCGGACCGATCCCGGGTATGGCCAACGCGCCGATTCCGGCCAGCCAACCGAGTGTGCCGCCGATTACTGCGCCCGAGGCGACTCCTGTGGTGGTGCCTTCCGGAGCTTTAGTATTCTTTTCGACTGCAAAATCTTTGGTTCCCTTGTTTTCGGGAAACAAAACAGAAACGTCTGTATTGCGAAAACCCTCCGCGCGAAGCGCGTCTACCGCGTATTCGACATCCGCTTGTGTCTGATAAATTCCGAATGCTGCCGTATTTTTTCCCGCCATGTAGATAACTCCTTTATTTTTGGTTTTAGAATGCCCTGGATCTTTGGCCTGCTCAGCATGTTGTGACTCGAACCGGTCCTTGGATGGCATGCGCGTCGCTGGGGTGGCTTGCAGTTTTTGCCGAGGCTCTCGTCCTTGACTTCTTTTCTGCTGCTCTAACATAATCACAAGAGTGTGGCGCAGCGCGACAGTCCGGATTTTCCAGACGCAACGAAAGCAATAGTGAAGCAATCGCAATCAGGCCGCGTGCTATCCATTGCAATGTTGCTGCTCGGCCTTGGCGGAGCTGCTTATAATGCCTTTAAACGGATATACGCTCCCGGTGCGAGCTCTCTGAAGTACGAGGTCCTGTTTGTCATGTGGCTGGTACTCGGCATTGGGTGGGGATCGCGGCTGATTCCCAACGGCCCGGGCGAGGGTCGAAAAACCAATAAAACAAATCGGCCTAATGCCTCGAAAACGGAGCGATGATATCGAGAGGTCTTGCACGCGGTACGATCTCACCCGGCCGCCTACGCAGTTTGGAATTGCGACAAAATGCCTGACCGGGCGATTGCGGGCGTATTCTTCAGATAACAATCGCTCGGTCGCCGCAGGTAACCAGCAGTAACCATGACTTCCATGCGGCCTGACGTAATCTTGGGAAAAATAATTTATAGGGTAACCTTAAATTGTGCATTACAATTGCGCCCTATTTCTCATCAAAATGTAGGGAAGGCTGAAGCCACTTCGTGAAGCGTATAAATCACTGGCCGATTACGCTATCTGTTCTCGTCGCCGTTGCCGTATCCGGCCAGGCGTTCGGTTTGCATCGCTATATCGCTACGCACCATCGCCGTGCGCATCATTACACGGCGCATCATTCGCGGATTCGTCGAATGTTTTGGAATCCCCTGTTCCGGCCATCACATGATTCATTGATCCGCCAAAACGAGGAAATTGACCGGTTCGATCTGCCACGAATTCAGGACGACCAGGAGCTCGAAGAACTTATCTCCACCGAAGAATTAGTTCCGATTGTTCCCAGCGAGACACTCCGAATTGATCCGAGGCTTGACTCTGACCGGCGCTATTGCCGTCCCTGGACTCGCGATTTTCTGGAAGATCTGAGCGCCGATTATTACAAAGAATTTCATGCCCAGATTCAGGTCAATTCGGCGGTTCGCACCGTGCTCGTGCAGAAAAAACTTCGCCGTCATAATCGCAACGCCGCCCCCGAAACTGGAGAGACCGCATCGTCACATCTGGCGGGGATCACGGTTGATATTCAGCGCCGGGGTATGAGCCGCCAGCAAATTAAGTGGATGGAACAGTACATGCTCCCGCTCAAAGATTTGGGATTGGTTGAACCGGAAGAAGAGCGCCATCAATGGGTTTTTCACGTGATGGTTTCTGAGCGCTATACCGACTTCCGGGATTCTAAGATGCTGGCCGGACAAAAGAATTCAGAAGCCGAAAATTCCCCGGTCCGGACGAATCTCCGACGGCATTCCAGAAGAATAAGCTTCCTCGCTCGAATCACCTTAGCATTTGGTCCTGCATGATCATTCTTATGGCTGGCTTGCCCGCGTCTGGCAAAAGCACTCTTTGCCGGGAGTTGGCGTTACTTCTCGATGGCACCGTCCTCGACAAAGACAAAATTAGGGCAGCCCTGTTCTCACCGTCTGAGATCGAATATTCCACCGAACAAGATGATTTCTGCATAAAAATAATTTTAGAGACGGCGGCCTACATCCTTCGACAAGATCCTTCTCGGTTTGTTTTTATAGATGGACGGCCGTTTTCGCGAGCCTATCAAATTGACCAAGTCCTGGAAGTTGCGACCGGCCTCAAACAAGAGTGGCGGATTCTGGAATGCAGATGTTCCGAGGAAACGGCGCGAAAGCGTCTCGCCGAGCAGAGCACTGCGAGTGAGCATCCGGCAACCAATCGCGATTACGAGTTGTATGTGAAGGTGAAAAATCAATTTGAAGAGATTCGCTTGCCAAAGCGGATGATTGATACCGATCAACGTCTGGAAGCCTGTGTGGAACTCGGCATGAAAGCTCTTACGTGATGGGTCTGGGTCGTCTGCGATCAACATTTTCGTGCCGCGTCGAGAATGCCTTGGACGCAAACGAACAGACCGGCCTTAGCATTTCGATTTGAATGTCGTAGAATTGTTCGTTCCGGAGGGGTTTAACGAATGCGAAAGAAATCATGCCTTTTTGTTTTTGTCGTGGTGGTGTCGGCTTTTTGCTGGTCACAGACTGCCGCGTCAAAACCCAAGTCCCTGAAGAAGCCAGTCGCTCATGCAACGTCGCAGCCAACAGCTGTGATTGATACTACGGCGGGCAAACTCAGCTGCACGCTCTTTCCTGACAAGGCGCCGATTGGCGTCGCGAATTTCATCGGCCTTGCAAAAGGGACTAAAGATTGGACCGATCCGGTCACCGGCAAAAAGAAACATGGCGTACCTCTATATGACGGCACGATTTTTCATCGCGTGATTCCGGACTTCATGATTCAAGGCGGCGATCCCAAAGGCGACGGCACGGGCGATCCGGGATATAAGTTTAAGAACGAAGTCTCTCCTGATCTGCTGTTTGATCAGCCGGGTCGGCTGGCCTATGCGAATGCCGGACCTGATACGAACGGATCTCAATTTTTCATTACAGAGGTTCCATATCCCAGCCTCAACGGCGGATACACGATCTTTGGGCAATGCGATGATGCCAGTGTGGCTTTAGTCAAGCAGCTCGCGCGCATGGCTCGCGACTCCAATGATCGTCCTTATCAGCCGGTAAAAATCAATCACATTCTGATCGGCGGCAGCGCGGTCGCGCATAAACCTTCAGCATCGAAGCCGGTCGCGAAAAAAACATCAGCTTCGCCAAAGACAAATTCTCAATAAGTATTTTGAAAGGACTCAATGACTCGCCAGCCCGGTACCTACGCTGTTTTTGACACCTCGGAAGGCAAGATCGTTTGCCGCCTGTTTGAGAGAGAAGCTCCGAAGACGGTTGCGAATTTTGTTGACCTCGCCGAGGGAAAACGTGAGTGGACGCATCCTACTACGCGCAAAAAAAGTAAAGACCGTTTATATGACAGCACCATATTCCATCGCGTCATTCCAGAATTCATGATTCAGGGAGGTGACCCTGCTGGCACAGGATTTGGCGGTCCCGGATATCAGTTTGAAGACGAAACCAAAGGCTCGCCTCACCGCTTCGACAAGCCCGGCAAACTCGCGATGGCCAATGCCGGACCAAATACCAATGGCTCGCAGTTCTTTATTACGCTGGCGCCCACAGAATGGCTTACCGGCAAACACACCATTTTTGGGGAAGTGGTAGAAGGACAAGACGTGGCGGAAAAGGTCGTAGGCATCCCGCGAAATAAGCAGGACAAGCCGATGAAGGATGTGACGGTGAGGTCGGTGGTGATCGAGAGGGTGTGACCGAGGAGCTATGATCAATTCGTGGCAAGAGATTTTCCCGCAAGAGCAGCCACAATAGCTGCTACCAATCCCGGAATCGTGTAATTCTTCGCTTCAATATGCGGATTTAGGCCAAGTTCCCGCAGAGTGCCCGATGTGATTGGTCCGATCGAGGCGAGACAGACGTCAACTAGCCGGCTAAGAATATTTTTGGAAGAAGACTTGTGTCTTGCATCGGAGGTCAACAACGTCGCAAAATTCTTCACTGTCGACGAACTCGTAAAAGTGATTATGTGAGGGTGCCGCTTCTTATTCTTTAGAATTTCCTTTAGACGTGACCGTCCGGCTCTAGGGATAATTGTTTCGTAGGCCTCGACCACATCCACATCGGCTCCGGCTTTGCGTAATTCTTCCGAGATCACATCGCGTGCGACCTTGGCACGAGCTAGCAGAACGCGTTTGCCCTTCACGTACCCGCGAAGACTCTCCACTACCGACTCCGCAACATATTTTTTCGGTACGATATGAACTTTGAAACCACGGTCTTCAATGGCCCTCCTCGTGGCGGGGCCGATAGCAGCGATTTTTAAGCGCGTTGGTTTGTGGCCGTCGAGACCCAATTTGTTCAGCCTCTCCCATACAGCGTCAACACCGTTAACGCTGGTGAGAATCAGCCAGTCATATGACTGCAATTGCCGCAGCGCGCGGTCAAGGGGTTTGTACGACCGCGGTTTCCGAATTTCTATAAAAGGAATTTCGATTACTTCCGCGCCAGCTTCGCGTAGCGCTGAAGAGAGCGTGCCAGCCTGATGACGCGCGCGTCCTACAAGAACACGGACGCCGGAAAGCGGTTGCTGTTTTGACTTTCGTTTCATCGCGGGCGAAAAGCAGATTCCTCGCTCATTGTATCCGGAGGTTTGCTGATTGATGGGCGCAATGACAATGGTGCTATTTCATCGCGGCAGTCATGGCTGTTGCGGCATTAGAGTCGTCTTGCCATAAACCTCTTCCAGAATGTCGCGTGCCCCATTTTTCAGTAATGATTCTCCGACCGTTTCACCCAATCGAATGGGATCACTGCCTTCCTGACATTCGCGCAGGACTTTCGTGCCATCGGGATGCGCCACCACTGCCGTAAGGTAGATACGCTGGCTGCGAAATTCGGCGTAGGCGCCGATAGGTACCTGACAGCCTCCGCCGAGCTTGCTCAACATGGCTCTTTCACAGTCCGTAGTGGTGCGCGCGGTTGAATTGTCTAGAAATGCAAGATGTTCCGCAGTTGCGAGATCCCCGGAGCGGATCTCAATGGCCAGAGATCCCTGCCCCGCAGCGGGACACATGATTTCCGGCGAGATCATTTGCTTTGCATAACTCAATTTTCCCAAGCGATTGAGACCAGCAGCGGCAAGAATGATGGCGTCATATTCATTCTCTTCGAGTTTTCGTAAGCGTGTATCAACGTTTCCGCGCAGCGGTTGTATATCTAGATCGGGGCGAATAGCCTTTAGCTGTGCCTGGCGGCGCAGGCTGCTGGTTCCTATGCGGGCCTTTTGCGGCAATTGATCAATGGAATTGAAACGAGCCGAGCAGAAGACATCTCGCGGATCTTCGCGCTCGGTTACGGCGGCAATCTGGAACTTCGGAGAAAGTTCGGTTGGAAGATCTTTTAGACTGTGGACGGCGAGATCTACGCGATTTTCTACGAGGGCGTCCTCGATTTCCTTGGTGAACATTCCCTTGGTGCCCACCTTGGCCAATGCCACATCCGTGATCTTGTCACCGGTAGTTTTTATGATTTCAATTTCTACCCGGTGACTACGTTCCCGCAGGAGTTCGGCAATGTGATTCGCCTGCCAAAGGGCGAGTTGGGAACCGCGAGTTCCAATGCGCAGGCGGGACACTAATTTTCCGATTCTTCGGGAGAGTCCGGTTTTGGGGGAGCGGTCTGCGCGTCATCTCTTTCCGTCAGATTAAATATTCGGCGCACGACGTCAATCACGGTCGTCGGTTCCGAGGTTCGCGCGGCCGATTTCAGGGTTGTGATTGGCGTATGCATAATTTTGTTTACGATTCCGTGCGTCAACGCTTCGATGGCAAGTTCCTGCTCGGGAGAAAGTGATCCGAGCCGGGCACGGGCGCGGCTAATTTCGGCCTTCCGAATGTTTTCTAACTGATCTTGCAAAGAGAGAATCGTCGGCACAACGGTGAGAGTCTGCAAATGGTCATGGAACCGATCCACTTCGACATTTATGATTTGCTCGGCGCGATCGGCTTCCTGCCGCCGATCGGCAAGATGAGAAGACGCTGCCTGCTGCAAGTCGTCAATGTCGTAAACAAAGATGCCGTCCATCTTATTCATTTCGGGGTCAACGTCGCGAGGGACGGCGATGTCAATAAAAAACATGGGACGATTCTTTCGCCGGTTAAGAAAAAGTTCTCCGTGTTCCGGGCGGAAAATTGCGTGCGGCGCGCCGGTAGAGGTGATTACGATGTCAGCGCGGTCGCAAGTATCGTAAAGCTGTTCGAAGAGGATCGCCTCCCCATGAAACTTCTCTGCTAAAACAACAGCGCGCTCATGGGTGCGATTGGCGACGAAGATGGATGCGGCGCCGTGGGCCAGAAGATGACGGGCGGCCAGCTCGCTCATCTTGCCGGCGCCGACCAGGTAAACATGTTTGCCGTTGAGCGATCCAAAAATCTTTTTTGCGAGTTCGACAGCGACGGACGCTACCGACACAGCCGATGCGCCAATGTTGGTTTCGGTTCGAACCCGCTTGGCTACGGCAAAAGCGCGGGTGAGTAAATGATCCAAATGCGAATGAATTGCGCCGGCAGTTCTAGCGGTGGCATAGGCTTCTTTTACCTGCCCAAGAATCTGCGGTTCGCCGACGACCATGGAATCGAGGCTGGCAGTCACGCGGAACAAATGACGGATCGCTTCGCGTTCGCTGAACTCGTAAAGATGAGATTCGTACGTGGATGGTTCTACGCGAAAGTAATCGCGCATGAACGCGCGCAAGTCGGCGCTTCCATTTTTTGTTTTTGCCAACACTTCAACGCGATTGCAGGTACAAAGGATCAGCCCTTCATCCACCCCGGCATGTTGCACCAGGCGCTTCAGGGCATCGGGCAGGCTTGCAACAGGGATGTCCAGACGCTCGCGGATTTCTACGGGAGCGGTTTTGTGGTTCACACCGATGACCTGAAAGTTCACGATTGCACAACCTTGTGAATTGCGCTGAAATAATTTGCCGCCCATGCGATCAATGCGGCTACGAAAGCTCCCGTGGCAAGATATGCGGCGCGGCGCCCACGCCATCCGGCGTTCCAACGGGTGAAAAGCATGACCATGTAAACCGCCCACATCAGGAGCGAAAGCAAAATTTTCGGATCCAGAAAATCGAGGTGTCCATATGTGCCTTGCGCCACGACCATGCCCGCAATCAATCCCAAAGTCATGAAGGGAAATCCCAACAGCAGAGAGCGGTATCCAATTTCGTCAATCTGCTGTAACGCGGGTAGACGCGACATCACTCCGCCCAACTTCTTAGACTTCAGCCTGCGCTCCTGGATTAAATATAAGACGCTGGCAGTGAAGCTCAAGAATAAAGCCGCATACCCGGCGAAAATAAGCGCGATATGCGCGATCAGCCAGCCCCCGAGCACCGGAGAGGTAAATAGAAACGGTTGCTGATGTGTCGCCGCAGCAAAGGTGAGAACGAAGACCAGCGGAAAAATAACCAAGCCCGGCGAAGTCGTGCCATAAATGAAGTACACAATCATGAAAGCGGCCATAACCAACAATGCCAGCAACGACTCGGCATTGTGCACGGATGTGAGAGCGACCGGCCCGACGGGAATTACCACCTCAGCAAGCGACACAAAATTAAAAACCATGCCGACACTCATCGCAGGTAACGCGATGCGGTGCAGTCCACTCTGCCGGATCAGCGCCAGTAGTGCAGACAACAACCCGAGGGCATAAAAGCCAAGCGCCACGCGCAGCCAAAGGATGGGCATAAGGGCTATGAAACCGAGAGTTCAGATTCTTCGTTCGAGTGATTATAGTCTGGCGGAAGTGTCACTAAGAAGGGCTGTGTTGATTCAGATGTGTTAGTTGAAGAGTGGGGAAATGAGACGCAGTTCAATGAATCTTATTCAAGAAAAGCCACTTATCGCCTTCGGCGGTCCGTTTTATCGCGCTCGCCTTTCAGGGCGATGAACCACATGTAAATCTCGTCAACCCTCATGATGTCTTCTGCCAGAAGCGGGGGATCGGCATATTTATGAATGGAAGTCTGATTATGGCGCCGCTTGAGGCTGGAAACGATATAGTACAGTTCGTCCACCTTGGAATGCATGACTCTGAGGTCGCTGACAAGGCGAACTTCTTCGATATTCAGTCCGTGCGTTGGGTCTGTACTTGATCTGCCCGATTTTCCGGCTTGTGCTCGCAATCTTTCACCTCACTTCAGCTTTCGGTTGTGCGGCTGTGATAAACCCAGCAATATGAGTTAACAGGGTACGTTTTGCAATACCGTTGAAGCTGTACACGCCCACCTTTTAATAACTGCCCGTCTTTAGGAGTACGAATTAGCGTCCAACGGTGGCCGCTTGTTTCGTCAGTGTGGCCGACGTATGAAGATGGCAAATTGCAATGGCCAGGGCGTCGGCAGCATCTGGCGGTTCAGGAATCTCGGCCAGATTTAATAAGCGGGTCACCATACTTTGCACCTGATACTTCTCCGCGCGTCCATATCCCACGACTGCGGACTTTATGGTTAGCGGAGCGTATTCGGAGACTTGCAATCCGACCGACGAGGCAGCAAGCATTGCGACGCCGCGCACCTGTCCCAACTTGAGCGCCGATTTGACATTTACCGCATAGAAAATTTCTTCGATTGCGACGTTATCCGGGCGATGTGCGCGAATGATTTCACCAAGACGTCCGAAAATTGTAGCCAGCCGCTCGCAAAGAGGGTCACGCGGAGAAAGCTTAATCGCGCCGCAAGTAATGCAGATCAGCTTCTCATCGTGATTCAGTTCGACGACACCGTAACCCGTGTATTCGGTGCCGCAATCAATCCCCAACACCCGCATGGGTGCAAGTTTACCTCAGGAGTGGAACCGCTGACCGTATCTCCGTGAGTTCATCGCAGTCAAATGAAAGGCCTCGCAAATTAGGTTCGAAACTCTGTTACTCATTTAGCTTCACGATCTTCTTTTGCCCGGATAAACGGCTTAATGATAATCTCTAAGTTCCGTCTCACATGAACAAGCTGCACACGCATTCTGAAGCCGCCTTTCCACCTATCGGAGAGGCGACCCAACGCGGCGAAACCAGGAAAGACTGAACCTGAAAAAAGTAAGAATCAACATTTATCACAGGAGTACGCGATGAAAGTTGGCATCCTCACGGGCGGGGGTGATTGTCCCGGCCTCAACGCGGTGATCCGCGCGGCGGTACGAAAAGGCTGTTTCCACTACGAAGACGAATTCATCGGATTTCTTGAAGGCTGGCGGGGAGTAATGGAAGATAAGACGGTCCCGCTTGACCTGTCGGTCGTCGCCGGAATTCTGCCTCGCGGAGGAACTATTCTCCGCACTTCGCGAACCAATCCGGCAAAGAAGCCCAACGGTTTGGAGCAGTGTATCGCTACCCTGAAGAAGAATGGCATTGACGCGCTCATCGCAATTGGCGGCGACGACACGCTTACCGTAGCAAGCAAACTTTATGCGAAGGGCTTCAATGTGGTGGGAGTACCCAAGACGATTGACAACGATTTGGCCGGAACCGACTACACCTTCGGTTTCGACACCGCGGTAAACGTTGTTATGGAGGCGATTGACCGCGTGCACACAACCGCTGAAGCTCACAATCGGGTGATGGTTGTCGAAGTCATGGGACGCGATGCGGGATGGATCGCGATTCACAGTGGAGTCGCGGGCGGCGCCGATGTAATTCTAATTCCGGAGAAACCATTTGATATTGATGAAGTCGCCGACACAATCCGTCTGCGGCACTCTCGCGGGCGGTACTTCAGCATCGTTGTGGTGGCCGAAGGAGCGAAGTTCTCGCCTAGCAACTCCGGCGACGGCTCAGCAGTTTCGATGGATGGCGAAAAAGACGAATTCGGGCATGCGCGGCTTGGCGGAATTGGTAATGCCCTCTCCAAAGAACTGGAGAAGCGCACTGGTTTCGAGACTCGCACCGTCGTCCTGGGGCACATCCAGCGTGGAGGCACGCCCACCGCGTTTGACCGCGTATTGGCTACGCGATACGGCTTGGGCGCGATCGACATGGTTCATCGCGGCGAGTTTGGCCGGATGGCTGCTCTTCGTGGAAATAAAATCGTTTCCATCCCGCTCCAGGAGGCAATCTCCAAGAACCGCACCGTAGATCAGGAGATGATGGACGTCGCCAGCGGAATTCTCGAGAAACTTGATGACAAGAAGGGCGATGAAAAAGCTCTCAATAAGAAGGAGACGGTGGAAAAATAAAGGCAGGGGCCAAGGGCGGATTTCCGGAATTCTTGCATGAACTGGGCCCTCATAATTATTGAATTCGACATGGTCTTCGCGGCCATGATCTGGATTTTCCTTTTCCGCCGAAACAAGCCCACATTCTCCAGCCTCTGGCCCATCGAACGATCATTCGGGAGGCTGGCGCGAAGAAAAACTCTTTCAATCTGTTCTGTCGGGATGCTGACGGTTTGCACACGAGTCGCACTCATCCCGATTCTCGGAATTCCTCAACCTTCGGTTCACGACGAATTTAGTTATCTCCTAGCTGCCGATACTTTCGCGCACGGAAGGCTTACAAATCCGCCTCATCCCATGTGGGTGCATTTCGAGAGTTTTCACATCATTCAGCAACCCACTTATATGTCCATGTACCCGCCGGCTCAGGGACTGGTTTTGGCTTTCGGGCAGGTTCTTGGGCATCCGTGGATTGGGGTGTTGCTGAGCACGGCTGCCATGTGCGCCGCAATGTGCTGGGCGCTACAGGGATGGCTTCCGCGTAAATGGGCACTACTGGGAGCGTTACTGGCGTGGCTCAGGCTGGGAATCTTCAGCTACTGGATGAATAGCTATTGGGGTGGTTCCGTCCCCGCGTTTGGTGGCGCGCTCGTGTTCGGCGCTTTTCCCCGGCTGATGCGAAAACCAAGCGTGACGAATTCCGTCGTCATGGCTATTGGCCTGGGCATTCTCGCGAACAGCCGTCCATATGAGGGCTTGGCGTTCAGCCTTCCAATCGCCGCTATTCTGTTGTTCCGGATGGCTGGGAAAAAACGGCCTCGGCTTACAGTTTCTCTGCGGCGAGTCGTGCTACCAATCGCATTCGTATTGCTTATCACCGCGCTCGGCATGGGCTATTACAACCATCAAGTCACGGGCAACGCGTTCACGATGCCGTATCAGGTAAATCAGAGCACGTACGGGAGGGCGCCTTTATTTCTTTGGCAACAACCACGTCCGGAGCCGGTATATCACCACGCCCTAATGCGCGACTTTTATGCTAAATATCTCCGAGATTTCCAAAATGAACGTACACCAGCTGGGCTCTGGAATCGAACCCTGGAATTCATTCTTCTATTTTGGCTTGTCTTCGCTGGTCCCGCCCTATCAATTCCACTACTCGCATTTCCCTACGCCCGGCGGGATCATTCCATGCGATATCCGCTCCGGATAGGAACGTTTTTCATGCTGGCGCTTTGGGCTGAAACCTGGATGCAGGCTCATTACTTCGCCCCAGCGGTGGCGCTCGTATTTGTAGTGATTCTTCAATGCATGCGTCACCTCACGCACTGGCGATGGCGTCAGTTCTATTTTGGCGGCACGTTGGTTCGTGTAATCGTGATCATTTGTTTTGGAATGGCTTTCTTGAGACTGATCGCAATTCCTGCCCAATTGTGGGGCCAGGGTACCTGGCCACGGGGAAATCTGGATCGCGCTAACGTGCTGCGGAAGCTCGAGTCATTGCCCGGGGGACAACTCGTCATTGTTCACTATGATAAAAGTCATAATCCCGCTAACGAATGGGTGTACAACTCCGCGGATATTGACCATTCCAAAGTGGTA
Organism: uncultured Acidobacteriaceae bacterium; assembly: GCA_963796015.1. GTDB lineage: Bacteria > Acidobacteriota > Terriglobia > Terriglobales > Acidobacteriaceae > PALSA-188. The sequence goes on along the minus strand of CAWCJR010000016.1, from coordinate 258,743 downwards.
TGGGCCCGCGATATAGGCGATGCTGCCAACCAGGGATTATTGAAATATTTCAATCACCGTCAGATATGGAAGCTGAATCCCGACCAGTCGCCGCCGCGTCTCGATCTCGTTTCTTCAAACGAGTAGCAGTCGAAGAGTGTTAAGGTATGCGTTCTCCTTCTGCATTGCCGTCGTCTTGCTTCCTCATTTCTCATAGAGGGCGAGAAAATGCAAGCCTGATCCGAAAATGTAATCGAGCGGCCAACGATACAGACCCAGATCGTTTATTTTTGCAGTCACTTTCACATTCAGAATCCGTTCAAGTTTTTCCCACTGTCTTTCAGACATGTAGTTATAAGGAAGAGCTACCCCGTGGTCCAAATTTCCGGCGCGATCCATAATGCGAAGCCGCAACCCGGCAGCAAATCCGTTCAGTCTGTGATCCTTCACGATCAACCAGCGTCGAGCGACACGAAGCGCCTCACGCAACAATGACCCTGGATCGGGCGTGTGGTGTAGGACATCCACCAGCATGACTGCGTCAAAAGTTGAATCGCCATAAGGAAGATTCGTGCCGTCAAATGATTTCACTGGAATCGCCGTCCGCATTCGCAATAAAACGTCAACTCCTTCAATCGTCAGATCGGGTCGCCTTCGCAGAAGCGACCACGCTAATTTTCCATCGCCAGATCCGACGTCAAGAAGATTACATGAGCGAGGAACGATTTCAGAAAGAAGCTCAGAAAGACGCCGAACGCGTCTTTCATAAATAAGCGTTCGATGCGCGTGGCCAATCAGGCTCATTTGCGCGCCAAGCCAAGAATACTAAGAAAGAAACTGGAAAATATAATTTCGACTCCTAGAGTAGTTGTCACCAATGCCGCGGCTACCAGGCGTACGAGCACGACCGGATCCATCGGTCCGAAGCCGGTCCGGTTCCACAATAGAAGCGAATAGCATGCAACACCGATGCCAGTGAAAAATAACGCCGCGCCCAGGAGAAAACCTTTCTCGAGAGTAAAAAATCGAAAAGCCCGCCTTAGTCGCGCATCTTCGGGCAGCAACCCTTCTGTGATTGCAAATATTTTCGTGAAAAAGGCGAATATTACCGCCTGAAATCCAATGAGAATTGCGGTCACCGCATAAAGAAGGGTGTGCACGTCCAAAAAAATATGGCCGACTCTTCTTGGGCCCGGCAACAGCCACAATGCGACCGCGATACCCAAGCAAAGCAATGCAAGTCCCGGATAGAGAAACAGCCAGCGCGGGCTGTAAAGCAGTAGAAAACGCAGGTGCCTCCAACCATCATGCCAACTGCGCATGTGTGACCTCCCGGGGCGACGGTCTGGCGAAAGAGTAGTTGGGATTTCACATGTGCGAAGTTTGAACAGCGACGCCTTCACAACCATTTCGCTGGCGAATTCCATCCCGGTCGTACGAAGATCCATGCGATCATAGGCAGCCTTCGTGAAACCGCGCAATCCGCAATGGAAATCGTGGAATGGCGTTTCAAAAAACACGCGACCGATCCCGGTGAGCAGTGGATTACCAAAATACCGATGGAGCGGACGCATTGCTCCCGGTCGAATCCCGCCCTTAAAACGATTTCCCATCACAAGCTCGCAGCCTGATCGTAGTTTCTGGAGGAACGCCGGAATTTGGGTGAAATCGTAGGTGCCATCCGCGTCCCCCATAATGATGTACTTTCCCCCGGCAGCAGCGATTCCGCCCCTCAAGGCGCTTCCGTAGCCTCGATCTTTAACGGAAATCACGGTGGCTCCGGCATTGCGCGCGATCTCTGGAGACTTATCCGTGCTGCCATTATCGGCGACAATTATTTCGCCGGCGATCTTCTGATCTGCGAACATTTGCAGTACTTGCTCGATACATCCACCCACGCTGTTTTCTTCGTTCAGGCAAGGCAGGATTACGGAAAGTTCCGGAGGGTTTCGGCCAGCGAAATCAGGTGTGGGATTGGACACGAGATGTTAAATGAAACTATATCTGAACCTTGGAATACCACATTGGCATTGAGGTCTTGGTCCCTGAAATTGTGAATCGGCTGCCGTGTTATTGATTCGTGCCCGATTTCGTGGTGACGTTCACAGAAACCGACGAAGGCGCGCCTTTTCAGGGCACGAATCGCAGGGCGTCCTTCAAATTATTCAGTTTCGAAAACGATCCGCAGAGAACGGAGTGATGTCGTAATCCGGCCTCTTTCCGGTGATGACGTGCGCCATCACGTGGGCGGTGATGGGAGCGAGCAGAATGCCGTCACGGAAATGTCCGGTTGCGACGAAGTAGCCTGGAGTGGCCGTGGCACCAAGAATTGGCAGCTTGTCAGGGGTGCCGGGACGCAATCCCGCCCACGCTTCTAATGTCCGCGATTCCTTCAACGCTGGGATCAGGTTTGTTGCGGATTGATGCAGCCGGCGAATGGCGTCCGGATTCGTGCGTTTATCGAATCCGGCTTCTTCGGCGGTGGAACCGATGAGAATTCGTCCATCGGTTCGGGGAACGATATATACGTCGTCAGTGCGGATCACGTGTTGCAAAGTTGGTCCTTCTACAACGCAGAGAATTTGCCCTTTCACAGGACGGATCGGAATAGGCACCGGGCCAAGCTGACCGGCCCATGCTCCGGAACAGTTGACTATTATCGGCGCGTTGTATGAACTCTTGTCGGCGCGGACGCCCGTTGTTTTTCCTTCCGCCAGTAGGACTTCAAGAACTTCGGTTCCAGAAGAAATGTCTACGCCGCGATGTTTTGCCGCTTTCAGCGCAGCGGCGGTAAGCGATCGGGGATCAACGCTACGCTCTTTCAGATGCACGATCGGCACGGTTGACGGTGCGAGAACAGGTTCGAGGTCTGCGATTTCTTTCGAATTGGGCGAGCCGATTTCGGTCAAGAGGTGATCCAGGGAGGACGTGAATTGTAAGGTACCCTGATCCCGCAAATCGCACTTGATTCCGGATTCATCCTGCAATTCATGGACGAATTCCGGATACATGAGGGCGCTGGCTTGCGCCACGGATTTCAGGGAACCTTCAATTTCGGAATCGGCCAACATTCCTGCGGCGGCGTGGGAAGCTTCACGGCCGGGCTCGCCGCGTTCGACGATCAACACTTGCGCGTTTTGCTTGCGCAATTCGATGGCGAGCGAGAGGCCAATGATGCCGCCGCCGACGATGATCACGTCCCAAACCTTCACGAATGAATTGTAACGAACGGCGGTGAGGCGCCTAAACATGCCGCGGAAAATCCGGATGCCAAAAAGGAGGGCCCGAAGTTCAGTCGGGCCGTAGATGCAACATGATCAGTATTTTTGCGATGTCTTGACAGGGCCGCCTGAAGTTGCGCCGTAAGGCTTTGGATCTGAATAACAGCGGGGCTGAAGCCGCGCCCTTTCAAAGCTACTTTCCCAATTCGCATGAGTTTTTTCGGACATGCCCGAACGTGATAAGGCGGTGGCGGTATGTTCCGCGTAGCTTTTGGCTTCGCCAAACGGACAGCCGAGGGCGGCCGTCCCTACGCGAGAAATGCGGATAGATGGGGACATCTGTCCCTACGTGGGTGTTGCGGCTGAGAGCTTGGTGAGGTAATCCAGAATATCGGGCTGGTTCCAGTCCACAGGACCGATAAATTTTCTGAGGACCACGCCATTGCGGTCAATGATGTATGTCTCGGGGAATTTTAAAGTGCCATATAAATCGTTGCTCTTCTGATCGGCATCGCGGACGGTAAGCAAACTGACCCGGTGCTCCTTCAAGAATTGGTCGTAATTGTTTTTGTCCTCGTCAACGCTGATGGCCAGAACGACCACGTCTTTGTCCTTCATTTGTTGCTGCATTTGAATCAGGGATGGCAACTCTTCGACGCAAGGAGGACACCAGGTTGCCCAAAAATTAAGCACTACTACTTTTCCCCGGAAATCGCTGAGCGTAATTTTGCGATCCGAATCCTGGACGGTGAATTGCGGGGCGGGCTTGCCGATCATCGGCGGGACGGATCTGCTATAGCATCCGGCTAGGAATAACGCTAGGAACAAAGTTAAAGATGTAACCAGGAAGGAAGCACGTCTCACAAAGTTATAATACGATAATCGCCTTATGAATTTGCCTCTCAAGCCGCCGGTTCGTCCAGTGGTTTCGATTATTGTTCCGGCTCGCAACGAGGAAGCCTGTCTTGGACTCTGCTTGGAATCGCTGACTACTCAGGCAGGCATCCCATTCGAAATCATCGTCGTGGACGATGGATCAACCGATAGAACGCAGGAAATTGCCGAGTCTTTTTCGGGGGTCCGCGTGATGGATGCCGGATTACTTCCGCCAAACTGGACTGGGAAGAACCATGCCATGGCGGCAGCAGCGGCCGTCGCAAAGGGCGAGTGGTTACTTTTCACGGACGCCGACACCGTCCATAATCCCGAGTCGCTGGCGCGGGCTATTGCAGAAGCGGAACGGAATGGTGCGGCTCTGTTGTCCTATTCACCGGAGCAGGAAGTGCGGGGCTTTTGGGAGAAGGCATTGATGCCTGTAGTCTTTGCGGAATTGGCAGCCGCATTTCGTCCTTCGGAAGTGAGCGATCTGGCGTGCATGGCGGCTGCGGCAAACGGACAATATCTGCTGATTTCGCGTGAGGCTTATGACGCGGTTGGAGGTCACGCCACGGTGGCCGCAAGTTTGCTGGAAGATGTGGACCTCGCGAGGGTGGTGAAGGCCAGCGGCAGAAAAATATTCTTTCGCTACGGCGGAGAGGCCGTTCGAACCCGCATGTATCGGAATTTTGGGCAGCTTAGGGAAGGCTGGACGAAGAATTTGGCGCTCTTATTTCCGGCGTCTTTGAAGTTGGCGGCTTTGCGATTCGGCGAATTCGTTGTCATTGCCGGGTGCGCAATCTCGGCAAGTATTCTTATGTTCCGCGGGGCATTCCTTCCGGCATCAGTGATGGGCGGCGGAATCGCTTGCTGGCTTGGTTCCGGTTTCTGATGCGCATCCGCAGGGCACATTTTTCATGGGATGCAAACGCGTCCTCAATATTCGGGCTGCCGGTCTTTTCCTATCTCTTGTTCCGTTCGCGGCGGCGACATCGAAGAGGGAACGTAAGCTGGAAGGGCAGAACGTACAGTGGATCAATAGTTTCGGCGATTCACGCAGGGGTAGGCGCATCCACCCGTCCGGCCGAGGAAAGGTCGGCACAACAGTCAGCGTCACGCAAGGAGATCATCCATGCAGGCACAAACTAATTTGCCACGCTCTCGTTACTGGGCTCCGATTCCGCTCTGGGGAAGACTCGGTATGGCTTGTTTGATGTTCTTTTGCGCAGCGCTGAATACTTCCAAGCATTCTCCGCGTTTCGCGTGGATACCGTGGCTGTGTTTCGGCCTCTATTGGCTGGTTAACATCCCGAAGCGGGCTGGGGAGACGTTCGGAACGTATTTAAAGAAGCCAAGAGCCACTGCCATGGCACTCTTGATTATCGTTGTTACCGCCGGGTTTGGACATAATCTGTACGTTCTATTCGTGAATTAGTTCGGTCATTGACAAATCAGATGGTCTATCTCACACGCAAAGCCGAATTCTCCGCTTCGCACTACTATCACAATCCGGATTTCACCCCGGAGGAGAACCAGCGCATCTTCGGAAATGCAACAATCCCAACGGGCACGGCCACAATTACACTTTGGAAGTCACGGTGAAAGGCGAAATCGATCCTCGCTCCGGATTCGTTGTCGACCTGAAGCAGCTCAAGGAAATTATGAACCGCGAAGTGCTCGACGCCATGGACCATCGCTTCCTGAATAAAGAAGTCCCCGAATTTGCTGACCGATTCCCACGACGGAAAATATCGCAATCGCCATCTGGCAGCGCCTGCAACCAAACTGAACGAGCGCAGCTTGCATCGCGTCCGCGTCTACGAAACTCCAGATCTGTTCGTGGATTTCTACGGAGAAGCATGATGAAGCGGAAGAATTGCTCCAACGATGCATTGTTCACTCTCACCGGCGCGCGTTGATACATCGTTCTCGGCCTCATGAAAGCTCATCTCTCGCGTACCGTTTCGCGTCGCATCGCTGCACAGCGATGCGATGTCTGACGGAGAATGTTGACGACCTACGGCAAATGCAACAATCCGTATGGACACGGCCACAACTACGCGCTGGAAATCACGGTGAGCGGGCAGGTGGACGACAAGACCGGCATGGTCTGCAATCTCATCGATCTGGATGGCTTCGTGGAACGCGAAGTTCTCGAGCGCTTCGATATCGCAGAATTTGAACACGATTGCAGGAATTCGCCGACATCGTGCCGACCACGGAAAATCTCTGCATTGTAATCTACGATATTTTGCACCGTGGCTTCACACTCGCTCATCTGGAAAAGGTACGGATTGAAGAAACTATGATGAATTCGTTCGAATACGCACGGGACCGAAGTGAAGATTGATCGAATGAGTCATCAATTCCGACATTTCGTAGTCGAAATCTGCTATGAATGCCAAATTTCGCAACGTGAGGATTATCGTCAAATGAAATCATCGTCAATCGAAACAGCTCAATGAAGACAACAACTGAACCGCAACTCTAACCAGCGCCAGCTTCGAAGAACTTGGTGCGCGAGATGCTTGTGCGCCTGGGCGAGGATCCTGAACGCGAAGGGCCTGGTCAGCACTCCGGAGCGCGTTCACCGCGCTATGCAGTATCTGACCAAGGGGTATAACGAAGATCCCGAAGCTCTTGCTCAAAGGCGCTCTCTTCACCGTCACTTATGACGAAATGGTCATCGTCAAAGACATCGAGATGTTCAGCCTCTGCGAGCACCACATGCTGCCGTTCTTCGGCAAGGTTCACGTCGCCTACATCCCCAATGGCAAAGTCATCGGCCTGAGCAAAATTCCGCGGCTGATCGAGGTTTTCTCGCGCCGCCTGCAGATTCAGGAACGTCTCACCACGCAAATTGCCGAGACCATTCAGAAAGTCGATCGAGCCGCAGGGCGTGGGCGTGGTGATCGAAGCTCGCCACCTCTGCATGATGATGCGCGGCGTGGAAAAACAACATTCCGCCGCGGTCACCTCCTCGATGCTGGGCTGCTTCCGCAATGAGCAGGAGACGAGGACGGAATTCTTGTCCCTGATTCACAATCGGGCGAATGGGGTTTAGTTTGGCTTTCTCGCCGGATGGGCGAGGACGCCCGTCTATTCATCGTGCTGCGTTCGTAATCTGCGTTGCAATCGTCGCATACATAGGCGCCCGATCCGTTTCCGCGCAAACATCTTCCTATCTCGGATTCGATCGCAACGATTATCCTGGCGATCAAAATCTTTCTACGCTTCGGCAGACATTTTCTTTTGCGGGATATTGGCTGAACAATCCTCCGGGAGAAACATCGAATAGCTGGATGGGCAAGCGTCAGACTCTCGACTCTGCCGGATTCGGATTTTTGGTGTTGTTCAACGGAAGGCTCGATGCGGAATTGAAATCTGTTACAGAGGCCCGGAGTCTTGGAACGACCGACGGACAGTTAGCTTCAACAGAGGCTCGCAATGAGGGTTTTCCTTGGCGAACGGTTATCTTCCTTGATCAGGAGGAGGGTGGGCGGATGCTGCCTGAACAAAAAGCTTATATATACGCATGGGTGGATGCGGTTGCGGCATCGGGCTTTCGGGCGGGAATTTATTGTTCCGGCATCGCGGCGAAGGATGACGAGAACGTTGTCACGGCCGAGGATATCCGAAAGAACTCGGGCGGCCGAGGCATTTTCTATTTTGTAAGCAATGATCAGTGTCCGCCATCGCCGGGATGTTTGTTTCCGAAGCGCGCTCCTAGCCCAGAGGAAAGCGGCGTGCATGCCGAGGTCTGGCAGTTTGCGCAATCTCCGCGGAGGCCGGAATACACTGCGAGATGTTCGGCGACTTACAGCTCCGACGCAAATTGTTATCCACCGGGGATCACGGAGAAACTGCATATTGATATTGATACGGCTAACAGCGCGGATCCTTCCCATGGAAGAACTCACTAGAGATCGGTGGTCATCGCAACCTTCGCGGGCGAGGGCGCCCGCGCCACACAGCTTGCTTTCCGTGCCTTCTGACGTGCAGAATGAAGATGGATTTTCAGTAACCGGTTGGTGGTGACTTTTGCCGTGCAAAATTTGCGGCTTTTCGCCGGTTCTGAGCATCTTAATTAGTGATATGAAGAAATAAGCGGCTTCAACATCCCCGCCGGTTGGGCGCGGTTTTTCGGTTAATAGCGGAGAGACGCGTAGTGAATCGGCTGTAGCTGCTGAGTGGCTTTCAACATCCCCGTTCCGTGTCGAGCGCTTGCATTGCGGAAGATTGCGATGGCTGCGCGTCCGGAGCTGAAAGCGTGGACAACATGGCTACCGCAACAGCAGTTTGCAGTTTGGAGAATTATCTCGTCCTGCCCGATCACACGATGGACGATCGCATTGCAGCGGCTCGCAAGATTTTAGGGCGCGAGTGCGTCATTCTTGGCCACCATTATCAACGCGATGAGGTCATTCGCTTCGCCGATTTTCGCGGCGACTCATACAAGCTCGCGCAAGCAGGCGGCGCAGGCAGGAGGGAAGTACATTGTCTTCTGCGGCGTGCATTTTATGGCGGAGAGCGCCGACATTCTGAGCCATCCCGGGCAAGTGACCATTCTGCCGGATCTCAATGCGGGATGCTCCATGGCTGACATGGCCGAGATCACCCAGGTTGAGGATTGCTGGGAGCATCTGGTGGCGGCTGGGGTGACGACCGAACTTGGCGAAGGCGTGACTCCCATTACTTATATGAATTCCACGGCCGCGATCAAGGCGTTTTGCGGAGAGCGTGGAGGCGTGGTTTGCACGTCGTCGAATGCGGGGGCGGCTTTCAAATGGGGATTCGGCAAAACTCAAAAAATTCTGTTTCTTCCCGATCAGCATCTGGGACGCAATACTGGATTTGCCATGGGAATTCCGCTGAACGAGATGGTGGTGTGGGATCCGTATATGCCGAATGGTGGTCTGACTCGCGAGCGGTTGCAGGCTGCGAAAGTTATTCTGTGGAAGGGACATTGCTCGGTGCATCAGCGATTTCTTCCCGAACATGTGGATCATGTGCGCGCGAAATATCCCGGGATCCGGGTGATCGTGCATCCTGAGTGCCGATGGGAAGTTTGCCAGAAAGCCGATGGAATCGGCTCGACGGAAGGCTTGTTGAAGATGATTCGCAACGCGCCTTCGGGGACGATGTTCGCGGTGGGGACCGAAATTCACCTGGTCAACCGCATGGGAAAGGAATTTGCCGCGGAAGGGAAGAAAGTCATCACGCTGAATGAATCGGGATGCCTGTGCACGACCATGTTCCGGATCTCTCCGCAGCATTTGTGCTGGGTGCTGGAGAATCTGGTCGAAGGAAACATCGTGAATCAGATCAAAGTGAAAGACGATGTGAAGTTCTGGGCGAAGGTCGCGCTGGACAGGATGCTGGAAATAGCGTAAGGCAGCCGTTGGTCGTTCGTCGTTGGTCGTTGGCAAGGCCACGCAAGCGCACGGTCTGCCTCTTCGCGCGAGATCCTTCGGGCCTGAAGGGCCCTCAGGATGACGTCAAAAGATGAGTGTTGGCTTCACGGGTTTAAAGCCAACGACCAAAGACGAACGACCAACGACGGTTTGCGTCTAGAATAGATGCACACCTCTTATGTCAGACCGAACTTTTACCCTCGAAGAAGCTCAATCTTTACTTCCTACTCTTGAATCTCTTTTGCGCGTTTCCATTGATGGCAAGAAACTGATCGAAGCCGTTGACCTGGAATTCCAGGCGTTGGCACATCGGGTATTCCTTAGCGGAGGCCTGTTGGTGAACGTCGTGCAAATGGCCCGACGCAAAGCGGAGCGCGAGAAGACAATTCACCGCGTGAAGGATGCCATGGCCGAAATTGACGCGATTGGGGTCCAAGTGAAAGATCTCGATATCGGTCTGCTGGATTTTCCCTGCGAAGTGGACGGCAGCACGGTGCTGCTCTGCTGGAAGCTCGGCGAAGAGCGGAATTACGCACTGGCACAGCGTGAGTGAAGGCTTCGCCGGTCGCAAGCTGATTGACGAACGAATCGCAAAAGCCAAGCGAACGAACTAGGCGGACCCGGCAAACCTTCCTGTAGGGTGAGACGCAGCAAGCTGCGTGTCCATCCAGGAGTTTTAGAGACAGCCAAATCGTTGCTCATATTTTTTCCTGCAAGTGTGGCTTGATCGGGCATTCTTCTCTTATTGGGAACGGGAACCAAAAACATGCCATGCACACTCTGGTACATGTCCGCGCGCAAAGTATTTGCGGAATGTTCTCTGCTACAATTTATTAAGAACGAAGCCTAACGTAGTTCGGGTAACGCGACGATCTGATTTTTCTAACATGAACAAGCAAAGCCGAAAATTTCAACTGTTAGCGGGATCTATCGCGCTTCTCATGGTGGCGATGGGCATTGGATGCAGGGGATTTTTCGTGAATCCCACGCTATCCACCCTCACTGTCGGCCCGACTACTCCCACTTTTCAACAGGGCAGCACTCTGCAAATGGCCGCAACCGGAACTTTTAATGACGGTACGACGCAGGATTTGACCAACAAAGCTTTTTGGTCCACTTCGGATTCCACGATTGCCAGTATCACTACGACTGGGTTGGTGACTGGCGTTTCCCCGGGGACGGCGACGATTACCGCAGCGTCAGGAACCGTCAGTGGATCCACCACAATCACGATTGCGCTGGCGAATATAACCTCGATCGCGGTAACGCCATCGAGCTCCACAATCACAGGGCAGTACGACAGTGCAATTTCAAGGCCGCGGCGACCCTGGCGGGGGGCACAACCCAAGACATCACATCAAGCGTGACGTGGGCTACCTCTAATGCGAGCGCCGGAACAATCAACAGTTCAGGCTTGTTTACGGCTGTGACGACCGGCATTCCACCGAATCAAGTAACAACGATTAGTGCCACATCCGGCGTCATTACGGGCCAGGCGACGCTGACTGTAGATTAATCGCTAATTGGACGGGCGGGGACGCCCGTCTCTCCACTCACGGCTGGTATCCCTCGTCAATCCATCGCTTCAACAGATTCAATTGCTCAGCACTCCAGAATGGGCCTCCTAAGGGCATCTGGGGCTGGGCTTCACCTGTCAGATGACGAAATACGTTGCGGGCATTTGAAGGCTGGGACATCCATTCGTACTTGTGCAGGAAAACTCCAAAGGCGCTCATGTGCGCAATGTCAGTGGGCCTGAATGAAGGCAGGATGTCTCGCAAAAATGAGACATTTACGGCAGGTTCGTTCATGGACACAACTCTCCCCTGATGAAATATTCCGAGCCGGCATTCGACTCGGCCGGGTGCTACCGACAGGGGAAGCTGAGGATCTGAACCGGGCAGCAAGTTGTTGTCATCGCTGCCTGCAAATGAGATGGACAAGCTATGTCACAGCACGCACGAAGTCAAGAAAAACCCTAACCGGGGAATCTTAAGGTAAAAGTTGGCGTAGCCGACCTTCGGCTGGTACGTGTGCACTGCTTTCATAGCTCCGATTTGAACGTCGCCTGTTTTGGAATCATGTTCATTGGTTGAGAGCGGACCCGCAAAAACGCCGTCGTTGCGATATATTGTGTTTATCCCTGTGAAACCTGCTGTCCACTCATTTTCAATTTGGATGTCCCTGTCGCTATTGGTCGTCTGCCTTGGCTCGACAGCCTGTAATCGCGGCCGGGGACGAGTCCTCGAGATCGCTTACGTCTCGGTTCCGCAGGCGGTTCTGCGCGACCGCATCTCCGCAGTATTCAATAAGACGGGAGTAGTGAAAAACGGGGAACGCCTCGAGGTGTTAGATCGCGATAGGCGCTTCGTGAAGGTCCGCGCTCCAGGCGGAGAAGAAGGATGGATTGAGCAGCGGTTTCTAACTTCAGAGCAGGTGTATCAAGGCTTCCAGAAACTTGCTCAGCAGGAAAAGGATGACCCGATTGAGGCTACGGGCACAACGCGCAATGATACGAATCTCCACGTTACTCCCGGACGCGAGACGGAGCATCTTTATCAGTTAAATGCGGGATCGAAGATTCTAATGCTGAAGCGTGCGACCGTTGAAAAGGGCAGTGCCATCGTCTCCGCGAAAGCAGCGAGCCAGAGCAAGGAAGCGGGCGTCCCCATGGAAGATTGGTGGCTGATTCGCGATCAGCAGGGACGAACTGGTTGGTTGCTGGCGCGAATGGTTGACCTGGATGTTCCGCTGGAGATTGCGCAATATTCAGAAGGACAACGAATGGTCGCATTTTTTGTGCTCGATCAGGTTTCGGACGGGGATAAAAAAGTGCCGCAGTATCTGGTGTTGTTCACCGAACCAAAAGATGGCCTGCCGTTCGATTACAACCAGATTCGCGTTTTCACATGGAACACGAGACGGCATCGCTATGAAACCGCATATCGCGAGCACAAACTAAATGGCGTGCTGCCAGTGAAGATTTCGCAGGAAAATTTTGATAAAGAAGGCGTGCTGCCTGTGTTTGTGTTGCGGGTGAAGGATGACGCCGGGAATGTTGTTGAACGGAAGTACAAATTGAACACGCCGATCGTGCGTCGAGTTCTGAACCTAGGAGAAGAGAAAGAAGCTCCGGCTGCAAAAAGAAGTGGGCGTCATTAGCAGATTTTGATAATCAGGCATCTTTCGTGCCTGAAAGGCGGCTTAATTAGTTCCGCACTGCTATCTTTGTATGTTGCCTGTTGCCGATGTCCGAATATTGACGGCAGAATACGTGATTTCATAGATTATCAGTCATTGCCATATTGTTAATAATAGCCGCTATCTAGATGTTCAATGTAAGTGTAACCATCTAAAGGACAATATTGGGATTCGCCTTTGGAATGGCACTTGCTTTCTACAGTATGTTCTCGATAGTTGTGTACGGGCGTTGTGTATGGGTTTCGTATTTCGCACTTTGAGTTCCCCAGGAGAAATAGAGATGAATACAGTTTCAATCCTTAAGCGTTTCGCGATCGTGCTGGCGACATTGGCGGTTTTCGCGCTGTTGGCAATTCCGACATTTGCTCAAACCATTGATGGTAGTTTGACGGGGACAGTGTTTGATCCCTCGGGCGCCGCCGTAAATGGCGCGACGTCACGGTCGTTAACGTTGCCACCGGACAAACCCAAACTGACACAACCAAGACGCTGGGGGACTATCGGTTTAACGATTTGCCGGTCGGCACCTATAACATTACGGCGAGTTCGCCGAATTTTAAGACCACCACTCTGACTAACATTCCGGTGGAACTGAATAAGATCGGCACCGCGAACGTCAAGTTGGAAATTGGCAGCAGCGCGACCACCGTAGAAGTTTCCGGCGTCGCACCGCCGGTGGACACGTCGTCTGCGCAATTGCAGAGCACCTATGATTCCAGTTTCTCTCAGGACTTGGGAATCGCGGCGACCGGGGGAACTGGATCTGGCGTCCTCAACTTGTCCTTGTTAAGCCCTGGAGTTACGAACTCGAGCGCGATGGGTCTTGGGTATGGGGCCGTCGGTCGGCGGACAGCGTCCTCGCGATAACAACTTCACCATAGAAGGCGTTGACAACAATAATAAGACCGTTACCGGAGCTTTAATTACGGTTCCGAACGATGCAGTCGAGAACTTCACGCTGCTGGAGAACCAGTTCAATGCCGAGTTCGGCCACTCCTCCGGCGGCCAGTTCAATACCACGATCAAGAGCGGCACCAACGGCTTCCACGGCTCGTTGTATGAATATTTCAGGAACCGCAACCTGAATGCAGTGGACAATTTTTACGTGCTGCAAGGAATTACGGAGAATCCGCGATTTGACAGCAATCGCTACGGTGGCACGTTGGGCGGCCCAATCGTGAAGAACAAGTTGTTTTTCTTTACCGATTTTGAGCGGCAACCGGTTGGGACCACAGGCACCAGCGGACTAGAAGTGTTAAGTCCTACGGCTGCTGGTTACGCTGCGATTCAGACCGATCCGAGCCTGAGCGCGAATAACTTCGCGATTTTTAAGCAATACATGCCCGTAGCAACAGCGCCAATCGGGGCGGCAAATGGCGGTTGCATTGAGTACGATAAGGCCGCTCGCTCAGGCGAGGCTGGTCAAATTGGAGCATTCAACGCTCCTGCCAACGGAAGCTGCCCCGCAGGGACAGTGGAAGTCGGCGCAATCACATTCTGCCGCGCCGGCATTTACAAACTTTGAGAATTTCGTTCAAAGCGTGGATTTCAACATGTCCGAGAAAGATCAGATCCGCGGACGATTTGTATATAACAAGTCAGATACCCTCGATACGACTGCGAACCTGCCTGCTTTCTATCTGAACGAACCAGTTCGCTTTTATTTGTTCACCCTTGGCGAATATCACACTTTCACGCCTTCGGTGTTAAACGAGTTCCGTGTAGGTTATCAATCGCTTTGCGACTAACGACTCCGGCCGGAAACTTCACCTATCCCGGGTCTGGATGCCTTCCCGAACGTTCTTCTGAATGATCTGGGTGGCGTTAATATTGGCCCTGACCCGAACGCCCCGCAAGAGACGATCCAGAATTTCTACAACGGCGTGGACAATGTCACCTGGACAAAGGGAGCACACACTCTGAAATTCGGAGGCGAGTACCGCTGGTACATTTCCCCGCAGACCTTCACCCAGCGTCAACGAGGCGACTACGAGTACAACACCACTCAGATGTTCCTGGAAGATTTCTCTCCCGATATTATCGGTGAGCGCAGCCAGGGCGCGAGCGTTTACTACGGCAATCAAAAGGGAATTTACGGGTACGCAAACGACAGTTGGCGTGTTGATACCCACCTGACGCTGAATCTTGGCGTGCGATGGGAATACAACACGTGCCTGTCGGCGAACAGCGGCAGTCGCTTAACGCAACATCGCAGCCAGCCGCGAATTATCGTCTCCGGCGTGAACGAGCCTCTGGTATTCAGCAAAATTGACTCTCCCAAGAAGAACTTCGCTCCGCGCCTTGGATTTGCGTATTCGCCGGGCGAAAGCGGCAACACTTCAATTCGCGGCGGCTTCGGCATGGCCTACGATGTGCTGTATGACAACATAGGCATCCTTGGCGCCTCCTCCACAGCTCGGCGCGACGAACGACGTGCCAGATCTGAATACCGGCACACCGAATTTCTTAGGCGAGCGGCGGATTGAATGGTGGCGGTTCCGGTATAACGCCTAATTGCAACGCTGCCTTCCTGGCAGCTAACCCTAACGGCAATTGCGTTGATGCCATCGCATCCACTTCGGCCTGGATACCCCCGCATACCAAATGGCCGTATTCGATCAATTGGAACCTTGGAGTGCAACACTCGTTTGGCAAGGATTTACCGCTGAAATTAACTACGTTGGTGACCGCGGCGTGCACTTAGACGTTCAGGACCGAATCAATAGGCAGTCTCTGGTCTCGCCATCAGCCTTTTTGCCGACTTACCTCCAGGCTCCGTCGCAGGCGACTTTGGATGCGTTGCCAAATACCCTGGCATCCTTACAAGCGCCCGGCAACATAATTCCAGCGTACCGCAACCTGCCGTGCGACGATCCCAATTTCAACAACTCCTGCACTTTCGAGAGCAGTATCGTGGGCGACTTGCCGCTGGGCAGCTCAAACTACAACGGCTTGGAAACGCAGCTGAGGAAACGCTTCAGTGGGGGCTTGGCATTCCAAGCCGCTTACACTTACAGCCGTACCATTGACAACGATACTGCGGACTTCTTTTCCACCAGCTTGACTCCGCGACGTCCACAAGACTTCGGGAACTTCGCTGCGGAAAGATCTGTTTCCCCGCTATCTCGTACGCATCGCTTTACCATCGCGGCTGTGTATGATCTGCCGTACTTCAAGAGTGGAAACTGGCTGATGAAGAATGTGGTAGGAAACTGGGGATTCAGCCCGATTTACACCTACGAATCACCAGAATGGGCTGATGTGCAATCGGCGTACCGATGCAAACCTGAACGGTGACAGTGCGGGTGATCGCGCTGTGTTCAATCCGGCTGGCGTTTCAGGCACGGGAAGCGGAATCACCACCTTTTAGCACTAACAGAACCAGCCTCGGCCAAGCGCTGCTTCGCTTCGCACACGCCTACCTGGCAAACAATCCGTCGGCGCAATACATCAAAGCCGGAGCGGGTGCTTTAGCTAACAGCTGGACGAAATACCCTGGCTACAGAACCGACCGATGATATTGACCTTGCCGTCTACAAAGATTTGAACCTCACCGAACGGTTCAAATTCCGCCTGGGCGCGCAGTTTGCGAACATCCTTAACCATCCACAGTTTATTCCGGGCACCAATCCTGGCTTGGGATTGGGCGTAAATGATGTCACTGGTTTCAATACTACGAGCGGCGGATATCTTAACTATCTGACGCCCGGTAACGTTAACTTCAACAATCCCGAAGTCGGTGTTCGGCAGCAATGCGCGCACCATCGGGCTTGTCGCTAAGATAACGTTCTAGTAGTCGTAGCAAGCAATGAAAAGGGAGGCTCCGTCGAGCCTCCCTTATTTTTTTGCTCGTCCAGAACTGCTTTCGCAATCATCGTCCGAACTTTCTATCTCCGAACATTGGGTAGTGGCTTGCCGCTCCCATCAAAAACAAGAGGGGGATTGTCAGGAATGCGCTGATTCGTGAGGTCAGGAATGCCATTCGGGCCATGCGCGTCGCTTTCTCGGGTATTGCCGTTCCGTTGGCGGCATTTGCCGCTGTCCATTGAATGAGCCGCTTCTGAATTCGCCAGATTACGCCCCAGACGTTCAGCATCATCACCCAGCCCAAGCCTCCGCCAATTCCTATTGCGAGCAGGCGATTGCTCTCCCAGCCATGATCGTTGAGGCTCAGGAACAGCCATGCAGCAGCGATCACGATCACGCTAACCAAAAGAGCCAAGACCGGACCCTTGTTCAATAGGCCCTTTCCAGGAATCAGCAGGGCATATAGAACTGCCCAGGTTATCGTCCAGATGATGAAAAAGCTAGACATCGCAACGCCGGCATGCACTCCGGCATTACGGGCATCGGCTCCCACGATGTTTCCCCAATATGCGATGCCCGCAACAACGGTGACCACGGAAGACCATCGGAACCACCACATAGCGCGGGGCATGAGTGCGGGAATGACCCTTGCCTTCGTATTTGAGTCAATCTCTTTCATGAACGGCACATTCACCAGGTTGAAGAAATAGAGCAATCCCACCCATGTGATTGCGGCAATGAGGTGAACCCAACGGAATAACATCAGGAGGTTGGTGGTGAAGTCCCTTGGCAGAGATACCAGGGACGTGAAAGCAACTGCTGAAAGACCGGGAATTGCCATGAGTCCTCCGATCAGAACTGGCAATTTATGCTTTCTACGCAACCGGGTCAACAGTGCAGTTGAAAAATAACCGGGCAGCCCGTATTGTACGAATGTTGACTTGGCGCATCTATTATTCTGCGGCCTTCTTGCGCACCACGGACTATGCAAATTGCATCTGAGATAACCGGGCCGAGCATGGGAATTTGAGAATTTGCATCACAGAAGCTTCTTGATTAGAAGCCAAGGGAGATCGGCGATGGAGAATAAGCCGGCGCAGAACATACAAGATTCATTCCTTAATACGGCTCGCAAGGAAAGATCGAACATTACGATTTATCTTTTGAGCGGCGTCAAGCTCACAGGACGCATTCGATCATTCGATAAATACTCCGTGGTGCTGGATACAAACAATCAGGAGCAGCTTATCTTCAAGCATGCCATTTCCACGGTGGCGATGGGCCGTACATCTCACACTCACGGTGATAAAGCGCTGTCGGCGGGAAGCGAATTAGGGTCGGGATCGCCCTCTGGAACATCGACCCCTGCCCCGGCGAACGAAGCGTAGGCGTTCTCCACTTGCCCGGGCCACAATCCAATCGGTCACGCAAGACGTCCCAAACAGGGCAGTCAACAAATGCGAGTCGAGGGGAACGTGCGTTTCTTGTCGGCCTGGACTATCGCAAGCGTACCGCCCAGGGAAAATCATCGCCAATTGACGGGCGAATGATGAGCGGACGGAAGGGTAAGGAGTCATCCGCAAATTCGGCGTCTTCCAAGGCTCCGCCAATCCCTGAGTTTACCGCTGAAGAATCGTTGAATGAA
Source organism: uncultured Acidobacteriaceae bacterium (assembly GCA_963796015.1). GTDB lineage: Bacteria > Acidobacteriota > Terriglobia > Terriglobales > Acidobacteriaceae > PALSA-188. The sequence continues at coordinate 240,600 of CAWCJR010000016.1, read as the reverse complement.
TTGCGGTCCCTGGCGGCCAGTGCCGGCGCTGAGATTGCGGGCGAATTTCTGCAACGCCGGGATCGTCCCGATGCCGCGACCCTGATAGGCAAAGGGAAGCTCGAGGAGATTGCCGGCGCTGCTGCGTCTGTCTCCGCAAACCTTCTTCTGTTTGATCATGATCTGACCGCTTCTCAGCAGCGCAACATCGAAAAGGTTGTTGGCATCCGGGTCATTGATCGAACCCAACTCATTCTGGACATTTTCGCCAAGCATGCCCGCACTCGTGAAGGGCAGTTGCAAGTCGAGCTTGCGCAATTGGATTACATGCTGCCGCGGTCTAACCGGTCACGGCAGTCGAGATGTCCCAACTTGGGGGCGGAATTGGGACGCGAGGCCCAGGAGAAACTCAGCTCGAAACCGACCGCAGAAAAATCTTCCGCCGGGTTCGTCACGTGAAGCAGCAGTTGGAGAGTGTGCGGAAGGTGCGCGCACAGCAGCGGCAACGCCGGGCATCTACGGCGGTTCCCATGGTCGCGCTGGTGGGATACACAAATGCGGGGAAATCCACCTTATTCAATGCCCTGACTCAGGCTGCGGTCGTAGCGTCGCCGAGGATGTTCGCCACACTGGATCCGACCATCCGTGCGATCTGCATTGCCGTCGCGCCGCGAAATGTTGCTTTCAGACACGGTAGGATTTATTCGCAACCTGCCGCATACACTCGTATCTGCATTTCGTGCGACTCTGGAAGAACTTCAGCGCGCGGATCTGATTTTGCACGTCTCCGATGCCAGCAACCCACTTTCGGTCGAGCAGGATGCGCAAGTGGAGAAAGTGCTTAAAGAGCTTGATGCCGAAGGGAAGCCACGGCTGCGGTTGATGAACAAAATGGACCTTCTGCCGGCAGCAGAGAGAGCATCTTTGCATAACGACGAGACTGCGATATATATTTCCGCCGCGAAGGGGACCGGCCTGGACGCGCTTCTGCAAAGGATTGACGCCATGCTCACAGACGACGCGCTGAGTCGCGTGACTCTCCGGATTCCGCAGAACGAGGGGAAGACATTGGCGCTGCTGGAGTCGAAAGCCAGGATCTATTCCCGCCGCTACGACGGGGATATAGTGGAACTTCAGGTGGAAGCCCCAGAATCGGTATTGAGGCGCATGAGGAAATGGGTGGATATAGAAAGAAATGGAGTTTAACCAGTGAACACCTACGGAACTCCTGAAACGCCGCCATTACCAGTGCTCCGGCGCTTGGGTCCGGCTGTCGGGCTATTCTTCCTGGCTCCGCTGGTTGCCGAATTCCTGCTCGGCGATCTGCCAATCAACCTGCTGGGAGTGCTTGTGATTCTGGCTCCGTTGTATGGAGGGGGTGCATTACTGATCCGCGAATTCGTGCGGCGCAGCGGACGTGGCTGGCCGAGCATTTTCGTTCTCGCTTTTTCTTATGCGGTTCTGGAAGAGGCGTTCACGACTCAGACTCTGTTTAATCCAAATTACTTGGGCCTGAATCTTCATCTCCTCGAGCCCGCGTATATTTCCGCTCTTGGTATTGGAGTGTGGTGGACGATATTCGTGCTTACATTGCACACGGTTTGGAGTATCTCGACTTCGGTAGGACTGGCGGAATCACTTGTGCCGGAGCGCGCAACCAGACCGTGGTTGGGTCGCGTTGGTCTCGTGGTGGTCAGCATTCTGTTTGTTCTGGCGGCCATCGCGTCCACACGGTATGCCATCGAACACGACCGCAATCACTTTGTAGCGTCAAAGGTCCAGTTTTTATCTGCTGCAATCATTTGTGTTCTTGCGATTGTCATAGCTTTCCTGTTGCCGAAAAGAAGGGAGTCGGCGGAATCCGGCTACGTGCCGGTTCCGTGGTTGGTTGGCTGCATTGCCTTAACGTCGGCATCCATCTTTTTATTGATCCCAGGCAGGTGGGGCTGGTTTGCAGTTGGGCTGTATCTTATTCTTGACCTTGCGGTGGTTGGTCTGATCTTTCGTTGGTCGCGTCGGGTCGCTTGGACCATCCGCCATCGGCTCGGACTGGCTGGCGGAGCAGCTTTGGCATACGCATGGCATGCCTTTATTCAAAGCCCGGCAGCCGGTGAAGCTGGAGTAATTGATCGAGTCGGGAATGCCTTGTTCTTCGTCGGGTTGGTCATCCTTCTTGCCATTGCTTCACGGCGGACGAATGAGTGGGAAGAAAGATCGGGGTTGCACCCGGGGTCGGTTACAACATAGATTACCTGTTTGCCGTGCCGCGCAGGATGCTATCAAACGAAACGTCACTTTTGCGGTTTATCTCAAGCCGGAGGTATTTCATGCTGAAGCATCGCCGTACAGTCAATAGTCTTGTTGTATGGTCGTTTTTGCTGATCGCGCCCGTCGCGTTCGGGCAGGCCGGCGCAAAGAAAAAGGTCACGAGCCAGGCTGATCTGCCTCGCTTCAGCTATCCCGTAACCGGGTCAGCGTCCCAGTTAGTGCAGGCTGACGACGCAACCTTCAATGCGTTTGCGCTGAAAGCCCGTGCCGACCTGGATTCGATCTTTCGCGATTATGAGATTGACGATAAATCAACGATGCGCACGCTTCTTGGAGCCAAGCTGGATTTGCAGGAACTCGCCGGCGAATATAAAGACGCATTGGGTACTGTGGAAGCGTTGCGTGCCCTGGAAGAGAAGCCCTCAGCAAAATTGACCACGGGGCTTTTTACTCGCGCGGCACTGCAAGCTGCAATTGACACCAAAACGACAAGCGGTCTGGAGTTTGATCACGCATTCACAGAGCATTATCGAGACGCTATTGATTCGCTGCCGTGGGATGTGGTCCAGGACTCCGTTAAGAGTTCATACAGGAGTAGCCGGATTTATACGAAATCGGTTGCGGTCGGTGAGGTCGAGACCGAACTTGATCCGGCAGTCAAGAAATCCGGTGCGCTCGACAACCTGGAAGCGTGGGAACTGGTTTCTGTGCGGAATGATCTCAAATCCGCTATCCCGCTGGACACACAGCGCGGCGAAGTTCTCAAGCAATACATCGCAGCCCACAACGTGGTTAAACCTGACATCTGGGCAGCGCGGGAGGTCACTCTCAACAAGGATCAGAAGCTGGCGCCGGTGCTGGTCGCAATCTGGGACTCTGGCATTGATGTTTCACTTTTTCCCGGTCAACTCTTCACCGACCCAAAACCGACAACAAGTGGCACGCACGGCCTTGCCTTTGATGATCGGGGTGGGCCATCTGCATCGTGGCTGTATCCGCTTACCACCGATCAGCAAAAGGAGTATCCCGAATGGCGCAGCCTGATTCAGGGATTACTGGACATCGAGAACGGGATTGATTCCCCAGACGCGGATGCGGTGCAGAAGAAGGTCAGCACTTTTTCACCGGAGCAGATGCATCAAATCTTCGAGTTCGATAAAGTTTTCGGATTCTTTGCCCACGGAACCCATTGTGCGGGAATCGCGGTCCGCGGTAATCCCGCAGCGCGGCTGGTGGTTGCCCGCTTCAACGACCAATTGCCGGACCTTCCTTTTCCTCCCACCGACGAATGGGCTCGCCATCTTGGCGCGGATTTCCAGCAGATGTCCGATTACTTTCGTACGCGCAAAGTGCGCGTCGTCAACATGAGCTGGGGCGATGAACCGCAAGAATTCGAAACGTGGATTTCGAAGACCGGCGGCGGCGCCGATCCTGTTGAGCGCAAAAAGCGTGCGGCTGAACTTTACGCCATCTGGCGGGATGCTATTAAGACCGCGATCCAGAACGCGCCGGACACTTTATTTATTACCGCCGCGGGAAATAGCGACAGCAATGCTGGCTTCACGGAAGATGTCCCGGCATCCCTGCACTTGCCAAACCTGATCGCGGTTGGGGCGGTGAACCAGGCGGGAGATGAAACTTCTTTTACCAGCTACGGGGACACCGTGGTTGTTGACGCGGATGGCTACAACGTTGAAAGTTTTGTCCCGGGTGGAGCGAGGCTGAAACTATCGGGCACTTCCATGGCTTCTCCGAACGTGGTTAACCTCGCGGCAAAGCTTTTTGCGCTCGATCCTGCGCTCACGCCTGCTCAAGTGATCGAACTGATTGAAAACGGAGCGACTACCAGCGAGGATGGCCGCCGGCACCTGATAGATGAAAAGCGGTCGGTGGCTCTGTTGCAGGCTAGGAGCAGGAAGTGATCCGGTAGCAATTAAACAAATGAGAATAGCCAATCCCGTATCCATTCTAGTTGGACTAGCTCTGATGGTTAATTCATGGGCCTTTCCGGCTAGCCTTGATCGTGACACAGATCCGCTCCAAGCAAAAACGGGGCACATGACATTTACGCAAGCGAGCATGCTGGATGCGCTTCTCGCTATAGCAGACAACGTAAGGGTTCCTTTCGGGATTGCGTGCGCTGATGATTCGATGAGGCAGACGAAGGTCTCGGCTGAGATTCATGAGGGCTCTCTGGGCGACGCGTTGTCCCTCATTACGGCGGGACACCCTGGGATACAGGTTTCGGTGCAACATGGCGTGGTAGTAATCGAACGATTTCCGTTGCCGGAGGGTTGCCAGTTCTTGGACCTTTCCATTCCGGAATTTAATGCGCAGCGGGACACGGTTGAACATTTGAGCGCAAAATTATGGATGACATTGGAGAGACAGCTCGATGCCGGCAAGAAGGGATTCGCGGGTGTCCTACATCCGAACCGGGCTGACAGGGCGGTAGGCCCAGCCGATCTTAGAGGTGAGCGCGTCAGGGACATCTTAAATTGGATGGTCGAACACCACGGGGCTTCGGCTTGGGTCGCGACGCCTAACAGCAGCCCGTCAGCGGCGGCCAGCGACGACCTTTGGACAATTGTTTTTTATGATCGCAACCAAGCGGGCGCTCTCTAGCCGGTTATGTCGAAAGTTTCGTTCCGGGCGGACAGCGAGACCCAAACTGTTGAGCACTGGCGTCGCCGAACGTGGTTAACCTTGCGGCAGAACTTTTTGCGCTCGACCCTTCGCTGACACCTGCGCAAGCGATCGAACTGATCAGGAATGGCGCGACTTCAAGTCACGACGGCCGCCGATATCTGATAGACGAAAAGCGATCAGTGGCTCTTTTGGAGGCTCGGAGCGTGGGAAGTAATCCGGATGGTACTTCTGAGCAGCGTCCACCGCCTTCCTTCAACTCCAAGAAAACAATAGGATATTCGAACGCAGATGAGGGGCCTGCGAGGGCGGATCAAACCTCGTCATGAAACCTGCCAAAATGGGAATGGACGATAAATTAATATGGCCCGAAATGGGCCATATCGTGCTACCTTCTCAAGATTAGTGGGTTCTAATGCCGAATTTTGCGGTAAATGCGCTTTGGCTGTTTTGTGCTTCGCTACAAGCAGCCATCGGCTATCGGATGTGGCAGCGTAAGAATTACCACGACTATCCGCTATTCTTCGCTTACATCCTGGAGCAAGTAGTCCGGTTCGCAGTCCTCTTCTATTGCTACCAGCTGCATCTCAAGACTAATTATTTTCACGCCTACGCCGGTTTTCAGGCTGTTGAAGCAATCCTTCAAATCGGGGTGGTGTGCGAATTGTCTTCGGATGTGTTTCGTCCCTATGAGGGAATCCGTCAAATTGGGCCTTCGATCCTGCGATGGGCCAGCGTTTTCTTTCTATTTTCCGCAATCCTCGTGGCAGCCTATAGCACAGGAGCGGATTCATACAAATATTTAGGTCAAATGTTCGCCATGGAACGCAGCATTGAAATTGTGCAGGCGGGATTGCTCTTGTTTCTGGCGACGGCCTCCGCACTTCTGGCATTGGAATGGAAGTGGCAGAGCTTGTGGATTGCTTTGGGATTTGGATTGTTCAGCGGCGTGAATCTGATCGCGTACACCGTCAGGTACGAGTTGGGCATGTCGAGCCAGCCAAGCCTTTCTCTACTGTCCAACGTCGCCTATGCCCTCGCGGTGCTCTGTTGGGTGAGGGCGTTCTACTTTCTGCCCGAGGCGGCGGGTCCGCCCGGCGAGCCGCCGGCGCAATGGGATGTGCACTCATGGAACAGAGCCTTGCTGCAATTGTTACACAGATGAATTTAATAGTGATCGTTGCGGTCACTCTGCTGGCCGCTTTGCTGGGGCTCGCACTCTATCGCGTTGCCATGGGCTCCAGCGGCGGACTTGGGGGAGCCAAGTCCAAGGCGCTAATCGAACCACTCGATGTATTGGCGTTTAACAACCTGACTGATCCCGAGGAAGAGAACTTTCTCAGGGAAAGTCTGCTGCCATCAAGTTTCAAATATATCCAGCGATTGCGCATGACGGCCGCTATTGAATATGTAACGTGCGCCAGCCGGAATGCAGCTTTGCTGATCAGGTTGGGGAAGAATCTTGATTCCGCAGCCGGGGCTGCGCGGTCGTCGCAAGCCCGGGAGTTGGTAACGGCAGCCGTTCAGTTGAGGTTGTTGTCAATCCTGGCCTTGTGTTTGCTGTGGATTAAGATCGCATTCCCGAGCCTCAGACTATCGCTGAAGGAAGTTTCAAACATGCACGAGCGCCTCGTACGCCAGCATGCGTTTTTGGAGCGGGTTCGAGGCAACGATCATTTGTTGCAGCCATCCAGTTGAAATTAACTTCATTATAATCAGTACGTTATAGAGACCTTTCTTTTATTACTAATTAATTAGTTACTTTTGACAACTTTGTGCGTCTAACTAACTGAACGCGGGAGATGTAGGGTGCCTCCAAGAAAATCAGCGACGCTTACTGAAGCAGAGTTAAGACTGATGGACGTACTGTGGCAGAAAGGGAAGGCTACGGTACAGGAAGTTGTCGCTTCGCTTCCGGAAAAGCGTCCGCTTGCTTATAACTCGGTCCTCACTACGATTCGTATCCTTGAGAAAAAGGGATACGTCGGTCACATCAAGGACGGCCGTGCACATGTTTACATGCCCGTAGTAGAGCGAGAGGATGCGACCCGATCCGAAGTGCGTCATTTGATGAGCCGCTTCTTCAAAGATTCTCATGAACTCCTCGTTTTAAACATTTTGGAAGATAAAGATATTGACGCGGAGGAATTGAAGCGCCTGCGCGACCTCCTGCGCGATAGGGAGCGGTCATGATCTCGCCCATGCTTCAGGGGATTTCGGAAACATTGGTGGCCGGAATTTTGGTTTGCATTGCGGGGGGAATCCCAATTGCATTCTTTACCTGGGCGGCATTGCGAGTGTGGGGAAGCCACAGTTCCGGTGCCAGGTTCGCAGCTCTTTATAGTGCGCTGATCGCTATTTCGTTGCTGCCTCTGGTCGAGGGTATACGGGAGAAGTCCGTTTCTGCTTCAATGAACACCGGACCGTCCGGTTCACTTATAACGGTTTCGAGTTCATGGGCCGTGTTTATTTTTTCGGTGTGGATTATTTTTGCCGCCGTTGCACTGCTTCGAGTTATTACCGGGCTCGTGAAATTGCGCCGACTGCGCGGGAATTGCCGAAGTGTACATTTTGCGGGCCTGGATCCAATTCTCCAGCAGACACTGGGCGAGTTGGGTTGCGAGAGGGGCGTTGATCTTTGTATCTCAGATGAATTAAACGTTCCGACCGCGATTGGCTTCTTCAAGCCCCTGGTGATATTGCCAACATGGGCATTGAATGATTTGTCGGCGTCGCAACTCAGGCCGGTCTTGTTGCATGAGTTGGCTCATGTCAGGCGATGGGATGACTGGACCAACCTTTTGCAACGGGTGATTCAGGCGATTCTGTTTTTCCATCCGGCAGTTTGGTGGATCGAAAGACGGATTTCGTTAGAAAGAGAAATGGCGTGTGACGACATCGTACTGGCACACACCGGGAATCCGCGAGGATACGCTGAGTCTCTTCTCTCGGTTGCCGAGAGAAGTTTCGTGCGGAGAGGATTTTCTCTGGCTCAGGCTGCGGTGAGCCGTATGCGGCAAACGTCAGCGCGAATCGCACAGATTCTAGATGGCAATCGCAAAAGCACATCGCGTACCTGGAAGCCGGCGTCATTGATGGTGGCGGCGTCTTTCGTGTTGGGCTTTGTAATGCTGCCACGCGTCTCGAGTCTTGTAACCTTCAAGAATGAGGCGCCAGTTGGCTTGACTGCGGCGAACGTCAACTCTACGGCGAGGGCTCCTGAACACTCGATGCGGATTACGGCAGCCAATGCTTCTTTTCCCCGCGGTGTAGTTCATACGGCCTCCTTCAAGACGAAGCGTAGTGTCTCGTCCGCAAAAACCGCGAATCAGAACATTGCCGGTAACAACGTCTTAGAAGCTAAGTTCAACGGGAACGAAAGCTACGGACCTCCATTGCAAAACAAGAACACAGCAGGCCAGCGACAAGGTCTAGTTACGCAAACCGTGCTAGTTGTAACGCGATATCAGCGAGGCGCTCAGTCCCCTGAATTTTGGACCGTTCACATTTGGCAGTTGACAGTTTTCAAGCCGACCCCCAGCGAAAACACTCTTCCGGCAAAGAAAGTTTGAGAGGGATATGTGCAACGAAATTGGGCAAAAATTAAACTTTAGAAACTAAATAATTAGTTATTAGATAAGGAGAACAGAAAATGAGTAGCTTGAACGAAAACACACCAGCCAACGTCACACGCGCAACTGCCCCAGAGAACGCAAATGTCAAAGAGAACAAAAAGAAAAAGAAAAGCTTCAGGCGCCGGTTCATAGTTCCAGTGCTGGCGCTTGCTGCGATCGTGTCTTTGGCGGGGTTTGAAACTTTAAAGCCAACGATGGTCAAAGCCGCAGCCCCCGCGCCAGCTGCTGCTGCGTTAGACGATAGTAGCGTCGGTCCATTATTGGCTCTGGACCGCGCCATGGAAACGGTGGCAGCTCGAGTTACGCCCGCGATCGTAAATGTCGCGGTGACTTCAAAATCAAAGCAAGATGTGGCAGACCAGGGAGAACTACCTGATGGCATCCAGCAATTCTTCGGACCTTTTTTCGGTCAGCACATGCAAATACAACCACAGCAACGAATCGAGCATGGCATTGGCACCGGCGTCATTATCTCGCCCGATGGATACATTGTTACCAACAACCATGTTGTGGATGGCTCAATGGACATTCGAGTCACAATGGGTGACCGAAGAATTTTGCCGGCAAAGTTAATTGGGACCGATCCTTTGACGGATTTGGCTGTGATCAAAATCAATGCTAACGATCTGCCGAGCGTGCCTTGGGGAGATTCCACAGAGTTGCGTCCCGGAGAAACCGTGCTGGCTTTCGGCAATCCATTTGGATTCCGGTTCACGGTTACGCGTGGAATTGTGAGCGCTTTGAATCGCCCGAATCCATACTCGGACGACGCACGCAAGCCGGGTGAATTTATTCAAACCGACGCCGCGATCAATCCTGGCAACTCGGGAGGTCCACTGGTGGACGCTCGCGGTGAAGTCGTGGGAATCAACACATTCCTGGTTTCACCTTCAGGATCGTTTTCAGGAATGGGCTTTGCAATTCCAACCCAAATCGTGAGACCCACCGTTGAAACCTTGATCAAATATGGCAAGGTGACGCATGGCTACATCGGAATCGGAATCAGCGATATCACCCCCGACAACTCCAAATTTTTCGAGGTGAAGGATAACCGCGGAGCTGTTGTCACACAAGTCGAACCCGATTCGCCGGGCGCAAAAGCCGGCTTGAAAGTTGGGGACGTAATCTCTGAAATCGATGGGCGAAGAGTCAGTGACGCCGGCGAATTGCAGGTGGAGGTTGGGCAGAAGCGTCCCGGCACCACTCTTAAATTAGTCGTGCTTCGCGATGGCAAAGATGTCACGATTCCGGTCACGCTCGAAGAAATGGGAAAACATGATGTTGCCGAAAACGGAAGCGCTAGCCAACATGGCAAGGCCCGCTGGGGATTAGGCCTTGCGGATGTGACTCCCGAAAGCCGTCAAGAAGTGCAAGCTCCCAGCAACGTGCAGGGCGCGGTCATTGAGCGCGTCGTGCCGGGCAGTCCCGCGGACAATGCAGGATTGCAGCCTGGAGACGTAGTGGAAGGCGTTAACCGCCATGAAGTAAAAACTGCGGCGGATGTGCAACGCGCGTTGTCGGCAGTTCCGACGGGACAAGACGCTTTGTTGCTCGTTTGGTCACGAGGCGGTAACAGCTTCCGAGTTTTACATTCACCGGATGCCTCCTAGCTGGGTGATGCCGCGCATCGTGGATGAGGTTGGGCCCTCATCCACGACGTGGCTCTTCTCTGCTCCGCTGGTCATGCGACATCCAAATCTCTTATTCTTTGGGCGCAAGAACGTACCCATAGATAAGTAGCGCAAAGCCTATAAACAGTGGAATAAGGCTGGCGAGGTAATCTGGCTCGTTGGGCACCACTGCCCGCAGCAATGGAAATAGGCCGAGGCCGACTGCAACCGTGACAAGGCCCCCAAGCTTGATACCTTCGCGCTTGCGCCGCGTGCGGAGTCTCTCTTGTTCGTAAAGGAACTCCAATGCTGACTTGGCTGTCGGACCTTCCGATTCGGCAATCTTTTTGAGCGTCTCACTCTTATAGTAGGCTTCCCTCTCGCGGCCCCGGGAGTCTACCCAGGTCGCTACTGCTATAAACGAGAACAGAGAAATGCTCCCGATGCTTAGGAAAAGGAACACTGGCATAACCATGACCGGATTCATAATCACCCTCCTCGCGAATTATCCTCTGCAGAGGGTGAGACAGGTCCGTGCACTCGGCGGTTGCATTATTTGCAGGTCTGGCGAGGCGGAAGAAATTGCAACCGTCAATCGTTCCGGCTAGTCCCACCTGTGGAGAAATGCATGAGTTCGGACGAAGACCAAGCCGACGTCCGGAGGGTGCTTTCTGGGGACATCTCCGCTTTTGAAGGAATTGTTCGCCGATGGCAGGGGCCACTCGTCAACCTGGCTTATCGGTTTTGCCGGGACCGGGGACGCGCCGAGGATATGGCGCAGGAAGCATTTTTGCGCGCCTTTCGGTCGCTCGGAAAGTGGCGGAGAGAAGGGGTTTTTTCTACTTGGCTTTTTGCTTTAGCAACGAATCTGTATCGAACTAACTTAAGACACTTTCCGACGACAACGGTCTCGCTCGACGATATAGCAGAAATAAAGGACTCGCGCGCTGTGGATGGAGGACTCGAGGACAAGGATCGCAATTGTGCGGTGCGTCATGCTGTCCTTGCGCTTCCGCCCAAATATCGTGAAGCGTTGATCCTCTTTTATTTTCACGAGATGGATATACCATCTGCAGCGCGAAGCCTTGGACTTCCGGAAGGAACCGTTAAAGCGAGACTCTATCGAGGACGCGAGGTTCTTCGCAGTAAACTTACTAAAGTCCTCGGTGCACATAGCTTGGAGGAAGCCCCGTGACAAACAATGAACTTGATCGTGTCCTTGTTTCGAAAGACGATGACATCCTGCCGTCCTCGGGCTTCGTTGCATCCGTGATGGAGGCCGTCCGAGTAGAAGCGATCGCACCACCGCCTATTTCATTCCCGTGGAAACGCGCACTGCCAGGCTTGGCAGCCTCCTGCGTCGGGATTGTATGGCTTATCATTGCGGTGGCGACGGCGCATCTGGGCTCAGAAGGTGCCGAGGTTCACATCGCGGTATTACCGTCCGTCTTGTCTCGAACTTTGGATGCGGCCGCTTGTGGCATCTTGGCGCTTTTGGCGAGCGTGGTTTCGTTAACGCTCGCGATGCGTCTGGCCGCCCGCTAAACAGGCCTCTTGATCCCTACCAGTTGTTGAGCTGAATAATAAGAGGGCCGCAATCTTCTGGCCGCATTCAGCCGAACCACTGAAAGCCATTCCAAAACTCGGGCCAGGGCTGAAGCAAGTGGCGGCATAGATAAATGTTTGGATGGTCGCGGCTTTCTTCATTGATCACGCCATAGGGATTGGTGTTGTGAGCGACCAGATCGCAATGTTCGAAATGCTTCGCTAAGTACCTGCTGTCGATCCCTACCGCTATCAAAGTTTGGGGCTGGTTTTGAGGATAGCTTCTGTACCACGCCGAGTTGGTTCCACTGATGGCTGGCGGAAGATTGTATTTCGGGCCGTATAGGTTGATGGCGCCGTCCTCGCCATAATTTCCGACGATGATTCCGATGTGCGGGCGCTGATTGAGTGGCAAGGATTCGTAAATGTTGGCGACGGTTTGGACCAGGTCCGGCCATCCTATTTCTTCGACGAAGTTTTCCTGGACCTTGCTCGTAATGTTCCATATGCGGGAGTTGATGGGAGCGATTGGAGTCAAGAGTACGAATGAAGTGATTATGGCGATCGTAGCTAGCATCCACGTTCTGATCTGAATTGCTGGAGAGAATTTGGTTTGAGTTGTGATGATCGTGGGGCTTCCGTCCGCTGGAAAGCCGGGGGCGGATGTTTTTACGCGAGCCCAATTCTCCCAGACCATGCAGCCTGCGGCGATCAGCATTGGGTACATGGGTCCAAGGTAGTAGGAGCGGGCTTTCGCGATAAGGAATAATGCGAAGGTTATGACGAACATCCAGCCGAGAAGGCGATATTTTCGCTCACGAAAGTAGAACCACAGTCCCATAAGGGGAAGAGGGAAAAGCAACGCGTTGGTGCAGACCCATAACTGTTCAGGCAAGAAGCCCTTCGTGCGGCCCCAGCGAATATCGCGGGCATGAATGTGGCGGAGAAATTCGAGCGAAATAAAGCCATGCTGCCATTGCCAGATAAAATTTGGCAGGAAGATCAGAAGCGAAACTGCAACGCCGATCCATGGCCATGGGCTCAGCAAGTGACGGCGAATGGGTGTGAGCAGGAGGGCGCCAACCAGGCTAACTGCGAAAAATGCCATGGTGTATTTCGTCATCATTCCTACACCGATGACCGCGCCGATGGCGATCCACCAGCGAAGATTCTCTGAGTTGATGAGCCGAATCAGGAAATAAGTGAGCAGAACGCCCCAGAGATAGTCGAACGAAACATATTGAAGAACGCTGGTTTCAATTACAACGATTGGCACCACGGCAACAGCGAGTGCGGCGAGAAGCTGAGCGCGACGATTACCGCCGAGTTCGCGCGCCATGAGGCCGGAGAAGAATATCGCGACAGCCAGCGCGATGTTGGACAAAAGCCGAATTCCGATCAGCGAGATACCGAAGAGGGAGAGTCCGACGCGGCCCACGAGGGGTGTTATCGGCGGATACGCAACGAATCCCCACTCCAGGTGCCGTGCATCGTCGAGAGTGGCAAGTTCATCGCGATGGAATCCATAATGTCCGCTGGTCGCGACGTGCAGCACGAGGAAAAGCAATGACAGCAGGATGAGAAGAATATTGTCGGTGCAAACCACCCCACAGGATTCTTGCGTCATTTTATTAATCTGGGCCAACTTGTTTGCACCGCGAATCATACGATAGCTCGGTCGTCCGCTCCATTGTTTCCTGTCGGGCGCCATAGCGGCTCGAAGTCCGAGCCCCTCGTTCCGTCCACGCATGATTTCTCAATGTGAGCACAAGCGGGTATAATCCATAGAGCCTCGGCTACCAGGACGTTATCCGTGATCGCGGTCTGCGACCGGGAACTCGTCTTATTAAACAGGCTGCGCGCTTCATCGGGCTAGCGCAAGTTGGTCGAAGTGTAACCAGACAGGAAAGAATGTCGCAAATTAACGGAGACAAATCGCGCTTTCATCGGGAACGAAAACAGAATATTCAACGCCGGATACGCACGCGGGAATTGCTGGAAGCCGCAGGGAAGAAAATTTCCATGCCGGCGGAGAAGAAAATCAACGATAGGAAGATCAAAGCTGCGCCTGCGAAATAACCCGGATCATTAATGGATCCAAGAGCTCTGCACGATAGTGTAAGAAAAAAAGAGGAATAACATGAAGAAGCTTTTCGTTGGCAACATCCCCCACAGCACAACCGAAGCAGAGCTGCGGACACTTTTTGAGCCTCATGGAAAGATAGATCAGGTTAGCGTTGTAACCGACCGCGAAACAGGCCGCTCCAGAGGGTTTGCCTTCGTAGAGATGGCGGATTCTTCTGAAGCCGAAAAGGCGATCGCCGCACTGAATGGTAAGGAACTCGGCGGGCGCGCACTGAATATTAACGAAGCACGGCCGAAGACGGAACGCAGTGGTGGCGGACCTCCGCGGGGCGGAGGCGGCGGGCGCCCCGGTGGTGGTGGCGGACGTTCCGGAGGTGGTGGACGTTCAGGCGGTGGTGGGGGCGGTCGCGACGACTATCAGGGTCATGCGCGTCAGCCTCGCGAGCCGCGCTGGTAGAGCATAGATTTCTGTATTCATTGGAAAGGCCAAGCTAAGACAAAATTGTTCCCTCAGGAGGTTTTTATGGCTGGTAGAAGTCGCTCAAGTTTCAACAAACGTCTGAAAGAGCGCTCACGTCAGGAAAAGCAGCGCGAGAAAGCCGAAAAGAGGGTTCAACGGAAACAAGAGAAACCAGAGCAGGGACCCGAAGACGATATGTCGTCTATCGATTTTTCCGCAGCTCAGGATCAGCTGGCGCTTCCTAATTCGATGATTGACGAATAGGGAAGCTAAACGACGGGGATTTGTGGCGCATCCGGGTCGAGTTCGCTTCCGTCGCCGGCAATGGATCGGTTCGCAGAAAGACAGCAATTAGGACTACTCGCGAGATCCTTCGGGACTGAAGTCCTTGAGGATGGCGTCGAGGTAGTTTTTTTCAAACTAGCCGCTATCCATCGCCGTATTCGCTGACCGGCGTCGCGACCCAAGTCTAATAATCTGCTTCCTAACCGGTGTAGAATATTTTTCCCTCCGTTATTACTTTTGAGCAGGATTTTTGCGTCCCCATTGACGGGGTACGGGCCCCTGCGCTCTAAGGGCGTTGTAACTCATTGAAATAGAGGGCTTGGCTGGTGGACTGTGGCCATAAACTTGCACTTTGTCAGTTCCCCCGCACTACTATGGCTCCAGTAAAGTTCAGATCCAGTGATCGCCGCCACCGGATTCACATGCCGACCCCGGTCGGACACGAGGGCGTGGAGACTCCGAATCTTGCGGAATCTGTCCTTCCGGCGGAAGCGCATCCCGAGGAGGTGCTACCTCCAATCCTGGCCGTGTTACCGCGAATTCCGCGTGCCGGAGTGCTTATCTCACAGGCCGTTCCTGATCCAATTCCTCATGTCGAGACAATTGTCATAGAGGATGTTCCTGAGAAAGATCTTCCTGAAAAAGATCTGCCCGAAAAAAATCTGCGAGCTGAAGTCAGTCCGACGCCAACTCCCGCGCAGGCTCCGCAAGCTGAAACCGTCAGCTCTAAGCCGGCGTCCGACCTTGCGCTGGATCTGGTGCTGAACGAAATCGTGCTGCAAGCGCGTCTCACGACTAACGCGACCGGCGCCGTGCTTGGCTTGGCGCGTTCGGGGGAGTTGGCCTGCCGGGCGACTACGGGCGCGACGGCTCCCAATGTGGCCGTCTGCCTCAACGCAAAGTCAGGCATTGCCGCCACCTGCTTTTCAACGGGGGAATCACGACGCGTGGATGATCTTGGACCGGATCAGAATGCGGATGCGGTCGCTTATCGCGCCAGCGGAGTGCGCTCGATTCTAGTGGTTCCGGTACAAGGGGAAACCGGCCCGTTACTGGGTATTCTTGAGATTTTTTCTCCGCGCGCAAATGCCTTCTGCGATCGAGATGTGTTGACACTTCAGGCATTGGCGCGACGAATAGCGACTAATGTTGAGCTAATTCAAAAAAGTTACGATCAAGGGGATTACAGCGCGTCAGGCGCCCAGCCGCGAGACTCGGCCGGTTCACAGCACAGAAATTCGAACACCGATACATTCCGAAGGTCGAAACGGAAGTCTCGGAAACTTCCGATTGCTCATTTTTGGAGCCTCACCTCGGCGCAACGTTCCCGATTGGCTTTGCTGGATTGGATTTCAATCCTCGCGAAAAGTGCGATTGTCTTGATTTTGATTGCCGGCAGCATGTCCGTGCGAAGTTGTTGGCAGCGCAATGGGGACGCAAAATTCATACAGCTTATCCGCGAGCCGATGTCGCACCCAGCGCCGCCTCCTGTGCAGCACAAGGGGAGTGGTGCTGCCGGCGCGCCTCTTGCGCTTAGTCCACATTCGAGCCCGGACCCTTCGGCGTGGCCATCCATAACCCCAGCACGTTCTGAGACTGGGCCGTCCGTCACGATTCAGCGGGTGCCTGTTCATCCCGCGAAGCCGACGGAAGTTGCCGTTACGCCTGACCCTCATGGCGCTATTGTTTTATTTGATAATCACAAGACGGTTTCGAAACATATCGGGCGGCAAACATTGTCCTCAAAGGATCCCGCAGCCTCCGTGCTGCCGAACAAGACTGGGGACGCTGGCCCTGATGTCATATCTACCCAGGCGGCAATGGCGCGTCTCGTGCAACGGATTGAGCCTGAGTACCCGAATGCGGCGCGGCAGCAACACATTCAGGGTACCGTGCTAATAGATGTAGTGGTGGATGCAACAGGGTCAGTGGAAGCATTAAGCCTGGTAAGCGGTGAATCGCAATTGATGGCAGCCGCAGAGCAGGCCGTAAGGCAATGGAAGTTTCAGCCGCTGGTGAAGGATGGAAAAGCTGAGAGATTCGAGAGCCGGATCGCAATAGATTTCACGCTGGCATTCGAAGGATCTTCAGGGAACCATTAGCGTAAGAAGTACTTTTGAAGTGCAAATTTTTGCAGTCGGAGATTGCAGGACTCATAAATTTATATTCATTCATATTGACACAGAGCCAAAGGCATCGGAGACTAAATAAGCCCACCCCCCAGTAGAACCTTACGACTGGTGAAATTACATCAGCCGTACAAAGCCCCCAAAGTTTCAGCTTATTAAAAATTGTTCAACTGGAGTGTTTCTGCATGCATGATGAAGTTTCGGAAAAGGGCTTTCTCTTACTCGACAACAAACTTAAGCTGGTGATGTTTAATTCGGAAGCGGTGAAGATTTTGGCGTATCCGACCGCGCCGGAGAACATCAAGCAACTGGATGTGTTCCTTGCCGACCGGGTTAAGCTGAACCTGATCGAGGGGCGCGTGGGCGACTCGCTTACTTTCTCGAAGCAATTCAAGTCGGGGAACCGTCGGTATGTTTGCCGTACGTTTGCCATGCAGCCGAGTGTAAGCGCATCGTATCAGCAAACGGCCGCATTGCTACTCGAACGCAATACTTCGGTCGGAAGCGCATTGTCGCAAGCCACCGAGATGTTTGATTTTACTCCGCGAGAAAAAGAGACGGTCGAACTCCTGATGCAGGGACTAACCAGCAAAGAAATTGCGCAGCGCCTGAAAATCAGCCCGAATACGGTGAAGGCATTTGTGCGCCTGGTCATGGTGAAGATGGGCGTGACCACGCGGTCTGCCGTAGTGGGAAAACTATTTGGATCGCATCTGGCGGGAAACGCTCAGGAACAAAGCTTGAATAGTCGCACGTTCAGCAGGCGGAGCTTCGATTAATTCGTAACCGGCCCTTTGGCATCCATTCGATATTGTATTCGTAGTGGCACTTTTAGTGCCAGCTTCTTTTTCAGTTTTGTCATTAAATTTGACAACCTTCCCGGTTCGGCCTAGTCTTGGCACTACATCTTCCAACACGAATTGACTCTCGCCCTTTTCTTTTCCACGAACGCAACGTG
Organism: uncultured Acidobacteriaceae bacterium; assembly: GCA_963796015.1. GTDB lineage: Bacteria > Acidobacteriota > Terriglobia > Terriglobales > Acidobacteriaceae > PALSA-188. The sequence goes on along the minus strand of CAWCJR010000016.1, from coordinate 223,000 downwards.
GAGAGACTCAATCCCGCATTTGCTGAAAGATAGATTTATCGCGCGAGCGTTCCGCTTCCGGAGTAATATCCGTTGCTCGCAGTAAACGACAGGAAAGGCTCGCATTGAATGTTCATCTGGTGAATCCGAGTAGTGTGTCATTCGGAACCGCAGTAATCACTCCCCGGTGGCAATACGTGCTCGCAGCTGCTACTCCGAAAATCTTTGGAGACCCGATTCTGGTGGACGAGACGCTTCACCAGATTGATCCCGAACAAATCAGAAAAGGCGATGCCGTAGGCATCGGGATTCATACCGCAAATGCTTTGCGCGGATACGAAATCGGAAAAATGGCGCGCGAACGGGGCGCGTATGTGATTTTCGGCGGCATTCACGCAACCCTCTACCCGCAGGAAGCACACGAATTGGGCGGTGCCCACGCGGTGGTGAAGGGAGATGGCGACGTAATCTGGTCAAAGGCACTGAACGATTGCCATGACGGTGTACTGAAGCCCATCTATGAAGGAGGGCGCATTGAAGCGTCCGACTTCATGCCAGCGCGGTGGGATTTGGTTCCACGGAATCGCTACATGTGGGCTTCGGTACAGACGGTTCGCGGCTGTCCTAAACACTGTTCGTTCTGTTCGGTTTGGCGCACGGATGGGCAGAAACCGCGTCAGCGTTCTTCTGACGTCGTCATCGAAGAGATTGTGCAGTTGCGCCGCCTTGGATTCCGGTTCATCGCGCTCGCCGACGACAATTTTTATCCGGTCACCCAAACCGATATCAAGCTGGCAACTGAGCAAAAGAATCAGACGCGCCTGGGCGAATTGAATTCGATTCGGGCGGAAAGATTTGAACTGATGTCCCGCCTGGCGCAACTTCCAGATGACATGGTGTTCTTCACGCAAATCACGATGGAAGCCGCCGAAGACACGGAATTTCTCGATGCGATGAAGGCGGCGCGAATCAAAGGCGCCCTCGTGGGGGTTGAATCGGTTACGCCCAGTGGGTTGAAAGACGTTTATAAGGACTTCAATCTTTCCGGCGACGCGCTGATCGAGCGGCTGCGCACTTTCCGCGCGCATGGTGTGCACGTGCTGGGATCATTTATCTTTGGTCTGCCCAGCGATGTTCCGGCGACATTTGATGCGACGGCTGCCGCAGCCATCAGCGCAAACGTGACTTTTGCGCAATTCGTGACGCTCAGCCCCTATCCGGGGACGGTGGATTTTATTCGTTGGGAAAAAGGGCTTGGGGAGCACCCACCGATGATTGCGGGCATACCGCTAACGCGGCGATGGCTTATCCCGCAGGCGCTTCGACCGAAACTATATTGGGATCACCCAGTGATGTCGGCGGAGGAGATTCGCTCACGCACCCAAAGTGTTTGGGATAATTTTTACAGCATTGGACCAATCTGGAGGCGTTCCAGCTTTATAAAATCAAGTCGCGGACGGCTGGCGTTTGTTTTGATTTCGAAAATTTACCGGCAAATGTACGCGGACACGGGCATTGCGACGGACAGCGCCCGCGTGACATGGTCCGGACGCTGGGCCCGATGGATGGCAAAACCCTGCCGCCTTCTTTTCGCGGGAACGCCAATGCCCAATCTCAAAGTCCCTGTCGCGTCCTTGCCTGGTCTGGAGGTTCCTGCGTTGCCTTTGGAAGCTTAGTGTTGCCTCCGAAAGCGCTAACCACGAAGTGAAACGAAAGTACACAAAGAAAATTTCCCGACCTTAACCTTCGTGAAACTTCTTGCCCTTCGTGGTTAAAGCCCTGGATTGTACTAACTGACCGGAGCATTCAGAGCGGCGACCAATTCCACGAAACTATTCGCCTCGAGCGCCTGCTCGATTGCTTCTTTGTTGCTGAAAAGGGAACTGGCGTCGGCAAGCAAGTCATGTTGCGACTGGTTGTCTCCAGTGATGATCAGGATCACGAGCCGTGCTGGCTTCCCATCCTTCGCATCAAAATCAATTCCGGATTCCGACTTTCCGACCACTACCAGCGGACGAGTGACTCCGTTGATGCGAGCCTGCGGAATGGCCAGATGATTCTCCCAGCCGCTGGCGACGACTTTTTCGCGTTCCAGCACGATTCGTAGAAATCTCTCTCCGGAATTGCTGACTTCATTTGCCGCAAGTTCGCACATTTGCTTGAGTGCGCCGTGTCTCGTATCAGACTCAAGCTTCGGAATAAACAATTTACTGGTGACAACATCTTTCAGCGTGATGGTTCGGCGCCGGCTCACGAGGGCGTGGATGGAAGGCGCGGAAACCAGCGATGTGAAGAGGGCCATAATTACGAGGGCGACGAACATCTGTTCGCGGATGAGGCCGGCTTGCAGAGCAAGGATTCCCAAAATCATTTCCATTGCACCGCGCGCATTCATGGCCAATCCCACGGCCCAGGAGGAACGGCTATCCATGCCGCCCAGGCGCGCTCCCCACTTTGCTCCGAATATTTTGCCGGCGCAGGCCACGCCGATCACGGTCAGTGTGAGTCCGAGATTGAAGTTGGTTACAAAATTGGTGCGCAAACCAATGCTGGCGAAAAAAAACGGGGCGAAGACGTTGGTAACAATTTCATGAATGTGCGCGGAGGTGCGTTTACGCAGGTGGGTTGACTCCCCAACGGCGATACCAATAATGAATGCGCCGAAAACGGCGTGGATTCCGGCGTACTCGGTGAAGGCCGCACCGGCAAGAGTCAGAGTGAAGATGAATCCCAGAACGCCGCCAGGCCAAGTGGTATGGGCTTGAATGAACGGCAGCATCTTGTCTATCAGCCATCGGCCCACCGTTAGGGTTAAGCCGGCAAACAAGACTACGAGCGCGATCGTGTGTTTGAGTCCGCCGCCGGAATGGGCCGCGGGATTCATCATTCCCAGGACCATCGAGAAGAGGATCCATCCCACGAGGTCGTCGAACATGGCCGACGACATGATCACGGTTCCCATCTCGCTGCGCAGTAGATTGAGATCCATCAAAATTCTGGCGATGACCGGCAATGCGGAGATGGAGAGTGCGGTTCCTACAAACAAGGCGAAGATCAGCGTGTCGGAACCTTCTCCGGCGCCCAAATATTTGGGAAAGAGTCCGGCGGCGAGAAAGCCGGCGGCGAACGGAAAAATCACTCCGAAAAAGCTGACGAATAATGCGCTCTTACCCTGGCGGAAGATGCTGCGAAGATCAATTTCAAGGCCGGCCGTGAGCAGAAAGAAAACCACGCCGAGCGTGGTAATCGTCTCGATCGCGATAGGAGCCGCGCCAGTGGCGGGAAACAGGGCAGCGTAAATGTGGGGACGGAAGTGGCCCAGGACTGTTGGCCCAAGCAGAATTCCAACTGAGATTTCACCCAGGATGGCTGGCTGCCCGAGTTTCTGCATCAACTCGCCAGCCAGCTTGGCGCCGCCGAGCAGCACGGCCAGCGCCATGAACATCGTCATTACGTCGTGGGGGCTAAGGTGCGGCATCGTCGCAAGCTCGGGCGATGACTCTGAGCATACTCGCCTTGTCCAACTCGCTATCTGTGTTTACTTTTTATATAAGGCAGGGAACTGTTCGCGAAGGTGTTCGACTTTAGGCGCGTCGTTGATTGCGATGTATGGATTATCAGGATGGAGCGTCGCGTAATCCTGATGGTAGGACTCGGCTGGATAAAAAGCTTTCAGCGGGACTACTTGCGTGACGATAGGTTCGGAAAACACTTTGCGTTCCTGAAGCTGCGCGATGTAAGACTCAGCAATGTGCTTCTGTTCGTCGTTCGTATAAAAGATAACAGACCGATATTGCGTACCATCATCTGGTCCCTGACGGTTCAGTTCGGTGGGATTATGTGCAACCGAAAAGAAGACTTGAAGGAGCTTGCCAAAGGTCACCTCGGACGGATCAAAAGTGATTTTCACAGACTCGGCATGTCCGGTTTCGCCCGTGCTCACGGTTTCGTAATGTGCCGTGCCTTCTGATCCTCCGGAGTATCCGGAAGTAGCCTTCTTGACGCCTTTGACGTGTTGGAAAACCGCCTGTATGCCCCAAAAGCATCCGCCCGCGACCACCACTGTCTGCTGGCCGGAATGCGTAGCAAGGGTCGAATCCACGACTGGATCTGGAACACTAATATTAGAGGTGGCGGCAGCAGCCCATTTCCATCCCAACCCGACGGCCAAAAGAGTGATGGCGACAACGATAATAGGCTTTCTGATCGTGGTTAGCATACTTGTAGCGGGCTTTCCGAAATCTTCGTTCATTGAGAAACTCCTCTATTGAGTGGATTCGCCGTCAGTGGAAAAGTTGCGAAAAGAAAAGGATTCGAAGTTGGCCGGGTTTTTGTAAACCCTTCGGACGGATCAGAACTGAATCGAACCCAACGGCTGATTGTGCCGACCGTTGGTTGTACGCGCCTCTTGGCAGCAATCGCATACCTGAGTAAAAGCCAAAAACCACCCCAAATGACGAGGTGGACGGCCAGGATTTCAAGCGAACCAAGTGGCCCGGCAAGTCTCGACCAAAGCGGTACAACTTCCTCCGGGTACGCGTCGTAGACTATGCCCGTAATCCCATCCCCGAGCAATTCCAAGCGGATCTGCTGTTTGGAACGTCCCAGTTGTTTCACATGGATGACCCACGCAGCATTACCATTTGGCGACGGGGTGCCTCGCACCATCTTTTCAACCCATCCTTGTTTTTCCGGCGATACGTTGAAGGTGTAACTTTCACCTTTGGGGCGAGGCGATACCTCAGAAATATCGCGAAACCAGCGAATTTGAATGTGGTCAGACCACACCAACAGGACAGGATATTTATACTGCCAGCCGGTACGGAATGGACGGGTAAAGAGAGGGTCTGCCACACGAGCAGAAATGGGGAACAAGCCAACGAAGGTCGTAAGGGCTAGTGCGACGAAGCCTATTTTACCTATGCTTTGCGAAGTCACCGACCCCCTTTGCGATCCTCAACGAGTGCGTTTTTTTGCACGGTCCTGGTGATGGGAACCCTGCATTTCCTGATTCGCCGAGGCAGGGCTCGTCTCTTGTCGTCGGAACCAGCGCTGAAGTGCTCTACATTCCCGGTGCAGGAAATCTCACCTCACACTCAACTCCCCATAATGCCCGAATCCCGACAGCGCCACTTGATCTCCGCCGGGAATATAAAAACCGAACTTGCCGCGGCTTACGTTGGTTGTCGCGTCGGCCCACTTATCCAGGGTGATCCAGGCCTCTCCCTGTTTGACTTGGTGTGTGATCTGATTCGGCTCGACATGAATTTGCAGAGTGCGGTAACTTTTCTTCTCGCCCTTGTGCGGAATTTTTACATCGCTTACTTTTGCGCCATTGCGCATCACAGTGCGGTAGAAATATTTGTCGTCCATCTGGAACAGAACATAGTTGCTGGGATCGGTGTAGTTCAGCACCCATTGCAGGCGGTGGCCCTTGAGCAACATGGCTGAAAACATGAACGTGCCCGACGTGGGAACGACGTCGTAGAGCACGAAGTCTCCGCCTTTGTGAACGAATGCGCCATTCTCCTGCGCCCAACTTGCGGGATCGGTCCATCTAGTCATCCCGCTCGGAGCGAGAGACAAATTTATTGTTCTCGATTGACCCGCGGCAACATCGAGGGTGGTCGAGCGAGAAAGTCCATCGGCGGTTCGAGCGGCGAGCATATAAGAACCGGTTTGAAGGCTTAGCGGATTGCCGCTAACCACCTTTACCGGGGCTTCGCCGCCCTTGGACAAAGTCACAACCGCATCGGGCGGCGTGTAAATAATTTTCAGTTGCGCCGGCGCGCTTTCCAGCGTCACATCGGCAGCCACAAGAGATACGGTTGATCCGGCGACGAAGTGCTTCTTTATCTGCCTCGGCTTGAAGCGGTCTTTGCGCAACTCGATGATGTGATCGCCAGGGTTGATGGCGGCATTGTTCAGCGATCCATCCGGCTGAACCGTGCCCACTTGATTTTGATCCACGAAGACCGCTGCTCCGGCGGGCGCGCCCTGAATGGAAAGCGTGGCGAGGTGGGGCAGGGGCTGGAGATTAAAGATCAGCTTGCCTTGCTCACCCTTGCGAATTCGTATCTTCTGTTCCGGAGGATCGTTGAATCCACTCTTGGAAACTTGAACAACATATTCTTTCGGATCAAGATTCGAAATCGTCAGCTGGCCGCCACGCGTCATCTGCGATTGCGGCTTTCCGTTTAGAGTAATTTTGGCTTTGTCTTGCCCGGTGACAACCGTCAGGGTGCCGACGTTCTGTCCCGACTCAAGGAACGCGACCAACGCGGGTTGTGGCGTGACGTCAATGTTTACCTTGTATTGTTCGTTGCCGCGAGTCAGCGTTAACTGATGGGTGCCAGCCTGCACGGATGGAATAGTGACGCCATCTTCAGGGACACTCAGAGGTTGTTGCCCATCCATAGTGAGCTTGGTATCACGGTCGCTGGAGCGCACTTGTAGTTGGTCGCCGAGACTGGTGACGACCACGGCGAGAATGTCCTTGGCAGCGATAGGCCCTTTGATGGCAGGGGGTGCGTTGGGATTCGTCGAGAAGGTGAACGAAGCCCTTTCTTTATGAGGGCCCTCAAACTTAACGGTGTGGTCGCCGGCGGTGACTTTGTCCAGTGTCCATTGCGCATCACTGAGTTCCGCCGCGGATTGATCGTCAAAAAACACTTTTCCGCTGGCGGTATCCGAGAATAGCTTAATGGCCGGTGACTCCGGCGGCGGCGCCGAAACTGGCGTCGGCTGCGGGGTGGAGGGTACCTCGACCGGATTTGCCGGAGCTTGCGTTGCCTCAACTGGGGTACTTGCTGGATGGTTGTGGCTTCGCGCGAATAGCAAAATAATTAACAACAGAACGAACGCGCCCGCGGCGCCAAGCCATACCTTTTGATTGTTCAGAGCCGGCGGAAGTTTAATTCCCCGCAATTTATCTTTAATTCCCCTCAATTTATCTTTATCAATGTCTAACCACGCGGGCATGCGGGGCATTGAGATTTTGGTTGCGGGTTTTGGTTTAACAATTGTTTCCTTGGCGGGCGGAGCAGCAACTGGAGTGGGTGCCGGAGTCACGGGAGGGGCCGCTGGCGGCGGAACGTCCATGGTCGCCGAGCCGTCAAAGGTCAACGTTGCGCTAACCGGCGAAACGCGGCTGGGATGTTTTATGGCAACTCCCGGCAAATTCAAACGCTGAAGCAGACCGCTGGCAGTGGAGACAATTTCATCATCGCCTGAATATTTTTCCGCCAGGGCTTGAGCGCGTTCAGCGATGGCATGCTTGGTTGGATCATCGGGAGCTGCTTCTGCTTCGCTCTCCATCCGTCTCAACTCATCGAGATCCCGTCGGCGCGCCTGCTTTCTCTGCGTGTCTACTTCGCGTTGCAGTGTCTCCTGAATCTGAATCAGTCTTGGTTCGCGAGGGTAAGCCGCCAATCCTTCTGCGATGCGCGATGACGCGCCTGCCAAGTCGCCCGAGGCTTGCAACTTGCGGGCTTGGGAAACAGATTCATCTACGAATGCTTCGCGCTTTTGGTCTAGGATCAAGGTGCGTATCGTCTTGGCCATCGGGTGCCCAGGATTAAGGTCCAGGGCTTCTTTTGACAGTTTCTCGGCTTCCTTCCAATCGGTCTCAACCAACGCGTGGGCCTGCTCGACGAGGGCATTCGCCAAAACCGCACGGGCGATGGAGTCGTTCTCATCCAACCGATAAGCCTGCCGCAATAAGTTGATTCCATCGGCTGCATTGCCTTGCCCGCAGAGAGTTTGCCCATCAGAAATCAAGCGATGGGCTTCGGTCTTACGTTGCACTCCATCTTGGGCGAGCTTCCCGAGTTGTTCGAGTTCGGGGTCGTTAGGAAACTCACCCGCCCCGCCGTGCAGCAGATCCAGTGCGCGGCTGTAATCGCTTGAGTGTAGAGATTCGTCAACCTGTTCTATGAGGCGGGTTTTGGCTTCGACGCGGATCTGCTGTTCGCGCCTTTTTTGGAGACGCTCAACCTCGAACTTTAATCCAGGATACTGACTGTAGATCGTCCGCAGAATTTCCCAATCATTGAGCGCATCGCCGAACGCTCCCTGACCCTCATGGAGGTGCGCACGGGCGACGATCGAATTCACCAAGTCGCGCTTATCCTGCACCAGTCGCAACGCGCTTTCGAAGTGATGTTCGCCGGGATACTGGTCGAGCGCCTCGCGCAGAATGTGTACCCGTTTTTCGAGATCGGGCTCGGCTTCTACTTGACGATCGATCGTGGCGATGAAAGCAGATAACTCCTGCCGCTGCTGTTCTTCAATGTCGTATTTCAGCGCCTGGAAAATCGCGTTACTCGAATATTTCGCGAGATAAGCTTCGCAGACGGTCTTTGCTTTGCTGAAATTATGTTCCGCAAGATTCTGTCGAACCTCGGCATACGCGGTGTTCATCGCATCATGTTCGGAACGCACTTCGTTGTAGAAACTCTGGTACGTGGCGCCACTCTCCCTGCTCATGGAGTCGGGAGCGCGGCGGTCCAGTTCGAGAACGACTGCCATCTTCGTCAAGGCGCTGCTCACGTCGCCCTTCTGCCATGCATCCATGGCGGCGCGGTGAATCTGCTCTTTTTCCTGACGAAGCTTGTTGTATTCCTGTTCCTGGCGGTCAACTTCTCCCAGTAATTGCAAAGCGCGAGATTCTTTGGGCAGCAGTTGCAACACATTCTGCAAGGCCTCGCGCGCGTGCGCGTAGGCGTGATTGTCAATGTGCTGTCGCGCCAGCCGGTACCAGTTGTCAACCTGACGTTCGCTGCGCCGGTTTTCGATCTTGCTTTTCAGCGCCAGAGCGGTAGAGTTGTCGGGCTCCATCTGAAGAACTTCCTGCAACTTTTGCAGCGCTAGCGGGTCTTCATCATCCTCGAATCGAGCCTTGGCGGCATCCAGTAATTGAGAGATTGTCTTTCGGCGGACAGCTCCATCCAACTGGCGACGGAGCGAGCCGATGGACGTATCCATGTGGCCTTCGGCTTCCAATTCCCCCAGAATTTCGCCTGCGAATTGAAAGTCTCCGTCCTCCAAGGCCTTGGTGGCACGCTGAAGCCGTGGCCGGGTGCGCTCCGGATCAAAAAATTCGATGGGCTCATTCCGCATCGCCTTGTTAAGGGTGTCGCCAAAATCGCGAGCGCTGGCGAAGCGATGCCATGACTGCTTGGCCATTCCCTTGTGCAGCACACGGCTGACGGGCTGACTGACCATGGAGTTCAACTCTGAGGCGGGAGGCGGTATTTCGTGCAAAATAGATTCCACAACCTCATCCACTCTCGCGCGCTGGAAGGGATGGCGGCCGGCAAGCGCTTCGTAGCACACCACGCTCAGCGAAAAAATGTCGGATGCCGCCGTCAGGGGCTTGAGTTGAATCTGCTCAGGAGACATATAAAGAAGCGTCCCCTTTTGTGCCCGGGTCGTGTGCGTGTCGGCAAGGTGAGCGACGCCAAAATCAATAATCTTTACCGAATCATCTTCCATCACAAAGATGTTGCTCGGCTTCAAGTCGCGATGAACCAGGCCTCGTTCGTGCGCTGCCTGAAGGCCGCGGCAGCTTTGAGAGATAATTTCGATGGTGCGCTCGACAGTTAACCGGTGGCTGGACTTGCGCATGAGGCTGTCAAGCGTCGTTCCGGGCAGCAACGGCATGACGAAGTAAGGTTTTTTCTTGCCTTCGTCCTCGAATTCTCCAATGTCGAAAATCTCAACGATATTCGGATGGCTCATGGAGGCGAGCACATCACATTCCTTATAGAAGAGTTGAACGAGGCGGGATCGGGAATATCGAGAATTGTTTTAAGAGCAACTTCACGCCGCACGACGGGATCATAGGCGCGGTAAACCAGGCCCATACCACCCTGGCCAAGGATCTCCCTAATCTCATAACGGCCGACGGACTTCTTGGAAGCCGGATTCTCCATGACCCGCTCAGGGGCTCCTAGGGGAGCGTAAGCATCTTAATAGTTTTCGCGGAAAAGTGAAGCCCCTAAGGAAATTAGGTGCTCTGGGGATAGCCCGGCTGAAAACAAGCTCGGCTCACGCAAAAGCCGATGATCGGGCATGTTTGGTAGCGGGTACGGGATTTGAACCCGTGTACCGGCCTTGAGAGGGCCGTGTCCTAGACCCCTAGACGAACCCGCCACACGCTTTTGCAACTTTACACTAAAACTTCGCACTTTCCTTGTACTGAAAATCACCGGGCCTGTCACCGCGTCATTTTGAGGCTCTCGGGGGCGGATTCAGGATAAGATGTTGAATCCTGCTCTGGGCAAGGATTCTATGTGTGGAATCAGCGGATTAATGAATTGCGGGGACCGGGAAGCTCTGAATCGAATGACGATGATTCAGGCGCATCGGGGTCCCGACGATTTCGGAATCTGGGATAAGCGCCTGGGAGACGGCTCATATATTGGATTGGGGAGCCGCCGCCTCGCCATCCTCGATCTTTCTGCGAGCGGTCACATGCCGATGTGCAATGAAGATCGCAGCCTTTGGATCACATATAACGGCGAGATTTATAACTTTGCCGATTTGCGCAGGGATCTCGAAGGTAAGGGACATCAGTTCTTCTCCAATACCGACACGGAAGTGGTTCTTCGACTTTATCAAGATGAGGGACCCGATTGCGTGAAGCGCTTGAACGGGATGTTCGCATTCGCAATTTGCGATCTACGCTCAGGCGTGCCAACTATGTTTCTTGCGCGGGATCATTTCGGAATCAAACCGTTCTACTATGCCCACCAGGGACGAAGCCTCGCTTTCGCATCCGAAATCAAAGCGCTGATGCAAGTTCCTGGTATTGATGCCGAGATGGATCATGATGCGCTTCACCAGTATTTAACTTTCTTGTGGGTTCCAGATCCAAACACAATGTTTCACGGCATTAAAAAGTTGCCTGCGGGACACTCGGCGATATTTTGCGATGGCGAGCTGAAGATATCTCAATATTGGGATCTGACGTTCCCACGTGCCGGCCATCACTACCCTCGTTCGGAGCGTGATCTCGCGGATGAAATCCGGGAGCGATTTCGGCGCTCGGTCAAATCGCAAATGATCAGCGACGTTCCGGTGGGCGCATTTCTGAGTGCTGGGCTGGATTCTTCGAGCATTGTGGCCATGATGGCTGAAGGTGCGAACCGTCCTGTTGATACGTACACAATTACCTTTCCTGATAAGTACCGGGTGGGCGAAAACGCGCTGGATGATCCGAACGTCGCGACTAGAACTGCGGCGCGATTAGGAGTCCAAAATCATCGCATCGTAGTTGAGCCAGACGTCGCGGAATTGTTGCCGCGTCTTGTGTGGCACATGGATGAACCCACAGCCGATCCAGCGATCATCACAGCCTACCTGGTGTGCCGCGAGGCTCGCGAGAAGGCCACAGTGCTACTTTCGGGAGTGGGGGGCGATGAGCTGTTTGCTGGATATCGCAAACATTCCGCCCATTACTGGGGTGAGGCTTATCGTGATACGCCCGCAGCTTTGCGGCGCATCATTGCGTTGAGCGTCAACAGTCTGCCGTCTTTGCGGGGCAGCCAAATGAAGGGCGCAGTTCGGATGGCCAGGAAAATGGTTCGGAGCGGGTCTTTGCCGTCTGTAGAACGGTTCATCATGAACTGCACTTATCTGGATGCACAGCAGAAACGCGAACTTTACACGCCCGCCCTCTGTGATGAGCTATCAGAGTCCGATGTGTCTGTCTCTCACCGCGCTGCCTTCGACAGCGTACGGGACGCTGATTTCCTGAATCAGATGCTGTACGTTGACAGCAAAATATTTATGGCAAGTCTTAACCTGACTTACAACGACAAAATGAGCATGGCGTCTTCGGTTGAGGTTCGGGTTCCATTTCTTGATCGCGAGCTGGCCGAATTTGTGGCGTGGAATGTACCGCCGACACTCAAGCTCAAGGGAAATATGCGTCACACGACGAAATACATTTTTCGGCAGGCAATGAATGGAATTCTGCCGGAAGAAGTATTGCGACAGCCCAAAGCGGGGTTTGGCGCTCCCGCGGACTATTGGCTGGCAAATGATTTGAAGGAAATGGTGGATGATTTGCTTTCCGAAACGCGAGTTCGCCAGCGTGGATTATTCCGCCCTGAGACGATTCGCAAGTTTGTGGAAGAGCAGCGTCAAGGAACGCAAGATTGGTCCATGCAGATTTGGCAGTTTCTTACTCTCGAGCTATGGATGCAGACATTTCTTGATGGCGCAATAAAACAAGCGGGTTCTTTTAACGAATTTCCTCAAGCGGCTACGGCATGAAGCAAGTCCTTCAGAGTGCGAAAACCGGAAAAATAGAAGTCGCTGAGGTTCCGGAACCAAAGCTGCTTCCGGGATGCGTTCTGGTTCGCGTAGCAGTTTCTCTGGTTTCTGCTGGAACGGAGCGGGCGTCCGCTGAGTTCGCCAGCAAGAATCTGTTTCAAAAGGCGAAGGCTCGTCCCGATCTTGTTCGCGAGGTTATAGGCAAAGTTCGCCGCGACGGAATTGTTTCCGCGATGAGCGCGGTCCGATCCCGCCTCGACATTCCATCCGCTCTCGGATATAGCAGTGCCGGAACTGTGATCGCGGTGTCGCCGGATGTCTCTGACATCAATGTAGGCGACCGCGTTGCATGCGCCGGTGCGGGATATGCCGTGCACGCTGAATTCGCCTGTGTCCCCAGATTATTGGCGGCTAAGATTCCGTCAGATACGACGCCTCTCGAAGAGGCTGCCTTCACCACCGTCGGTGCGGTCGCGCTTCACGGAATCAGGACGGCTGAGGTTAAGCTCGGCGATACAGTTGCTGTAATTGGATTGGGACTGTTGGGGCAGCTAACCGTTCAATTGCTTAAAGCGGCGGGGTGCAACGTGTTCGGCATGGATATCCTGGCCGGGCGAACTGAACTTGCCATGCAGCTCGGCGCGGATGGCTCGTCGGCGTCCGCCTCCGATTTCGTGCGCCTTTGCTCCGAACACACTCACGGTAATGGAGTGGATGCCGTTTTGATCGCCGCCGAAACGCCGAGCAGTGATCCCGTGAATCTCGCAGGGGAAATCGCGCGAGATCGCGGCGTGGTGGTGGCCGTCGGAACCGTCGGCATGAACGTTGAGCGCAAACTCTATTACGAGAAGGAGCTGGATTTCCGAATTTCGCGTTCGTATGGGCCTGGCCGCTATGACTCCGCCTATGAGCAAGAGGGACGCGATTACCCAATCGGCTATGTCCGTTGGACCGAGACGCGCAATATGGAAGCGTTCCTACGGTTGCTGGCAGAAGGGAAGCTGGATTTGCGATCGTTGATTACTCATCGCTTCTCTATTCATCAAGCACAGAGTGCCTATCGGCTCATATCGGGTGAGTTGGCCACGCCATCCCTTGCGGTTGTGATCACTTACGATGAAACGGCGGAACGGATTCAGAAACTTGAATTAGTGCGTCAAGAAAGCTCGGTTACACCTGCGAAAGAACAATCCGTGAATGTCGGATTGCTCGGTGCGGGCAATTTTGCGACCGGAACTTTATTGCCGGCATTGAAGGTCGAAGGGGTAAATCTGGTTGGAGTGTGTGCCGCAAATGGATCCAACTCCAGGCACGCGGGCGAAAAATTTGGCTTCAGGTACTGCGCGACCGATGACGATCAAATTATTAATGACACGAATATCAACACAGTAGTTATCGCCACCCGGCATAATCTGCATGCTTCGCAAATAGTTCCTTCCATTCGTGCGGGGAAGGACGTGTTTTGTGAAAAGCCGTTATGCCTGACTGAAGAAGAACTGGCCGATATTGTTCGAATCTATTTGCGACTGTGTCCAAAACCTTTACTGATGGTCGGTTTCAACCGGCGCTTTGCCCCGATGGCGGTGCGTTTGAAAGCGTTTGTGGATGGAGCCGGCGGACCTTTGGCCATCCACTACAGGGTGAATGCGGGATACATCCCGCGTGATCACTGGGTGAACAATCAGAAATTAGGCGGGGGGAGGATAATCGGTGAGGTCTGCCACTTCATTGATTTTCTTGCTTTCCTCGCAGGTGCTGCACCTGTGGAAGTGCTTACGCGCTCTTTGCCGAATAGCGGCGAATACTCAAACGATAATGTTGTGATCTCACTGCAATTTGCGAATGGCTCTCAGGGAACTATCAGCTATTTCGCAAACGGGGATCGCGCTTACTCCAAAGAGCGAGTCGAAGTTTTCGGCGGTAAGTCAGCTGCGGTACTGGAGGACTTTCGCCGATTGGATCTCGTGCGACACGGTAAGAAACAAGTCATCCGGTCGCGGTTCCGGCAGGATAAAGGGCATCGCGCGGAGTGGAAGGCGTTTGTACATGCATTGCTAGCGGGCAGTGAATCCCCAATCTCATTCGAGGAGATCGTTACCAACACTCTCGTCACGTTCGCGGCAGTTTCTTCTCAATTAAGCGGCAAAGCGGTTTCCGTTGATACGAAAGCGTTCATGGCTGCGGCTCAAAGTTCGGATGACCGCTCGCTTCGTTCAGAATTATGATTCTGTTATTTCGATTAACTCCCCCCGTCCATACTGATCGTTCTATGTTGATCGTTCCATGTTGATCGTTCTATGTTGATGCTCGGCTTAAACATGTTTCACGCGGACGCGTCCGCCGCCATTGTGCGGGATGGCGAGGTCGTGTTCGCCATTGCTGAGGAACGACTAAATCGTATCAAGCATTTTGGCGGGTTCCCGTCGCTCGCAATCGAAGCGTGCCTGCGCGCTGTGGGCGCCAGTATTCAAGATATTGATCATGTTGCGGTGGGCCAGGATAGCGACGCCAATCTGTTAAAAAAAGTTCAATACACGGCCGCGAACCCCGCAAAAATCGTGAATTTGATACGACTTCGACAGCGCAAGCAACGTAGCCGCGACGTCCGTTCACTCATTGCCCAGGCGCTGCATACCGATCCCAAACAATTGCATTTTCAAGAACATCATCTCGAGCACCATATTGCACACATCGCAAGTGCCTATTACTGCTCTCCATGGGAGAAGGCTGCGGGTTTCAGTTATGACGGTTCGGGAGATTTCGTCTCGACCATGATGGCCCGCTGTGAGGGAAATGAGATCGAAATTCTCGATCGCGTTTTTCTGCCACACTCTCTGGGGACGTTCTACACCATGATTTGCGATTTCATCGGATACAACAAGTATGGAGACGAAGGCAAGGTAATGGGTCTTGCTCCTTACGGCAAGGACACTTACTGCAAGCCGATCAGCGAAATTGTTCGCGTGACGCAAAACGGCTTTCAACTTGATCTGAAATATTTTCAGCCACTGGGCAGCAATCAAGGGATGGAGATTCACGACGACGGTACGGTCAGCCTGGCGCGGCATTACTCGGAACAAATGGTCAAACTCTTCGGCAAACCGCGCGCCGCCGATTCGGAAATCTCTCAGCGGGATATGGACCTGGCCTTTGCCATGCAGCAGCGCTTCGAAGAAGTCTGTTTCCACTCGCTCAACCAATTGCATGAAAAAGTTCCGGTCGGCCATCTTGCGATGGCGGGTGGCTGTGCGCTGAATAGCGTGGCCAATGGCAATCTGTTTTCCAACACGCCTTTTAAGCAGACATGGATTCAACCCGCTGCAGGGGACGAAGGCCTCGCTATTGGCGCGGCGCTCCACACCTTTCATTCGGTGCTGAAGCGTCCGCGTGCTTATGTGATGAAACATTCGTATCTTGGCCCGGAATTTTCCGATGTGGAAATCGAAGCTGCCTTGAATCAGGCGGGATTGCAGTATCGAAAAATGGAGCGCGAACCGCTGCTCGAGTCTGTCGCCAGCCAAATCAAGAGTGGAAATGTTGTCGGCTGGTTTCAGGGGAGGATGGAATGGGGACCGCGCGCACTGGGCAATCGCTCGATCCTCGCACACCCCGGACTTCCCAACATGAAGGATGTACTGAATGCGCGCATCAAGCGCCGGGAGTGGTTTCGACCATTCGCTCCCTCAATCCTGGTCGAGCGGCAGAGCGAATATTTTGAGCATGACCATCCTTCGCCATTTATGCTTCACGTTTATAAGATCCGCCCTGAAAAACGCTCTGAGCTGTGCGCGGTAAATCACGTTGACAATACGGGACGACTCCAGACGGTCAGCCGTGACGAGAACCCTCTTTACTACGATCTGATCAGCGCTTTTGCGCGCATGACGGGCATCCCGGTCCTTTTGAATACCAGCTTCAATGAGAATGAACCTATCGTCTGCAAACCCGAAGAAGCCATAGATTGCTTCAAGAGAACGCGAATGGACGCATTGGCGATTGGCCCGTGTCTCGTTTCTAAGGACGACAACAGGCGGGACGCGACCGACGGATAATCATGGCTGGTCATAAAGGTCCTGGCTTGTCGCCAGTCGCAGAAATCCCCTGGACACTTTCGCGTATTGCTACATTCCCGCGTTTGCGGGCGTTGTTATGGGACAACAACTATCTATACGCGTCGCGAGGCTACGAACTGCTACGAGCGAAGATGAATGCGAATCCCATCGAATGGGAACGCATTGCTTGCTATAACCCGCCTCTGTGGCGCAATGCATCGGCGTCATTTCAGCTTACTTCGCGTCTTTTTCGCGATGGCTTCCATGCGCTCTCGAAATTACCTTCGGGACATTTAGTGGCTGCCGTTCCCGGGGCTGTCATTGCGTTGAAGCGCGGCGATTTTGAATTTCGTGTCTCGTATCAAATTTTTCGCGGCACTCGCCCCTTGCACATCGCCACCACTCCTAAGGGTCATCTTTACTGGGGTGAATATTTCGATAATCCCGAACGCGCTGAAGTGCACATCTACGCTTCAACGGATTGTGGAGACACATGGCAGGTCGCATACACCTTTCCGACGGGAGCGATTCGACATGTGCACAACATTGTTTACGATCCCTGGCAAAACTGTTTATGGATTCTCACCGGCGACAATGGCAAGGAGTGCCAAATCCTTCGGGCTTCGTGCGAATTTAAAGATGTTGAGACAGTTTTGTCGGGAAACCAACAGGCGCGTGCGGTTGCGGCGGTTCCATCAGAAGAGGGGCTTTACTTTTCTTCGGATACTCCGCTGGAAAAGAACTTTATCTATCGCTTAAATCGCGACGGCAGCCTCGCCACGCTTGGCGAATTGAACAGTTCCTCAATCTACGGATGTCGGACAGGGAACACGATCTTTTTTTCGACCATAGTGGAACCCAGTACAGTAAATCTCGATCGGGCCGCTTGTGTCTACGGAAGTCATGATCGCAAACACTGGTCGCGCAAACTGGAATGGAAGAAAGATCGTTGGCCGATGCGCTTTTTTCAATACGGAAATGCGGTTTTGCCCGACGGCAGAAATACCACGGATATCCTCGCTGTCAGCACGATTGCAGTACAGCCGGGAGATGGTGAGACTTCAATCTGGCGAATCGTCACCGAGTAATAATTCAGCGAGACAGGAACTTTATGGCCATCGTGCATTCGATAATACGCGCACGTCTTTAACATTGGAAAGGCATGTCAATCTCTCAACGGCTGCATTATTACAACCGAATTGCCTCGGCGTATCTTACGTCGGGCGACAGCCATCTCACGTTCTGGCACGACAAGCCGCAGGAGAATCCTCGAGCGCCTATCGGCGAGTTGGGCGAATACTACATGGGATTCCCGCGGAAGGCCGGCTATACCGCGAACCTCGATGCCGCCGGAATTCCAATGTTGGATTATCGAGGAAAGATTGGCCTGCAATATAACCCGATCGCGATCGCGCAATGGGGTCTCGGAAACTACAGTTTGTTTTGTGAGCGTCGACAGCAAGACCAAAATTCCGAGAATCAAAGTCGCGAGCACAGGCATAAATTTCTCGCAGCCAGCGATTGGCTCTGCTCTCATTTAGAACAAACTTCTCATGGCATCTGGGTATGGAATCACAATTTTGACTGGGAATATCGCTCGTCGCTGAGAGCTCCCTGGTATTCGGGACTGGCCCAGGGGCAAGGGATTTCGCTGCTTGTGCGCGCCCATGCTGAGACTGCCGAATTCAAATACCTAGACGCGGCGCAGCGAGCGTTCGGCAGCTTTCAAAAACCTGTGACTGAGGGTGGCGTCGTTTTTGTGGATGAACTACAGAACACTTGGTTCGAGGAGTATATTGTTTCTCCACCGACCCATATACTGAACGGCTTCATATGGGCTTCGTGGGGAGTTCGGGATTATTTCCTCGCTACGAAGGACGTGGCCGCAGGGAAGCTGTTCGAGCAAGCAACCGAGACCTTACGGGCCAACCTTCACCGGTATGATCTTGGTTTCTGGTCTCTTTATGAGCAATCCGGAACTCGCTTACCGATGATTGCCAGCCTGTTTTATCATCAACTGCACATCGTGCAATTGGGAGTAATGTACCGTCTGACCAGTGACAAGCTATTCGCGGACTACGCAGACCGATGGCAAGCATACGCGCGGCATTGGTCGAACAGGGCGCGGGCATTGTGTTACAAGAGTGTGTTCAAACTTTTCTATTATTAGGATCTCGTGAAGATTCTCTACATCTCGCAATATTTCCCTCCAGAGATGGGAGCCCCTTCGGCCCGCGTCGCGGAATTGTCGCGCCATTGGGCAAAGGACGGCCACGAGGTTACAGTTCTGACTGGATTCCCCAATCACCCCACCGGAAGAGTGCCTGAGAGTTACCGCAAGAAACTCCGGCGCATGGTGGTAAGGGAAAGCGCGGATGGAGTGAAGATTATTCGAACATGGTTGCTGCCTTTTCCGAATCGAAAGGCGTTTGAACGCATCCTGAATCACACTTCTTTCTGCGTGTCAGCGGCGATTACCGGACTCTTTCTAAAACGTCCCGACGTTGTGATTGCCACTTCACCGCAATTGTTGGTGGGACTTTCGGGATGGTGGGTCGCGCGCCTAAAGCGGGTTCCGTTTGTTTTTGAGGTGCGGGATTTGTGGCCCGAGTCACTGGTAGCGGTTGGCATGGGAGATCGAAATTCACAGCTTTATCGCGCTTTGGCTAGGATTGCAAACTTCCTTTACAAGAGATCTGATCGAATCGTAGTAGTATCGCCGGCCTTCAAAGATTTTTTGATCGAACACTTGCAGATTGCCGCGGATAAGATTTCTGTCGTGCAAAATGGCGTTGAAACCGCTTTATTCGATCCCGCCCGGGCAGATCGCAATCTCAAAAAAGTCCTGGGATTGGAACGTAAATTCGTTGTCTCTTACATTGGAACCATGGGCATGGCTCATGGGTTGGAAAAAATACTCGACGCTGCCGCGTCCCTTCAGCGGAGGCAGCCGGAAATTATATTTTTGTTTGTGGGAGAAGGTTCGGATAAGGAACATATCGTTTCGGCTGCAACATCCAGGAAACTGAGCAATATTCGGTTTGTGGATGAGCAACCTCGAGAAAGAATCCCCGATTACATTTGTGCTTCGGACGTTTGCCTTGTGGTTCTAAAGAAAAGTGATGTTTTCAAGACAGTCATACCCACGAAAATGCTGGAATTCATGTCTTGCGGGCGCCCCGTGCTGCTAGGTGTAGAGGGCCAGGCGAGAAACATTATAGAAGACGCCCATGCGGGAGTATTCATTCGTCCAGAAAGTGCCGAGGAGTTGTCTGAAGCTGTAGTTCGGCTTGCGAAGGATGCACAATTGCGTTACGAACTCGGCCGCAATGGCCGAAAATATGTTCTGCAACACTTTTCCCGTCCACAAACCGCACGGGCGTACCTCAGGATTTTAGAATCTTTATTAGAACAAGAAATCCCAACCCCAGTTGCGGCTTGAGACCAGATAACTGATCAGATAACTATGGATGGGCGGCTACAATACTGACCGCAGTTGCGGCTTGCAATGCGGCGCCGAGCGTTTGTCCCATGGCAACTTTGGCAGCACTGCTTGGCACGAATAGAATGTCTTCAGCCTGCAAGGGTTGATCAGAGGCTTTGGCTTGGAGAATTTTCTTGAGTTGGATTGTGGTCTCTGTTATGCCACCTGATCCGCGATGGATGAGCTTTACCCCGCTGAGCTTCGCGGTCTTGTTAGTCCCACCGGCCAGTGCGATCGCCTGAAGCACGGTCAGGCGTCCATTGTCCATGAGAAACCCGCTGGGGCGCCCGACATCCCCGACGACGTATACTACGTCCGCCTTCCTGACGATTATGGTGTCTCCCGGAAAGACCAGAATATTGCTTTCTGGATCGTCGGACAGGTTTCGGGACACATGGCACGACTACAGGTTTATCGGGTTGGTCGCGATGAGTGATGCTAATACTTCGCCCCGCACTCGAAGTAAACCCTCCGGCAGCTGAAATCAAATCGAAGAGCCGTTGTTGCCCCAGCATGGGATAAATGCCAGGCTTGGCAACTTCTCCCAGAAGGCTGGCCCCCTTCATGGCGTGTTCATCCACAAAAACATTTACATGCGGGTTTCGAACAAATCCGCCGTCCGCGAGTTTCTTCTGAATCAAGTTCTGCGCTTCTTCCGGCGTTAATCCCGCAATATGGATGTAATCAACGAGCGGCAGGTAAATATCGCCGTTGCTGCCGATCCTAGCTTTGGTGGCGAGTTCGGGAACATTGTAAACGCCAATATCAACGAGGTCCCCCGGTCCAAGAAGCACTCCCGACCCCGCATCCAGTGAGTTCACATTGGCGGTACCCATTGATGAAGCTGAATTTCCGGGCTGTTGAACCACTTTTGAAGAATTTTGGCTCGTGGAGAGAGGTTGCTGCGCGACCAGAACGTTGAAGGAAAGCATGGGAATTATGAGAAGAAGGTAAACCCACCTTTCCAGAATCCGCATGAAAAACCCTTCTGAATGATCGCTGACTTCGTCATCAAAGTCTAGCACAGGGCATCGGCCATGGAAATTTTACTGATTCCGATGAAGCCAGCCTTGGATGGCAGGTTGGACCATTACCCATTTGGTTCGTTCGATGAAAAGTCAACCACTTAGGGGCCTAGAAATTATTAAAAACCAAAAGTTTTCCACAGCTAAAAAACAATCGTGGCTGTACCATGAACGGCGGTGCATCGCAATCAAAATTTATAGATAAGTAACGATAAGCGAAGGTACCAAGTTCCAATTTGGTTCATTCCAATTTGGGTCGGAGGGGGACGCGAGTTGACATTGTTTTGCTTGGGGGCTTTTGCGGGCTCGCTGTTGCTCTCATTTGTCCTTACCAGGGTCGTCCGCAACTTCGCAACCGCTCGGGGTTGGGTCTCCGTCCCGGCTCTTGAGCGGCATCTGCACAGTTCACCCCTGCCCAGACTGGGTGGCGTCGCAATTTTCCTTTCGTTTTTCGCGACACTTATATTCGCGATCGGCATTGGTCATTTCGCACACACCTGGAGTTTTGAAATTTCTTCCAAGCTATTATTCACAATTCTGATTCCGGGGTTTTTAGTCTTTTCACTGGGCGTTTACGACGACATCTACTCACTGGGGCCGTATGTCAAGTTCGCCGTTCAGGCCATCGCCGGCACAATGGTTTACGCGGGCGGTTTACGGATTCTGAACCTTCCGGTGCTGTTTGGGCACCATCATTTTTCAAATTTCATTGGGTTTCCGCTTACTATCTTGTGGATTCTGGCGATCACTAACGCCTTCAATCTCATTGATGGGTTGGATGGCCTCGCGGCTGGGTCGGCGCTGTTCTCAACACTAGTAGTGTTTGTGGTAGCGCTGCTGAGTCATTCGTCCGCAGTGTCATTGACGAGCCTTATACTTGCCGGCGCCATTCTGGGTTTTCTTCGCTTCAACTTTAATCCAGCCACAATTTTCCTGGGCGATTGCGGAAGTCTATTCATCGGCTTCATGCTCAGCGTGCTTGCTCTTTATGGAACGCAGAAATCGCCGACGATCATTGCTGTCGCCATTCCGGTGGTTTCCTTTGGCCTGCCAATCCTCGAGACCGTTCTTTCCATGGTGCGGCGTTTCATTAGCGGGAGGCCGGTTTTTACCGCGGATCGCGAACACATTCATCATAAACTTCTGCAACTCGGTCTGAGCCATCGGCAAGTCGTCATCACTCTCTATGCCGTGTCGGCGCTCTTCGCTCTTCTCAGTTTGTTCCTGTTATGGCCGACAGGGAGCACGTTAGGTTTGGTGCTCGCCGTCCTCGGTTGCGGTATTTGGATTGGAGTCCAGCATCTCGGGTATTTGGAGTTTGGAGAACTTCGGCGCGTAGCCCACAGGACGATTGAGCAACGACAAATTTTTATTAACAATATGTCCATCCGTCGCGCCACTGAGGAAGTTCGAGTGGCGAGAGATTACGGCCAGCTTTGCCGCATTCTTGCAGCTGCATTCAGCGCCAACGATTTCGATGGATTCGAGTTGCGGTCGGTCTCGGGGCTTCAATCAATACATGACCGGGAGCCGGAAGCTTGCTTCCGATGGAAGAAGCCAGGCAGCCCTTCCATGAAGCGGCCTGTGAATGCCTGGACGATTAATCTCGAACTGGTGACTACAAATAGCTCAAGGGTCGGCTCGATGACGGTTTATCGGCTATATTCGGGACGAAATCTGCAACTCGATATCAATCTATTAACTGCGGAATTCCCGGGTGTGCTCGCAGACGCTTTAGAGCGGATTTCACTGCAAAGTGTCCAATTCCCAACAACAGTGGAAGAGAACACGGAAATAGCGATCGCGCAAGCGGGCTAGAATCTTTCGCGGATCCTCCAACGTCTGCCTTCATTTATTCGAAGCGGTTATCCACAGCCTGAACCAGCGCTAACACTTTCTGATCGTCGCGCTCTCCATTTATTTTCATATCTCTTCTACTAACCATAAGGATCTCATTTTAAAAATGGCTGATCGGTTGACTGGGCAGGGTATTCATTTTGTCTCTTTAAGAACGGCGATTTTTTGTGTTGAGTGCGAACTGATAAGCGAGAACAATAGCGCGCGATGTTTTTGCTGCGGAAGCCAGTCTGTACTCAGCCTGTCGCGCTTGCTTGGAGGATCATTGCAAGGCGAGCGACTTGCGCACGTAATCGAAGATGCCGAGTTGGACCGGCTGGTGCGAGATTTGTTACGTACGGTTCCGGCGCACGTCGAAAGCCGTGTGCCGTCCTCGTTCGCGACACTTGCGCCATCGCGCCATCATGCGCGGTCTATGTCCCCACAGTCACGGGTGGCTCAGGCGCATACAAGTTCGGGCGCAAACGCTCTAGAAGCGGAAATCCACAACGCTAGAATGGATTTGGAACCTGCGATCCACGTGATCGCGGAGCGCGCTCAATCGCTCACTGGAGCAACCGGTGCGGCTATCGCGCTACGCCACGGAAATGAAATTGTATGCCGTGCCCGCACCGGCCGCACCGCGCCGGACCTGGGTGTGCGACTGGAAACCAATTCCGGAATTTCAGCCGAGTGCGTTCGCACCGGAGAAGTTGTGCTCTGCCATGACGCGGAACGCAATGCCCGCGTAAACCTTGCCAGTTGCCGGTCGCTTGGCGTGCGGTCTGTCTTAGCGGCGCCACTCCGGCATTTCCGCAAGACTTTGGGGGTTTTTGAAGTGTTGTCCGCGGCCCCTAACGCTTTCGATCAACGCGATGTCGCGACCATGCAGTTGCTTTCCAGCATGATGGTAGCGGCGCTCTCGCGGCTTTCCGGGTTGAGGCCCGGCTCCGCACGCCAGTCAGCCTGACTTTTCCGGCGGCTCGGCGAGAAATCTATATCCGACGCCTCGCACGGTCAGGAGGTGCTCTGGCTTCGACGGATCGTCTTCAATATAACGCCGAAGCCTGACAATAAAGTTATCAATGGCGCGGGTGTCGGTGTCTTCATGTAATCCCCAAACCTCGTCGAGAATGGACTTCCGTGAAACGATACGGCCATTTTTGTGGATGAGATGCCGTAGTAATTCGGCTTCCATGAGAGTCAAACGGATTGTGGTTCCATTCGTGCGCAGTTCGAGCTTTCCGAAATCAATCGTGCGCCCGTTAATCGAGAAAACTTCATACTGCCCATTTTTCTGAGGTTCGTCCATTTCGACGAAGCCGTTCGGACTCGTTCCCGAAGCATGCTGAACTGAGGCCATCCATTTGCGGCGCCGGAGAAGGCCCTGCAATCGTGCTAACAGGATTGGCAACTCGAAAGGCTTGGGCAGATAATCGTCGGCTCCCGACGCAAAGCCTTTGAGCACATCTTCAGGACGTCCGCGTGCGGTCAGCATGAGCACGGGAATATAGTTCTTTGCTGCGCGTAGCTCTGATGCCACCGCGAAGCCGTCTTTTCCGGGAAGCATGACATCCAATACCATTGCGTCAAACATAGCGGGGGAAGTACGCTGCGCTTTCGCGTTTTGTGGCTTTATATCTTTCTTTTGGATCGTAAGCGGTTTGCCCAAGAGCAGTTCTAACGCGCTCTCTCCGTCGCCAACCACTTCCACGTCATGCCCTTCCGCTTCGAGATTAAATTTGAGGCCGTTAGCAATGTGGGCCTCATCTTCCACAATCAAAACGCGGCTCATACCAAGCTCCGCGGCAGTTGCATGACAACTGTCGTGCCGCGCCCGTCTCCCTGGCTCTCGGCATAAGCTTTTCCACCGTGCTTCTTGGCGATCGTTCGGACAATAAATAATCCGAGGCCGGTTCCTTTCACATGCGCAATGGAACGGTGAGGCACTCGATAGAAACGTTTGAAGATTCGTTTCAGTTCGGTGGAGGGGACGCCGACTCCCTGATCCTGCACGCTCAGCCTGACGTGCTTTTGATCGGGCGTTTCGACCCGTACCGACACGGCAACTTTTTCCCCGGAATACTTGATTGCATTATCAAGCATGTTGGAAACCGCAGTGCGCAGCTCTTCTGAGTCGCCATTCACTTGCACGTCGCCTGGCGTCTGCTCAAACTGAAGCGCTTCGGGCTGAAGATGATTCCCCGTGCGTGCCACTTCCACGCAATCCCCAACCAACTCCCCGAAATCCAAGGGCGCCCGATGGGATTTCTTTACGACCACGGTCCCTGCTTTCAGGACCTGCTCTACCGTAGTCATCAAGCGGTCGGTATCGT
The DNA here is from genome assembly GCA_963796015.1 of uncultured Acidobacteriaceae bacterium. Classification (GTDB taxonomy): domain Bacteria; phylum Acidobacteriota; class Terriglobia; order Terriglobales; family Acidobacteriaceae; genus PALSA-188. The sequence continues at coordinate 198,006 of CAWCJR010000016.1, read as the reverse complement.
CGAGCATGAGGCGGTAAAACTCGCGGCGTTGGCCCTCATCAACGTCCCGCCGTTCCAAGGTTTGTAAATAAAGGCGGATGGATGCGATGGGTGTTTTCAGCTCATGGGTGACAGCATTGATAAAACTGTCGTGCTGCTCGTTTCGCCGAATTTCGCGCACAAGAAAAGTGGTGTTCAGGATTAGGCCAGTCACGATCGCGCCGAAGAAAATGATTCCGAGGAAGACGCGAATACCCTCGCGCCAGTTGAGAATGATCCAGCCAAATCCCACAGCGACGACAATGGCCGCCAGGCACACTCCGAACGAGAGAAAGAAAATAAAAGCCCCGCGCCGGCTGGTAATGCGCATGGCAGAATTCTACAGGGTTGGGTGAGCACAATGTGATATTCACTGACCCGCAGCGGGATAGCGCTTAGAGATGGGTGACGTCGGTTGAGTCGTCACACGCCAGATCCTTCGCGGGCCTGGCGGCCGCTCAGGATGACGTCAAAGGACCGGGTTTCTAGACCGAAACCAATTCCGGCTTTGTTGCCGGGGCCACCTGATGGAGTTCTGGATTCCGTGGCTGGAGTTCATCCAGTTTCACGCGATATACGTTGCGGGCCAATCCTAATTTTTTCAGGGCCCAGATGCCGTACCAGTTCATATCAATCTCATACCACTTCAGCCCATGCCGCGCGGAAACTGGATGCGCGTGATGGTTATTGTGCCAACCCTCTCCGAAAGAGAGAATAGCAACCCACCAGTTGTTGGTTGAGTCATCGCGGGTTTTGAACCGTCGTGATCCCCAAGTGTGAGTCGCGGAATTTACCAGCCACGTGGCGTGCAAACCAACGACAGTTCGCATGAAGATGCCCCACATCACAAAGGGCAATCCGCCGATGGCAAGCAAAATTAGTCCGAGGACGATCATTGGGACGTAATGATATTTAGTGATCCAGACATGGAACTTATCTTTGGCGAGGTCGGGAACGTATTTTGCGAGAGTCGTGGTGTCATGGTGCATGGACTTTCCGGTAAGAATCCAGCCCATATGCGCCCACCACTTTCCCTCACGTGGGGAATGCGGATCGCCGTCCTGATCCGAATACTTATGGTGAATGCGGTGCGTGGCGACCCAGAAAATGGGTCCGCCTTCTAATGCCAAAGTTGCGCACGTCGTGAGGAAGTACTCGACCCACTTGGGAGTCTTATAGCCGCGATGCGTCAGCAGACGGTGATAGCCCATGCCAATGCCGAGGCTTCCGGAAATCCACCACAGGAACATCGAAACCAAAAGTGCCTTCCACGTAAAAAAGAAGAGGGCGGCAACGGCGCCAATGTGAAACAGCGCCATAAAGGTGGCAGTCACCCAGTTGATTTCGTCATCTCCGGCAGCTTTGCGATTCAACGCTTCGAGTTCCATGTTCGGTCCTTCCTGCTGTGGTGTGTATTCTTAAGTTAGCAGGGAGCGCATCAGGCGGGTGTAATAGTTCTGTAATACAGGCGGGCAGCGGTGGTTACCGCAGTAACTTTGCCAGTTGTGAATCCACGTCTAACTGCCGGAGGATGGGGTTCGCATACTGATCGCTCGCCTACGCGGACTGGCCCTTTACCTGTACCCCCGCCCATTTCTCAAGCAAAGTGATGGTGGCGGCGAAGTCTTCATCTTGCAACCCGTCTTCGACGGCTACTTCGTAAACTTCCTCGACAATTTCCAGCGCAGGCAGCTTCACACGTGCTTCTTTCGCGGCGTCGAGCGCGAGGCGGATGTCTTTATGCATCAGGCGCATCGGAAAATTAGGAGTGAAGTCACGTTTCAGGACAAATGGCGCTTTGTATTCCACCACTCCCGACCGAACCATGGATGCATTAATCAACGGCAAAAGAGTCTCGGCATCCACACCAAGCTTGGCACCCAGGGTCAAAGCTTCGACAAATCCTTCGTAGATGACCGCGATTTGAAGATTCATGACTATCTTGGCGGCGTGGCCCTTGCCAACTTCTCCCATGCGAAAGAATTGCTTACCCATAGCCGCCAAACAGGGGTTTAGCCGCTCGATGATATGTTCCTCGCCGCCGATGATAAAGATAAGTGTGCCATTCTCGGCACCGGTTTTTGAACCTGTGACGGGAGCGTCCACATAGTGAGCTCCGCGAGAGCGTACCCTCTCGGCAAACTTGCGGGTCGCGGAAGGGGAAATGGTGCTCGAATCCACCACAATCATTTCCGAAGTCAGCGACCCTTCCACGCCATGTTCGCCGAACAATACGGTTTCGACCGCGTTCGTATCGGATACGCACATCCAAACCACCTCTGCCCCGCGGGTTGCTTCCGCTGGGGTTTCGGCTATGCGCGCGCCTTCGACATGTTTACCTGGCGTACGGTTCCAGACGGTGACCTCGTGTCCCGATTTCACCAAATTCGACGCCATGGGGCGTCCCATAATTCCTAAACCTAAAAAAGCGACACGCATCCTTCGGCTCCCCGATTCATCCAATGTATAGAATCAATTGAATGACTGAAAATAATGAAGAATAAGAATAAAGATTAGAACTGACCGCCGCCGCGGGGTCAAGTAATCGGTAAGTAACATCAGTGGAAATAACATAACAATACTGGATGCAAAAAGCCCCTCCAAAACGTTCACCCCTCCGCAGGCGTGCCGGCCATTTCGGCCAGTTGGTGCGTCACTCGGCGATGACTCCGCGGACGGGTCAAACCCACTTACCGAAATTAGTCTCCGCAGAAAAGCTTGGAGTCACATTTATCGGCCACTCCAGTTTTTTCATACAAATCGGTGGACAGAACGTCGTAATTGATCCCAATTTCGCACGCTGGCTGTTCGTCCTCAAGCGTCTACGGCAACCGGGAGTTCGGCTTCGCGAGCTTCCGCCCATTGACTTAGTTCTGGTTACACACGCGCACTTCGATCATCTACACCGTCCGTCATTGCGGGCGATTGCTCAGCAGGCTTGCAGGCGCGGTGGCGAGGCTCCCAGAATTATTGTTCCGCACCACGTACGCGACCTTGTGGCAGACCTTGGGTTCAAGGAAGTGATCGAACTAAACTGGTGGCACAGTCATCGCGAAGCTGATTTGACGATTACGCACGTCCCATCGCGACACTGGGGGGCCCGAATTCTCAGGGATTCCTACCGAGGCTATGGGGGCTACGTTATGCGGGACGGCGCGGCATTCTATTTATCACGCTGGGGATACCGCGTACTTTTCCGGATTCCGCGAAATTGGCGAGCGACTCCATCCGGAAGTGGCATTGCTGCCTATTGGCGCCTACAGTCCCGCGTCATTCCGGAATGTGCATACCAGCCCCAGCGATGCGGTTCGCGCCTTTCTTGATCTTAAATCGCAATGGATGGTCCCTATGCATTACGGAACGTTTCGTCTTTCCCATGAACCTATGGAAGAGCCTTTGGAGTTTTTGAGAGCGGAGGCAAAAGCCGCCGGGGTTGAGGGCCGCCTGCTGGTGCTTGAAGAGGGCGTTACGCGATTGTTCGGAGATAGCGAGAAGAACTAGGCGGACTTTCGTAGTCTTTGAGCTTTATGTTGTTCGTCCAGCATCCGGTCAATCTCTTCTATGAGGAGATTCAACTTTCGTGAATCCACTTCCTGCGATGCTTGTCTGCACAGGCCTTCCAGTGTTTCCGCGCTTTTTTCGCCCTCGGACATGGGATCCTCCGTTAAGACGACGCGTTCAGATTAACCTCCAAGGTTTAGCATATAGGTTAAAAACAATCAATCGGGTAATTCTTTGTTCGATGCCGAACATTGGTGATTTGGAAGGGATTTTTAGCAGACCGGTCTCAGGGAGATATAGGATAGATCTACTCTCTAGCTAACTCTGCAAGGTTTAGGGAGGGCACGCTAAAAGTCGCTATTGCGCGATAAAGGAAATTTATGTCAACCCAGCCCCTTTCGAAAAGCTCCGTTGGAGTGCCCGCTGGCCATGAGGTTAGGCTGGACGAGATTCTTATTACTGACAAATTATCGCTAAGACCGCAACGCCTTCCCCGGGCGGCCAGCGAGAATAAAGCCCTGAGAACCCTGGCGACGGTCATGGCGAATTCGCCAGCGGAACTGGTGGATACATTGCTCGGTTTTGCGCTGGAACTTTGTAACGCAGACACGGCCGGCTTAAGCTTGCTCGAAACAACCACCACGGGCGAAATAATCTTTCGATGGACGAACCTTGCCGGATTGTTGAAAGAGAATGTCGGCGGGTTTACCCCGCGCAATTTCAGTCCCTGTGGAGTTGTCCTTGACCGTGGGTCCGCGCAGTTGTTTTCCCACCCCGAGCGCCACTTTCAGTACTTTGGCGCTGCGGGCAAGCCATTCGTGGAAGCATTGGTTGTTCCGTTGTCGGGTGACAATCCGTTGGGCACAATTTGGATCCTGTCTCATGACGAGCACAAACACTTCGACGCCGAAGATCTGAGGATCATGACAAGCCTGGCGGAATTTACTACCTCGGCGTTGTCTATGATTCAACTCTTGAACTCCGAGAAGCGTGCCCGATTAGAAGCCGAGACCGAGCTTGCAAAACGCCGGGAAACCGAGAATGTGCTTCGAGAAAGCGAAGAATTTAATCGCCGCATCCTCGAGAGTAGTTCAGATTGCGTCAAAGTCCTTGACTTGGATTTTCGCATTAAGTACATGAGCCCGGTGGCGATGGAACTCATGGAAGTAGATAATTTTTCGCAATGCGATAACGCCAATTGGGTGGAATTTTGGCAATCCGCTGATCGCGCGGCGGTGTTAAAAGCGCTGGATACAGCCATCGCCGGAGGTACAGGAGGGTTTCACGCGCCTTGCCCGACTCTGAAGGGAACTCGCAAGTGGTGGGATGTCACAATTACTCCCATCAGGGATAGCGAAGGCCGCGTCGTAAAATTGCTATCCAGTTCGCGGGACGTTACCGAGCGCAAGCACTCCGAAGAAGCCCTTAAGAAAGCTCACGAAAATCTCGAACAACAAGTGCGAGATCGCACCGCCGAATTGGAGGAAGAAATTGCCGAACGCAACCGTGCTGAATCAAACCTGCGTGAGCTAACCGGCCGGTTGCTTCGATTGCGCGACGATGAGCAGCGGCGCCTTGCCCGCGAACTGCACGACAGCGTAGGACAGATGCTGGCCGCCATCAGCATGAACAGTGCGGTCGTGGCAGCTGAGGCAGGGCTCAGCCCCCTGGCTCGCAAGGCGGTCACTCAGAACAACGAACTGATAGGACAAATCTCGAGCGAAATCAGGACCATCTCTCATTTGCTGCATCCGCCGCTGCTTGACGAAGTAGGTCTCGCTTCCGGCGTTCGGTGGTATTTGGAACAATTCGCTGAGCGCAGCAATATGAAAGTTGACCTGGAGCTCGCCGAAGACTTCGGGCGGCTGCCGAGCGAACTGGAAACGGCGCTTTTTCGCGTGGTGCAGGAGGCTCTAACCAACGTTCACCGGCATTCCGAAAGTCCTACGGCGAGAGTGCGGGTGATCCGGTCGGGGGACGAGATCATGCTGGAAATATCCGACGAAGGAAAGGGCATACCGAAAGAAAAGATCTGGGAAATCGAAATGGGCGGCGCATCCGGCGTGGGTCTAAGCGGTATGAGAGAACGCGTCAGGCAGTTGGGCGGCAAGTTTGGAGTTCAGTCTGCCGGCAAAGGCACAGTCATCTCAGCAAGGCTACCGGTAACAAGAAATTCCTGAGTATAGTTAGGCGCCCCTTGGCCCGCTTGGTTAAACGAAGGCAGAGGCGCGGCAAGGTGCAATTTCTACGATGGCATTTCGAAGATTCCAGTGATTCAATAGGCCAGCAGAATTCGCAGGTCTCGCAGGTTATTTCCGGTTGGGCCCGTCACGACCGCGTCTCCGATCCGATTGAAAAATGTAAAAGCGTCGAAGTTGCGTAGGGAAGTCTCCACGTCGAGCTCGCTCGTCTTGCTTCGTTCCATGGTAGTTCCGTCCACCACGGCGCCAGCGGCTGCGCTATTGCCGTCAATCCCGTCCGTACCGGCGCTCAAGACTGTGATGCCTTCTCCCGCGATCTTCGCGGCGCAGGAAAGCGCAAACTGTTGATTGCGGCCGCCGATGCCGCCATTCATGACCTTGACCGTAACTTCTCCGCCGCTGATCAAACAAACCCTTTCGAATTTATCTCGTAACTTGCGCAGAAGGGAAAGAAGATAATCGCGGGCGCGAAGATAATCCCAATCGTCGCAGCTGTTATCAATCTCGGCATGAAATCCCAGCTTCTCGGCTTCAGTCCTGACATGTTCAAGTAAAGACACATTTGATAAGACAGTCCACCAGCGGCAGCGATTGAATTCGGGATCTCCTGACTTGGGAGTTTCATCCAAAGCGCGCCGCTCGAATAACTGGCGAACGGCCGGCGCAAATTGTTCAAGCAGGTTGTATCGTGCCGCCATTGCATAGCAATCTTCGGCGGAAGTAGTGTCCGGCATGGTCGGGCCGGATGCCAAAGCGTCAGGAGTACTATCTGGAACGTCGGACACCAGGAGTGAAACCTGCTGCGCTGGATGTGCAGCGCGTGCGAGCTGCCCTCCTTTCACTGCGGACAAGTGTTTACGGACGGCATTGATCTCAGCGATCGGAGCCCCACAGTCCACGAGAACCTGATAAGTCGAGACCAAGTCTTCAATTAAAATTTCGTCGTCAATCGGTTTCTCCATCATGGAGGAACCGCCACCACTAAGCAGGTAAATTACAAGCGCCGTGGAATCGAGGGATTCCAAAGATTTCAAAATTGCACTGGCGGCATGAATTGATTCTGTGTTGGGAAAGGGATGTCCGCCGTGAAAATACCGGAAGCCGCGAAGCTGTGGTCCAGAATTCTTCGGTCCTGCAATGATGCCTTCAAACCTTTCACCCGCCTGCGTTTGCAGCGCGCCCACCATCGAATGCGCCGCTTTTCCGATCGAAATTACCAACACCCGGGCATACGAATTCAGGTCGTAAAGATCCTCACAAATCCTCAGCACTCCCCGGTCGCAGCTAACATTTCGTTGGAAGCCTTGATCTATACTGCTTTCGGCAAGCGCATGGAGAAACAGATTCTGCGCGATGACTCTCATTTCTCCGGTCACGATGTCGCGACTTCCCCGTGAAGCGTCCGGCATGGCAGAATTATAGCGACGGCATGACAAAACAGACAGTCGAGACGTGTTGCTTTTCTCAGCGTTAGGTTCGTCCTGGAAAATGAGACTACAAATGCGAAATTCCAAGATTATGCTCCGGTTCGCCAGCTCCGCCGCGGTGATAGGGGTCGCGCTGCTCACGCTGGCCTGCCCCACCGCAAAACGATCTGAACAATCAGAGACGCTGACGTCGAAACACTCGGTGACGCTGACCTGGAAGGCGTCGCCAGGCGCAAAATATTACTGCATTTATCGAAGCACAGTGAGCGGGTCGGGGTATCAGAAAATCGGGACCAATCCAACGCCGAACTACAAAGACGCGCCCGTCCCCAGCGGGGCGACATACTTCTACGTCGTGACGGCGGTGGACGACAAGGGCGAGAGCAAATATTCCAGCGAAATAAAAGCCGTAGTCCCGTGAGTTTTACTCTAAGGCGAACTAGTGAACACTCGCGATCGCAGGTTGCACGGGCCTCTCAGATGCGGCAGGGCAAACGGGATGCTCGCTTAACTCCCGCAGTATGAGCGGCGACGCACCCTCAGCCTTAAACTCCTGAAGCCACTCTATGATGCGAGCCGCCGAGCTTGGAAACGGACGTTCATTGTCTGGATTCATCCACTCGTAGTGGATTGTCTTGCCCTCACGCACGATCTCCGCGGTGAAATTTTGTGCACCATTTCGAACGATGCCACCGCCGCGGCTTTCGAAATCGAGGTTTTTCAGCATGCTGCCGAACGATAAGAGCTGATTGTGGGATAGTGTTCCTTGGAGGCTTTCGTTACCGTGTTCAGTCAGTCTCAGCACTTGGTAATAGCCGTCGCGGTACAGAGCGAAGCAGGATTGCGGATAGCCTTCCTGCGTTCTCCAATCGATCCCAGGGGACGTAATGTCATACGAGACTCGAGCCACTAAGCCGTCGGAGCCAGGCTCTTTCAATTGCTCTTTCGATTGTGCCAAAGCAATACCCGTAGAGGCCAACAGAATCAGCGTGGCTATAAGGAAGGGTGTTTTTGGTGTCATTGGAACACCCCAAATCGTCCGATTGAACGATTGTATGACGAAAAGATTCCGGTTGCGAGAGGCTTCATCCCAGAACTTCACCTACCCACTGCTCAACTGCCTCCCGCATTTCTTTCAATCTGCCTTCGAAAAAATGATCCGTTCCCGGAATAATTACCAGCTTCTTCGGCCTTGAAACGGACTCGACGAGCCTCTCTAGTTCACCCCTTGGTCCATAAACATCATGCTCGCCGCTCACAAATAGCTTGGGTTTGGTGCAGTTCTGAAAAAATACAAGGTCGTAGCTACGGCTCTCCACCGGCGAGACGGGGGTTCCAGCGCTTATCAGGGCCTTGATCCTCGAATCGGGGCATGCCGCTCGCGATCCCACAGCGGCGCCAAAAGAAAATCCGGCAAATATCATCGGCAAATGGAATTCGCGATCCAACCATTCGAACGCCGCGCGTACGTCATCCACTTCGCCTTCCCCATTGTCATGACGCCCCTGGCTCAAACCAGCGCCGCGAAAATTGAATCGCAGCACCGGAAATCCAAAACTGTTCAAAGCTTTCATAATATGAAATACGACTTTATTGTGAAAAGTGCCTCCGAAAACCGGATGAGGATGGCAGACAAGAGCCGCATGGGTAGCGCCTTCTGTTCCCCGATTCAGTAATGCTTCGAGCCTGCCGGCGGGTCCTTCAAGGAAGAATGAATGAATCGCGCTCGCGTGGGTTTCCATGACGGTTCGTTAGCAGCATACCTTAAGCGGAATTCAACGATGCCGTGATGTATCCTTTTCGTGCATGGATGTCGTCTCCCTCACTCGGCAGCTTGTGGACATCGAATCTATCTCTGGCAACGAACCCGAGATAGGCAACTTCCTCTACAGCGAACTCTCGCGGCGAGGTTATGAGAGCAAAAAAATAGTCGCCGAAGGCGATCGCTGCAATATTTACGCAACGCCGCCGAAATCACCGCGCCCCACCATAGTTTTTTCAACCCACATGGATACGGTTCCCCCGTTCATTGCGTCTTCGGAAGACGCGACTCGCATCTATGGACGCGGGTCCTGCGACGCCAAGGGAATTATCGCTTCGCAGATCATTGCCGCCGAGCGCCTGCGCACTGACGGTGTTGCCGTCGGACTTCTGTTTCTGGTGGGAGAAGAGCGCGACAGTCTTGGAGCGAAGGTTGCCAATCATCATTCTCCGGGCTGCAAATTTCTGATCAATGGCGAGCCCACCGACAACCGGATCGCACTGGCATCGAAGGGAGCACTGCGTGTTGAACTGACCGCACACGGGCGCATGGCGCACTCCGCTTATCCGGAACTCGGAGAGTCGGCGATTGACAAACTTCTCGAAGCGCTTCACCGGCTGCGGGCAATGAAGCATCCCTCAGACGAGGAAATTGGCGATTGCACGCTGAATATCGGAACTATTGAGGGCGGACGGGCTCCTAACGTGATTCCGGATAAAGCTCGGGCTCAGTTACTTTATCGCCTGATCGGATCTTCAGAAAGACTCCGCGCCGATATCGTCAACACAGTAAAAGGCTTGGCCAGTGCCGATTTCACCCTGGAAATACCCTTTACTCGTTTGCGTACCATGGATGACCTGCCCACCATGATTGCTGCATTTACCACCGATATCCCATCTCTCAGTAACTGGGGGCAACCGCTGTTGGTGGGCCCAGGGTCCATCCACGTTGCGCACACCGAAGGCGAGTACGTCGAGAAGAAACAGTTGAGTGATGCCATAGACTTGTACTGTGCGATCGCGAAGCGCCTGTTGGGGCTAGTTCGGACGCCTCCAAGCCCATGCGATGAGCTTCATAAGCAGTGACGCTTGCTTGCGAGGAACAAGATGCCAGCCCTTTGCGAATAATGAGGTGCCTAACGCCTTCCGCTCTCATCGTAGGTTTTCCGGACAATCGCAGGTGGATATTTTCTCGAACGTTAGTGATTTAGCGTACTATTCTAGTTGAGCACCTAAAAAGGTGCTCCGGGGGTGATGATCTCATGCTTGATATTACGAGTGATATTCAATCTCTGACGACCTTCCGCCGTCGTTCCGGTGATTTTTTAAAACAGCTGAAGAGAAGCAAACGCCCGGTAGTACTTACCGTGAAGGGCAAGGCTGCGGCCATTGTGCAGGACGCAGAAGCCTATCAGCGCCTGCTCGACATTGCGGCCCGTGCCGACGCGACGGAAGGCGTCCGCCAGGGCCTGAAGAATGCGCAGGAAGGTGAAATAAGGCCGGCAAGAGAGTTTTTCCGCGAGTTCGAAGCGAAACATGGCATATCTCGTTAGCGTCACTGCGCGTGCCGAGCGCGACCTTGCTGGCCTGTACCAAGAAATTAATGCCGAGCAATCCGACGGCGCCATGAAATGGTATCAGGGTCTCAGGCAAGCTATTCTAAGTCTGGAAGAGCGGCCAAACCGATGTTCTATTACACGAAAGCGTGACAACTTGAGGCACCTGTTGTACGGTCGGAAGCCTCATATTTATCGGGTAATATTCAGGGTCTGGCAGAGACAGAAGCAGGTTGAAGTTGTACACATCCGCCATGGCGCGAGGGCGAAGTTCAAGGTGTCGGGTCTCGGCTGACCTGCGCCTCTGTGCGCCGAAAGTATAGACTGAACGAGCGATGACGTCCGCCCTGAACTCTTCTCTAAATCATCCTCCGCATACTTGCGCTCCGCCATGAATCAGCCCATTCAATGGCATGAGTGGAATGCCGAAGCTTTTGCTAAAGCTAAACTGGAGAACAAACCTATTCTTCTCGACATCGGCGCAGTGTGGTGCCATTGGTGTCATGTGATGGATCGCGAGTCGTACGACAATTCTGAAATCGCCCAGCTGATCAATGAGCGTTTTATCGCCATCAAGGTTGACCGCGATGAGCGGCCTGATATTGATATCCGCTACCAAGCCGCCGTGAGCGCCGTTTCCGGGCAAGGTGGATGGCCTCTAACCGCATTTCTGACTCCGGAGGGAATTCCGTTTTACGGCGGCACTTATTTTCCTCCCGAAGATCACTACGGTCGTCCCAGTTTCAAACGTGTATTGACTTCGATCTCAGATGCTTATCGCGAAAAACACGCAGATGTAGCCGAACAGGCGCGAATGGTGGAGAGCGCCATTTCTCAATCTGAAACATTGGGTGGGAAAGGCGAGAAGTTCTCGGCTTCGGTGATTGACACCATCGTCAAGTCTGCTCTGCATATGTTCGACGACAATAATGGCGGCTTCGGAAATGCCCCCAAGTTCCCTCATCCCGCAGTTCTCGATCTTTTAATTGACCAATACGGAAGATCTGGGGACGAATCACTGCGCGAAGCATTCGTCACCACGCTTGAAAAAATGGCGCACGGCGGAGTCTATGACCAACTTGCTGGTGGATTCCATCGCTACTCAGTGGATGAGCGCTGGATCGTGCCCCATTTCGAAAAGATGTGTTACGACAATTCGGAGCTGCTAAAGAATTACGTTCATGCCTATCAAGCGACGGGATCGGAGTTGTTTGCGGCTGTCGCCCGCGACATCATGCGTTGGCTGGATGAATGGCTGAGTGACCGCGAACATGGTGGCTTCTATGCCTCGCAGGATGCCGATTACTCGATGGATGATGACGGGGATTATTTTACCTGGACAGTAAGAGAGACGGATGAGGTGCTCACGGAACAAGAATCGGCTGTCGCGAAACTTCACTATGACATCAATGAAGTTGGCGAAATGCACCACAATCCGGAAAAGAACGTGCTCTACGTGCGCGCTTCAGTCGAGGAAATCTCCGCTCGGCTGAAGTTGTCAGTGGGTCGTGTTCAAGAACTGCTTCGGTCGGCAAAGGAAAAGATGTATGCGGCACGATTAAAGCGTCCAACGCCGTACGTGGACAAGACGATCTATGTTGGCTGGAACGCGCTGTGCGTCTCTGCTTACCTGGATGCTGCTAAGATGCTAGGCCTTCAGTCCGCCCGGCGATTCGCGCTTCTTTCGTTGGACCGCCTTTTGTCAGGAGGATGGAGTAACGAGACTGGACTATCGCATGTGATCGCGTATTCGGACTCGATCCCCAACGGAAGCCCGGTTTCGGGTTTGCTGGACGACTATGCATTCACCACGGTGGCATGCCTCGACGCATACGAGAGCACTTCCGACATCAGCTATTTCAATTTTGCACGCCAAATCGGCGATACGATGGTGCAGCATTTCTTCGACGAGACTTCCGGAGGATTTTTCGATACAAACAAACACAACTCTGACCACCGAAAACCCTTAGGCGTTCTGGCTACACAACGCAAGCCGTTTCAGGATTCTCCCACCCCAGCTGGAAATTCGGTTGCTGCGATTGCTTTGCTACGACTTTACGGTTACACAAATGATCGCGAATACGAAACGCGAGCCGAACGGACGATGGAATTATTAGCCGGTCTGGCATCACAGTACGGAATTTTCGCTGCGACCTATGCTATTGCCGGAGTTTATTTCTCTTCAGCTCATACTCAAGTTGCGATCGTGGGGGAAGGCGATAAAGCGGAAGAACTTTACAAGGCGGCTGTGAAGGATTTTCGATTGGGTAAGGCGGTTGTGAAATTTGAAGCCAGCCGGCCCGTCGCTCAGAATCTCCCGCCCACTTTGGCGGAAACTATTCCTGAGTTGTCAGTCGCCGGAAGCCAAAACGCCATGGCAATCATCTGCTCAAACTTCACTTGCCAGCCTCCAATCTCGAGTCCCGAAGAACTGGAGCAGGCCTGCAAGGACCTTTCGCGTAAACGGGAGCCGGTCCAATAAAAAGGGCCGACATTTGCTGATTGCGAACGTCGGCCACCAGCCGTTTAGGGCGGCTTAATGTCTTGTCAAGTTAGTCCGGGCACGGGCCTGAGCGGCACAGTGCCGGTGGCGCACCATCTGGAGCTGGCACGACCGGGGCAGCGATCGCCTCGAACGCGCAAGCTAAACCTGCCACGAGAATTAACATCTTTATTACTTTCTTCATCTAGTGTTTCTCCTATGCGGATCTCCTGGGAGCGGAAACCCTCATTGGCAGGGATTATACAGTGCCTTGTCAAGGCTTTAGTGAACGCTTCCAAAACGAGAGAACCACATTGGAACCAATGCTTTAACGGTCTATCGCGGAATTGAGGAAACCTAAGGGTTTAACATGCCGGTTAGAAACAAGTGGAAAAGCAGCGACCGATGGTTGCCAATTGTCAACGTTTTTTGTAGGAAAACTCGGCTCCCTGCGGCGTTTTCGTATTTCGGCTAGAGGCGAGTGCGAGGCTGGTTCAGAACTTTACAGAGCGGGCCGGCAGCAATGACGAAGACTGCGAAAGAGCGGATGAGGAACCGCTATTAAAATATGACCCTGGCGTCGGAGTTTCTAATGCGTAGCTTGTCATGTATGACTGCCCGGGTGTCCGGGAAAAAGCTCGGTCCACCATACCTTCAAACATGGGAATGAGAGAATCTCCGCCAACTGGATTTGACACCTCAGCCAGGCTTTGATTCCACCTTTGGGGAGCGAGAAGATTCGCAGCAATCTCTCTTGGGAAGGTCTTTACCAGAGCGTAGCCGAGCCACATACAGATAGACGAACAGTAGGCGCCCGCGGTTAGGATCGCCACCATTCTTCCGGATTCACGGCCGGAACTGAAAAGCGCAAACGTGCCGAGCTCCACCGCGGCATAAAATCCGAATCCCAACGCGATTCCGAAACTGTTTTGTTTCCACGAGACACCCAGATGTTTTGAGAATACCAGGAGAAATAAGATGAGCCCGCATTGAATCACGCGTACTCCGCGCTGGGTAATCATTACCGCCTCGATTACCGATCCTTGCTGTGAACTCGGACTAGCCGCCGCAATCACGATACCGGCCAGCAACATAACCAAGCCGGACCACTTGAACAGAACGGAACCCAGATCTTTTAGCGCGTGGTAGGGACGAAAAACATCCTGAAAGATTTCATAAATGACTTTGAACCCCAGAGCAAGGCTGATAAGGGCTGAGATCCAGTAGCTGTAAAAATAGGCGTTATAGCTGCCTAATTTGTGGACCGGGAATAGCACGCAAAACATGGCAACCTGCGCTGCCATATAGGTGAAAAAAACTGGAAATGTACGATGCTTCCCCCGCGCGAACATGATGGCGACAACAGTAATTTCAAGGATTGGCTGAGCGATCCAGAGCACGGTTTGGAGGTTGGGGGTCATCGCTGCATTCCCCGCTAAAATCGCGGTTTATCGCTTCCCAAACTCTAGCAGCTGCGGCTGAAGGGTCAATGGACGAAAGTAATCTAAGGTAACCATTACCTTGTCGCGTTTTTTGCTGTTTGTGCCTTTTTTCGGGGAGCTGAACCCCAGGCGGCAACGACTTGTCACGGAGGGATAATTCCAGGTGCGTTTCGGGGGAGGTTGGAGCATTTGGCGCAACGAAAGACCGCCACGCTGACTCGCGGAAAGCGAAGAAAACAAAGAGGCGTTAAATTAGGGGCGAAAACCCGCCGATTCCGAGAGCCGAGTCCTCGCTTACAGCGAACTCATATTCGACAGAAACTCGCCGTTCGACTTGGTCTTATTGAGCTTGTCTATAAGCAGTTCCATCGCTTCCACTGGACTCAGCGGATTCAGCACTTTGCGCAGCACCCAGATTCGCGTGAGGTCTTCCTTCGGAATCAGGAGCTCTTCTTTTCGCGTGCCGGAGCGCTGAATATCGATCGCCGGGAAAGTCCGCTTATCGACCAGCTTGCGGTCGAGGATGATTTCCATGTTGCCGGTGCCTTTGAATTCTTCAAAGATCACGTCATCCATGCGCGACCCGGTGTCGATCAGAGCGGTCGCAATGATGGTCAATGACCCGCCTTCTTCGATGTTACGAGCCGATCCAAAGAATCTCTTCGGACGCTGCAACGCATTCGAATCCACGCCGCCGGAAAGCACCTTGCCGGAAGGCGGAACGATGGTGTTGTAAGCGCGAGCCAAACGCGTGATGGAGTCAAGCAGAATCACCACATCGCGCTTATGCTCGACCAACCGCTTCGCCTTTTCAATCACCATTTCCGCAACCTGCACGTGGCGGGCAGCCGGTTCGTCGAAGGTCGAAGAAATTACTTCGCCCTTCACCGAACGCTGCATGTCGGTGACTTCTTCCGGGCGCTCGTCAATCAGAAGAACGATCAAGACCACTTCCGGATGATTGGTCGTGATCGAGTTCGCTACGTTTTGCAGCAGCATCGTTTTGCCGGCACGTGGAGGAGAAACAATCAATCCGCGCTGGCCTTTGCCGATCGGCGTCAACAGATCCATCACGCGCGCGCTGACGTTCTCGCGCAAAGTCTCGAGCTTCAAACGCTCCTGCGGATAAAGCGGCGTCAAATTATCAAACAGAATCTTGTTGCGCGCCTCATCGGGAGACTCGAAGTTAACCGCCTCGATCTTCACCAGTGCGAAATATTTTTCGCCCTCATGCGGAGGCCGTACCTGCCCGCTGATCGTGTCTCCGGTCTTGAGATCGAACTTGCGAATCTGCGACGGCGACACATAAATGTCGTCCGGACCGGGCAAATAGTTGTAGTCGGGAGAGCGCAAAAATCCGTAGCCGTCAGGCAGAATTTCCAGCACGCCCTCGGCAAAAATGTGTCCTTCTTTTTCACTTTGCGCCTGCAAAATCTTGAAGATCAGGTCCTGCTTGCGCAATCCACTGGCTCCGGGCAAATCCAAAGATCGGGCGATCTTAGTCAGCTCAGTTATGTTCTTTTCTTTCAATTCAGCGATGGTCATTCGTTCACCTGCGAGGAGATTTTCAAAGGGGGGTCGGTCGAATTCAGGGAAGACTTACACTTAGCAGGCAAGACGGCGGGGCTGGTTACGCAGCCCGCCGTTGTGCCTCGGCAAAATTTTCCGGTTCGGACAAAATCGTCTGCCGCTCCGAGCTTGCAATCTTGTCCAGGACTTCGTTCATGGTTTCCTGGATCCTGGTATTTGGTTTGTGAAACTTACGGGTAGCCTTGGAAGCAAGCTGACAAAGCATATAACGGTTACGCAAAGTATGTAAAGCCTCAAAAACGCGATCAGAACGCATGATTCGTCCTCCTGACTCTAATTAAGCTTCCCCGTTTTCCGTTAGCGACTCGGCAGGCCGGACGCGCCGGACATGTAAGTAGCACAATTCAGACGGGTTGTAAGGAGCTTGAACTTACTGGTATAGATGCTCCGCAGGTGCCGAAAGTTTCTCAGATTTCTGGATTTTGGCCCAAGTATCAGCGGAGTACGTAAGACGGTTTCGAGTAATCAACCCTCGGAACGAACCACTTTACTTGGAAATTGGAGGAAGTCAAGTAATTCTTTGTATACGCGGGGATACCGGTTAAGGCAAACCCTTCCAAAACCGTACCTTAGACAACACCGTGAAATAAGACAGTTTCGATTTTAAGGTGAGCACTCTTCCTTTGGCGGACCTAATTTTTCGGGCTTGCTTTGGGAGCAGCCGCGGTGGTGGAGAGCCTCGCAATTTCTGCCAATTCCTTTTGTGCGCCCTCCACTTCTCGCGGATCGCTGATTAGGTGAAGGTATGCCTGCATATGCTCGTTTGCGCCTGCATAGTCCCGCCGTTCTTCGAGCACAATCCCAAGAAGATATTCGAGCTTGGGAAAGTGGTGCCCGGTGTCAAGCTTCGATCCTTCTCGAGCACTGTTTTCCGCTTGGGCTAACTGATTCAAATTGTAGTTGCCTACGCCATTGAAAAACCATACCTCGGGAGAAGCAGTGGAATCCAGCGAGATAACTTGCGCCGTAACATCTGCCAGCGCCTTCCATTGCTGCCCCTGCGCTGCGATCTGCATTAATCCCAGATACGGACTTGGAAACTTTGGATCAATCGCCACGGATTGCAGAAACGAATGAATCGCGCCGTCGCGGTCCTTTTGCAGAAACTGCACTCGCCCCAGCTCAAACCACGCAACAGCGTATTTAGGATAGATCTGCACGGCCTTTTGCAACGACGTTTTCGCTGCATTCCATTTGTTGTTTTTTTCTTGCCCGTACGCTTTTTCCAGCGCCTTCTTGGCTGGTTCGGGGGCAGCGGCGCTGGTTGGGCTGATAGTAACTCCCGTGACAGGGATTACGCGATGTAAAGTGACAAACCCAATATCGCCGCCCTCGTCCCCAGTACGGGCCATGAGTTCGACTATCTCGGAAGTGAAACCTTCCAGCTCAGCGAGCACCCCGCAACCTCTCCATTCCCGGAGGTTATGTGCAACGTTCGGAGTGTCGCCGACGGACATCCCCTCCCTTGGCAGAAACTGAGGCGTCTTCAAACCCACCGCCCATTGCTTCGGAAACAGAATTAGGTTCGCCGATTGTAAAACTGAAGCGACCATGGGAGTCAGTGTGAGCTGCAATCCGCTTCTGCCCTTTACAGGTTGTCTGCACCGCTACCGAATGGGGAAGTGGTGTTCCATCATCCAGCACTACCTTCCAGGATATCAAAATGCGAGCCCGAGTTTCGTCGGGGTCATCCTGTGTACGCGAGTTCTGTCCGAATTGCTCAACCGGAAAGATAGCCACAAGCAACAAGAGAACTGTGAAAGCTAGAAGAGGGCTTTTCATCACACCACCCATGCGGAAACATTATATTCTGGTGCGCAATGGCTGGGCGGGCGGTGCCACCCGTCTCGTTCCGCGTTGATTGTTCCCGCATCAGTCCTATAGCGTTGGCTACTATGCAAACGGGTACGTGAACGGAAGTGACCCCAATTCTATAAAGACTGATCCCAACAGCGACAACATCTGGATTGCATCCACGGCGGGCGGCAACAGCGGCTGGACCTTCGCGAGCCAGACTACAAGCATCGGTGGGCCCTTGAGCGGCGACTCGAGCAGCAGTGGTGGCATCTGGGCTGGAATTGCGAAGTCGTTCTTCAAGTTCGCTGGCGGGCCCGGCAATAGACCGACTTGCGCAGGGCAAACTCTGAGGAGTATTGGGAGTGAAATGGCTGGCGGATTCCTCGGGGGTCAAACCGCCGAAGCTTCGTTGAAGGCCGCCAGCGCATATCAAGCCGCCCGGGCATTCGGGTATGCGGCGAGCCGGCGAAATTCGTTGGGCGGGATCGGCCTGATTTGCCCTGAGTGCTCCTCGATATTTCGGGGAATGATGAGTAAAGCGGGGTTCTTAGGAGAGGCTAGCGAGGCGGTGCCGCTAGTTGAGGCTTCCTATGCGGCTGTTGGGTCAATTCCAGATGTTTCGGCACAAGCTCGAAACGGAGAATGGCGCAGCCGCGCTTCCTGTTTTCTGAAACGCTTATGAAACCAAGCACACGAGACAACCTCATTTACCTCGCAGCGGGCTTGGGCGTCGCGGCACTTGTGGTAACAGACTTCTTTTATGCGGACAGCCACGGGCGAACAATGTGGTTACCATCGAGGCTCGCCTTTCGTCTCATATATACGACGGCGCTGCTCGCGTATTTTGTTGCCAGGGGAAACGCGCAAAGTGAAAGCCACAGTTATTGAAGCCCTCGCGTGTGTCCTGCTTGCGAGCGTTCTAAATTTGGCGATTGATTCTTTTTTAGACAGACCCTTGGGCGGCTTTCGGGTATAAGCTTCTCAGCTTGGGTTGTTCTCGAACTGTTTTTTCTTGCGCAGCTATCGGTGCACGCAATCCAATATGTTAGGCCCAAGTGAGAATGAAGGCGGGCTGGCTGTGGATCAAGACGTTGTACTCTTCGAAGCCGAGTCGACCGTGCTTAGTTTTGGCATCGAGCCGTGCAAAAGACGGCGCGATAAGTCCGCGCCTTGCAAATCGTTACAGCCGATTTGCACTTTCGCACCGCTCCTGCGACGACGGCAGGCTGGCACCTTTACGTTTTTTTGTAAAGGTGGGAGCAAGAGAGTCGGCGGTGACAGTTTTTCTTTTCCATCTGCGAGCGAGTTGGCACCGTATCCAAGATCCCAAACGGCAAGCATGCGAATCGCGATGAGTTGGGCACGCGGCAACCGCGTCTTCCTTCCCTCATTTCGACAGCAGATTTCTCCGGGCTAAGCGCCCGTTCGAAATGACAACTCAATAAAATGACAATAAACAATAAGGACAAAAGACGATAGGGTCTTTCACGTTCATACCGTCTCGCGTGCTCTCTTGCAAGATTTTACTGGCGAGAGGTGGATGCGCCAGCCGCCAAGTCGCGCAATACGGTGAGGAATCCGGCGGCGGTCTGTTCGTCACACACAGCGTCTAGAGGGACGGTGGCTACGAGGTGCGGCGAATTGGGGCGGAAGCGAACCGTCATCAGGCTATGGCCGCGAGATGTCATGAGCGTGTTCACCACGGGGGTGAGTTCGTGCGTCCACTCGGTGCGAGTGGTGAGAATGACTGGACCGGGGCGCGTGATTTCCCATTCCCTCTTTGGATTACTCAACGATCCACTCTTGTCGGTGATCCAGCGATGGCGGAAGATCTCCAGATGGAAGTTTGGAACTTCGTCGAGATCGGCTTCAAAAGTTACAGTTTCTTTTTGCTTGCGCCATATGGAAAGAAGCCATTGGATAGGAACCGGGCGAGGGCGGAGACGAATAGTAACCCGTGTGTTATCAAACCAATTCGAGGCAAAGCTCAAGTTAGCCTGCAACCGGCAGGCATTCAGCCATCGGGACTCGACAATGCGTCCGCGATTGGAGCACGCGAGCTGGACCCAGCGCAAGGCAACTGCACCTTTTTGGCGGTTGTAACGGGCGAACAGTAGATACCACAGTCCGATCAGGCCAGCCGCGCCGAGAACGTCAATGATGAGAAGACGCCCCACAGAACCTCTGATGCGAATGTTACGTCCAAGGGTATGCTTTGATCAACCCACTTTGGGACAATATTTTTTGGCCCGGCGTGGCCGGCTGCGGACAAATCGTTATACGCGGCGTAGTTTTTATGCGGTCAGATTAAAATGCCTCGTGACCATCACCCTCCGAGACTTCCAAACTACTGATTTTGAAACGCTGTGGCGAATTGACCAGAAATGCTTTCCGCCGGGGATTGCCTATACCAAGACTGAACTGAGGGTATACGTGAGGGCCCCGGGTGTGTTCACACTAGTAGCCGAGGAGACAGTAGGCGGAGAAGGCTCGACGGTGAAATCCGGGTCCATCCTTGGCTTCATCGTGGCGCAGGCAAATCGAAATGGAATCGGGCACGTAATCACCATTGACGTGCTGCCCGAGGGGCGTCGCAACGGAATTGGCTCGCGGCTGCTTGAGGCGGCCGAGCAACGTCTTCGGAACTCCCGTTGCGATCGAGTTCGCCTCGAAACGTCGGTGGACAATACGGCCGCGCAGAAATTTTATGAACGGCACGGATATGCGGTGGCGAAAAAAATTCCCGAATATTATTCGAATGGCGCGGATGCGCTTGTGTTGATGAAAAATTTGCAGTGACACAGTGGCGCTGCTGGAAACGGCCGCAGAGAGCGGCTATGCCTACGCGAGGATCTGACGAACGAAATGCGCGGGATTGCTTTCCGCAGTGTCGGCGATTAACGTTTCTGCATGAAAGTTGCGATTCAGGGCGAGGCAGGTTCATTCAGTCACGAGGCCGCCAAGCGGATGGTTGCGGGATGCACGATTGTTCCTTGCGCGCGTTCGGCGGAAGTCTTTCAGCGGCTGGAGAAGGGTTCGGCTGAGGCGGCCGTAATCCCTATCGAGAATTCTCTGGCGGGTTCAGTTACCGAGCATTTCGATCTGTTGCTGGCCAGCAAGGCGTTCATCCAGAAAGAATTTCGTTTGCGGATTGTACATAACTTGGTCGCCGCACCCGGCGTGAGGTTTGGAGATCTGCGGCGGGCTTATTCCCATCCGGTTGCACTCGATCAGTGCCGAGACTTTTTTAAGAACAATCAGAAGATTCAGGCGACGCCGTTTTACGACACTGCGGGCAGCGTGAAGCATGTGCTGTCAGAAGGCTTGCGAGACGCGGCCGGGATTGCCAGTAGACACGCCGCGGCAGTTTACAAGGGCCGTATTCTGCGGGCGGGTATTGAAGACGATAAACGGAATTTCACACGGTTCTTTCTGTTGCAAAGAAGCCGCCGTGTTCTTCCTGGAGCCGATAAAACTTCTATCGCGTTCGGTCTGAAAAATGTCCCGGGGGCACTGTACCGGGCATTGAGTGTGTTCGAGTCTCGCGGGATCAGTCTCAGCAAAATCGAGTCGCGTCCCATGCGGGGACGGCCCTGGGAATATGTCTTTTATGCCGACTATCTGCGCGGCGACGACAAAGTTGCCCGGGACGCGCTCAAGGAACTCAAGGGAGTGGCCGATTTGGTTAAAGTGATGGGAGTCTACCCGTCGGCGTGAGGGTTCTTCATGGACGGGCGGACTCCCATCACTCCTCGATATGAACTGGCAGGCAGGTACCTTCGACTGATGCAACCGTTGGTTGGAAGGATTAGAATCCAATCTTCTTCACAGAGTTAGTGATATTGCTTTCAGAGCTTTCACTCGCTCTGCATCTTTTAAACTATCTGGGACATCAAACTTGAGCACAATACACTCAAGGTGAAAAATATGGCACAACAAACACGCGGAGAACACAGCGTGGACGAAGAAAATGTTGGTCTAAGTAAGGATCGGGAAGACCATCCGCTACCCATCCTACCGGTACGGGACACGGTTCTGTTTCCCCACGCGGTCCTGCCGCTTACCGTAGGACGCGAGAGTTCCGTTCAACTCATCAACTCACTGGGAGAAGATAAAACGATCGTAGTTGTAGCGCAGCGCGAAGCCCGCGTGGATGCTCCTCAACCCAGCGATCTCTACACCGTCGGCTCGTTGGCGGTGGTGCACAAAGTCGTCAAAATGCCGAACCAGAGCCTCTTTGTGTTTGCCGAGGGCCTGGAACGGGTACGCCTGGTTGAATTCACCCAGCTTAATCCTTTCATGCGAGGCAGAGTTGAATCCCTGCCCGAAGCAATTCCGCCGAAGAGTTCAGAAGTTGAAGCCTTGCAGCGAAATGTAATGACGCTTTTCCAGCAGATTGTGGCAGGCTCGCCAACTCTTTCGGATGAGCTCTCGACGGTTGCGATGAATATCGAAGAGCCGGGCCGATTGGTGGATTTCATCGGCTCGAATCTGCCGTCGCTCTCGACGGCAGACAAACAGGACGCGCTCGAAACGATGGATGTGCGAGTACGTTTGGAGAAAATCAATCAGCATCTCGTCAAAGAATTAGAAGTCCAGCAACTGCGGAACAAGATTCAGTCCGAAGTGCAGGACCGGGTTCAGCAAACGCAGCGAGAATACTACCTGCGCGAGCAGATGAAGGCGATCCAAAAAGAACTGGGTGAGCAGGACGAGGGCGCGCGGGACACCGAAGATTTGCGGCAGAAAATTGAAGCCGCCGGAATGCCCGATGAGGTGAAGAAAGAAGCCCTCAAAGAGCTTGGCCGTCTTTCGCGCATGTCTCCGATGGCCGCAGATTATTCAGTCACGCGCAACTATGTGGAGTGGCTGGCAGTGTTGCCGTGGGCGAAGACCTCGGGCGGCGAAGTGGACATCGTGAAGGCTAAGGAAATTCTGGATACCGATCATTACGATCTGAAAAAAGTCAAAGATCGCATTTTGGATTATCTTTCCGTGCGCCGGCTGAAGCCGAGCATGAAGGGGCCGATTCTCTGTTTCGTCGGGCCTCCGGGAGTAGGGAAGACGTCATTGGGAAAATCCATCGCACGGGCTCTTGGACGCAAGTTCGTCCGCATCTCGCTCGGTGGCGTGCACGATGAGGCGGAAATTCGTGGGCATCGTCGAACTTATATTGGAGCTTTGCCGGGACAAATTATTCAGGGAATTCGCCGGGCGGAGACCAAAGATCCAGTTTTCATGCTCGATGAAATTGACAAAGTGGGACGCGACTTTCGCGGAGACCCGTCATCGGCGTTGCTCGAAGCGCTCGATCCCGAGCAGAATTCTGCCTTTCGGGATAATTACCTTGACGTGACATTCGATCTTTCCAAAGTCATGTTCATCACCACGGCGAACATGCTCGATCCAATTGCGGAGCCGTTGCGCGACCGCATGGAGATCATCGAGCTCCAGGGATACACCGAAGAAGAGAAAGTTCATATCGCATTTCAGTACCTGGTGCCGCGGCAGATTGAAGAGAACGGCATCACCGCGGAACAGATCGAATTTCCGCCGGAGGCGATGAGCCACTTGATTCGCCATTACACGCGCGAAGCGGGCGTCCGAAATCTCGAGCGCACCATAGGAACCATTTGCCGCAAGCAGGCGCGGCGACTCGCCGAAGGCAAAACGAAAAGCTGATCGTGACCGATGAGATTGTTCAGGAATTTCTGGGCGGAATAAAAGTTCGCAGCGAAGGCGAAATTGCGGAACGCACGAAACGCGCCGGAGTCGTGGTGGGCCTCGCATGGACGCCATCGGGCGGCGACGTTCTCTTCATCGAGGCGAACACGATGAAAGGGAAGGGCGGCTTCACCATGACCGGGCAGATCGGCCAGGTGATGCAGGAATCCATGCAGGCGGCGCTGACGTGGGTGCGGTCGAATGCGGTACAACTTGGAATCCAGGAAACTTTCTTCGCCGAGCACGATATTCATATTCACGTTCCTGCGGGAGCGATTCCGAAGGATGGCCCGTCCGCGGGAGTCACTATGGCCACGGCGCTGGTTTCGCTTCTCAGTTCGCGGCCGGTGCGTCCGCTGACGGCGATGACGGGCGAAATCACACTGAGTGGGAATGTTCTGCCGATCGGCGGCGTGAAGGAAAAAGTACTGGCCGCGAAGCGTGCGGGAGTGCATGACGTGATTTTGCCGGCAGAAAACAAGATGAATGTGGATGAGGATCTTACGCCGGAGCAGCTCGAGAACCTCAGCATTCATTACGTCAAAACAATTGATGAAGTTCTCGATTTGGCCCTACCCTCGACGATCATCGAAGAGCACCAGGATGCCGAGGAGCGCGAAAAGGTGCTCAGCGAGCAGCCGGTCGCTTGAGGAGCTAATAACACTTTGCAGACGAATGCCAGTCCCAGCACGGACTGGCATTTTTGCGACGATATACAGCTATATGCCTACCCGGTTAACCGTATAGAACTTCTTGGCGCGAGGGGTGTTTAATCCATTGGGATGTAGGCGGCAAGACGGGTTTGGAAGGCGCAGCAAGCTGCATCTCTACAGAAAATCATGAGGGAAAAATGAAAACCAACAAAGTCTTCGCCATTGCTCTGGCTGGATTGGTGCTCTTGCTACAGGCTGCTTTATACGCGCAAGACCAGGACCAAAACGAGGGTCCGAGCCAGGATCCTCCGAGCCGGGTCGCGCGCCTTAACTACTCCGACGGTTCAATTTCTTTCCAGCCCGGCGGCGAGGGTGATTGGGTGCAGGCGGTGGAGAATCGTCCGCTTACGACCGGAGACAATCTTTGGGCCGATAAAGATTCCCGCGCCGAATTGCATATCGGTTCGACGGCCTTGCGCCTTGGAGCCGAATCCAGCCTTACTTTTCTCGATCTCGACGATCAAACCACGCAATTGAAGCTGTCGCAGGGAACGCTCCTGCTGCGGGTGCGGCACTTGGATGACGGAGACAATCTTGAGGTGGACACTCCCAACCTTGCCTTCATCGTGCAGCGCACCGGTGAATACCGGATTGATGTAAACGGAGACGGCAACGAAACCGATACGACCGTATGGCATGGCCGCAGCGAGGTCACCGGCGGCGGATCAACCTACACCGTCGTTGCCGGCCAATATGCGAAATTTAACGGCACCGACGAACTGAATCACGAAATTGATCAGATTCCAGGGTCCGATGATTTGGACACATGGGCTTTCAGCCGCGATGAGCACGAAGACCATTCCGAATCGGCCAATTATATTTCTCCGGAAATGACGGGATCAGAAGATCTCGATGATAACGGAAGCTGGCATTACGTCGCGGAATACGGTCCAGTGTGGACTCCGCGCGGCATTGATGCTGATTGGGCTCCCTATCGGCACGGGCATTGGGCATGGGTCGCGCCCTGGGGATGGACTTGGGTAGAAGATGAGCCGTGGGGTTTCGCGCCGTTCCACTATGGTCGTTGGGCGTACGTGTCTGATTCATGGTGCTGGGTTCCGGGGCCTGTCATGGTCAGACCGGTGTATGCTCCGGCACTGGTGGCATTTGTTGGTGGAGGAGGGTTCAGCATCGGCGTCGGAATCGGCGGCGGTGTGGGTGTGGGATGGTTTCCGCTGGGACCGCGTGAAGTTTATGTTCCGTGGTATCGGACCAGCCCGCGATACGTGAATAACGTGAATATCACCAATACGCGAGTCAGCGTCACGCAGGTGACGAATGTTTATAACTCGTATAACACGACTAACGTTTCGCGCGTTACATATGTCAATCAGCATGTAAACAATGCGGTCACAGTTGTGTCGCACGACACATTCGTGAATGCACGGCCCGTGCGCCAGAATCTGGTTCGAGTAGACGCGCGCCAAATTCAGCAAGCTCAAGTGGTTCGAGAGGCGCCGGTACAGCCGGTGAGAGCGAGCGTCATGGGCGCGGGAGCAACGGCGCGATTCAGGCCTCCGGCCGCGGTAGTGAATCGCCAGGTTGTTGCGACGAGAAATCCAACGCCGCCGAGGCAGTCGTTTGATCAACGCCAGGCGGCAAATGTGAGGACGGAAAGTCCAGGAACGCCGCAACCTGCGGGTCGGATGGGGAATGAGCCTAATCGTCCCAACGGCGCGGTAGCAAATGAAGGGCCGGCGGCTAGGACCAACGAAGCGCAGCGGCCCGTAGAGCCATCGGCAAACGCTCAATCGCAAAACGTTCCCCGACCGCAAGCTAACCAGGAAGCGGCGCGGAACGTTCCCAGGCCTCCGCAGCCTGTACAAGCCGGGCAAGCTGTCCGGTCCGAGCAAGCCACTCATCCTCTGGTGAGACAAGCTCCTCCGGTGCAGCAACGTCCCGAACAGCAGAAAAATGAAGAGCAGAAATTCAGCACCTGGCAGCAACAGCGGCAAGCAGCGACACGAGAGACGCCGCGCCCCGCGGAACGGGCCCAGCCTCAACAGCGGTCGCAGCCGCAACCAAAACCAAAAGAAGAGAAGAAAGATCCGCACAAGTAAGCATTAGTATTCGGCAACGCTCGCGTAGGGACAGCCGCCCCCGGCTGTCCTTTTTTGTTGGAAATAGAATTCCGGCGAATGCAGACATCGTATGAAAAGTCGGACGATCGCAGCAGATCACGGCGATCAGTGGACAAAACTGAGTATCGTCCGGTTGCTTTTTACTTTGCGGCCATTGAGTCTTCCAACGGAACCACGAGGGTGCCTGCCTTGTAGGACTTCGCGTCGAGGACCCCGGTGCGCAAGTAAGCACTGCCTTTGGGCACGTCAATCTCCTCGTGCAGTTGCACGCCTCCCTGCTGAAAGGCGGCGTAGAGCCTGGGCTGTAGAGTCATTTCTATCGTTCTTGATACCCGGCTTAGAACCTTCCCATCGCCGTCGTAGGCCGCCAGCGCCACCTCGACGTCGGCTCTACGGACACCATCCGGCTCGATCACAAAATTCAAGTCGTCTGGCAAGATTGCGAAGTCTGCGCTGTACCGAATAACCGGCGCTCGCAGGGCGGCGTTCTCTTTGGTGGCGACTCCTGCTTGCGGCGCGGGCCGTTCGCCCAGTGGCAGTACTTTTACGTTGTAGAGAACCTGTGCCAAGTCCGGTATCCCCGGATTCATTAGCGCCTTTAGCGGGTCACTCTCCTCGACCCGTGGTGGCTTCGTGGAGTCGTCGGTGTAGTAACCGCGGCGATACGCCAGCTTATAGCCGCCTTTTCTAAGTTCGACCTTTATATGGAGATATCTCCCATCCATTCTCTTGTCACCTAGCGTGTATGTCAGCGTGTAGTATTGGGCTCCCTGGTTGATGATCCGGGACAGCTCATAGCCTAGTCCATTCGTGTCATAGAACGCTTCTCCGCCGGTCTCAATCGCGATTTCATCCATGGTGGCGTGGCGACCGATCCTCAATCTGCTCCCCAATTGAAAGCTTAGGACCTGATCCTGTACGGCCTGCTCCTCAGTCGTGACGCCGATCGGAACGGCAGTTACGTCCTGATTGGGAGCAACCAGGCCTTCAGCCGCAATTGGGTAAATCGCAACCTGCGCGGCGGTGAGCAGAGCCGAGGTTCTTTGAAGCTGCTCTTCATAATTTGGCGGGATGTAGTTGTTGGGTGCGCCAGCCTGCAAAGTCGGGGAAATCGGGAAGGGGAAGGCATACGAGAACCAAATTACGTTTTTCCGTCCGGGAATTCCCCCCAGATATTGCGCCAGCTGCTGAAATGCGAACAGTGTCATGTCAATGACGGTTGTATTCTGGAAGCCTTTCGTTTGCCCTTGGAATTGCTGAAGCGCTTCGATTGATTGCTTCAAGGTCTCCGATCCATCGAGGGACTGCATCGCCTTCATCTCGCTAATGATCTGCTCGTCTGCATTATCTTCCATTGTGGTGCGGAGCATTAGCGATGGCGTCGGGTTGCCTCCCTTTTCCTTATCTCTGAGCGCCGACAATAAAACCGACGAGTCTGTTGTAAATCCCTGCACCATACGTAGCTCCGAGCCCAACGTAAAGAGCGCAACGGGCGCCGCCAATTGCATAGTCTTCAAATATTTGGCCACCTGGAGGTACACGTAAGACTGATCCCCCATGGGCGTGTTTAGGCTATCCAGCAAAATCACGTCCATGGTGTCAGCAGTGCCCGTAGCAGGAAAGTTCGTGTACACGTGGGGGGCCAATCGTGGCAGCTTGGCGATCGTGGGAGGAACCCCTTTGTGTTCCTCGAAAGACAAGATTTTCTGCGCGTGGCCTTCCTGTGAAACTCTGAAGTCGTCCTTGACCAAGTGGGTCACTGGATTGCCACTATGGTCGGTCACCACAACGTTGACGATCACTATGTTTACGCCGGAACGGAAATTGGGCCGCCCGGGGAGAGGAGTCGGGGCTTGCGAAAAAAGCAACGTCGTGAAGAATACGGGGATGCAAAGCAGAAAAATGTGCCGCAAGGTCTTTTACCTCTAGCCAGGACATTAATCCAAAATCGACGCTTCTGGAAGAACGATGGGTGTCCCGTTACGATTTGCGAACAAACCGCGCTTCCACCTGCTCGGCGGCGGACTAAGCCGGGTGCCGCACCACACGATCAACCCAAATACTTCACGAACTGGCCCGTCTGGTTGTCGAAACCTGGGAAGACCTGATTCAAGTCTTTGTTTCCCAGATGCCGATAGACGGCTTCGCCGATCACCCGACGGAAATCGGTGGTCACGGCGAGATCGCGTCCTTCGTAAAGCTGCGACTGGTCGAGGCCGGGCCAGCGTCCGTAAACCTTGCCACCTTTTACCGGGCCTCCCATGACGAACATGACATTCGCGTGGCCGTGATCGGTGCCGCGATTGCCATTTTCGCGGGCGGTGCGTCCGAACTCGGACATGGTTACGACTACTGTGTCCTCCCCGAGGTCGCCGAGATCGATCCAGAAGGCCGCGAGCGATTGTGAAAATTCGCGCAACACATTGGCGATCTGGCCCTGCGTGCTGCCTTCGTTGACGTGATGATCCCATCCGCCGATGTCGGCGAACGCCACCTGCACGCCGAGGTTGGCTTTAATCAGTTGGGCGAGTTGCTTCAGGCTGTCGCCGAAGCGGCCTTTAGGATAATTGGCGCCGGCTGCGGGAGTGTATTTCGACGGATCGGCGGCCTTCAGCATTTTCACTGCTTCGAAAGTTTCCTGCCCCGTGCCGTGAAGCACCGAATCGACCGACTGGTCGTACATCGCTTCGAAAGTATTCGAAATCGGCACGGCATTTGGGATTGCTGTCCGCCCACTCCGAAATCGTTGATGTTGTTCATCGCCACGGCAGGCTCGCTTCCGGAAAGAATGCGGGGTAACGACGGCCCCATCGCGATGGCGCGGAAAGCGGAGTTGGCGTCCGAGTCGGGAAGCGATCGCAAGGTGCGATTGAGCCAGCCATCGTCGGTCGCCTTCACTCCGGGCGTGCCGGATTCCATGAAGTCCTGCGCATCGAAATGCGAGCGAGTCGGGTCAGGCGATCCTGCGGCATGCACGATTGCCAGATGACGCTGATTCCACAGTGGCTGGAATGGCGACAGGGAAGGATGCAGTCCGAAAAATCCGTCGAGATCAATGACCGCGTTGCGCGGAATATTGATGGATGGCCGCATCGCGTAATAAGCCTGCTCAGCATGAGGAACAACGATGTTCAGTCCGTCGGCGGCGCCGCGCTGGAAGATCACGACCAGCCGCTTGTTCTTGATGTCCGAGCGATTCGGCAGCACAGGCGGCGCGAGTGAGAAATGCGGGAACGGCAGCCGTGCCGACTACGGCGACAGCACTATTGCGAAGAAATACGCGACGAGTGATGGACATAAGAACGCTCCTGCTCTTGGCTCTTAGCTTTGCTAACCCAAAATACGTTCATCTATAGCTAGAGCAAGCTACTCCTCTTACTTTTAGCTAGTATTCAAACCTGAATAGCTAAGCCAGGCATGGCAGTTTTATCTCCTCTGAAACTCTGGAGATCCCAAAATCAATCCTGCAATTACTCTCACGTTTGGCGGATGCGCGGGATCATCCAACTTGCGCTGCGCTATCTTCGGATCCGGCAGACGCGCGGCAATTGTGTCATGCGTCTGCTTCGAGACATCGCCGGCGAGCAAAGTGTTCTCGAGAACGGCTTGCGCTTGAACCGGATCGAGCGGCGGATTCGACCCTAAAAGTTCGTCCGTGTCCACTTGCGCGCCTTTGAATTTTCCGGCGGTCAGCGCGAGCGCGAAATTCATGCGTCCCAACAACGCCGACGAGTTTACCCAGGCATCGGCCTTCATGGAATAGCCGGTTGGAGGCTGCATTCCATAAAGTGGCATTCCCATGGTTTGAAGCTGGCGCGCAAGCGGCGCGGCATTGTCAATTTGAGCGCCGGAGGCGCGCGCGGCCGAGACCACAAATTCCAGCGGCGTTTTGACCTTGGCACGGTAAGCGTCCGGCGACCAAAATTCCGGCGAGTGAAGCATCGTCTTGAGCACTTCGCGAATGTCGCCGTCTTTTTTCAAAAATGTTTGCGCCATGCGATCTACTAAAGCAGGCGGAGGATTGTCAGAAACAAATCTCATGGCCAGTTTGGTGCAGACAAACTTCGCGGTAGAAGGATGGTGCGCCAGCAAATGCAGCACTTCGAGTCCTTCTTTTTCGCCATTGGGCTTGATGCGATGGCCGAGCACGACCTTGTCTCCGGGCTCATGCCTGCGCTCGTCGAAGGTGAAACCGCGTCCGTCTTTTGGCGGTTTCAGGGTCCAACCCGTCAGCACTCGCGCAACTTCGGTCACATCTTTTTGGGTGTAGCCGCCATTTACGCCGAGGGTTTGAAGCTCCATGATTTCGCGGCCATAATTTTCGTTCAGGCCGTTTCGTTTCCCTTTCGCTTGCTTTACCGGACCGTTGTGTTTAGCGCGCCTTCTCCAGTTATCGTTGAAGCGCTTCCCAACGCCATTCGCAGCATCGGAGTTCGGTCCTACGCTTAACCAGTTATCCAGATAAAAAAGCATGGCCGGGCTGTGGGCTGTGGCAACGAGCAGGTCCTCAAACTTGCCCAATGCGCGCGGACGAATCACATCCCGCTCATAGCTCGTCATCAGGTACCGATCGGCTTCCTTGCCGATAAACACGTTGAAGTGATTCATCCAGAAATCGGTCATCACTTCCTGCAACTGGCGCTCGCTGTAAATCGCCCGCAGCAACTTGGCTTCGACAAGCTCCTGGTCAACCGCCTGCATCGGATAGTTGAGGGCAATCACCGTTTCGCGGTCCCGGGGATTCAGGCCTTCCATTAATTCGTTGCGTTTCGGTCCTTTCAAAGACGCGACAAGCGCGATTTGATCTTCCGCAGGCATCGCCAAAATGGCTTTTACTCGCTGATCGGAAGGCGTGCTGAGAATGCTGTCCAGGTTCAGATTCGCGAGGCGATCGTCATTGCGGCGCGCGATCTCCTCATCAGTGAGAGCCTGGCCGGTCGTTGCATCGGCCATATTGTTCGTACTGGCGCTCATGTTGGCGCTGGCAGGAACGACTTGCTGCTTACGCTCCTGCTTCTCCTGGAAGCGTTCCAGTTGAGCCTCGTAAATCGCATGCTGGACCCTATCGGACGGCATCGAAGCTTTGCCGTTTGCGATGGCGCGAATAATTTCCGGCGGAGGAAAGTTCTCGACGATTTGTTCGGTGCTCATCCGGAGAGTGGGGAACTGGGCGAGGCGAGCGTCCAATGGGGTGTCGTCAATTTTTTCCGGATGAAGTTGCTGGTCAATCCATTTCTCAAGCCCGATGGCGCTGACACGCTCGATGTCACCAGGCCTGGGTCCAAAAGTGAGGCGGTTCAGGGCATGGACGACGCGTTTGTGCTCATCCATTTGGTTCGCGGCGGGAATGTTCTTCTTTCGGCCGAGTGCAAACGGAAGACAGAGCGCTAGCAATAGCAGGGCTGCGGAAAAAGCTTGTTGTTTGCGTGACAGGCGCATTTGTTTGGGAAGGCGGAATTGCCTCCCCAGATTATGAACCCATTTCGAGGAAAAAGTTGCTTACTAAGAGGTTACGAATGGGATAGGGGCAACCGGTGCCATGCGACTATGTAAGAAATAGTCGGCCGTGGCTGACTTTGTGCTGCAAAGTGGCGGCAAGATGGTCAATGTCGGTGGCAGCTATGTTCTCGGACATGTGCGCTTCGAGGAAAGGTGTCCGATTGCTGCCAACGGCATCGCGCCGGATTTGCAGCAGCAAGCCTTGGACCGCGGCGGGGTCAAACTTCTGCGGAGTCAGGCGAACAATCTCGTTCAGAGTGCTGCCGAATGAAATCCGTTCGCGGTAGGGGCGCTCGCTGGTCATGGCATCAAACGTGTCTGCCAGGCCGATGATGCGCACGGGCATGGCTACATCTTCGCCGACCAAGCCGTCGGGATATCCGGAACCATCGGCGCGCTCATGATGCCACCGCACAATTTCCGCAATGCGCGGCCAGGGAAACTGGACTCCGCTGACAATCTGATGGCCCACGACGGTGTGATCGGCCATTTCACGAAATTCCTCGGGATCGAGCGAAGTCGCTTTGGCGAACAGCCGTTTATCCACCGCGACCTTGCCTATATCGTGCAAGTACCCCGCTGAACGCAAGGCTGCCACGTCATTCGCAGGCATGTCCATGGCTTCGCCGATGGCGGCGGCGTAACGTCCTACGCGCAACGAGTGGCCATGAATGTTGACGTGCTTTACGTCAATGGCGGCGGCGAAAGATTCGAGAGCGCTGTCGTAAAAGCCACTCAACGACGCCATCAACCGAAGATTTTCGGAAACGCGGTGTGCGAGCGTTTGACTGAGGGAATTGTTATGAATGGCGAGCGCAACATAATGACAGAGCAGCGCAAGAGACTGAAGATCGTCCTCGTCGTAGATCGAATCGCCTTCGCGGCGTCCCAGCGCGACAACGCCTACCAATTTGCCGGCCACCTTGAGAGGAGCGAGACAGCGAAACAGTTCAGGAGCAACGTTGCCATTCGAACTCAGAAAATTTTCGGACGATCCGCTGCTCAAGGCCACTGGACCGCGTGCCGTACTTAAGGCATGAACATGCTTCGGCAGAAGCGGAATTATCGCGGGTTCAGGCATCAGTGCGAAGCCGTCGGAAGCGATGGATTTAAGCAGGGAAGGCTTGTCGGTAAAAGTGAAGAGGACAGCTTCTCTAGCGCCGCCCGCCTGCAAAATTGCGGACAGCATGACACGCGCCGTTTGCGGAAACTCGCGCTCGGACGTCATGGCCGGGCCAAGGTCCGAGAGCGCTTCCACCGTGCGCAAGATTCGCCGGAAGTTGTCGTTCTGCACTGCCACTCGTCGTGGTAGCAGAAAATCCAGAGCAAGCTGAGATTACCATGCAGGGAAAGTGTTGCAACGGGAAGAGTTGTTGGTTAGTTTGGTGCGGTGAGATATCGGTCACGTAGGGACCCCCAGCTGTCCGATTGAGCGCGGAAAGCCGATTGTATCCCCCGGACTCATTCAAGTAGCAATCCAAAAAGACGGGAGGGAGCAAGCAAAGTTGCAAATAAAAACTGGGTGGAGTTGTTCGGCGATCTGCCAGGGCTGAGATTTTGTTTATGGGCGTTGGGGCGGGCAAGGTTGAAGCAAAGCTGATAAGTAAACGCCTCAAGGAGGAAATCGAAACGGCGGGCGAATGATTCCAAATCGAAGAAAAAGACAGATTTGCCGCCGATTATTGGCGCCATACCGTCGCGTAATCTATGATGCATGAACGGCACCATAATTTGGATTCGCGACACCGGAGTTACAGCAATGAAAATCGGCTATGCGCGAGTCCCGACGGATGATCAGACATAGGATCTGCAGCGCGATACTCTAAAACGCGCGCGATCATTGCTGAAATAACTCGCAGCCCAACTGACAGGGATTCACCAGACTGATGAAAGCCTTGCTTTGCACCTGCCTCCTAATCGTCACAAGCGCTCCCGCAGCGTGGTCGCAACGGCTTGATTTCTCCAAGGTCACCCCGACGGACGATGTGGCGCTCGCCAATGCCTTGCCTGCGCTTGCGAGGCAGGTGCTCGGCGTCTACACAGACACCACTCAAGATGGCTATTTGAGCAATCTGTTTCGCCTACAGATGGTGGCTGGTGACTTCCCCGGAGCCCACACTACTTTGGAGAAACTACGGACTTTGGACGAGACGGCAAACCCTCAACAATCCAGCGCAATGCTTACGCCGGACGAACTCACGGTCGTTGCCAAGCTCCGCCAATCCACGACGGGATCTTCGTTCAGTGACGCGATGGCGGCCTCATTCCGCGATCTGTTCGACCGGTTGGATGACAAGGCTGCGAGCGATGCCATTTACTGGCTCTGGGGTCCTGTCTGGAGGTTTCGTAACAACGTTACTGCCGCCGTGACGAAGAGCAACGCCAGCGAAGGCATCGAGCTTTCCGATGCGCTATCCCTGATCACCAGTTATCAGCTGTACGTGGAATATGACGCTTTAATCCCCCTCACTGATTCATTGATACGGGAAGACGACGCGAAACGATACGTCATCCAACGCGATGAGCAGATCAGTACCGGCGACGGCGCCACGCTCTGTGCCCTGATTGTGCGCAGCAAGCACGTCACTGGCCGGCAGCCGACAGCGCTCAATTTCACGATCTACGCAGGTCTGAACGAAATGGGCAAGGCAAGGCAAGCCGCCGTACACGGCTACGTGGGAGTGGTGGCAGATGCGCGCGGTAAAGGCTGCAGTCGGGATGAGATTCGGCCTTGGGAGGTTGAAGCTCAAGACTCCTATGGAGTAATTGACTGGATCAGCAAGCAGCCATGGAGTGATGGGCAAGTCGGGATGTTCGGTGGGAGCTATGAGGGGTTCACCCAATGGGCAGCACTCAAGCACGTGCATCCGGCATTGAAAACCATTGTGCCCTGGGCGGCGGTCCATCCTGGACTGGTTCTACCGATGTCGAACAATGTATTTCAAAACGCCAACTACCAATGGGCGTTCTACGTGACCGACAACAGGTATCTCGACGACAAAACAAATGGAGATCAGGAGCGTTGGAATCGACTAAACAGTCTCTGGTACCAAAGTGGCAAGCCGTATCGCGACATTGACAAAATTGACGCCGTTCCCAATACGGTTCTGCAGCGCCAATTGTTACATCCGGCCTTTGACCGGTATTGGCAAGCGATGACGCCGTACCAGCGTGAATTTGCGCACATCCATATTCCGGTACTCCAGATCACCGGTTACTTTGACCCCGCCCAGATCGCGGCGGCCTACTATTTGGCGGAGCACTACAAATACAACAAGGAAGCAGAACACTACCTCATCATTGGTCCGTACGATCACCTTGGCGCGCAGGCTGCGGAGAAACCTAGGTTTGTGAATGGATATGCCATCGACCCTGTCGCTGACTTCAACACGCCGGAGATCACCTATCAGTGGTTCGACTACGTCATGAGGGGCGGGGTAAAACCCGACATCTTGCAGGATAAGATCAACTTTGAGGTCATGGGCGCAAATCTCTGGCGGCACGCGCCATCCGTAAAGGGCATGAGCAATCACGAGCTCACGTTATACTTGTCCAACGAGAAATCCGGAGCCGACTACGACCTCACGCCCCGGCAGCCAAGAACATTAGGCTTCCTGGGCCAGACCGTGGATTTCTCCAATCGCGCGACAACGACGACCAACAACCTTTATCCCGCAGGCGTAGAGGTGAAAAATCTCCATTTGGAAAATGGCTTCACCTTCATCGGTGAGCCGTTGCGCGATTCCATCACTATCAACGGAGCCATTGGCGGTGTGATCAGAGCGTCGATCAATAAGCGAGATATGGATGTGGCGCTCGCCTTTTACGAACTAACGCCCGACGGGGATTATTTCAACCTGGGCTATTACCTGGGGCGAGCGAGCTTTTCGCACGGCAGGGCTGTCCGGCATTTGCTGAGACCCGGCAGGATCGAGTCAATTCCTATAATTGGCACGCCCCTCGTAAGCCGGCAAATCCGCAAGGGCAGTCGATTGCTGGTTCAGCTGACGGTCAATAAGAACGAGTTCGACCAGCTTAATTACGGCACGGGGACAGATGTCAGTGATGAATCCATCGCGGACGCAAAAACGCCGCTACAAGTGCACTGGCAAAACGACAGCTACATCACAGTGCCGATCTGGAAGTAGCACCCAGCCTCATCGGAATAACTCTGTTTAATGGGTTCGGAGACGGGTGTCACAAATAGCTCAACCAGCCCAATTCCTGATGACGCCGCTTAAACTCCATAGACCAGAGGCAAAAGGACCAGCTGGAATCTGTTCCCCACGCAGGCGTTCCTACTCAGGCGCTTCTGCACCGCCAATGGCTTTAAATGTCATTTCTTTTGCGCGGCTTCGCGACCTTTTCTTCCAGGCGTAAAACAACTCCGCATAACTTTGTTTAATGTAATTCGCAGTAGGGATTTCAAGCGCACGGGCGGTTTCATCAATCCAGCGTGATTTACCCTCAATCTCGCCGAAGTTGCCGATGGCCGTTTCGTCGAGGACGACATGCCCTTTGCCGTCGCTCCATTCAGCGCGGAATTTTTCGTAGCGGAACGATGGAGTGAAGCCAAGGGCGAGCAATATAGATTCCATTTTCTTGCCGTCGGCGACTCTTGTTTCTAGCTCAGTGCGGCTTTTGTGGCGGCCGGTCTTGCCTTTCGCTTTATATGTCAGCGTCCATTCCGAACCGTATTTGCGCAGGCGTAACAGTTCGCCGCGCTTTCTAAGAGGCCGTCCGTCCAAATCGTACAGAGTATTTATTTCGTGGGTGCGTGGAGTGACCTGGCGAAATTTCGATTTCCGGAGACGCCGTTGCAATTCTCGAATATCTTGAATCGAAAACTTTATCTCGATTTCCTGATTACCGGGCATCCCGTTAAGTTATCACTGCGCGTCGGCGGCTTTGCAATGTGTGGAAAGGGTCTGGACGTCCCGGCGCACGTCATCCACTTGAAAAGGAGTTCCATCCACGCCGTGAATCGTATCGGAAGGATTGCTTCCCTCCTTCGCAGATCTCACGCCAGTTTTCATCGTACCCGGCCGAAGTCTTCCGGTGACCGAGACTTCGTGACCGAGCTGGCCGTCGAGCTTGTTTCCGACTCCCTTAAGCGCGTATACCATTCCCGTTCTGTCCTCTACCACGATGTAGTTTCCGCGGGAATGGCTGAGGCATCCACGAATCGTCGTACTGGATTCAGTGTCGCCCGGTCCCGCCGATGCAGAGGGCGCCGCTTGTTCGGCTCCGGCCGCGATGGCGGCGGCCGTTAGCACCATGACCATTAGCACCAGGACCAGAAGAATGGTTTTGCCGCACCTCATATTCATACCTCGCCAAGAAAAAGTTAGCACGCATACATCGTACACTCTCGCAGGTTGGCGAAAAATTCCGCGAAGTTCGCATGATCTCGCTTAGAGGCTGCGGTAGAGGGGGCATTGCGCCCCGGTCACGGCCTTGTTTACTGCGACATCCGATCCCCACGTTTGTGGTATGGTGTCTCGGACAAATTCGGCGCAATCTATAAACGGGCGCATCGTGAAAGCAATCCTTTATAAGAGGTTCGGATTTAGAGATGTTCTTAGCGCACATGACCTAACCTCGGTCGTCATTGTACGGACGGCTGCGTACTGGTTGGCCACGCTAATGTTCATGTGTGTGATTGTGTTGCCAGGATACGCGGTGAGTGATGGCTGTAAAGCTTCCCCGAGACCAATGGCTGTTTTGCCGTCGAGCCAGACTCCGTCCCCGATAATAGTAATGGGCTTTTTGGGAGGCTTCGTTCCCCACGACGAGCCCCACCACCCTGAGGTTCAGCTGATCCGGGATCTCCGTCAGGAATATCCGGAGCAGATTTATTTCGGCCTGTTCGAAAACAATAAGGTTGGTGAAGCTTATTCCACGATCCTCACCCGGCTGGGTGGGGCTATACGTGGCGAGTTATCGGACACCCAGAAGTGCGGTGCGCGCATATTTTTGTTTGGGCACAGTTGGGGCGCTTTAGCGGTAGTCAGCCTGTCCAGAAAACTTGAGAGGGAGGGAATCCCTGTCATCCTGACAGTACAAGTGGATAGCGTTACAAAACCCTTTCAAAACGATCGGGTGATTCCTCCCAACGTTCTTCAAGCTGCAAACTTCTATCAAACCAGCGGGCTGATTCACGGCGCGTCAAGAATTACCGCCGCTGATCCATCGCGCACAACAATTCTTGGCAATTTCCGATCGGAATATAAAGAAGAGCCTAAAGCTTGTCGTGATTTTTCCTGGTATGCCCGTTTTTTCACCAGGAGCCATATCGAGATTGAGTGTGACCCCCAAGTTTGGTCACAAGTGAAGACTATGCTCCGTGCCGGCTTGCCGACTCCACTAGCGACCCGAACTAAATTAGGGGATACGTTTCCTGCCGCTTTAGGGAAAGAGGTCGAGGCGATTCAGAAAAGGTGACCTGCAACTTAGCAGATTGCTCGACGCAGTTCCGGCAAATCCAAGAATAAATTGGCTCCTCAGGTAGGACTCGAACCTACAACCCTCCGGTTAACAGCCGGATGCTCTGCCATTGAGCTACTGAGGAGTGTGGACGGACATGCGTTTCTCAATGTCCGTCATTCATAATATCATCCAACATATCATCCAACCCAGAGTTACTCTAGGCGGCTGAGGTGCTCATGTCAGGACGGTTTCGCTTGTCCTTTAGTATGGTTTTGCTCGTTGTGTCAGCCGCGACGGCATGGACTCAATCGGCATCTGACGGTCCTCCCGTGGCAAAGAAAGGTCCTGTGGAAGAGAATATTCACGGCCATAAAATTACCGATCCCTATCGCTGGCTCGAAGATGCGAACAGTCCCGAGACACAGGATTTCGATCGCCAGGAACTCGCCTATACACGCGGAATCCTCGATGCGTTGCCCGGTCGAGAACAAATCCAGCAGCGCCTTACGAAACTTCTTTCGATTGGAACCCTGGGCGCTCCTCAGGTGGCGGGCCGATATTACTTTTATAACCGCCGCGAGGGAAGTCAGAATCATTCAATTCTTTTCGTCCGTGAAGGTCTTCAAGGTAACGACCGCGCGCTGGTGGACGTAAACCAAATGGCGGCGGATGGCACCGTGGCGCTCGACTGGTGGGCTCCTTCAGAAGATGGCAAGTATGTGGCCTACGGCATATCTTCTAGCGGTTCGGAGGAGAGCTCGCTTCACATCATCGAGACCGCAACCGGAAAGTTGCTGCCGGATACGATTGACCGCGCCCGCTATGCGAACGTTACGTGGAAGAAAGACAACTCCGGTTTCTACTATGGACGAACGCCCAAGAAAGGGGATGTTCCTGCCGGCCAGGAGGTCTACCACATCAAACTTTTCTATCACACGCTGGGAAGCGATCCGTCAAAAGATTCGCTGATCTTCGGAGAGCATCTCGGCGCACAAGATGTGCCTGGAGCGCAGTTG
The DNA here is from genome assembly GCA_963796015.1 of uncultured Acidobacteriaceae bacterium. Lineage (GTDB taxonomy): Bacteria > Acidobacteriota > Terriglobia > Terriglobales > Acidobacteriaceae > PALSA-188. Next base: position 158,769 of record CAWCJR010000016.1, on the reverse strand, counting down.
GCCGACGATGATGACCGCTGGCTGCTCATTTCAGTGGCAAAAGGGTGGACCAGAACAGATCTCTACGTTCAAGATTTACAGGCAGGGACTGCTCCCGTAGAGGTAACGACGGGCAAGGATTTTTCTTACAACGGCGAAATATTCCAAGGCAAGCTGTACGTCCTAACCAACCAAGACGCGCCTCGTTTCCGGCTTTTTTCGGTTGAGTTGACGAATCCGAAACGCGAAAACTGGAAAGAGATCATTCCCCAGAACGAATCCGTGTTTCAGAACTTTGCAATTCTCGGCCGCAGATTGTTTACGGTTTATCAGGAAAAAGTCAGCTCCCGGTTGAGGATGTTTGAACTAAACGGAAAATTCGCCGGAGAGATTCAACTTCCCGCGATCGGCACCGTATCCGGACTTGGCGGCAAGTGGAATCACAACGAGGCATTTTTTACGTTTCAATCGTTCACCGTTCCGCCTTCAATTTATCAGCTGAATCTTTCATCTCGCGAAACCTCGCTTTGGGACAAAGTCGAAGCGTCTGGCATTGACCCATCGGCTTATGAAGTGAAGCAAGTATGGTACCCGTCGAAAGATGGAACGCAGATTCCCATGTTTGTCTTTTACAAAAAAGGTATTCAGCTCACCGGAAAAAATCCCACACTGCTGACTGGGTATGGAGGGTTCAATCAGAGTCTGACTCCAAACTTTTCCGGGGGCCGATATTTGTGGCTGGAACACGGCGGAATGTATGCCGTTGCAAATTTGCGCGGGGGATCGGAGTTTGGTGAAGATTGGCATCGCGCCGGCATGCTGGATAAAAAACAAAATGTCTTCGACGATTTCATTACCGCCGCTGAATATCTAATTTCGGCGAAATATACGGACAAGAATCATCTCGCGATTCAGGGCGGATCGAACGGCGGTTTGCTGGTTGCGGCGGCATTTACGCAGCGTCCTGATCTGTTCCGCGCCGTGATTTGCCAGGTTCCGCTGCTCGATATGTTGCGATATCAGAACTTCCAAATTGCAAAACTTTGGATTCCGGAATATGGCACGGCCGATGATGCCAAACAATTTGATAGGCTCTATGCCTATTCGCCTTATCACCATGTGAAAGAGGGTGCAGAGTATCCATCCGTTTTATTTACGACTGCGGAATCCGATACGCGAGTGGATCCGATGCACGCCAAGAAAATGACGGCGCTGTTGCAGGCGGAAGCCGCCAATGGACGCAGCCGGGAGCGGCCAATTCTTCTACGCATAGAATCGAAAGCAGGTCACGGAATCGGCAAGCCCGTCACCAAGCAAATTGACGAAGGCACCGATGTTTATTCGTTTCTATTCTGGCAGTTGGGTATGCGTCCGTAAACCTTTCCGGACACTCCAATCTACTGGCGTGAGTTAAGATGGGCTAAGCTGCTATGCAAGGTTCCGGAGCCAAATCGGTGGAAGTCGGCCGCAAACAGTATTCCCCTTTAAACAATAACCGCCGCAGAGTGCGCCAAAAAGTGCATCTGCCGGCGCATGCGGGTTTGACCGACACCTTAGCCGACAAGGGTTTTGACGTAATCGAAATTCTCGATCTGACCGAGGATGGGGCATGCATACAGACGTCCCTGCCCCTAAAGCCGGAGTCGAAGCTCACTTTGTCATTGGATCTGATGGAAACGAACGGATTTGTCTCCACCCCCGGCGTGGTGATCTGGTCTGATAAACGCGGCCGCAATGGCATTCACTTTACCGAGATTTCCGAAGCTTCGCGGCAGCAATTGAGGATGTGGCTCGCGACCCACGCCGCGGCTGCGGGCGAGAATCAACCAGAAAACGACAGCCCTGGTGAGTTTGGTCCGCGACCGGTGCGGGCACAAACATCATCTCGTCCTGAGGCAAGATGGGAGTCCGTCAGGCGCGAATCTGTCAGACGCGAATCAGTAAGGCAATCGCCCGAGCAGACTAGGGCTGCGCTTGCCGCTTCCAGCCAGGAGCCTGACCTATTCGTTCCAGCCGATTATTCCTCCATTTTAAGCGCGCTGGTGGCAGTCAAGAGGGAAGTGGAGCTAACTGGAACCGACCTCAGCAAGGCTTTGCAGCTTTTGGCCTCCCGCTCTCTTTCTCTTACTCACGCATCGGGGGCAGCGATAGCTCTTGCGAGGCATTCTGCGGCGGAGGAGATGATCTGCCAGGCCCGCGCGGGTTCGGATGCTCCGGGTTTGGGCGCGAAGTTACAAGTTGGGTCTGGTTTTTCGGGTGAATGTGTGCGTAAAGGGAAAACGCTTCGTTGCGACGATGCGGAAACCGACTCGCGAGTAGACAAGGAAGGCTGCCGCATGTTGGGAATCCGGTCAATCCTCGCGACTCCCGTGAGGCGTGACGATTCCGTGGTGGGTATCCTCGAGGTATTTTCGCCGAATGCTCGCTCTTTTAGTTCGAATGAAGAGAAGACTCTTGAGCGCCTTGCGAATATGGTCGGGGTGTCCCTGGAACGCGCAGCAATGGATCGCGCAGAAACGGAACGCGCGGGAACCGAAACGGGGCGCGCTAACGTGGGGGCCGCCGAGGCGCCGGCCGCAACTGCGATAGCAACCGAACCACTTTCTGTCCAAACGCTGCAGGCCGGACCGCTGCCTGCGCAATTTAAAATCCCAGCGCAGCTCGAACAGCTGATTGACCCGCCTTCCTCTCCACTGCGCAAATGGCTGCCGGTGGCTCTCGGGATAATTGTTGTTGTTGCTGTTTTGCTGTGGCTGATCGGACCCGGTACGTTATTCCGGAGTGTTTCCAGAACCGAGCGTGAGCCCTCGGCACAACAGGATGCAAAAACTCAGGGATCAGCCATTGGCCAAACAACTAGCCTTGAGAAGTTGCGGCAACTGGCCGCTAACGGCGATCCCAATGCGCAATTCGATCTGGGTGCGCGCTACGCGACCGGCGAAGATGTTCAACAAGACTACACAGAATCTGTCCGCTGGTTCACACTGGCGGCCGAACAAGGTCACGTGATCGCCCAAGCTACGCTGGGCGCTTATTACTGGGCGGGAAGAGGCATACCGCAAGATTTGGGCAGAGCCCTGTTCTGGTCGGTGATTGCGCAAGCCGGCGGTGATCAAGCCAGCAAATACCGGGTCACCGTCCTCGAAGCGCGAATGTCTCACGCTCAGGTTGTCGCCGCTCGGCAACAAGCTGACGCCTGGCTTAAGAAGCACGCAGTTTCTGGGAAAAACTCCCAGTGAAAATCTCAGCTCAGAATTAGTCTGAACTCGGTGTTGCTGCTTATTGCTTTTTTATTTGTTTTTTCGATTTTTGGTTCTATAAATTCTCCAACCCTTCTGATGTTGCCCAAACCTTGACAGATGTAGCGCGTATCGCTACACTTTACGTGTGGTCAAAAGCTTCCGGCACCGCGGTCTGGAAAGGTTTTTCCGCACCGGATCGAAGGCCGGAATACAGGCTAAACACGCTGGCAAAGTGCGGCTGCGATTGTTTGCCCTCGACAATGCCAGACATCCAACTGACTTGAACGCCCCCGGGTGGCAGCTGCACCGCCTTAGCGGAACCCTGAAGAATCATTGGGCGATTAGCGTCAGCGGGAATTGGCGGTTGACTTTTAGGTTTGACGGTGAAGATGTGGTTGCCGTTGATTACCAGGACTATCGCTGAGGAGGTTTTATGCGCATGCACAATCCACCGCATCCGGGTTTGGTCCTTCGCGAGTATCTTGCTGGAGTATCGGTTTCAGGAGCTGCGGCTCATCTACGGGTGAGCCGCGTCACTCTGTCGCGCGTGTTGAACGGCAAGGCGGGCATCTCCGCGAATATGGCTCTCCGGTTGGCTTCCGCCTTCAACACTTCCGCAGAGTTTTGGATAAACATGCAGGGCCAGTATGATCTCTCGCGAGCCCGGCAAATGCGACAGCCAGCGGTACGCACATTTCCGCGAAGATCACTACTCGAAGACGATCAAATGTCCGCGCGTTGTTAATGCCTCGCACAACGACGTATGGATTGGGAAGTTTTAGACCGACTAGACATTTAGTTATCTTTTTCCGGTCAACCCAAGCCATGACTACGCCTCAGTAAATCAACCGACTCACTGCCTATGGCAAAAAAGGGTCCGCGATCTTCGTCACGGACCCTTCCCGAAAAGCCTAAACGCCTCTAGTGTCTAGGACCGCCGTGACCGCCGCCATGGCCGCCGCGTCCGCCACCACCACCGTGACCGCCGCGACCTGGCCCTCCACGCCCTCGGCCTCTTCCGCCGCCTCCGGGACGGCCACCGCGTCCACGATCACCACCGCGGTCGCGATCTCCTGAAGGCCCAGTGCTGCTACTGACCGGTCGAGCGCTTGCGTCGCGATTGAAATTCGGTTCATCGTCTGCAAAATCACCGCCTCCTTCGATGGTCAGTGCCGGCGCTGGCGCATCCCCGTTAGTCGGTTCCGCTCCGTTTTCGGGAGGAGCGTCACCGCCGCCCATCTTGGCGCGCTGCTCTTTGAGAATCGCTTTGCGCGATAGACGGATGCGATTGCCTTCCACGGCGAGCACTTTCACCAGCACCTGATCGCCTTCTTTTAATTCATCGCGAACATCTTTAATGCGATGCTCCGCGACTTCGCTGATGTGCAGCAACCCGTCCGTACCCGGAAGGATTTCGACGAATGCGCCGAAGTCCGCGAGCCGTGAAACTGTACCGAGGTATGTCTTGCCGATTTCCGCCGTCGCTGTGAGATTACGGATAATTTCCAGCGCCTTGTTGGCGGAAGTCTCGTCGTTCGACGCGACATTGACCTTGCCGGAATCTTCGACGTCAATCTTCACGCCGGTCTGCTCGATGATGCTGCGAATCATCTTGCCGCCGGGCCCAATCACGTCGCGAATTTTGTCTACTGGGATTTGCAACGTGTAAATGCGCGGAGCAAATGTCGAGACCTTCTCGCGATGTCCCGCGAGAGCCTCGTTCATTTTGTCGAGGATAAACAACCTTCCCCGTTGCGCCTGGGATAGAGCTTCACGCATAATCTGCGACGTGATGCCACCGACCTTAATATCCATTTGGAGGGCAGTGATGCCATCCCTTGTGCCGGCCACTTTAAAATCCATGTCGCCGTAATGATCTTCGGCACCGGCGATGTCGGTGAGAATGGCGTAGTTTTCGCCTTCTTTTACCAATCCCATCGCCACACCCGCGACCGGAGATTTCAGCGGAACGCCTGCGTCCATCAAAGAGAGGGATGCACCGCAGACGCTTGCCATAGATGAAGAGCCGTTGGATTCCAGAATGTCGGAAACCACGCGCATGGCGTACGGCCAGTTCTCCTCGGTAGGCAATGCCGCGGAAAGAGCGCGCTCGGCGAGTGCTCCATGCCCAATTTCACGCCGTCCCGCGCCTCGGAGAAATGCAACTTCTCCAACGGAGAACGGAGGAAAGTTATAGTGAAGCATGAAGCGCTTCTTGGCTTCGCCTTCGAACGCTTCCAATCGTTGCCGGTCGTCAGTTGTACCAAGGGTGGTGGTTACCAGTGCTTGGGTTTCGCCGCGAGTGAAGATTGCGGAGCCGTGGGTTCGAGGCAGAACTCCGACTTCGCACCAGATGTCGCGGATTTTGTCGAAGGCGCGTCCGTCAGGACGCCGCTTCTCATTGATGACCTGCTCGCGGAAAATACGCTCGCGCAAGGTTTCGTAGTAAGTCTTCAACTTGGCGCGGCCTTCTTCATCATCCTCGGGCAGCGCGGACATCAATTCCTTCTTCAGGTCCTTGATGAGCGTGTAACTTTCGGCCTTCGGATGTTTTTCGGTGTCGAGGCGGTCGGTGAGATCGGCGCCAATCTTCTTTTTCAATTTGTCGTAGTAGCTCTGATCGAACTCAGGAGGAGTTACCTCGCGCTTCTTCTTTCCTACTTTTTCCTTGAGCTCGTTGATCGAAGCGCAGATTTTCTTGATCTCAGCATGAGCGAACTCAATCGCGTCAACGACGGTCTCTTCTTTCACTTCCTTGGCGCCGGATTCAATCATCACGATGCCGTCGGCTGTGCCGACCACCATGATATTCAGCAGGCTCTCGCGCATTTCGTTGTAAGTGGGATTCACGACAAACGCGCCATTGACCAATCCGACGCGCACTGCGCCGATCGGGCCGTTAAAAGGAATATCTGAGATTGTGAGCGCCGCGGACGCGCCATTGATTCCCAAAACATCGGGATCATTCTCGGTATCGGCCGAGAGCACAAAAGCAATCACCTGAGTTTCACATTTAAAGCCATCGGGAAAGAGCGGGCGAACCGGCCGGTCAATCATTCGGCTGGTTAGAATTTCGCGCTCGCTTGGGCGGCCTTCGCGCTTGATGAATCCGCCAGGAATTCGTCCGCCGGCGTATGTGTATTCGCGGTAATCAACCGTCAAGGGGAAAAAGTCTATGCCTTCTCGTGGGTCGGGGTTCGCTACGGCGGTGGCTAGGACGACATTGTCTCCGGTTCGCACTACGACTGAACCGTGGGCCTGCTTGGCTAATTTTCCGGTTTCGAATGAGAGGCGTCTTCCGCCGGCAAGTTCAACTGATACTTCCTGTTTCATTTTTAATTATCCTTCTGGGCTGGAGGGCACATGGGTGCGGATTCGGAAACTGCATGGGGACTGAGCAAATTCCAGAGGCAAGATTTCTGACGGCGAACGCCGGACATCCTCATTGGAGACAATAACTGGATGGCTCCGATTGCCTTGCGGTAATCGTCTTATCCACCAGAAAGATACCTGCCGACTACTTGCGAAGGCCGAGTTTCTGGACAACGGTTTTATAGCGGTCGGAATCGTATGTCTTGAGATAATCGAGCAAGCGGCGTCGCTTGCTGACTAGCATGAGAAGACCTCGGCGCGAGCCGTGATCTTTCTGGTGAGATTTGAAGTGCTCCGTCAAATGGCCAATACGTTCGCTCAACAGAGCGATTTGAACCTCTGGGCTGCCCGTATCCGTGGGATGCGTGGCGTACTGGTCAATCAATGATTGCTTTTGCTCTCTGGCTAGCACTAACCTAATGCACTCCTGTCCAATTTTCGATTTTCGATTGTAACGTTATTGAGGTTAACACGTCGTTTGGGAAGGTGTAAAGAGTTAGGCGGCAGCTGTGACGGCTTATTTGGAAAACCATTACCACAAAGGACACGAAGTACCACAAAGGAAACCTACAGGACTTCGACCTTCGTGATACTTCGTGTCCTTAGTGGTTAATCGCTTTTTTGCGGGAGTTGACAAAATGACATCTAATTCCCGATATTCTATGTTGGATTCGATGGACATTCGCTGCGCGCGCTGCGGTTACGAGAATAATCCCCAATTCCGCTTTTGCGGAATGTGCGGCGCAGCTTTGCGCCCTCGCGATCCCAACAAAGGTGGAAGGCCGTAAGGCGGACGTAAACACCGAGGGAAATATTATTTCGCAGCGTCTCCGGGAACATGATTTGCCCCCCGCCGAGCTAATGCCTGTCGAACCACTGATCGCGGAATTGACTGCCGCACAAAAAATCCAAGCCCAGCAACCCGCGCGAGGATTTTCGCGGGAATCGCGAGAAGAATCTTTTCCTCAGGAACCTTTTCATGGACAGCGATCACCCGTCCCCGTTACCGGCCCATCGTTCCTTGGCCTTTCCGATGCCGGAGACGACCGCCGAGTCGAATATTTGCTGGAAGACGAACCGCATCCGGGGCGGATGGGTAAAGTCGTCGGCACGCTGTTAGTGCTGGCGATTATCGCAGGCGGACTATTTTACTGGCGGAGAGCGGGGTATCCGTGGCCTTCGTCGGCTTCGCATCCCGCGACTCAATCAGCTTCTACAAACCCAACAGATAGTTCCAACTCGTCGGGGGAAAATACCGGCGTCATGCCCTCCGAAGTGGCGCCACCCGTGGCGGCACAACAACGCCCGGCGAAGCCAAACACTGGCGTTGGAGACATGCCTGAACGAACGACGACGCCACGGAAACTTCAGCGTCAACGGCAACTTCTTCTGGCGCGGAAAATCCCGGAAGCACATCGCCCGAAGACAAGACTTCCCAGACGGCAGATAATCCCGGCCGAGGAGAATCACACCGAAGCCGCATCTGCTCCCGCAGAGAAAGCCGTCCCTGCCACGCGTGAATCAGCGAAATCCGAATCTTCCACGCCTTTAGCATCGCGCGTTCGATCAGCGACACCACCGCCATAGAGTCCGCCACTCCGAATCCTGCGGAAGACAGTATGTTTCTCGAAGGTCAAAAATATTTGTACGGAACCGGCGGCGTCTCTTCGAATTGCGCCCGCGCCCAGCAATATCTAACAACATCCGCGAACAACAACAACACCAAGGCACAAAGCACTCTTGCAACCATGTACGCCACTGGCCATTGCGTGCGTCGGGATTTGCCCCTCGCCTATCGCTGGTTCGCCCGCGCGTTGCATGAAGATCCCAGTAATACGCGCTTGGATCGGGACGTTCAGATCATGTGGAATCAAATGTCCCCGCAAGAGCGAACCATAGCGCTGAAGAACGAGTGAGTAGTGATTTTCGTATTCACCACAGTCTGAGATGAAGTTGACGTCATCCTGAGACACTTCAGTGCCGAAGGATCTCGCGCTCATCGCATCTCCGGCGAATGCCGCGCAACTGGAAGAATAGCGGATGTATGCTGATCGGAAAACGGCTGACAATCTGGTTGCATGAGACGCTGTCCGCAGTGTTCTTGATTGGAGTAGGATTGTTGTTGGTTGTTGGGTATGACAAAACGCGCGGCATCGGTAGGGAGCTGTTGTTCTCCGTAAGGTGGATAGGGCTTTTCGCCTTCAGCACAGGGTACCTATTTACCACCGCAGTCTGTCGGGTGATATGGAGAGACTTGCGGCCTTGGTCCTATCCAATCATTGCAACTGTGCTGTTCTTGATTCACTCGCAAGTGTTTTTCGTCAGCTTCCGTAGCTCAAGTGAACCTCAGGAGCTCTTCTTTCAAATACCGGGTGGTCTCACAGTGTTTGCTTGCACGTATGTTGGAAGTTATGTCTTGCGGACGTGGGTGTCGGCCCGACAACAAGCTGGCTGTCCCTGCCCCAACTGGAAGAACTGGAGGACCAACATAAAAGCGGTATTGACTCGAACTCGATACCCGCTTACCTTACTTACTAATGCGCTTCGCTAAATCAATTCTCGTTGCTGCGATGGCGGTCGCGGTTCTTGGATATGCGTTCGATTGTTCGGCGGTCACCACCCCCGAACAATCCATGCAATGCTGCAAGTCCATGCGTTGCTCATCGCATGCCCGCGCCCATAAGGCTCAGGATTGCTGCCGGGACATGGCGATGTCGCACGCTCCTTTTGTTAATCCGCCAACGTGCGGGGCGTATCACCGTCAGCTGTTGCCTTGGCGATCCCGACAGTTTTCTGCACACGCGCTCTAACCTCCGCGGTTGCCGCCGCCGGAGCCCTATCGCACGCCCCGCCGATTTTCGCCTTACCTGCTCCCACTCCAATTCGAATCTAGCCTTACCTCCAATTGCTTCCCCAAAATACGAATAAGTGTGTTTGGGAATCGCTGCGCCTATTGGAGGATTTGTGGAATTTGGAATCGTCTTATCTCGTTTGCGAAAGGCACGGGCATGCCTGACGTTTGCCGCATTCTTTGCCGCTACGATGGCTGGCGCGCAAGGGCCTGCACCGGAAACCGCACCGCCGTTATTTCCGGGAGGCGGACTTATTTCCTACAACTCGATATTTACCACGCGCGGCCTGTCGCCGGATACATCCGGTCGCGTCCCCCTGACCGCACGTCCTTCGTTGTCACACGAAGGGGATTTTAATTTCACGTGGGGATTTTTCCGCGATTTCGATGTGACAGTTCTTGTTCCCATTGTCACAAATCATTTCAGCCCCGCCGGATCGCCAACCCTTGCCGGAACTGGCCTTGGCGATGCGATGCTGCTTGTAAAGTACCGCTTCTACCGTCGAGATTCAGAGCGGGGAACCACTCAGGCGTCCGTCACTGTCGGGCCGAAGATTCCCACCGGACGAACGGATCTGGCTGATGTGCGTGGGAATCTGTTCCCTGCGGGACTACAGCCTGGGTCCGGTTCCACCGATCTATTTCTCGGAGCGAACTGGACTTACACCGGCTTGTTCAACTTCAGGCGTCTTGTTGCCGACGAAGATTTTCATTCGTTCCTGCGTTCGCAGGGAACGCAGTCCACTCGACTCGGCGATGATCTCGAATCCCGTTTCTGGCTGTCCTATAGGCCGTACGAATCGAAAGACGTAAATCGAGAATGGTTCATCGGTCCTACCCTAACTTGGCTGCATTCTCAAAATGATCGTATCGGCGAAGTCGAGAAGACTGGGAGCGGGGGCGACGTTTTATTGGCAGGAATTACGACCTACGCAGGCGTGCGGCCTGGCATGCACATTTGGCTCGGCATGGACTGGGACATCTCGCATTCGACAGGTCCCTTGTTCATGCCGGTGCGGCGTCACATCAGTTTTGGAATTACACAACAATTTCGGCTTCACATCTGAAGAAAGGAGAAAGCATGAATGCGAAATACCTAGCTTTACTGCTTCTGTTCGGTTCTTTAGCTGTGCCACCGACGCAAGCGGAAATCAAGCATGTAGAAATGCGCGTCGAAGGCATGACTTGAAACTTTTGAGCCTACGGGGTGAAACAACACCTCGGACGCCAGTCTGGCGTTCAAAACGTAGAAGTCAGTTTGATTGATGGAAAAGTTGATGTCACTCCCAAAGAGGATGGGCAGATTGATCCCGCCCAGCTTCTGAAGGCGACATACGACAGCGGTGTCACCGTTGCGGAAATGGATGTCACCGCACGCGGAAAAATCGTAAAAGATCCTTCGGGCGGTCTCGCATTGCGAGTCGAACCGAATCGGTCGTTCACGCTGACACCGAACGATTTGTCGAAAAGTCTCGAATCGCTGGCAGATACTCCGGCGATCGTCACCGTTCGCGGCCAGTTATACAAAAAACCGACAGGTAAGGCGGGCAAAAAGAAGGCGGACACTTCGGTGCCGTTGAAGTTGCTGATTCTGGAAGTTCAAAAGAAGGAGTAAATGCCGAGAACACTTAGTTTTTTATTGTTGGGCATTGTCACGCTTGGATTCGCCGGATGCGGTCAGCACTCGGCGAATCCAGTTTCATCGAAAGAAGGCGCAATTCCAGCCGGAGAGATCGGATCGCATCTTCCCGATTTCCTCGCAGATGACTTCAACGGGCGAAAAATCTCCACAGCCGACCTTCGCGGCAAAGTTGTGCTTATTGATTTCTGGGCCACGTGGTGCGGGCCATGTAAGAAGGAGATGCCCGGCTACCAGCAACTAGCAGATCGCTATGGCCCCCGCGGATTCGCAGTGATCGGATTCAAATTCGACATTATGAAAGACACGGAAGACCCCACTCTGTTCGCAAAGAAAATCGGGGTCCGTTATCCCTTGGCCATCGCAACCACTGAGATAAAGCGGAAGTTTGGCGGCGTCGAAGGATTGCCTACAACCATGCTCTACGACCGCCATGGGATTCTTCGACAAAAAATTATTGGTTTTGAATACACCAACATCATCGAAGAAGATTTGAAGCCGCTTCTGTGATGACTTCAAATGCGGGGGATATTCATCCTCAATGCTAAGATAAAGAGGAGCATGCCAGCTAAATCCCATACTGTTTCCGTTGTGGACGCCCCCGAATTCCTCCCCGAACAACCCGCTCCGCGTCCCACGACCGTTGGATTCGTTAGCTTGGGCTGTCCCAAAAACCTTGTGGACAGTGAAGTCATGATGGGCATGCTGGCCCAGGCAGGAGCCGAATTGGTTCCGAGGGCAGAAGATGCGGACGTGATTGTCGTCAACACGTGTTCGTTCATTGCCAGCGCCCAGCAGGAATCGGTGGACACCATTTTGGAGATGGCGCGTCACAAGAGCGACGGCAAAGCTCGCAAACTCATAGTTGCAGGCTGCCTGGTCGAGCGCTTTCGAGGCGACATTCGCAAGAACATCCCGGAAGTGGATGCTGTCGTCGGTACGGGCGAACTTGAAGGCATCCTAGCCGCAGCGGGATTGTCCCCAATCTCAAACGCGCCAGATTCGCCCTTCAACATTCTTACTTCCCGCCCGGAAGGCGACGCACGCGCCGCGAAGGGACGTTTCTCCCGCGAGACCTGGGATGGGGCAATCGCCGACCTCCCGAATTATCTCTACAATGACGCGACCCCGCGCGTGCTTGCCACGCCGAAATACACGGCCTACATCAAGATTGCCGAGGGCTGCGATCATCCATGTGCTTTCTGCATCATTCCGCAGCTTCGTGGAAAGTTTCGCTCCCGCCGATTTGAATCGGTGATCGCCGAGGCCGAGCGTCTCGCCGCCTCTGGCGTGCGCGAAATTACCCTTATCGGCCAGGACACGACCTGTTATGGCGAGGACTTCGGCTTGAAAGATGGCCTTGCTCTTCTGCTGGAACGGCTGGCAGCGATTGATGGCTTGCGCTGGATTCGATTCTTGTACGCGTATCCGAATAAAATCACGGCGCGGCTGCTCGATACGATCGCCGCGCACGACAAGATTTGCTCCTATATGGATGTCCCGCTGCAACATGCGGCCGCGCCCGTCCTGAAGCGAATGAAGCGCGGCGGAGGAGCCGACATTTTTCTGCGTTCGATCGAGAAGATGCGCCGTACGATTCCCGGAGTAACGCTGCGAACTTCCTTCATCGTTGGATTTCCCGGGGAAACTGTAAAAGATTTCGAAGACTTGTGTGAATTCGCTCGCGAAGCTCAATTCGACTGGATGGGAACTTTTGGATACTCCGATCAGGAGGGCGCGGGCGCCTATGGCTTGGAAGAAAAACTCCCGGATCGTGAAATCGAACAGCGTCGTAAGCACTTGATGCAACTCCAGCGCGGAATCAGCAAGCGCAAGAAGAAAGCTCTTGTCGGCGCCGAGGTTGACCTGCTGCTGGAAGGAACGTCCGATGAAAGCGATTTGCTGCTCGAAGGACGCACCGCAATGCACGCGCCCGGAAATTGATGGCAAAGTTTTTATAAACGATGTTCCGGAAGGAATTGTGCCGCAGGCGGGTGAATTTTATCGCGCAGAGATTGTCGAAGCCCATCATTACGATTTGGTCGCAAGAATTGTTTAGTGCTTTAGAGGGTAAGAGCACAACTGAAAGCCGGCCAGATTTCGGGCGGCTTGTCAGACCAATTGGGAAAGTTGCATGGCACGCAAGCGAACCATTCAATTACATTGTCCAACCTGCAAAACAGTTGTGACGGCACGTGATCCAGAATTTCCGTTTTGCAGTGAACGCTGCCGCACCATTGATCTCGGCAAATGGGCCAGTGGAGCGTACGTGATTCATTCCCTGGTTCACGATACCTCCGGCGACGAGCCTCGCGACTCCGAATCCAATGACATTAGTGAAGAATGATGCGGCGCTAACCGCCGCCGTCCAATTGCCTATGACGTTGCAACCTCGCGCTCCGCATTGGGCATCTCTTGTAGCAACCTTCTTCGGCATCGGACGCTTGCGCCCGGGGCCAGGAACCTGGGGATCGGCAGCGACGGTTGTTCTGTGGTGGCTCATAGCATCACGTGTCCCAGCCCGCTTTCAGCCCTTATGGGCGGCTTCTCTGGCGGTACTCGTAGTTGCCATCGGAATTCCGGCGGCGACCCGGGTCGCGCGGGCAGCATCTTTGAAAGATCCGCAGTTCGTGGTAATTGATGAAGTGGCCGGCCAACTCATCGCTTTGATTGCGGCTCCGATTACGTGGAAATGTTTGCTAGTCGGTTTTATACTTTTTCGTGGGTTCGATATTGTGAAACCACCGCCGGTGCGAATGCTTGAGCGTTTGCCGGAAGGCTTTGGAATCGTGATAGACGACGTGGGCGCCGGACTCTACGCATTGTTCATCATGCAATTGCTTTTGCATTTCGGAATACTGCTTCGCTAGAAGCTGTTAGTCTGGGAAACGGGAAAGTCATGGCAATTTCTGATCGTCTGGCCGCAAAGAAAAATGTAAATGGGAATCCTCACATCGAGGCACTCCATCCCAGTGCGGCCTTGCCCGGTGGAGAGGTGCGCATCGTCGGGAATAGTTTGCGTCCGCACGATCTTCGCCAGCCACGCGTGCGAATCGGCGAAGTGGACGGTTCCGTCGTCATCAGCTCCGATGATTTTCTGATCGCCCGCGTGCCCGTGGGAGCTTCGTCGGGCCCGGTGATAGTTTCCACCAATGGACATTCCAGCAATCCGCAACAGCTTCGAATTGCCGCGCCCATCGCCGAGAATCTGCATCCCGTAACCAGTCCCGCGCTCGATGCCGAAGGCAATATCTACGTGACTTTCTCCGGGTCGCGGGGACAAAAAGTTCCCGTAGCTATCTACAAAATTGATACCAGCTACAACGTCAAGCCGTTTCTCTCAGAAATGATGAATGCCACCGCGATCGCCTTCGATCGCGCCGGACAAATGTATGTGTCCTCTCGTTTCGATGGAACCGTCTATCGCGTCGCTCCCAATGGAACCGTTTCCTCCTACGCCGAAGGAATGGGCGTGGCAACGGGCATCGCGTTTGATCGCAATGAGAATTTGTACGTGGGAGACCGCAGCGGCACCATCTTCAAAATCGCACGCGACCGCCAGATTTTTGTCTTCGCTACGCTCGAGGCTAGCGTCTCCGCGTACCATCTTGCGGTCGGCCCGCAGGGCGATCTTTTCGTTACCGGACCCACGACCTCCAGTTTTGATTCGGTCTACCGGGTTGACCCCCACGGAGCTGTGTCTATTTACTTCCGCGGTCTCGGGCGTCCTCAAGGTCTGGCTTTCGATGCCGACGGAAATCTATATGTCGCGGCGTCACTTTCGGGGCAGCGTGGAATCGTGAAGATCACGTCGGACGGCAAGGCATCTCTCGAAGTGGCCGGCACGGGCCTCGTGGGTTTGGCCTTTGCTCCCGGACGCTCTGCCGTTCTCGCGACCACAAGCGGCGTCCACCACCTCTCGTGGGACATCCGAGGCCTCTCGCTGGGAACCGAACTGCCGGTCTGAGCAAAAGCGTTACTCACCTCCCCGTTTTCCAGCCGCTGAATTACTGTTTCTCCGCGACAAACTGGCTGGTGGTTCCGCGTAGTTTGTCGTTCACCACTACCGTCATGGTCTTGCCGTTAGGGGCTACGGTCAAGCGAAGAACCGTAATCGCTTTGCTATCGCGCTTGTCAGTTTCCTCAACAGTATTCTTGCTGATTCGCTTCACCGAAACGCTGCTGGTCCCCGGATCGCCTTTGTATGGTGCCTCGGTTCCGTCCAGTTTCGCAGTATAGGTCTGCCCGGTCGGGGTGGACATGGTCAAATTATCGCCTTCCGTCTTGTAGGTGATCGTCACGCCATTGTCTGAGAAATTCTCAAGCTTTGTGGTCCGCCACGATCCCGACGCCGCGTGCGAGCCCGCAGGACCTTTCGCGACCAGCATCATCTGCCCTTTACCAGTAACTGGGTCAGTATTGGTGGCGCTGCTGTCGCTGAATTCAAAGCCCGCCGTTTTGCCATCATCTGAAACTACTGTTTTGGATGTTGTGACCGTCTTTCCGTTTTTCTTGTCGGTTTCCTCAATGCTGTGGTCGTCTATGACTTTTATACTCACGGTGTCGAAATAGGGATGCCCGGTTACCGGCTGGTCCTCGCCGTCCGCTTTGATCTTGATCGCGGGTACACACGTCTTGCATTCGTACATTCCATTTTGCAGCAGGTAAACGTCAGGCTTTTTGGAGAGTTGCGCCTTGTTGAGATCCACCTTCCATGTGCCGTCAAGAGTGCTTTGCGCACTTGCCAGAACCGGCACCACCAACGACATCAGCAATCCGATTAGAAAGAGTTTCTTCATTGCGATTCCTCCATTTTCGTCCTTAGACTCTGATTCTGCTCTCTTAGCGACACATACTGTACTCCTGCTGAGGCTGCGCCGCAACGAATTTGAACAGGTTTTATCGCCGCTTCCGGGCTGACCTGCGGAACATGCCCGGTTCGAACTTGACAGCGGCTATAAACCTTGGCTCAATGAGTTTTGAACGTCGAATGCGACGGAGGTGTACCCGTGCCTGAACAGCAATCTTCAACCGAATGCGGAATGGCCGAGTTGGATGATGGGACCAAGATTTGCGGACTTCACAAGCAGCCCTTGATCGAAATGGCAAGATACGGCGATGCTTCCTCGGGCCTCGACAATCTTTCAGCATGGATGTGTCCGGTGTCGAGGAGGCCCATTTTCAAGAAGGGATGAGCCCCAGATTTCGCGGGTAAGAATTGTGAATAATCTCAGGCGGAGTTCAGATTGATCGTTATCGTGATGGGCGTCACCGGAGCAGGGAAGACAACGGTGGGGAAATTGCTGGCGCTACAACTCGGTTGGAAGTTTGCCGACGCCGACAGTTTTCATTCTGCGGCGAATAAAGAAAAGATGAGTCAGGGTATAGCGCTCGATGACGCTGACCGGGCGCCCTGGCTGGCGAGCATGCGCGCGGCGATTGTGGAATGGTCCGCGCACCATGAAAATGTTGTGCTAGCGTGCTCGGCTTTGAAGCAAGATTATAGGAAAACCTTGGATATTGGTCCCGAAGTAAAATTTGTTTATCTCAAGGGAAGTTATGAACTTATTTACCAGCGGCTGCTTTCCCGGCACGGCCACTTCGCAACTGAAACTATTCTTCGCAGTCAGTTTGAAGCACTGGAGGAGCCTTCCGACGCAATTGTCGTGGACGTGAGCAAGTCTCCTGGGGATATTGTTGCTGAAATCCGGGAACGATTGCACCCCGGTCTAGGCTTCTCGGCTTACGGTCTCTCTAATTGCCTTTCATCTTTTCTTTGACACTGTGCGCCAGCTTCTCAATTTCTTCGGCCTTCTTTATCACGTCCACCGACAGAACGTTCTCATTCGTCTTGTCAACATACTGCTTTAGCTCAGTGCTCAACTCCAACAGCTTATCCGTATCGCGCTTGAGCTGGGCATGTCGTTGCTCGTTTAATTTCTTCTCCATGGCTTTTTTCAATGCCTCAGCATTTTCATTTTCTTCGGACTTTTGCTGAGACGGATTCCCTTGACCAAAAGGCGGGCCCATGTTGGGAGGTTGGGATTGATTTTGGCCCAGAAGTTGTAATGGCAACGCAAGCAATAAAAGTAAGAAAGACAAAAGCAGCGTCTGGCGCACGTGGAACCTCTTTGCTGACGTGATTTCCAAGATTATACGTTGCCGCCGCCAGTTCCGGCGTCGCATGCCCGCACCTTGTTTATAATCGCGTTACGAATATGGAAAAGTTCCTGTTACTCGCCGCAGCGCAGGCTTTGAATCTGCCTGCACTGTTCCACGGCTGGCGCGAAGATACCCTGGAGTTTATCCGCACAAGCGTGCCCAAGCTCATTCTGATCGCGGTTGGAGCGGTCGTATTGGTCCGGATCGTGCGGATCTTGACCCGAAGGTTGGCCTCCTTACAAGAAAAGAGATTGCCCTCCGGCCTGCGCCTGCAGCAGATACGCACGTTGGCAAGCGTGATGAACAGCGTCGGTATCTTCGTAATTTTGTTTCTTGCGTTGTTGCTGGTTCTTCCGCTTTTCGGTCTGCACCCCGAACCGTTGCTCGCTAGCGCTGGGATCGTTGGTCTCGCCATAGGCTTCGGCGCACAGACGATGGTGCATGACTTTATTAACGGATTCTTCATTCTTTTCGAAAATCAGTATGACCTTGGAGACACCGTTCGCGTCGCCGGGGTGAAAGGCACCGTCGAGGACATGAGCTTACGGCGCACCACACTGCGCGATGATGACGGCACCGTGCACATTGTTCCCAACAGCGAAATAAAAATTGTTTCCAACCTGACAAGGGACTGGTCGCAACTCACCCTGCGCGTCGTGGTCGCTTACAGCGAACCCAGCGATAAAATTGTGAAGCTGTTACAGCAAGTCGGGGATGAGATTCGCCATGATCCAGCCTTCGCCGAAGACATTGTCAGCGATATACAAGTGCCGGGAATTGATCGCGTAGGAAATGGCGAAGCGGAGTATCTCATGCTGGTAAAAACTCTTCCCAACAAGCAGTATGCAGTGAGCCGCGAATTGCGCCGCAGAATCAAAGATAGTTTTCAGAAAAGCAACATCCAGACGGCAGGACCGGGGAAGGTTTATGTGATAGATCAGGGAGAAGGGAAGGCCTCGTAGTAAACATGGGGCACCCATCCTCCGCAACCCGGCTGGCTCGATGGATGTTGCTGGGTGTCTCTGTAGCTTGCTTGATAACTCCAACTCAGTCTGGTTCTGAAGTCACCGGGGTTCCCAACGGTGAGCTACGCCAGAATGTGCTCTTTGAAAGCGCATTGGTTCGCGCCTTTAGCCTGGCTGTGCAACCCCGCACTCAGACTGTGAATTACATTTGTAATCACGATTGTGTAATTATTCCGCTCACCGATTCCACGTTCAGCGACGTACAACGAGGGATGGTTCCCCAAACTCTTCATCTGATGAAAGGCGAGCCGCAGTTTTTCACCGCTGGCTCAGTTCATAGCCTGAGGAACGAAACAGATGAATTGTTTCTCGCGGTTGCGGTAGATATGCTCGTTCCTTCCCCGGAGCCTGCTGCGCCCAAATGCGACTGCGAGCCGCGGTATCCGGCAGGAACGTGCGGTTGTGGCGGAGGCGCTGGTGGAATCTTGATCGCAGATGGAGAGGGAAATTGGATGCACCAGCGAACACAAGGTCGAATGACCATACGAACTTATGGCCTGCTACCTGTCGCGACGTTTGTCCCGAAGGCACGCTCCGGATCTTTGCCAGAGTTCGCGATCGAGGCGTCTCCCAATACACTTCTAATCGCAGTGGACGACGTCAGCTACCGGCAGGATACTTCAGACCTGGTTTCGCAGTTAGCGAGCGGCACAATACTCAACATGGGGCAAAAGGCCTGGATTGCCTATCCCAATCCGCCCCAATGTACCTGGGAAAACGTTTTAGTAAAAGGAAAAGTTACTGCGGCATGCAAAGCCACAATTTTCGTTACAGTTTCCATCACTACGGCCCGACAAAAATGAAATAAGAACATTTATTCAGATAGGCAGGGATTTCATCGTTGCCCCGGGCTGTAATGATCACGTTAAATTCCCCGGAAAGGGCGATATTTTCGAGAATGGAACTCGAGCGGGCGGGTTCAACCGTGGCTAAGAATTTCAGGAACGCGTGGATATCCTCTCCGCAGTGGTTTTGAGTCAAGTATGACATCTGTACGTCTTGCCCTTTGAAATGCCATGCCAGCGACGCCGCTTTGGCTACCGCGTCCTCGTATTTCTTCGTGGAAAGAACGCTTGGGTCGGGATTATCAAAGATAATTCTCAGTATTCGATTGTCTTCGCGGGTAAACTCCCGCACTTTAAGCTCGCCGGTTTTTGCAGTGGCCTTCCAATCGAGATGCCGCGCGGAATCTCCAGGCATGTACTCGCGCAACCGGTAAAAATCGTCGCCTCCGCCGCGCACGAAAGTTTCAAACTCGCCAGCGACTGTGGAAAGCAACTCAATGTGATCGCTCGCGTGCTGCACCGATGGATAGACGATAATCTCGCGCACCATGGGCACATGCCGCGTCTTAATCAGAAAGTTAAAAGGAAAACCGCTGGCCAAGCCGAAGCTATCTTCTTTGTAACGTCCGCGTCTTGTAAACGTTAAATCAAGATCCGCCTTCAGCCCATCATCGGCAGGGATGTACGGAAAATACGTACTCCCTGAAAAGATACAATTCGATTTTGCCGCGCGCGCGATGCGCTGAAGTTTGCGGTCCGGCAGCGTTAGCCACTGCTTTTGAGGCGGCCGCCTTGGAGGAAAAGCAAAAGTCGTCGCCTTCCATTGCCATTGCCTGATTTTTTTCCCTTGATTAAAAGGCACAACGCTGACGGAAAAAGATGGAAGCCATCTTCTGGTATTAGCCAAAGCGGAGCGCGCCCGGATTGTCTCCCCGGCAAAAACATGTTCGGGTATCCGGACATCAAGTTCCAAATCGCGCAAAACTATCGCGGAAACAACGCCAGAAACTAGAATTGCAGCCAGCATTGCCGCCACAACGATGTAAAGCAGATTGTTCCCGGTATTGAGAGCCGCGATTCCAATCATCACCACAATGGTCACGTAAATCAGGCCAAGCTTCGTGACCTTATAATCCACCGCATTCCGAATGCGCCCAGCCGCAATCCGCTTCGCCAGATAGGGCACCGTCGTTATCCCAACGAATACCGCCAGCAGAAGTGCAACCGAGGCCAGCACCAGTGTGCCCCACAGGTTGCCGGCTTGCCGCGAAACGGTGGAAAATAATGCGGCTACAAATGCCAGAATGAGGCCACCGATCGCCAGCAGGAAGCGAATCCAAACCGCAGAAATTTCCAGGTGCGGCAAGCGCAAGCCGCGTCTCGTTAGCATGGCCGGCAACTCTCCAGTTGTGGATGATGATCCCATGCAGATGATCAAGCCTAGCATTTGGACAGGGGACCCTCAAAGTTACGCCGGGGAAGCCAATAACCCGCAGCCACTTGAAATTGTCAATACTTAACTGTTGGCGATCCGATTTGTGGAACCACAAAAGTATCAAGATAACCGCGAATATTGTCTCGATGCAGAGCTCGATAAGGTCCGTAGTCCTTTGCGATCTCGGGATCGACCCGGTTGAGCAGAACGAATGGTTCGATGAATCCTGCCTCTTGGATTTTTATCAGTGCATCGAGCGCCGGATCGAGTCTCTTCAAGTTGTTCGGGTAATCCTTTTGCTCCTTCAGAACTGTAATCATGAGATTCAGGGAATCAGCCTCTTCTCTCAGGCTGCGCCGATATTGGGGCTCATCAGGAAACTCCTTCTTGAACTTGTCCGTGTGCCAGGAAGCGCGGCCCAAGCCGTAGGTCGTCCATGCAAGAGTGTTCGGATCGTCTTTTCCGAGTGATGTGTCCAGCGTAATGTTGATATTCTTCCCATCCTTTACCGTCACCGCGACACGATCTTTAAGGCGGACATTGTTCAGTTCAAGCTTGTTGCGCTGGAGCCAATTCGTCAAACCCGTCCAGGACAAGCGATTGTATGGCTCGGCGACGATTGCATCGATAAACTTTCCCCGTGCATCGTTGTCCTTGCTCATTGCTGCCAGCGCATCGCCCCAATAGCGGTATGCAGTCTCACGGTTGGCGTCGCTCTGGATTGCGCGCGAAAACCATTCGCCCGCGCTTCCATAAATATGCTGTTTGAAATATACATCGCCGATAAAGAGGGCCGCGTCGTAGTTCGTGGGGTCGAGCGCAAGAACGCGAAGGTATCCTTCGCGGGCCTTGTCGAGGTCGCCTCGAGAAAAGTCTGCTTCCGCCGCTTTCATGGCCTCATTCACTTCTTTGCGATCGGAAAATGTTGCCTCGAAGCCGGCTTCTGGCAAATCCAGAAGTACTTGCAGCAACTGACTCGTATCTCCCAGATTCTTCGCTCCCACTGCAATCATCCGTGCGCGGACGCGCGCTTTCTTGCGTTCTTCAGGGTCGGGAAGAGTTCCGGAATACTGAAGAATGCACCAAGCCCACGCTTCTTTCATTGCGGGATCGGATGGATGATCGGCTGCTAGCCTCTCAAACAGAGGCATCGCATTCACAAACTTGCCCTGCTTATAAAGTTCGAACGCCTCGCTTCGTTCGCCATCACCATTCGCGGTTTTGTCGACCGATTGAGCTGCGCAAATGGCACAAGCGATGGCAAGGAAAAACCCCAGCGCAAAGACTAAAGACGAGATCCGAGAGATGAAGGGAGTACTTGTCCGCATTTCCTGTCTCTCCTGATCTTGAAAGAATAGCATTTGACAGATAATATCTATATATGTAGAGTTACGCCATGAAATTGCGAATGTCGCCACAGACCATTCTGGTGTTGACGGAGTTTCTCCAGAGTCCGCAAGACTGGAAATATGGATATGACATCAGCCGCAACACTTCGCTGAAATCGGGCACTCTGTATCCAATTCTCATGCGGCTTGCGGAACGGAAGCTACTCGAAACTTCATGGGAAACACCTGAGATCGGCAAACCCCCTCGGCACCTATACCGCCTCACCCCGGATGGTAAACAGTTCGCCCGTGAGCACCGCCCGTTACGTTCTCCCATTCGGGTGGGTCACGCGGCGTTGAACGGAGCGAAAAGCTGATGTCCAAGACCCGCAGTCTGGCCTCGAAGTTGTTGCACATGGTTCTTCGACACTCGCCGGCCGATAGCCAGGACTGGGCGAATGCAATGCTGCGGGAACTTGATTTTATTGAGAACGATTGGACGGCATTATTTTGGGCTCTGGGAAGTACGACCGCGATCTTCAGGCATTCTGTGCGGGAATTCAGACCTTGGTTTGGAAATAGGACGGGACATAGGGAGGAGCCAATGAACAATATCGGGAAACGTGCCGTTGGAGTAGCGTCTGGAGTCGTGATTGCTGGCGCATTGGTCGTTTGTGCTTTTGGGTTACTCCTCCTGGCCGCGTATCTCTTTCCAAGTTGGGGCCTCGACCACTTGGAATGGACTCACTGGCTCACAGTGATCGTGATTCCGGAAGCTATTTTCATCGTTGCCGCAGTGAAGCTGTGGCGCAAGAGGGGCCCAATGGCCGTGGGCATTCTGCTCTCCGCGATCGTGCTGGCAGTGCACTTCGCCATTCACGTCGCGACTCATTGAGGAGGGAACATGACGCTAAATTCATCGCCGGACGCTCCGTTTCGATGCACCATCGCACCCTGGCTGTCGGTTCGGAACGGCGCCCGTGCTGTCGAGTCTACGAATCGGCATTTGGAGCGACTGAAGTATTTCGCCTGGACGCTCCCGGCGGAGGCGTGGTGGCAAGGCTTTCGGTGGATAGAGCCGAGTTTTGGGTTGGCGATGAATCTTCGGAGCACCTTAACTTCAGCCCCGACTCTCTAGGTGGGGGCACCGTTCGAATGGTTTTGACCGTCGCCGACCCCGATGCTGTCTTCGCACGAGCGCTGAAAGCCGGCGCGACCGAGGTCCACGCGGTAAGCGAAGAGCACGGCTGGCGAGTGGGCCGCTTGGTGGACCCTTTCGGGCATCACTGGGAAATCGGCCGTCGCTAGCATAACCCGTGAGGAGATTACGCAATGATCCAAAACCGCTCCGTTCCGCCCGACACGGTGTTGCCGCATGTCGTGTATCAAGACGTTGAAAGAGCCATTGCCTGGCTGAGCAAGACCTTCGGTTTCTCCGAGCACTGCCGCTACGGCAATCCCACCAGCGGCGCACAGATGCATCTCGGCAACGCTTGGATCATGCTAAGAAGTGCTCGAGAAGGAAGCGCGAGCCCTTTGAAGCTCGGTTACGGAACACAGAGCCTGACAGTGTTCGTTGACGATTTGGAGGCGCACTACGCAAGATCGAAAGCGGCCGGCGCCAAACTCGTGGAGAATCTCCACGAGACCGAATATGGCGAACTGCAATATGCGGCCGAGGACCTCGACGGCCACTCCTGGCTGTTCTCGCGCCACGTTCACGACCGAAGTCCCGAAGATTGGGGCGCAACGGTCGCACAGTCCGCGACGATGGCCACTCAAATCTCTCCCATGTTGGCTGTCAATGACGGAAACGCCGCCATCGAGTTTTACAAAGCCGCATTCGGAGCGACCCTCCTTTGGCACCTTGATGGCGGCGTTGCCGGACTCGCGGTGAATGGCGGCAAGTTCTACCTCGCGGAGGAATCATTGCCTCATGGCACGCGGAGCCCGGCCTCCGTGGGTTTCACAACCGTCAGGATTGAGCTCTTTGTAGAAGATCCAATTGCAGTGCACAGGCAAGCTGTGGCCGCCGGAGCCACCGAGCGAACTCCAGTGAGCGAACACAAATACCCCACGATTGGACCGCACCCGATCAAGCGAATGCTGCAAGGCTCCATTCTGGACCCCTTCGGTCACATGTGGCTTATAGGAAAGATTCTCGAGTAACGCTGGAAAAACCCGATGTCGGATCAAGGCATAGTTATCGGTGGGATGCGTCGAGTTGGTTTACCTGATCGCGGGTAAACCGCCTTCACATGAAACATCCCTGCCTCTGGAATCCGGATTTGTTCCGACAGAAAGGTGTTGTGACCTGCTAATCCTTCAGCAACTGCCTGGCTATCACCAGCCTTTGTATTTCGCTCGTCCCTTCGCCGATCGTGCACAACTTCACGTCGCGATAGAACTTCTCTGCGGGATAGTCTTTAATGAACCCGTATCCACCATGAATCTGCACGCCTTCATTCGCGCATCGAACCGCGACTTCGCTCGCATAGAGTTTCGCCATTGACGATTCCAGCGTCGTCTTCATCCCTGCGTCTTTCATGGACGCGGCCCGCAACGTCAGCAATTTCGCGGCTTCAATTTCGGTCGCCATGTCTGCCAGCTTCCACTGGATCGCCTGAAAATCACTGATCGCCTTACCGAACTGTTTCCGCTGTTTGGAATAATTCAGCGCTGCATCGTATGCGCCCTCCGCCATGCCCAGCGACAATGCCGCAATGGAAATCCTTCCACCGTCCAGTACGCGCATCGCGTCCACAAATCCCTGGCCTTCGGTTCCAAGCAGATTCTCTGCGGGAAGGACGCAATCTTCGAAAATCAGTTCGGCTGTATCGCTGGCACGCAAGCCGAGTTTGTTTTCTTTTTTCCCGGGACGAAAGCCCTTTGTATCTTTGTCAACCAGAAAGGCCGAAAGTCCATGCGTATGCGCCGCACGATCGGTGACCGCGACAACTACCAGCACGTCCGCATAGTGGCCGTTGGTGCAAAAAGTCTTTGTCCCGTTCAAAACCCAGCTATTGCCCTTGCGCACCGCAGTCATCCTCGCACTGCCCGCGTCCGACCCCGAGGATGGTTCCGTCAATCCCCAGGCGCCGATGAATTCTCCCGTCGCAAGCCTGCTTACATATTTCTTCTTCTGAGATTCATTTCCGGCGACAAAAATATGATTCGAGCAAAGCGACGTGTGTGCCGCAACAATAATTCCCACCGATCCATCTACGCGCGATAACTCTTCGATCGCAGTAACGTATTCGACATATCCCATGCCCGCCCCGCCGTACTCTGTCGGGAAAATGATTCCCAGCAATCCCAGCTTTCCCAATTCCTTGATCGTGGATAGGGGAAACTCGCCGGCCTCATCCCACTTCATGACATGCGGAGCGATTTCACGCGAGGCAAATTCAGCGACTGTCTTCTTTAGTTGGAGTTGCTCTTCGTTCAGTTGAAAATCCACAATCCCTCCCGCGCCGGGCTGCACCCGATTTCGTGCAGTCTCCTAATTAGACCATGCGAGGGAAAGAAGGCGAAGAGGATAGACCGACCGGTTGGTTGAAGAAATCGCAAACCCTTTATGACGCTTGTATCAGTTACAGCTTTTCCGATAAAACGCGGTCTTCTCCAACCGAAATGAATCGCTCAAACACCTCATTCGAGAGCAGGCGGCCACGCGAAGAGAGGTTAATTCTCGACTCTTGCCGCTTGATTAATCCGTCGCTGACCCATTCATCAATCACACGTTGCATCCGAGACACAGGTCCAGTTCCAAACTTACGCTCAACCTCGTCAATATCAACACCACGATTAAGCCGTAATCCCAAAAACAATGCTTCCTCAAGCGCGGCTTCCCATGAAATCGGAGTGATCTTAAGCGCCCGGCCCGCCATAAATTCCTCCAACGAACCGGACGTAGAAAACCGCACCGCTTCGATTGCCGAGTCTCGTGCGCAAAGCATCGAGTGCGCGTCAACTCCGAGTCCAAAATAGGGTTGCCTGGTCCAATATTTCAGGTTATGGCGCGACTCGTGTCCCGCTTGAGAGAAATTTGAAATCTCGTATTGACGTATCCCTGCGCGATTCAAGTCAGCGCAAGCCTCTTCGTAGAAATCGGCAACCAGATCCTCACTCGGCACAAAATGCGCGTGGTATTTTGTCCCCCCGGCAATGAGTTCGCGTCCCAGGCGCGAGTCCTCGTCAACCTCAAGCATGTAAACACTGACATGAGGCACGTTCGATGCCACAACTTGTTCAAGTGAATATTTCCAGCTTTCCCCATTTTGGTGCGGTAACCCGGCAATCAGGTCAAGATTAATGTCAGTAATTCCCGCCGCTCGCAACCGTGCGATATCATCAATAACCGCTTCATGTTTGTGCAATCGCCCTACAGACGCGGCTTCCCGGTCCACAAATGACTGCACTCCCAGACTGACACGGTTGACCCCGCAGCGCCGAAAAGCCTCAAGTACGGGCGCCGTAATTGTTCCCGGAGCGCACTCGACCGTAATTTCCGCGTCCGCCCTAACATCAAAAGTTGACCGGATCGTGACAAATAATCTCTCAAGCTGCCTTATATCGAGTAGAGTAGGAGTTCCGCCACCGAGGAATATGGAATCAACGGCGCGTTCGAACCGGCCGCCGGTTTGTTCGCTGACCTTTTCTACACGCACAATGCTGTCGCAAACGCGGTTGATGTAACTTTGGTGGACCGCAACGGAAAAAACGTCAGAGGCAAAATTGCAGTAACTGCATTTGCTGCGGCAGAAAGGTACCGAGATGTATAGGCCCAGCGGCATTGCACATGATTATCCCACTTGGGACCGCGACTCGCGTGAAGTGAGTGGGTTTGAGCATTTCAAAGGCGAATAGTTCTATGGTTCCTCGCGTTGTGATCACCGGAATGGGCGTGGTTAGTCCGAATGGAATTGGCAAGGAGGCATTTTGTCTTGCCGTCCTCGCCGGCAAATCCGGCGTGAAACGAATTTCTCGATTCGATCCCTAGGCTTTGCCTGTCCAAATCGCCGGGGAAATTCCGGAATTTGACGAGCTTGCATGGGTTGACCCCCGCGAACGCAAGCATGTTTCCCGGGTCGTTCCTCTCGCGATCGCCGCCTCGCACGAAGCCATCCAAGATGCCGGACTCGACCCCGCCGCCATGTCCATGGACGAAAAACGTGAGATCGGAGTAATTCTAGGCACGGGCGGTGGCGCCCAGGAATTTTCCGAAGAGCAATATCGTCTCTGGCATTCCGGCCATGTGAAGCAGGTCAGCCTGTTCTGCATTCCCAGTGGCACAATGGGGACAATTCCCAGCGAAATCAGCATGCGCTTCGGATTCCGCGGATACAGCCATGTCGTGACCGCCGGATGCACTTCATCCACCGACGCGATTGGTTACGCATATCAGCATATTCAGGCCGGGGTTCAGCCCATGTTTCTCGTTGGCGGCGTGGATTCACCAATCACGCCCGGGATTATTAAGGGATACACATTGCTGCGGGCGTTGACCCAGTCGTGGAATGAAGAGCCCGAACGCGCCTCGCGACCCTTTTCCGCCGACCGCGATGGTTTTGTGATGGCTGAGGGCTCATGGATGTTTATCCTTGAAGATTACGTGCACGCCCGGGCGCGTGGCGCCCGCATCTATGCTGAAATCGTTGGTTACGGATCAACGTGCGAAGCGTTTCATCGGGTGCGCATGAGTGATTCTCCCGAAGAACCTGCGCGCGCAATCGCCCTGGCTCTCGAAGAGGCCGCGCTCACGCCCCAGGACATTCAATACGTAAATCTGCACGGAACCTCAACCGAAATGAATGACCGTGTAGAGACCAGCGCGCTGAAACTAGCATTCGGCGGGCATGCAGCCAAAGTCCCCATGTCTGGATTGAAGTCGCAAATAGGGCACGCCCAGGGCGCGTGCGGTTCCGCCAGCCTTGCCGCCACTCTTATCGCAATGCAGCACAGCAAGATTCCACCAACGATCAATCTTGAGGTTCCCGACCCGTCCTGCGATCTGGATTATGTTCCGGAAGCGGGCCGCCAGGTCGCGATCGAGCACGCAATCTGCAACTGCGTCGGTTTCGGATCAAAGAATTCTGCGCTCGTCGTCCGGCATCTTTAACGAGCAGGGAATTTCTCCTTTGTCATTCCGAACGGGCGCTTAGCCCGGAGGAATCTGCTTCTTCCTTAGAACCCTCACCGTGACAATCGCGTCCCCCTGTGATTTAATTTTTTAAGACTTACCTAGAAGTGCGACCACATCTCCCAGCCTTCCTCCTCGTCATTCTGCTTACCTGCACATTCTCGATGGGGCAGAACCCGGCCGCCGTTAACTACCCCTACCTGTTACATCTCGAAACCATGAATTTCGACGACCAAGTATGCGTTCTCTTGCAGCGAGACGGTCAATTCCATTTGGAGCATGAAAAAGGAGACCGAACCAGGGTCTTTGTGGGCGCCCTACCTGAGGCGAAGATGCAAGAAGTTCAAACCCTGATCAACGATCCCACGCTGCGCCAGTTGACCGAGAAGCAGATCGTACCCCCTACAGGCGCGATCATGCTGGATGAGCTTCACGTGGACATCTTTCGTGGCGACCGCTGGCAGGACCTTTTCTTCATGGACGATTCCAGCCGCAGGCCCTTTGAGCACTCCATCGCCCCTCTTGTACGGTGGCTTCAGGCACTGCCGAAAGAGCCCCACAAGGAAATCAGCGCTGAGATGGGAAAAAATGATTGTCAGCTTCCCAAGAAAATCGTACTGAAGATCCGCAAACCGGCCCCCGATAAGGCTGCCCCCAATCCCTGACCCACATTCCCTCCATCTTGCATGCCTCCGATCACATCTATTTAAGGTAGTCTTTCATTTGGGGGCGGGTTGACCATAAACCCCGAGGATGAGGACGGTAGTTGATCGTTTCGACCTAACCACAGAATCAACCGATGGCTTCTCATCACGAAGAAGAAGTATTAGGCAAAGCTTACGACAGCCGCCTCATGAAGCGGCTTGTGGGTTATTTGCGTCCTTACAAATGGCAGGTTGGCATTGCGCTCGGTTCCATTTTTCTTAAAGCTGGAGCCGATGTCTTAGGCCCCTATCTGACCAAGGTTGTCATTGACAAATACCTCGCCCCGGTCCCCGGGCTGCACACGCCCTTCGATTTTTTCCTGAGCAATAAACCTCTCCTCGGAATCGCACAAGTCGCGGCTTTCGGCGTAGGACTTCTCGCCTTCAGTTTTTTGCTCGACTACTTGCAAACTTATTTCATGCAATGGGCCGGGCAGATGGTGATGTTTGATCTGCGCAGTCAGATATTCCGCCATCTTCAGCGCATGCACATCGGCTTTTATGACAAGAATCCGGTCGGCCGTCTGGTTACTCGTGTTACCACCGACGTGGATGCGCTGAATGAAATGTTTACCTCCGGCGTGGTCTCGATTTTCGAGGATGTCTTCGTGCTCGTGGGAATCATGGCGATCATGCTGAACATGACCTGGCGAGTCTCGCTGATCACGCTTGCGGTCTTACCGCTCATTGCTTATGCAACCAAAATCTTCCGCGATAAGGTTCGCGATTCCTACCGCCGCATTCGCGTCGCCATTGCCCGCATCAATGCGTACTTGCAGGAGCACGTCAGCGGCATGATGGTGTTGCAGCTTTTCAATCGCGAGAAGCGCGCCTATGACAAATTCTCAGAAGTGAACGAAGTCCACATGGACGCCTACAAAGACGCGATCATGGCGCACGCGGTCTATTACCCCGTGGTTGAACTTCTCTCCGCGATCGCCATCGCGTCTGTCATCTGGTTTGGCGGCAACGACGAGATTCGCCACATGGTGACTCGCGGCATCTCAATCACCTTTAGTCAGCACAGGTTGCATTGGCAGATCGTTTCCAACCTCACAACCCTCGGCATCCTCGTCGCCTTCATTCAATACGCACAGCGCTTCTTTCGGCCTATTCAGGATTTCAGCGAAAAATACAATATTCTGCAATCGGCAATGGCCTCCAGCGAGCGGATATTCAAGCTCCTCGATACGCCCACCGACATCACGGCGCCAGCGATTGCGAAGAAAGCGGAAGGCCCCGGCCGCATAAAATTCGATCACGTTTGGTTCGCCTATAATGCTCGCGCAGCGAGCCGCGAACATGTTCATGGAGAGACGGGTGTCCCCACCCGTCAGGCCGAGCAAAGTTCGGCAGAGAGTCTAGAACCCGACTGGGTTCTCCGCGACGTGACCTTCACCATCGAACCCGGCGAAACCGCCGCCATCGTCGGACACACCGGAGCTGGCAAGACCACCATCATTTCCCTGTTGATGCGCTTCTACGACGTGCAAAAAGGCGCGATTACCATTGACGGTGTTGATGTACGCGACATGGATTTAGCCGACCTCCGCCGCCGTTTTGGAGTGGTTCTGCAAGATCCATTCCTGTTCACGGGAACGGTGGAAAGCAATATCCGCCTCGGCACCGATTGGATTTCGGACGCCGGAGTAAAAAAGGCCGCTGAAGATGTGAACCTCTCAGATTTTATTCAGACGCTGCCCAACGGCTTCAAGGAGGAGGTTCGGGAGCGCGGATCAACTCTGTCCACAGGGCAAAAGCAACTTATCTCATTTGCCAGGGCTTTGGCTCACAATCCCAGGATTCTTATCTTGGATGAAGCAACTTCGAGCGTTGATACCGAAACCGAATTCCGTGTCCGCGAAGCCCTCGTCCGAATGGTCGAGGGACGCACGTCCGTTGTCATTGCGCATCGCCTTTCAACCGTACAACGCGCTGACAAGATCATTGTGATGCACAAAAGCCGGCTTCGTGAAATCGGCACTCACCAGGAGCTTCTGGCGCAGCGCGGAATTTACTGGAAGCTTTATCAGCTGCAATATAAGGACCAAGAGATGTCGCCCATGAAGAATTTCCCGGTCACCGCCAACGCCGATGACTGAACTGAAATGACTGATAGGACCAAACTGCATACCCACGTTGAACCAATCCTTTGATATGCTTCCGTATCCGGGCCGAACCTATGGAACAGAACACATCGTTGCCGAAAGATCAATTGATGTCAGTCTTGCGAACCGCTCCAGATCGCCTGGAGTACCTGACTCCCAACGATTGGATTCTGATCATTGATAAATGCCGCCGGATAACTCTGAAAAAAGACGATACATTGATCAAACAGGGCAAGCGAGAGCAAACCATTTATATCTTGCTTGAAGGCCGCCTCAGAATAAGTGTCAGTGGCACCCCGGTCGCGACGGTTGGTCCGGGTGAAATCTGCGGTGAAATGGCCTACCTGGAAAATAGTCTGGCGAGCGCCACCGCCACAGTAGAAGAAGAAGGGCAGGCTTACGCAATAGACTGGGCAATGATCACCGATCTGTTTGAACTATTTCCCCACCTTGCCTACAGGTTCTATCGTTCGCTCGCCGTGAAGCTATCGAGAAGGCTGCGAGAACAGTTGTTGAGCCGATAACTAACCCCGGGTAGTGGCGCAGTTTCACTTTTCAGTTGGCCACTCCGTTTCTTCGAACAGCCCAGATAGCAACAGCTGCTGTGATGCAAGCAGCCATTGTGACGACTGAAGCGTGCCAAGGGCGGTTGAGAATTACGGCCACCACTTCGCAAACGAATGCGACGACGACCGCCACGGTAGCCAAGATATTTTCCGTTTTACGGCTCATGGATTGACCCTCACCGCCAGTCTAAACCAACCGCTCTTTCTGTGGATATCCAAACGGCACCACTACCTAGCCCCGGCATTATTTGTTTCCCGGAATTCGCAAGAGCGAATTTTCTATCCCGAAGACCGAATCCTCATCGACTGGGCGGAAGTTGAAACCCAACGCCATGATCCGAATTTAGTTTCCTCGTCGCGTCAACGTCCAAGTCCGCAACCCGATACTTCCTCGACTCCTCTTCGTTATAGACCCAGATACTTTCCCCGATGATGGCGTAGTTCCGCGTTTCTACTTTCCGGCCATCGCGGAACACTAGCACCGTGATAGGAATGGTTTCGTCATTTTGTGTGCTCGCCGCAATTGGCGTCGCCGGGACGCTTGCTGCCGTGATCGCAGGGGTCGGAGCCGGAGCGGTAGGTGCGGGTCTGTTCCGTGTGGTTCTAGCGAGCGCTGGGCTGGCCGCTCGCATATTGTTAATTTCATTATTCAGGCGATCAACCTGCTCGCTCAATTGCTCGACTTCCGCTCTGAGCTGTTGAACCTGCGTCACGATATCAACGCTGTCCTCGGGCGGGTTAGCTTGCGCATCTCCGGTTTGTTGGCCAAAAAGTAGCGGCGAGAGAAACACAGCAACGAACGGAATCAACAATGGAAGCGGGCGTTTCATGCCAATAGCCTAGCACTTTCCACGGCTTCGCGACCCTCCGTCTAACCCCGAAATATGCAATCTAAAGCCGGTGCACTATTGGTCGAACTAAATTTGTGCAATAGATTCGTGCCACTACTTCATCGAACAAACTTCCCGCAGACGACCAGCCGCAGCCTCGGCTGTAATGTCCCTTTGCGGAGAACCCAGCATTTCGAATCCGACCATAAACTTTCGAATCGTGGCTGAACGCAAAAGCGGTGGATAAAAATGCGTGTGCATATGCCACTCTGGATGTTCCTCTCCATCGGTCGGACGCTGGTGAATGCCCATCGAGTAAGGAAATGAAACGTTAAACACCCGGTCATAGCAACCAGTGAGTTTGCCCAGAACTTCGGCGAACGCATCTCGCTCCTCGGAGCTCAACGCGGCGATATCGGCGATGTGCCGTTTTCCGATGATCAAAGTTTCAAACGGCCAGACCGCCCAGAACGGCACGACAACGAGAAAATATTCATTGTCCAGCACCCGCCGCTCCGCATGCGCCGATTCGTATCGAAAGTATTCGCACAAAAGGCATTGCTGATGCCGCTCTTCATAATGCTGCATTGAAACTTGTTCTTTGTGCGGCTCGTTGGGTACCGAACTGCTTGCCCAAATCTGGCAATGGGGATGCGGATTGCTCGCCCCTATCGCGGCCCCGCGGTTTTCGAAAATCTGAACGTAATTTATGTGATCTCGTGCTCCCAGCTCGTTAAACTGGTCTGCCCATACATCAATTACTTTTCGAGTCTCGCCCGCAGTCATTCGCGCCAGCGTCAAATCATGCCGCGGCGAAAAGCAAACCACCCGGCAGATTCCCGATTCACTTTGCGCTACGATCAGATCTTTTTCATTGATCTCGGACTTTGGGGTATCTGGTAAAAGCGCAGGGAAGTCGTTGTCGAAAACAAAAGTTGAATCATACTTGGGATTGTGAACTCCGCGCGCTCGCTCATTCCCAGGGCAAAGGTAACAGGAGGGATCGTATGCAGGCTGTATCTCCGTCGCGGCCGCTTCCACCTGGCCGAGCCACGGACGCTCCGTCCGGTGCGGCGAGACGAGCACCCACTCTCCCGTAAGCGGATTCAGTCGCCGGTGAGAACTTTCGCTCAGATTAAACATTGGTTCTACTATGGTTCGAATGCCTGCGTTCCGCCCACCTGCAAAAACTCTGCCGTGGGCACAGCTTTGAAAGCCGCGCCCTTTCAAAGCTGTCAGTGTAATCACACACCAACCTGCCCCGCACCGTCCGCCGCGGTCGTAGCGTAAATCTGCGGATCAATGCCAGTCTTCTCCTTATACATTTTCGAGATATTACCCGTGAATGCAGAAGCCCGATCTTTCTCCACCAGGTTGATGGTGCAGCCTCCAAACCCGCCGCCCGTCAGACGCGCGCCACACACGCCCGCCATACCCGACGCCAGTTCGACCAAAATATCAAGTTCTGCGCAGCTGACTTCATAGTCGTTCTTCAAGCTTCGATGAGACTCGTACATGAGATCCCCAAAGCGTTGAATCTGTCCGGATTGCAAGGCCGCGGCAGCTTCTATCGTCCGCGCATTTTCCGTGATCACATGCCGGCAGCGCCGGAAGATCGTTTCGTCCAAATCTTTTGCGTATTGCTGAAGTTGCTCCGATGAAACATCGCGCAGAGCTCGAACTCCGGGTATTTGTGAGGCAAAAAATCTCACTCCCTGCTCGCACTGCGCGCGGCGAAGGTTGTACTCGCCGCTGACATTCCGATGCGGCACCATCGTATTGCATATGACCAGGCTGACATCGGCCGGCAGCGGCAGCAATTTAAATTCGAGCGACCGGCAATCGAGAAGCAACGCGTGCCCCGCCCGGCCGTTCGCCGACGCGAACTGATCCATAATTCCGCATCGCGCCCCGACCGTCTCATTTTCCGCGCGCTGGCAAAGTTTCGCGAGATCAACACGATTGAGAGCCGTTTTGCCGCTCCCATCGCCTGAGAGATCTATCAGCGCCAGGGCACTCGCAACCTCAAGCGCAGCCGATGAACTGAGTCCGGCCCCGATGGGCACGTCTGAATGAATCAGAAGATTTGAGCCATTGAGTTTGTATCCGGCCTTGCGTAACTGAATCGCCCCGCCGCGAACATAGTCAAGCCATTGATGTCGCGGAGAAGCGTCATCGTCGTCAAGACTAAATTCCGCCGTCTCGTTCCACTCCTGCGAGTGCGCGACTACTTTGCGATCGCTCCTCCGCCCCGCCGCCACCCATGTATGAAACTCAATCGCGGCCGGCATGACAAATCCATCGTTATAATCCGTGTGCTCTCCAATCAGATTCGTACGTCCCGGGGCGCGGAAAACTCGCGGCGACTCGCCAAACAACTCCACGAACCTGTCTCTGACTGCCTCAACTCTCAAAAGTCATCCTCAACTAAAACAGAAAAGCAATCGCTGAGTATATCAGCGGCTTGAAAAGAGATGGGCCCGCCCAACTCGACCAATTATTTCAAAATGAGGGGTAAATATGAGGCATCTTCCTGGGCTCCAGCGGTTTTTTTCAAATAAAGCAATGCAAAGCCGATGAACATTGTGGGCTCGACCACCGTCACTCCGGCGATCGAAGCGATGGCCAAGGTCCAAGGAAACCATGACGGCAAATGAGAGGTGGCTGGGATGAAAGATGCCAGCCAAAAGGGACACATCCCTACGAGGTAGCCGCCAATTAGGGATTTTCCAAGGAGAACTGCTAGGGTTAGCCATTCCCCCTGAGTTAGCTCGTCACTGCGGAACATTGCCTTCCCGACTCTACAATCATCCAAGATAAGCGCGGGCATAGCGAGTCCAAACCGTGCCATCAGAAGGAGCGCTAAACACGCCACCCCAAACGTAAGGGCCCAAATTGCAAAGCGTCCCGGATGAACCTGGGCCTGTCGCAGTGTCCAGAAAATGCCTCCTGACAGCAGTGCTCCCGCACCTTCTGCCACGATGATTAGAAAAAACAGCAAAAGCGACAGTCGTAGAAATGAGCCCAGTCTGTGACAAACTGCCGCGAGCGAATTCGGGACTGATGGCGTCAATTTGACTTACCACGAAGCAAATCGCCCCGAACGAGAAAGAAAAAGCCATCCAACTGACGAGATATCCTAGGGTGTTTGATAGCCAGATTTCCGCAAAGTCGGTTTGGTGCGAGAGCAATGCCCGGCCATCACGGGGAAGATGCCGTGCAATCTCCCACGCCTCGTTCCTTCCCATGAGCACGGCGATGTAACCCACAACAACAGCGGGACAAACCAGCTTCATAAAAAACCAGAAGTGGCCACGATAAATACGGAATACCTCTTGTACAAATTCGCCGACTGCGCGAGGCTGTTCCGGGAGCGATGAACCGGCACTTCTAGCATTGTTGCCCAGGTGCTCCTTTTCGTCTTGCGCTTCCGTATACTCTGCAGCGTCGATTCTGCGTCTCGCTAATTCGCTTCTCAGAACGGATTGAGCCTCGACCGTGAGCTGTTCTGAATTCGTAGCCAAGCGCACGAGTTCTTCGTCAGTCTTGGCCTGGTAGGAGTTGAGGAGGTCCGGAATTTGCAGGGGCACCGAATACTATTTCACTCGGGGTGATCGAATGCAATAGTCGACTGATGCAATCATCCAATACATTCCAGGGATGGTTGCCGTCTCCCCTAGCCCCATCCACGCGTTTGACTTCCTATTCCCCGAACGCCTAATATCGCGCCCGAAGGGTCTAAACTCTTACCAGTGCTCGATCAGACCATTTCGCATTACCACATCACCGAAAAACTCGGAGGCGGCGGAATGGGCGTGGTTTATGGCGCCGAGGACACCCGCCTGCACCGTCAGGTGGCGCTGAAATTCCTGCCCGAGGAAATGGCCAAAGACCCGCGTGTTCTCGAGCGATTCCGCCGCGAGGCGCGCGCTGCTTCTCAGCTGAACCATCCCAATATCTGTACCATCCACGACATTGATAACAATGAAGGCAGGCCCTTCATCGTAATGGAGCGCCTGGAAGGCGAAAGCCTTAAACAGCGCCTGCGCGGCAACCCGCTCGACCTGGACGAACTTCTCGACATTGCCATTCACGTAGCCGACGCTTTGATCGCCTCGCACGAAAAGGGGATCGTTCATCGCGACATCAAGCCCGCCAACATCTTTATAACCAAAATCGGCCAGACGAAAGTCCTGGATTTCGGACTGGCAAAATCTGCTCGTGAGCAAACTTCGACCAGCGACCAGAATTTCGAAGACTCCCTGACCCAGATGGGAGTGATCCCCGGCACCGCCGTCTATATGTCTCCCGAGCAGGCGCGTGGCGAAATATTAGATGCTCGCAGCGATATTTTTTCCTTTGGCGTTGTCCTTTTTGAGATGGCCACCGGAAAAAAACCCTTTACCGGTACGAACATCGTCACCACGCTCGACGCTGTTCTGAATAAAAAGCCAGTCTCACCGCTGACCTTGAATCCCGGCTTGCCTCCCGAGTTGGAAGTCATCATCGGAAAGGCGATGGAGAAGGATCGTGACAAACGATACCTCAACGCCCAGGATCTGAAAGATGACCTTCAGCGCCTGAAAAGGGAAACTGAATCCGGCCTCACGAAAACCAGCCTGCGTGATCTGTCCCCGCTCCGCGCATCTTCAAAAACGTTTCAGCAGGCCGCCCAGTGGCATAAATATCTGATCATTGGGATGGCTATGCTGTTGATCACAATTCTGGCGTCAGTCGGAACCTGGTGGTTCCGGCATCGCGGAGTCGGATCTACCTCGCACGCCGGAACCGCAATCGCCGTGCTTCCCCTGCAAAACATGAGCAATTCCGACGATGTTGATTATCTTCGTTTCGCTTTAGCCGACGAAATCTCAAATGTGCTCATGTACACCCGTTCTTTAGACGTGCGTCCCACAACCAGCACCAGGGAATTTTCCGGTGCCGAGGCAGATCCGCAAAAAATTGGTAAAAAGTTGCGAGTTTCCACCGTAATCACCGGTCACTTCCTGGAGCAAGGCAAACAACTATTAGTCACCGTGCAAGCGATTGATGTCAGCAGTAACAAACTCCTTTGGCAGAGCACTTTTACCGCCGCGAGCGCAAGATCTTATTGGCGTGCAAGAGCAACTCGCTTCCAGGATGCGTCAGGGATTGCTCCCGCAGCTGGGCGCGGCCGACGGCCTTACCGAAGCTGGCACCAAACCAAAAAATCAGGACGCCTACGACTTATATCTGCGGAGTTTGGCGATCTCTCACGATCCCGATCCTAACAAGACGGCGATCTCTATTCTGGAAGAAGCCGTCAGCATGGATTCGACGTACGCGCCAACCTGGGCTGCTCTGGGCTTGCGGTACTATTATCACGGCGCCTACTCCACCGGCGGTCAGGACGCGTTCCAAAAATCGGACGCTGCCTACCAGCGCGCATTGTCACTTGATCCCAATCTCTACTCCGCCGCCGCTCACCTCATCCTTCACCGTGCCGAACGCGGTGATGTCGTATCTGCGTACGATGACGCAAAAGCGCTCGTGAAGCGCCGTCCTGAAAATGCTGAATCTCATTTCACTTTGTCCTATGTCCTGCGTTATGCCGGCATGTTGCCGGAAGCTACCCATGAATGTGATGTGGCGCTCGCGCTCGATTCTGGCAACTACGAGTTTCGCTCTTGTGCCTGGGCATTTCTGGAATTCGGAAAAACGCAGCGAGCCGCCGATTTCATCCGCCTGGATTCCGGCTCAGAGTGGGCGGCTTATATCACCGTGGCGAGCCTGCTTCGCGATGGAAATATCGAACAGGCGCGCCTCGCAGTGAAAAAAGTTTCCGCGAATCCATTTGACCACCGCGAACTGTTGGACGTTTGTCTCCAACCCACTCCACCCCCAAACCTCGACGCCGTCGCCCAGAAAGCGGAGGCTTCGTTGCTGAAGGAGCCCGATCCCGAGACGCGCTACTATCAGGGTGCCATGCTGGCGTATTGTGGCAAGACGGACGCAGCGGCACAGCTAATTAAGAGCGCTATCAGTCAGAACTATTGCGCCGTTTCAGCGCTGCAATTCGATCCCTTGCTGGCAAAGGTGCGACGCACCCCATCCTTCGCGGAGTTGCAAGCCTCTAGTCGGCAATGCCAGACGAAATTCCTCGAATCCGTAAAGCAGGGAACTGAGAACCGATAATAACAACTGATTTTAAATATCAGGGAAACTCGCAAGACTCGGGGACAGCGGTACATGAATCCGTAAAGCGGGAACTGAGAACCAATAACTAACAACTGATTTTAAATATCAGGCAAACTCGCAAGACTCCGGGCCGGCGAAGGTTGGCCAACTATTCCAAGAGCAGGCTAGGTGCTCCAGAGCCTGCCCTGAGCTCGCCGACGGGTTTGCATCCTTTTGTTTAGGCGCTAGCCTGGGCTAACGGGCGTATATAACATTGTCTTGGGCCTACCACTCATCGTCGGCTTAGGCGAAATTCTCTGGGACTTCCTCCCCACTGGCCGCCAACTCGGGGGCGCCCCCGCGAACTTCGCTTACGCTGCCGGACTTCTCGGGAACAACGCCACCATCGCCAGTCGCATCGGCGCTGACGAGCTGGGGAACGAAATAGTTGCGAAACTCTCCGCCACGCTCTCCACGGAAAATCTTCAGCGAGATTCAACTCATCCCACCGGAACAGTTAAGGTCAGCCTTGACCACCACGGAAAGCCAGACTTCAAAATGGTCGAACCGGTCGCTTGGGACTTTCTCGAATGGACCGAAAGCCTAAACAACCTGGCCCACCACGCCGACGCAGTCTGCTTCGGAACTCTCGCACAACGGTCGCCTCAATCGCGCGAAACCATCCACAAGTTCCTGCCAGCTACGCGTCCACAATCCGCGCGCGTCTTCGACGTCAATCTCCGGCAGTCTTTCTATTCCGCGGAAGTAATTCACGAATCGCTGAA
This sequence comes from uncultured Acidobacteriaceae bacterium, assembly GCA_963796015.1. GTDB lineage: Bacteria > Acidobacteriota > Terriglobia > Terriglobales > Acidobacteriaceae > PALSA-188. The sequence goes on along the minus strand of CAWCJR010000016.1, from coordinate 119,660 downwards.
ACTGGCGAATATCGTGAAGCTCAACCACGAAGAGCTTCCCATCGTCGCAAAGATGTTCGAAATCGAGCACGACAATGAAGAATCAGCTGCCCAGAAACTGCGAGATGCGTTCAATCTAAATTTGGTTTGCGTCACCCGCGGCGACTCCGGAAGCCTATTAGTCAGCGATTCCGAATCCGATGAGCATCCAGGCTTCAAAGTTCAAGTTGCCGACACCGTAGGCGCGGGAGACGCCTTCACCGCAGGCCTGGTCCATCAATATCTAACCAACGCATCGCTCCAACAGATGAACGACCTGGCAAATCGCATGGGCGCCTGGGTCTCTACCCAAAGTGGCGCAATGCCAGTTCCATCCGGCAATCTCAAAACCATTCTCAGTGAGCTTTGACGACAAATGTCCAATCACAGGTGGCCCATTCTCAGTCGCGTTGTTTGCGACTAGAGTGGGGCCCTTGACTCTGCTGTGATGAACTGGGTCTCAAGCTACCCAAATCGGAAGCAAAACAAAGCTCTGTCCCCTACACTTTTTACTGTATATGGTATCTCGGGCCAGAATGGCTTAGCATAGAGGGTTGCAGTTCTTGTGAAGTTCTCGATCAGAACGCATAGTCTATCTGGGAAACAGAGCCGCTTCGCCTTGGCGGCTTCGCCCCACTATTCGACGACAACCTAAAGCGGTTAGGTCGTCGCCAGAGGATATGAGCGAGCGGAAGCAAGCAGAAGAAATAACGGGTCTGTTGGCTGCCATTGTAGCCTCCTCCGATGACGCCATTATCAGTAAGAACCTTGATGGCATCATCACCAGCTGGAATAAGAGTGCGGAACGGATATTTGGCTACACCCCTGAAGAAGCCATCGGGCAACATATTACGCTAATCATCCCAACGTAGAACGCCATGCAGAAGAGTCAGACATTCTCAGCCGTCATTCGACGAGGGCAGCGCGTTGACCATTTCCAGACCGTCCGGCAGGCGAAAGGATGGCGGCCTCCTCGATGTCTCCTCTAACCATCTCTCCCGTAAGAGACTCATCGGGGCGGGTAATTGGAGCCTCAAAAGTAGCGCGGGACATTACAGCACAAAAGCAGGTCTGAGCAAGCACTGCGGGAAAGCGAACAACGCTTTCGCGTGATTACCGATGCTTCGCCCGATCATGGTCTGGATGTCGGGGACCGACAAGCTTTGCTATTACTTCAATAAGGGATGGTTGGATTTCGTCGGGCGCACTCTCGAACAAGAGTCAGGCAATGGCTGGGCGGAGAACGTGCATCCAGAAGATTTCGAACGCTGCCTGCAAATCTACGTTGCAACTTCGATGCTCGTCGTCCATTTGAGATGGAGTATCGGATGCGGCATCACACCGGGCAATACCGCTGGATATTGGATCAGCGGCGTGCCGCGCTACGCTCCCGATGGAACGTTTGAAGGATATGTCGGCGCGTGTCTCGACATTCATGACCAGAAAGAAGCAGCAGAGAAGATTCGCATTGCCGATGACATGACGCGCCTGATGAAGGCGCAGGATGAAGAACGACGGCGTATTGCCCGGGAACTGCATGACAGTGCCGGGCAAACCTTGGCGGTACTCGGCATGAGCCTCGCGCAATTGATTCACCGGGCCGAGGGTATTGCGCCGGAACTAGCAAGAGAAGGAAAAGAGATCGAGGAGATGGTTCAGCAATTACATCGCGAGATACGCACTACGTCTTACCTGTTACATCCCCCGCTGCTGGACGAATGCGGCCTCGCGTCCGCGCTTAAATTGTACGTAGAGGGGCTGGCAGAACGCAGTCCCGTAGCCATCACTCTGGATGTTGCCGACAATGTTGGAAGACTCCCAAGCGATATGGAGCTTGCAATCTTTCGACTGGTGCAGGAATGTCTGACCAATATCCACCGGCACTCCGGCAGCAAGACCGCTCTAATCCGCGTAGCTCGCGAAGGAGAAAGTGTCCGAATAGAGGTGCGGGATCACGGAAAGGGTATATCGCCCGAGCGCTTGCTGGAAATTCAATCCCGCGGCGCCGGGGTCGGGATCAGGGGAATCCGAGAGCGTATACGTCAATTCCACGGAGAAATGAAAATCGAATCGAATAGTTCCGGTACCTCTGTGATTGTAAGCATCCCGGTACCCAAGGAAGTCCGTTCCCCGGATAGTGAACCGGTCCAAGCCGCCGTCTAGGCCAGCCCACATCTCCTCCAAAATTTCGACGGTGCTAACAATTCTGGAGCAGGCCCGCCACAAGTACGCTTCGGGCGGGGGCTGGCCCATCTTTGTAGATTTTGATCTCCTCAATAACATAATGAACGAAGGGCTGGTGGCCCACAATTCCATTTTGGGACGGTGCCCCACATCTGCTGCGGTTGCAGATGTGGGTCTCTTGATCTCGATTCACCGCTCTGCCACCGTCAGCGGTTTCGGAATTCTTCCATTCCGGCGATCCGCAGTCCATTGCGATTCGATTTCCACCGGCCCCATCTCAGCCGTCATGTAATGCAGAAAGCTGCTCCACTTCCAATTCCCAGGCGTGTCCACCAACCCTCGCCTAACCGGATTCCGATGTATGTAGCGCAATTTCCTCACGAAGCTCTCGGGGCCGCGCACATTATGATCGTAGTAACGCTTCTGCCAGAAAGGAAACGAACTCTCGCTCCGCCCCGGTTTGGCGCGGCGCGCCACAGAAATCTTCAGCGCTTGAATGGCCTTCGCCAGCATCTCTGCTTCCGGTTCCGACACCAGTAAATGCACGTGCTCCGGCATCACCACATATCCGTATACGCGAAAACGATAATTGCGCCGCGTCCGCTCCAGACATTCCAGGAATAGATCGCGCTCGCCTTCACCGCCGCAATTGTGGCATTCGACGATAACAACTGAAAGTCACGAAATGGGACTGTTTCGACGATTGGTATCGCCTCAGGCCGTAAGGCATGGCGAGAGAATATCACTCAATGAACAGACCCACATCTGCAACCCCAGCAGATGTGGGGCACCGTCCCAAAATGGAATTGTGGGCCACCAGCCCGCACAAGAACGCGAACAACAGGCACCCTGCTCACTGGTGGGATAGCGGGACAGCCGTTTTATCGTAGTCCTGTCTCCTGAAGAAGGGCCACACATCCTCATCGCCCTCAGATGGAGTCTGGCTGGCTGGTGACCCTCCGAGCCGAGTCTTGAGCTCGCATCCACAGGTTTGCAAACATATTCGAGAGGCTAATTTTCAGGAACCGGCCATTCAAACTCAAGGTCCGTCTCTAGGAAAAGCACGCACCTCTCCAGGATCGCGCGATTCTCTGCGTTCGGCGCGTGCTTTCCAGTCAGCTTGTGTTGACGCAGATCGGAATAGAGCATCCATACGTTGGCCTTGATCGCGGGAATCGCCGAATCCTCTGCACTGCGTGGAAACTGTGCTTCGAAATCGTCGTTCGTAATCTCGCCATCTATGAAGCTTCGGAGAACACGGCGTGCCGCATCGCGTTGGGGTCGATCTATCATCCAGGACTCCTATTGGTCGATGAACGCACAGATACCAAATCTCCGTCAGAAGTGTGGTAGCCAGCCTTGGTAATCGGAAGCGCAGATTCCAATGGCAGTGGGCTGGTGGCCCACAATTCCATTTTGGGACGGTGCCCCACATCTGCTGCGGTTGCAGATGTGGGTCTCTTGATCTCGATTCACCGCTCTGCCACCGTCAGCGGTTTCGGAATTCTTCCATTCCGGCGATCCGCAGTCCATTGCGATTCGATTTCCACCGGCCCCATCTCAGCCGTCATGTAATGCAGAAAGCTGCTCCACTTCCAATTCCCAGGCGTGTCTACCAACCCTCGCCTAACCGGATTCCGATGTATGTAGCGCAATTTCCTCACGAAGCTCTCGGGGCCGCGCACATTATGATCGTAGTAGCGCTTCTGCCAGAAAGGAAACTGAGTCTCGCTCCGCCCCGGTTTGGCGCGGCGCGCGACAGAAATCTTCAGCGCTTGAATGGCCTTCGCCAGCATCTCTGCTTCCGGTTCCGAGACCAGCAAATGCACGTGCTCCGGCATGACCACATATCCGTATACGCGAAAACGATAGTTGCGCCGCGTCCGCTCCAGACATTCCACGAACAGATCGCGCTCGCCTTCACCGCCCAATTGTGACATCCGACGATAGCAACTGAAAGTCACGAAATGGGACTGTTTCGACGATTGGTATCGCCTCAGGCCGTAAGGCATGGCGAGAGAATATCACTCAATCAACAGACCCACATCTGCAACCCCAGCAGATGTGGGGCACCGTCCCAAAATGGAATTGTGGGCCACCAGCCACGGTGAAGTCGAGCGCGCCGATCTGCTGGTTTAACATCGCGAGTAATCCCAGCAAGTCTTCCCGCCGGCACGATGCCCACGGTTTCAGCGGAAGCTCGCGCAACCTCTGCTGCCCTTCCCGACTCCACAGCGTGCGCTTCCTCTGCATCCCCTTGTTCATCGCCAGATGTTGCAGTTCGTTTTTCACCCGGCTCCGGATCTCCACCAGCTTATGCCGATGCAACACCAACTGCCGCAAGTCCCGCTGCTCGCGGTCCGGCGTCCACAGTTTCGGAAACCGTCCTTCCACCACCAGCTTCAGGATGTGGGCCGCGTCCCGCTTGTCCGTCTTTTGCTTGCGCACGGAACTCGCCCGAATCTGCGCCGCGTCTCCAATCCAGATCGCATGCCCCAGATCCTCGACCAGTTCGATGAACCACTGACTGTTTCCCGTCGCCTCCATCCCGATCAGCACCGGCGCACTCAGCTGTTCATAAAACCGCTTCGCATCTCCCGTGGCGTGGACCAATTTCCGCTCCCCAGTTTCTCCCGTCTCCATATCCAACCAATTAATTTGTTGCCAGCTGGGATGAAAATCACATCCTATAATCATCATTGTGAAGGCTCCTTACCTTCCCAGCTGCTTTGGTCCTCAAATCAAAGCATACCGGGTTCGTTTCGAGCCTTCTCTCTTATCCAATCAATCTTTACGTTTTTTGTAAATGTGGGAACTCATGCAGCCTGCGCCGCCGTTTTTGATCTTCTTTCCAGTCGCTGATTCGCGCGGCTGGTGCCCCCTCGCAAGAAACTGGGAGCCAGGCCATCCGCCATGTAACAGATTCCCGCATCGCGGTCCAAATTGATGATTGAGGATTCCGGAACTTGTCGAGATACGACTCGAGATCACGCGCCGTAGGCGGAAACTTCAGGGGATGAAGATGCGAAGAAGTCTTCTTTGCGCAACAGAGTTTCAATTCCGCGAATCACTTCGCTGCCGGTGCTCTTTGAAACCGCACCGTGGAATCCAGCCAACCGCGCTTCGTGTACCAGTTCTTTCGATACCTGTTGCACGGTAAGAAGAAGCATCGGCAACTCTGGAGCAACCTTGCAGATTTCTCTTGCCGCCTGAAGCCCGTTCATTTGCGGCATCGCCAAATCCATTACAAGGAGATCGGGGGAGGATTCGCCGATTTTGGTCAATACTTCACGTCCGTTTTCAGCCTCGCCGCAAACCTGCCACTCCGCATGCTCCTCAATCACCCTGCGAAGCAAGCGCCGGATCGGAGCATCGTCATCGGCGATCAAAATGTTTACTGGCATTTCATCACCACCAGCGTACACATCTTCAGCTTTATTTTGGTTGAGGACAAGGTTTTGCACAATACAGGGATTCCCCGATTATCGCCAAACTTATGTACTAGACGGATTCCTGTCGCGCCATCCGGCACGGCCAACCACTTCCGTCATTTGCAAGAATCGTAGGAACCCAATCCCTCATCTGTTATTCATTCCATGCATCTCGCTAGGTAAGTGAATGCCGCCCAAGACTCCAGCCCAGGACATCAATCCGTGGCTCATCGCCATCGCCGTTATGTCCAGCACTTTCATGGAAGTCCTGGACACAACGGTCGTCAACGTTTCTCTGCCGCACATCGCGGGCAACTTGTCCGCCACCACCGACGAAGCCACCTGGACGCTCACTTCTTATCTAGTCGCGAACGCCATCGTCCTACCCATGACCGGATGGCTCGCCGGCCGCTTCGGCCGTAAACGTCTTTTGATGTTGTCCGTAACCGGATTCACCGTCGCATCTTTCTTCTGCGGCCTCGCCCCCTCTCTCCCTTTTCTTATTCTCTTCCGCATAATCCAAGGCGCAGCAGGAGGGGGCCTTCAGCCGCTTTCGCAGGCGATATTGCTGGAGTCTTTTCCGCCGGAGAAGCGCGGGCAGGCTATGGGATTCTGGGCGCTGGGAATTGTTGTTGCGCCCATGCTTGGTCCGGTGGTTGGAGGATGGCTTACTGATAACTACAGTTGGCGATGGGTTTTTTATATCAATGTGCCTATTGGAATTCTGGCGATCCTGCTTACGCAGGCGTTTATTTTTGATCCTCCTTACTTGCGTAAAGAAAGAACTGGCATTGATTATTGGGGAATCGGATTGCTGGTTCTTGGCATGGGCTCTTTGCAGATCATGCTCGACAAGGGCCAGGAAGACGATTGGTTTGGGTCCCAGTTTATTGTCACGCTCGCAGTTCTGGCAGTGCTTGGAATTGCCGCGTTGATCATCCGCGAGCTCAAGGCTGAACATCCGGTGATTGATCTCAGCGTGTTTCGTTACCGGTCGTATGCGGTCGGTACGTTTCTCATGACGACTGTCGGTTTTGTTCTTTACGGCAGTACTGTCTTGCTTCCGCTCCTCATGCAGGAAGTTCTCGGCTACACCGCAACTCATGCGGGCGTCACTAATTTGCCGCGCGGTTTCGCGTCATTCCTGTTCATGCCCGTCGTTGGTTTTCTTGTTGGCAGAGTGGATTCAAGAAAGTTATTGGGATTCGGCTTTCTTGGCACTGCGTTCGCCATGTACCGAATCTCCCAGTTCAGCCTCGACGTAGGCTTCTGGAATTTCTGGTGGCCGCTCATGTTGCAAGGCGCTGGTCTGGGATTAATTTTTGTTCCGCTAACAACCGTCACCAACGATCCGGTTCCTAAAGAACGCATGGGAAACGCCACCAGCATTTTTAATCTCATGCGAAACGTCGGGGCCAGCATTGGAATTTCCATGGTCGAAACCATGCAAGTGCGCAAGCAGCAAATGCACGTCAATATATTGGCTCAGCATGTGACTTCGACCAGCCCACAGGCTCAGCAGATGATCAGACGGATGACCGCATTTTTTCTCTCCCGCGGAGGCAGTCCCGGGACCGGGCCAGGTTCCGCTACCAACCAGGCTTACGAAGCAATATGGGGAATGGTTGTCAGACAGGCGACCATGCTCTCCTATAATGATGTGTTCCGCTTTCTGGCTGGTATGTTCGTGGTGATGTGCCCGTTAATTTTCCTGATGCGTAAGGCGAAAAAGGGCGGTCCGGTCATGGCGCACTGAGGTGCGGGCGCGATTACGACGCGAAGATCGTCGGGCTGCGCCCGACAAGACAGCCGAGGGCGGCTGTCTCTACGCGAGTTTCGGCGGCCCCCGCCGCATGTGTTTTGCACCTATTATCGAACCGTAGTTGTAAAATAGAAATACCTGTTTCAGGCTTGCTATAAGAGCCTCATCCGGATATAGAAAAGAGTTTTATTTATGTCCCAGAACAACGGAAATACCACCAGTCTTCGGTTGAAGACCGGCCTCGCCGAAATGTTAAAAGGCGGCGTAATCATGGACGTTACGAACGCCGAACAAGCCACCATCGCCGAGGAGGCAGGAGCGGTTGCGGTCATGGCGCTGGAACGCGTCCCGGCGCAGATTCGCGCGGAGGGTGGGGTCGCGCGCATGGCGTCTCCGAAAAAGATTCGCGAAATCATGGCTGCCGTTTCGATTCCTGTGATGGCAAAATGCCGCATCGGCCACTTCGCCGAAGCGCAAATTTTGCAAGAGCTCGGCGTGGATTACATAGATGAATCCGAAGTGCTGACGCCTGCTGACGAAGCGCATCATGTCAACAAACATGACTTCACCGTGCCATTCGTATGCGGCGCGCGCAATCTCGGCGAGGCACTTCGCCGCATCGCGGAAGGCGCAGCCATGATTCGCACTAAGGGTGAAGCGGGCACCGGCGACGTCGTTCATGCCGTGAAACATATTCGTCAAATTGTTCAAGAAATGAAAATCCTGACTGTCCTTGGCGAAGAGGAACTTTATGCCAAGGCCAAAGAACATGGCGCCCCTTATGAACTGATAAAACTGGTGGCGAAAGAAGGGAAGCTGCCTGTCCCAAATTTTTCCGCGGGAGGCATTGCCACTCCCGCCGACGCTTCGCTGGTGATGCAACTTGGCGCGGAGGCAGTGTTCGTTGGCTCCGGAATCTTCATGAAAGATTCGACGACTTTTGCGGACCCCGCCGAAGCTTCTCTGCGCGCGAAAGCCATCGTGCAAGCCGCTACGCATTTCAACGACCCTAAAGTGTTACTTGAAGTTAGCGCTGATCTGAGCGGCATGAAAGGGCTTGCTGTGGGAGCCCTCGATCAAGCCAATATGTTGCAAACCCGCGGCTGGTAGTGCTTTCCAGTTCGCGTCCGGTTGCCCGTTCCGGGACATCCGGTGCAAGATTGTGACCGATAACCTTGCGACTTGCTCAATCACTCCCAGACACTCGCTCAGGGCCTGTAGTGTAATGGGAACACGGCACTCTGTCACAGTCGCAGATGCGGGCTCGAATCCCGCCGGGTCCATTCTCCGCATCTGTGGAGGAGTTTATTTTTGGGGAGAGAACACAGAGATAATCTCTCCGAGTAACTTGACTTGGCTTTGGGCATCAACAATACTGATTGTGACAGAGTGCTTACACTACGTGACTTCTAATGGCCCCGGATATCGGGGCCGTTGCTATTCTTATTTCGGTTGGACACACTCCAGCCTCTTCCGTGCTTGCGTTGAGGCGTAAACTATCGCAATGACTCCGGACGTTTCTGAACTGCTAAAGAAAGCCCTGGCCCTCCCGCCTGAGGCGCGCGCTGCCTTGGCTGGATCACTCCTCGAAAGTCTCGACGATGACCCTCCCGATCCGGGCGTTGAAGCTGCCTGGGACGAAGAAATCAAGCGTCGAATTGAGGAAATTGATTCCGGCAAAGTGAAGCCTATTCCGTGGGAAGAGGCTCGGCGCCAGATTGATGCGCTCCTCAATGGCCGGTGAGCCTCTCGACATTCACCCATCGGCGCTTGTGGAACTGAAATCCGCAATAAGCTGGTATCTGGAACAAAACGAAGTAACGGCAAATCGCTTTGTCGCCGATGTGGATCGCGCCATTGATTTGATTCTTGGGTCACCTCGACGCTGGCCAACTGGTGAACTGCAAACTAGAAAGTTTGTTTTGCACCGCTTTCCATATGCTGTTGTTTATCGCGAAAAAGAATCGGTAGTCAGAATTTTAGCTATCGCCCACGGGCATCGGCAGCCAGGATATTGGAAAGACCGATTGTAGCGTCTTTCGGCGCTTTCTCTGATCGTTCCCCTTCCAAGGCGCCTACGTCGAGGCTATAGGGGCCCTTCGACTTGGTTCTTCTTCGCCAGCGAAGAAGAACGCTGCGCTCATGGTGACCAGGTTTTTTTAGAAAATCAGGCTTGAGCAGTTTTCTTTTTCGATACCGCTTATCTGCAATCACTCCTTCATCAGGTACCAGGCTTCGCGATATTGTTCGTAGAAGCCACCGGCGCGCTTAAGCTTTTTGTCTGCTGGATATAGGCGGATAATCTTGCTGCTGCCAAGTGATTCCACTGGAATCAGGTACCAGGCGTCGTAGGGGGCGATGAAGGCGGCGATAAAATCAATATCTTCATTGGAATAGGGAGTCTTTCCTTTTCCTGTGCTCAACAAACGGGAGACCGTAATGGCGAAATCCGGTGCGGCGGTGCTTTTCGCGGCTGAAGCAGGACTTAACCTGAATGCGAAGTAGCCGCTTTCCGTGCTGAAGCATAAGATCTTAGGGATGGCTGTCGCCGTATGGTCTGGCGACGCCGAAGCCGTAGCTGGCGGCCCGGTACATGAATCCCAACTCGGATAGTTCGCCCATGCGTTTTGTGCCGAGGTATCCGGCAGGAACGTAAGAAGTGAGTCGCCTCAAAATTGCCTCATTTGTTTGGATCTTTCCTGGAAAAAGAAAAAGGCGCGGAGAGAATCCGCGCCTTGTCGCCATTTATTTAGCTTCTATATCTAGGATAGCAAATTGGAAGGGGTGAATGCGCCACGTTTGGAAGGTTTATTGTGTCCATGGAATCATGGAGTTGAGTGACATTAGGGTGTTTTTGGGGCTTGACAAGAATTTGGGGATTGCACAAGAAGTGGTGCGGGATAGTCCAATTACAGCCAAAAGACGATGGGCACCGCTTCTATATTCGTCGCTGTAGAATGCGCTCAACATCTCGCCGACCGTGTAGCACGGCGACGATTTGTAGCGGATTTGTGCCGTGACGATAGACGACCAGGTAGGAATATACCGAGAAGAACTTTACAGCTTGGTCAGTGAGGTCGTTGCGCGAATGCCCTGCGTTCGGATTCTGCGCAAGGAAGCCGATTCTTTCTCTGATGGCAGCTTCGACGCGTTCCGCCATTTCAAGGCTGCTATGTTTCTTGATATAGCGCCAGATTTCAATCAGATCACGCGCCGCCTGGGGCGCAAGAATATACCGAGACTTCATTCCGGCTGGGCTTTCAACTCCCGCAAGTGCGCGTCTAGTCTTTCTTCCGGAATTCCCTCACCTCGATCAAGCTGCGCGATGCCTCGTCGAATCTTCGCGTTGATGTCGTCCTTGTTCTCCTGAAGCCAGCGGTCTTGTTCTTCCTGAGTCTCAAGCAGGCGCAGCAACACTTCCTCTACGCTGGTAGAACCAGTCGCTTCGAGTTGCTTCTGGATTCGGGCTTGCAAGGATGCGTTTCGAATTTCGATGTTCATTGGCGGTTTCCTATGTCAATCGTAGCCGAGGGGGAGAAGATGTCAAGTGTCCGTCATGTGTGGGGTGTGGGGTACGTCTCGCCCCTCGCGATTTCTTGTAACCACCGTTGGTCGGTCCGCATAGTTAACATTTGGACAAACATCAAATCCCCATTTGATCTTTATGCGCTTAACGGGCGAAAAGCAGATTACTCCGGGCGAAGCGCCCGTTCGGAATGACAATGGTGAGTGGACTGATACACATAAGTGTGGAGGGAGTGAAACGTCAAGGTCCCCACTCAAGGCAAAAGACGGCTTGAACAGGCATCCCGTTTTCTTTTGCTGAGGGAAAAGACCGTGGGATGGCTGTCGCCGCTAGAGTTCGCGGCGGCCTTCCATGGCTTTGAGCATGGTGATTTCGTCGGCGTATTCGATGTCGCTGCCGACTGGAATGCCGGTCGCGATGCGTGTGATCTTCAGTCCGGCGCGGCGGAGTTGTCCGGAAAGGTAGGTCGCGGTCGCTTCGCCTTCGATGGTTGGATTTGTAGCAATGATGATTTCGTCAACTTGATCGTTGTCCACACGGCGCATGAGGTTTGCGATTCGCAACTGCTCGGGTCCGACGCCGTGCAGCGGGGAAATCAGGCCGTGAAGAACGTGATAAACGCCGTTGAAATGTTTTGTTTTTTCGATAGAAGCGATGTTGGTGGGTTCTTCGACCACGCAAACGAGCCGCTGATTGCGGGTCGCGCTGGTGCAATAAATGCAGGGATCAATGTCGGTGATGTTGTTGCAAATTGAGCAGAGGCGGAGATTGGCTTTTACGTCTCGAACCGCCGCAGCCAGAGCCTGAGCATCTTCATCACTCGATCGCAAGATGTGGAACGCAAGGCGCTGAGCGGTTTTGCTGCCGATGCCGGGCAGTTTTTTCAGCTCGTCAATAAGGCGCGCCATCGGTTCGGCAAATTTTGACATTGAGTAAGGGCGTAATTGGTAATTTGGTAATTTGGTAATTGTGTAATCGGGTAATTCGGTAAGTCAAAAAGACTCTGATACTGGACGTTGCGGCAATCCATCAATGTGAAAATTCGTCAATTACCGGAATTCCTCCCAGTCCCTGCATCATCCCGCCCATGGTGGATTGCATGGCGTCGTCTACTTTTCTGCTGGCACCGTTGATGGCAGCGGTGATCAAGTCTTGAAGCATTTCTAAATCGTCAGCCTTGGCGGCTTCGGGGTCAATCTTCAGACTCAAGACCTGCTTTCGTCCGTCCATCTTGACGGTGACGCTTCCGCCGCCGGAAGAACTTTCCACCACGGTTTCCTGCATCTTTTTCTGCAAGACTTCATACTGCTGCTTTGCCTGCGACATCAGTTCTTGTATGTTGAATCCGCTCATTGGATCCTTCCTCGACTCATCTCTTTTCCCGGTAATCAATGATGGTTCTGATTTCGGCGCCAAAGGTTTCTTTCATGCGGCGAACGATCGGATCTTGCTCGGCGCGGCTGCGACCATTGCCGTTGGTGGGTCCAGAATTTGGGATCACTGGCTGGCTCACAGCGCCCGAAACGACCTTCAGCTTAATGGGACGGCCAAGCGCGCTGCTGGAACTTGCGATCGCGAGTTTTCGGGCGTCTGCTCCGAGCGACATGTCAATTACGGCAGCGGATGCGGCGACTTTAATCGTCAGCTCATTTCCTTCCACCTTCCACTCACCGCCTTCCAGCATGGAAACAAGCATTCTGTGCCCGGCATCTGATAAGGCGGTCAAAACGCCGATGCGAAGTTGGTCTGCGTTCGTGGAATTCTCAGCGGCATCCGTTGCAAGGGCTTGGACCGGAGCGATTGCGGTCAGGACGGCAGGTTCTTGTGGAGACTTAAAAATGTCGGGAGACTTAAAAACTTCGTGAATTGCTTCCCGTCTTTCTTCCGCGACGGCTGCGCCCATGACGATGGGCGAGGTGGTGGCTCCGGCGTTGGCCATCCGCGGGCCGGAGGAGACAGTTTCCGCGGAGAGCTGAGGTTTCGATCCGCCTTTGCGGGCTGAATCCGCCGCGAAAGGTGAAACAAAGTTTGAGCGGGACGCCGTGGCGGCCTCGGGCTTGCGCGGTTCGGCGGTGACGGATGGTTTCCCAGCTGTGCGTGGCGGGTTTCCCGCTGACGCTGTTACCTCGCTTAGGAGTTGTTCGATCGGTAACAGACGTTGGGCATGCGCCATTTTCAGCAATCCCAATTCGAGGTGGAAGCGCTGTTCCTGGCGGTAGCCAAGTTCGGCATGTGTGCGCAGAATGATTTGCAGATGACGCGCCAGATCTTCCTCGCTGAACAAATCGGCGATGCGAGCGACGCGCTGGCGCTCATCGCCGGAAATTTGCAGCAGAGACGAATCGCTTCCGGCAACTTTCGCGACTACGGCATTGCGAATAAACCGAACCATCTGGCGGGCGAAGTGCGTGGGATTTTGTCCTTCGCTGATCAGGCGGTCAACCTGGCGAAGCACCTCGTCGCTTGATCCTTCGGATACGGCCTTCATGACTTCTTCCATTGCGCCGGAAGGAGCAGCGCCTACAAGTTGGCGGATGGATTCGGAAGTGAGGCGACCGCCGCAGGAGGCAATTGCCTGATCGAGAATGGAGAGCGCATCACGCATGGAACCGTCTCCTGCTTCGGCCAACATTGCGAGGGCATCTTCGTCGGCGGCAATGTTCTCGCGGGCTGAGAGATCCCGAAGTTGATTCGATGATCTCTTCGAAGCGGACCGCGCGAAAACTGAAATGCTGGCAGCGCGAGCGGATAGTTTGCGGGATATCCTCGGGCTGGGTGGTTGCCAGCATGAAAACCATGTGATCCGGAGGCTCTTCCAAAGTCTTCAGCAAAGCATTGAAAGCAGCGTCGGTGATCTGATGGGCTTCGTCGAGAATTACAATCTTGAACCGGTCGCGGGCGGGGCGATAGCGCGCGCCCTCGCGTAGTTCGCGAATCTCGTCAATGCCGCGGTTGGTGGCGGCGTCAATTTCGAGAACGTCCACTGAATTGCCGGCTCGAATCTCAGTGCACGACTCACAAATTCCGCAGGGCTCCTCGACCGGTTTGTCGGAAGAACGGCAGTTCAGCGCCATGGCCAGGATGCGTGCGACGGTCGTCTTTCCTATACCGCGGTGCCCGCTGAAAATGTAGCCATGGGCGGTGCGGCCCTGCGCAATGGCATTTTTCAGGGTGCGGGTGACATGCTCCTGCCCGATGACATCGGAGAATTTTTGAGGACGGTATTTGCGGGCGAGAACCTGGTAGCTCATGTCGAGGAGATAATCTGATTATACGTGATGGTGTCGCGCGGAAAAGGTAGGCAGGCTATGGCGGCGCGGGCGGTCGAAAAGCAACTTAAAAAGTCCCGCGAGTGTTATTCAGTAAATCAGGACAATAGCCTTGAGAGAACAAAAACCCTTATAAATGGCTTGCGAAGTGCGGCTCCAAAAGATACTCTGTTCAGTTGAACTGGGTCGTTTGCCGGTTTCAGGAGGCCCACTATGCAATTGAGATTGAGCACTAGAACGATGGACGACGACGTCCTCATCGTGGACTGCATTGGCCGCATTGTGTTCGGCGAGGAATCTGCTTTGCTTCGCGATACTGTGAAGAAGCTGCTTACGCATAGCAAGCGGACGGTTTTGAATTTGTCTGGCGTCAGCTACATTGACAGCGGAGGCCTTGGGACGCTGGTCGGCCTCTACACGACTGCTCGCAATAATGGTGGAGCGTTGAAGCTGGCAAACCTGACGCAACGGGTGGGTGATCTGTTGCAAGTCACGAAGCTGGTTACTGTCTTCGATGTGTATCCCAGCGAGAAGGAAGCTGCTGAATCGTTCACCAAGGGCGCGGTAGCTTAACGGCGGTACGCGCAGTCATCCGATACAGCAAGTGGAACCACATATTCTGGCCGGCATGAATTTCCGTGCCTTCATCGCGTAAAACGACTCATCTAGCACGCGCATGTCACAAACTTCAAGACTTAGCGATTACAACATCATCGCATTTGTCACCATTGTCAACGTGGCTCGCGCGAAAAAGTTCTATGCGGAAACGCTCGGCTTGAAACTGATGAGCGAAGAGCCGCCATTTGCATTGGTCTTCGATGCCAATGGCATCATGCTCCGGCTCGGAATGGGCAAAGATCTTCCGGCGGCGGCTGGCACGGTTTTGGGATGGCAGGTGCCAGATATAACCGCGGCAGTGGAAGACTTAAAAGAAGCCGGCGTATCTTTCGAGCGCTATGAGTACATGAAACAGGATCACCTGGGGATATGGACGACTCCCACGGGAGCCAAGGTGGCATGGTTTAAGGATCCGGACGGCAATGTTCTTAGCATCTCGGAGCATCCAGAGGCGACGAAATGAATGGCGTAGACGATTGATCTGACTTCAGGCAGGGACCTTTATCCACTTGGCTTTGAACGGTGGGTCTGACATCAGACGAGTTATTTTATTACTCAAATGGACTTCACTGGAATCAGCGTTAAATCTTCTATCAATCCTACTTCTTTTTGCAGGAATGGCTCGGCGTAGGTCACTCCACCCAACATGCCGTAGAAGCGTGCCATGGCTTCGATGCGGCTCCTGATCTCGGATTGAGCGGGGAATAAATCTTTGCCGGCTTCCTGATCGCTGAATTGGGTTTTGTATGCCATCAGGGATTGAAGCCGGGCTTCGAATTGCTCTGTCATATCCACGACGAACGTTGGGCGTATGTCGTAATAAAGCGTTGCATAAATGATTTTAAAAGGACGATGCGGTGCGTTCGCCACTCCAACTGTTTCGCTGAAAGAGGAGTGGTGGCTGCCAAGAGTATGCTCCACGTCCAGCTTCGCTAATCCTGCCAGAAAACACGCCTCGTATCCTAAAATCGAAGTCGTGTAGTGATCGGGATGGCGTCCTTTCCAGTAGGGAAGTATGAGGACCTTCGGGCGCATCTCGCGAATCACGTGGGCAACTTTGAGGCGGTTCTCCCAGGTGTTTTCTACTCGGCCATCGGGGATGTCCAATGCCTGACGCCATGCGACAGATAATATTTTAGCGGCGTCGGCAGCTTCACGAGCCCGGTCTTCGGCGCTGCCTCGCGTTCCCATCTCGCCTTGAGTCAAATCGAGGATTCCGGTGCGATAGCCCTTTTGGGCCATCTTGAGTAATGTGCCGCCACAGGTTTGTTCGACATCGTCACGGTGTGCCGCAATGGCGAGAACATCTAGAGGGAGGGACGACATTTCAGTTGAGATCGCCTTGTTCGATCACGACGTTTTCGCGGACGATCATGCGATGTGCGGCCATTTCTTTGAGCGTGGGAAGGACGCGATTCACGTGCTCGTCGGTGTCAACGAAAATAATGATGAGGGGAAGTTTGCCGCCTGCGTCCACGAGGTGGCTGGTTTTGACGCGTTGGCGCCCCATGAATCCGCCGACAGCGTGCACTGCGGTCGCGGAAAATACATTTTGGTCGCGCAAATAGTTGAGAATTTCCATGTGCAGCGGACGATTCTTCCACTTATCGCCTTCGGTGAGATAGATGGTGACTTGAACAGCCATCGCGTCTGGCATTTTACAGCACCCGGGCCAAAGCCATGCCGGCGACAGCCGCGCCCAGGCACAAGATGTTGTTACTGAAAAAATTCGTCAGCATTAACAGCCATTGCCCTTGCTCGAAATAGGCCATGGTCTCGAAGGCGTAGCTGGAAAACGTGGTGAAGGCGCCGCAGAATCCGACGACGACGAGCAGTCGCCAGCGTGGATTGATGAGGACTCGTTCCGTAGTCCAAATGACGAAGAATCCGACGATCAAGCTGCCCAGAACGTTGATGATTAGTGTGCCGTAGGGAAACACGGGGCCAAGTATTTTGGCGGCGTATCGGCTGAGAAAGTAACGGGCATTGGCGCCAAAGATTGCGCCGAGGGATATAACTAAGAAATCTCGAATGGGAAGATTAATCACAGAGCTCTCCTACAAAAAGTTTGTAGGAGTTATCAGCCTCTCAGTGAGTAAGCGGTTAATGGCGAACTCCATCGCCGTTGAAATATTGTAACAGGCACACAATTTCCGTTTTCAAAGTACCGGAGACGTCAGAATCTTGCCTGTCACGATACACGGCAGGCATGAGAGCTACTGTTCTACGCGCGAGATCCTTCGGCACTGAAGTCCCTCAAGATGACGTCGGGGGAATTTGTTCAAACTGAATCACTACTTAGGGAATACGCGTTCAGTTCACCGGCAATATCTTTGGCTTTGGCAGTGGAATGTAGCCTATTGAAAGACCCTTCTGGATGAAAGGAAGATCGTCCGGGTCTGTGACCTCAACTTTTCCTTCCGCCACCAGCTTATATGGAGCACCGAGGGGATCGAGCGGCGTGCCGCGCAGCATGCCAGCCGATTCCAATTCAGAGAAAGACGAAGCAAAATGCCCAGTCTTCTCGCGGTAGCGCGCCTGCAAGGCCTCCAGCGCGGTAACATCGGCGTCCACCTGCAAGGCGCGCAGATGGGCGGCAGCGTTGGCCTTAATGTCGTTGCTCTGGGTGGTTTCAAAGGTCGTGGTCCAGAGCATGCGGGCCATTTGGGATTCTCCGCCCTCCTGGGCAGTGCGCGCAGCCATGATTTTTAACCAGGGATGGGCGTTGGGAACTTTAGAACCACGCAGGAAAGCATCAGCCGCATTTTTGTAGTCTTTGCGATCAAGGTAGTAGATAAATCCCAGGTCATAGTAAAGACGCCACTCGTCGGGGTTGTTATGAATACCCTCGTTTACAAGATCAATGGCTTGCTGTGGCATTCCCGCTCCTTGAGGCGGTTTAGCAGTGAGAAAATTGGCACCGTATTCATAAGCCACCAGCAGTTTGGGATCGAGAGTAGTTGTGATCTGAAGTAAAGGAGCCAGCAGTTTATAGTCACCGGTTCCGAGAACGTGCTGGCTGCCAAAATATTGCACCGCGCGAGTCCAGTAAATGTCGGCTAGAAGGCCGCTGTAGCCCAGGCTGACTCGCTTCAGAGCCTGCGGCGACGAAACGTATAGAACTTCTTGCAGGGTTGCGTGGGTGCGTAATTCATCTACCCGATGCAGAGTTAGAACGGAACCCGCAAGCGAGAGAACTAACAGGACGCTGGCAACTATCGTGATCCGCGACCGGTTCATTTCAGGTTCCGGCGTTCGAAGATCAATACCGCCCCGCAAATCGTCATGGTCGCATAAATCAGCGCGTAGGCGGTGTTGTAAATGATCAACTGGCCTGACACTGGCTGACCATGCGCAACGGGAGTGATAACGTTCAGCGCAGAAAAGTTTGGTACAAGATAGGCCGCGCCGGTGGCAATCCAGCGGGTGATGCCTTTTGTCATCCCGGCAAAGCCGCGTAGATCTTCAGCAAAAGCTCCCACGATAAATAAAGAGAAAGCGAATACCGCCGACATCAGCGGCGAAGAGAATGATGAAAACAAAAGCGCCAGTCCGGTGACAATAACGAACTGAAGAATGATGAAATACAAGGCGACGAGCACCCAAGCATCGGGCTTGGCGAAGTGACGGGCTACATACAGCAATGCCCCGAACACTCCGATCGCCATGAAAAACGTGTTCAAAATCAGGGTCCCGACTAATCCAAGGAATTTGCCAACCACGAATTCCCATCGGCGCACCGGACGTGAAAGCAAGGTGTATAGCGTGCGCTTGTCAATTTCTTTCGAAACTAAGCCGATGCCGATAAAGATTGAAATAACCACGCCAAACAGCGAGACGGCGGTAAGGCCCAGGTTGATGACGACGAGTTTCTCGATGCCAACTGAGATCTGACCTACCAGAATGGCTGCGGCGGACATGAGTATTGCGAAGGCGACGAGGTTGTAGAGTACACGGTCGCGAACCGCTTCTCGAAACGTATTCAAGGCGATTGGGAAGATAGAATTCATGGGTGCAGCTTTCACTGACGAACCTTTCACTGACGAGGCTTTCACTGGCGAACCTCGGCGACGGCTTTCACCGGTTGCAATTTACTGACGTAATACGCTTCCAGCGAACTTCTCACAGGAGTGAGGGAAATCAGTCGGAGATGAGCGTTTCGTAAGGCGTCAAGCGCGGCATCCTGACATTCCTCGGAGACGATGGCGCGAACGGTATCGCCGGTGACATGGCATTCGGCGCCCAGACCTTTTAGCGCTGCGGGAATGATTTTTCCTGACCACACAATTTCAAGTTTGCCGCGAACGCCCGAAGTGAGATCAGCGACAGCTCCGACTCCCTTCAGTTCGCCGTTATGAATAATGGCGACGCGATCACAAAGGGCCTCGGCATCAGGCAAAATGTGGGTCGAGAAAAAAACGGTCTTGCCTTCCTGCTTAAGTTGCTCCATTAGATCGCGCACGTCTCGCCGGCCCAAGGGATCGAGACCGGACATCGGCTCGTCGAAGAAGAGAAGCTTGGGATCGTGGAGAATGGCTTGAGCGATGCCAACCCGCTGCAACATGCCTTTGGAAAATTTTCGCAATTGCAATCCGCCGACATTGGGCAACCCAACCCTTGCCAACACTTCGCCGGCTTTGCGCGAGCGTTCTTTCGCGGCTACACCGGAAAGTTGCGCGTAGTATTCGAGCAGTTCATGCGCTGTGAGGTAGTCATAGAAATATGGTTGTTCGGGGAGAAAGCCGATCTGTGCCTTCATGCGCGGATCGTCAATCTCCATGCCGAGGATTCGCGCCGTGCCTGAGGTGGGAAAGACAAGGCCCATTAATAACTTGAGAGTGGTGGTCTTGCCGGCGCCGTTGGGGCCCAGGAATCCGAAAATTTCGCCCTCTTCGACGCTTAAAGTAAGCGGGCGTAGTGCGTGCTTGGGCTTCTTTCGCCAAAAGCCTACGCTGTAGATTTTTTCCAGCTTTATTGTTTCTATTGCGGACATGGCAATGAGATGTGAGTGAAATAAGTGTTTCTAAATTATATGCAGATTGAGTCAAACGGGAAAGATTGTGCTCTATTTACGGGATGACGAAAGTAAGCGGGATCATCCTGGTTTCTGATCTGGTAATTCAAAAAACATTATTGACCTAAAACTGCGACCGTGGTGTTGCAGGCCGCAATCGGACCGCTGGCCTGATAGCGCACGACGCCATCTTCGAATGCACAAAAAGAGCGTACTCCCGTCTGATTCGGCTGCGTCGGCACGTTCGAGATTGAAAAGTTCAGCATGGGCACACCCGCACCCGGCGTGTAAGTAAATATGTAACCCTGCTTCGTTCCGGCAGCCAACACGCCATCAATTACGCAGGCATTCGTAACCGTTGGCGGGGACGGACAGGATGCAGCCGGGCCACCTGGACCGAGCTGCGCAAGAGTGGTCGAGTAACCGGTGAGAGGATATGTGGTAGCGTAGGCGGTTTCGCCAGTGGTGATAGTGCGAATCCCGCTGGCCGCCGCGGACTCATTTGAGGCGATGCGCGCCCGCAAGAGATTAGGAATCGCGATGGCTGCAATGATCAGGATGATTGCGACCACGATCAAGAGTTCGATCAGGGAAAAACCCCGTTGTCTTCGCATTTCTGATTCCTTTCTCAGTCGTCTCCGAAGCTTTCACTCTATTCTGTTGCAACCGAGACTCCATCGGACTCAGATCTCTCATCGCTGGTGCGAAAAAATGGGTAATCTTAAGTAATCAGACCACAAAAAAGGGAGCCCGGCTTTCCGAAACTCCCTTAAGTAGTCGTACTCGCGCTTTGGCGCTTACTGTCCGAGAACAAGATTTGCGCCGGTGCAAGTAGCCAAACCGCCACCGTTAGGCTTGTAACGGACGACCGCATCTTCAAACGAACAGAAGGACCGCACGCCGGTCTGATTCAGCTGCGTGGGGTTGGCCATCACCTGATATCCAACGGACGGAACCGAAGCGTTAGCTACAAAGCTATAGGTATAACCTTGCTTTGCACCCGAAGCCAGAACGCCATCAATGACGCAAGCGGTGGCTGCGGTGGGCGGTGCTGGGCAAGCTGCTGCTGGAGCGCCAGGCCCAAGGACGAGAAGCGAGGCCGAATAGCCGACAGTCGCGTAAGTAGAGTTGTAAAAAACTTCACCGGTGTTGATGGTGCGGATGCCGCTCGCTGCCGCCGACTCGTTGGCTGCAATACGCGCTCTTAGTAAGTTTGGAATGGCAATCGCGGCGATGATCAGGATAATCGCGACGACGATCAAAAGTTCGATGAGTGAGAAACCCTTTTGTTTCCGCATTTTCTATTCCTTCCTAATATTTTTCGCTACCCTAATTAATTCTTGCAACTAACGTTCCATCAGAATCAGAACATACACCGTAATCAAAGAATAACAGGTTAATATCGGCACAAAAATCCGATGCATGATTGACGAGCGCAAATCTTGGTCGGCCTATCGAATCTACTTATGTTAATCGGAGTGAAAAAGAAGGGCATCGGCTTTCCGATGCCCCCTACATAAGAAGTACTTAGGTTTTCGGCGCTTACTGTCCGAGGACGAGATTGACGCCGGTGCAAGTAGCCAAACCACCACCACTTGGCTGATAACGGACCACTGCGTCTTCGAACGAGCAGAAGGATCGCACGCCGGTCTGATTCAGCTGCGTGGGGTTGGCCATCACCTGGTACCCAACGGACGGGACCGAGGCGTTAGCCACGAAAGTATAGGTGTAGCCTTGCTTGGTACCGGAGGCCAAAACGCCATCAATTACGCAAGCCGTGGCTTGTGTGGGCGGTGCTGGGCAAGCTGCTGCTGGAGCGCCAGGCCCGAGGACGAGAAGTGAGGCCGAATAGCCTACAGTTGGGTAGGTGGAGTTGTAAGAAACTTCACCGGTGTTGATGGTACGGATGCCGCTGGCTGCCGCCGACTCGTTGGCTGCAATACGGGCTCTTAGTAAGTTAGGAATGGCAATCGCGGCGATGATCAGGATGATCGCAACCACGATCAAGAGTTCGATAAGTGAAAAACCTTTTTGTTTCCGCATTATGTTTCCCCTCTTCCCAGTTATTTAGATGTGTTGGTCTTGTTGACCCAGTTGTTGCTTATCTTCGCACTCCGACCACCATTCCGATGGGTTACGGAAGGAGTGCAGCCGAAGCGGGGAAGTCCCTTATTCCTGAATAGCTTCTGTCTTTCTGTACTGGTTCCCCCGTGAAGGTGGCGGCCGATTTGACTCCGCCTGTGTCATATTTTGTCGGAAGGCTGACAACTTGTGTCAGTTTAAGACACGGCCTGAGACAGTCCCGAAGTGACGCCTTCACTGGAATGAACGCGGACGAAGGGATGTCTTGCGGAAAAATCTCGCGGGTCTTTTTGAGGCGTCAGACTTCGGCGTCATGCCGCTTTCACTATCATGCAGGTGACGTCATCGTGTTGTGGAGTGTCGGCGACAAATGCGTCCAAGTCGCTCATTATGCGGGCAAGCATTTCGGCCGGAGTGGCTGAGGTCCCCGAATGCAGCACGCTGAGAAGACGTTGCTGGCCATATTCTTCTCCCGTGGCATTCATGGCTTCGACGAGTCCATCGGTAAAGATCACCAGCCAATCGCCGGGCTGAAGGACAACTTCGCCTGACTCGTAATGGGCATCCGCTTTGATTCCCAGAGGCAGGCCGCCGTTTGACAAGTATTCGAGCGCCTGAGAAGAACTGCGCAAAAGAATGGGCGCATTGTGTCCGGCGTTGATGTAGGTCAAGCTCCGCGAGGTGGGAGTAAACTCGCCCAGAAAGGCGGTGGTGAAGCGCAAGCCATTCTGACTGTTGGAGCAGGCGTAGCGATTCATGCCTTCGACAAGTTCAGTGAGAGAACAGGATGTCGCGGACAGCGTCTTGAGACTGGCCTGAAATGTTGCCATGAGCAGCGCGGCGGGAATGCTCTTGCCGGCTACATCGGAGACAGTCAGCAGGAACCTGGCTTCGCTCGATGGTTCGAGAGGACGCGGGAAGACGTCATAGAAATCTCCCGCAACAGTATTCGCGGGGCGGGTGGCGAAGGCGATTGCAAGATTTGGAACGGTGGGCGGCGTTGCCGGCAATAGCCATCCCTGAATATCTCGCGCAATCTCGAGATCGCGTTTCATTACCACGCGATCAGCGGTCTCGAGCATCAGCAAGATGAATAAGAGCGCGCCGCCACAAAAATGGAAATCAAATTCCTCGACTTCAACCTCACCTGCTTTGCCGTGATAGCTGAAACCGCCGGCTGGAAAAATTAAGAGCAAGATTCCAAGCAACAGCAGCACACGGCGCGCGGGCGTCAATTTCTCGAGCAGTGCCCAGGCAAATTCCTGCGCGGTGTGAAAAAAGTTATGGCGCCGGGTTTCGCGGGGCGACTGGGCGTTGAAGTCCCGTTGATAAAGCCGGTAGCTACTTCGAGCATCGGCGTGGAACTGCTTCCAGAGTTGGCCGATTTCGAGTCCCTCGGTTACGCGCTGCCAAAATCTCTCCAGTTCGATCCATACGCTAGGCGGCCGGGGCGGGAGCGGCGGGCGGTTGGGTTGGGTTGTGGATGCCATCGGGCGGAGCAGCGATTATACCGTGCGGATGACGATGATCAGAAGCAGGTCCCTCGACTGCGGAGATCGTTCGCAAGCGAACGATCTCCTTCGCTCGGGATGACAGATTTAATAAATGACAGATTTAATTAGATGAGAGATTTGATTAGATGACACAGATTTAGTTAGAAGAAAGTTAGCTGGACGCTCGACTTATCTCGACGAGCCGGTGTGGCGCCGCTCCGGTCGCCGTGGTTGCGAATTCCATACTTTTTCCTTAGTTGTGCCATTAGTTCCGACAGCTGTTTACGGTACGCGGGTGAGAGGAATGCTTTTTCCGCGAAGCGTTGGCGGTAACTTTCCGCCAGATCGGGGAACTCCTTATCTAGAAATGGCATGAATACTGCGGCGGAGCAGGGTTTTAAGAACAGGGAATTGGCGTAGATATATTTGCCTCCGGCTTCAGCTGTGGCGCGAACTAGATCCTCCAAGTCGCGTGGCGAGTCTGTGATGCCGGGAAGCACCGGCGCACAAATCACTCCTGCTTCGATCCCGGCCTGGTTCAGCTTGTGCATCGCATCCATGCGAAGGTCTGGCCTTGGGGTGCGGGGTTCCAACATGCGGGCGAGGTCGGTGTTTAGCGTGGTTATGGTTACGTTTACGATGATGCGATTGTTTTTTGCCACTTCCCGCAGAACATCTATATCCCGGAGAACGAGATTTGATTTGGTGACGATTCCGATGTCGAGATCGGCATGAAGCGAAATTTCTTCGAGGATTGCGCGCGTGACTTCGAAGCGGCGCTCGGCGGGTTGATAAGGATCGGTTGCGGTGCCGATGGCGATGTCTTCGCCTAGTTTTACTTTTTTTAGTTCCTGGCGCAGCAAATTCGAGGTGTGCTGCTTGACGTAGATTTTTCGTTCGAAATCCACGCCATCGCGCATTTCCATAAATTCGTGGGTGTAACGGGCGTAGCAGTATTTGCAGGCGAATTCGCATCCCCGGTAAGGATTGATAGTCCATGCGAAGGGCATTCTGGTGCCGGAGCAGCGATTCAGTAGCGAGCGAGTGGGAAGAGTGAAGTATTCGACGTCATGGCCTTGACGAAGGGATTCTCCTTGAGTTGCGAGGCGAGCGATGCCGACGAGCCGGGCTGGTGAATCCGGAAGAAGGGGAAGTGAGACCATACGAGATTCGCTTTTTGTTCGCTTTATACAATACAATACTATAACGCGGCGGGGAAGGTCAACGAGGTCCGTAAAGGAGATGCAAAGGTCCTTCGTTGGGATTCGGTCGGGCGACCGAATCCGCTGCCTCAGGATGACAATGGATATTTGGATGCTACTGCGAGGTCTTCGCCTCGGTGGCGGGTTTCTCGAACAATCGTGAATCTATTTTAGGATTGATCTCTATTTTGTTGAGCTGCGCGGCGCTCGAATCCTTACCGTTTTGCTTATTTTTACGCAGGTAGGGAAGGGTTAAGCCGTCCACGGTCTTCCAGTCTTCAAAACTGGTTTCATCTTGCGAAGGGCCGGCGGGAGTCATTGACTCGTAGGTTTCGCGCAAGAGGCGTCCGGTTTGAGGATCAACGAACCACCGTATACTGACTCCGGCGCCACTACTATCAAGCAGCGCTTCGCCCGCTTTCTCCGGCTGTGCGGCCGAAAATATGAACGCTGGATCGTTCAGGTGTTGCCCGATAAAGATAAGGTCACGATGGATTTGCTGCATGGTTTCGGCTTTTTGCGAAGCCGGCATATCGCGCACGCCCATGCCTTCGGCGGACATGAATCCCGTGTCGGGCGTCACAACAATTGTCATGGTCCCTTGCGGCGCCTGTACTTCGGCGCGCATGTGATCGGGAAAGACAATTGTGCTTTGAACGGTAAGAGCCATATCTCCCTGAGGAGTTTTTCTGGTCAGGGTTAAATCGGATCGAAGCGATTTGACCGATTTAAGTTTGGTTAATCCACCCATCGCATCTACGACTTTTGCGGCCAGGGCTTTGCCTTCGGGATTGGAGGCCGATGGCTTCTCGGCCGGTTCCTCGGATTTCGCTCCCGGCGGAGGAGGGATGGTGATATCCACGTTGGTCACGGGCCCGAGTGAAGAGAGAGGTTTGTCGAATTCAGATGTGTTGCCCACGACCAGCACTTTGAGCTGATCTTTGTGCAAATATTTGGGAATGATTCTAGCCACGTCGGCGGCTGTAACTTTTTCTATCCCGGCGCGAAAACGTTCCAGGAAATCCTGCGGGTACCCGTAAAACTCGTACCCCATGCGCTCGCGCAAAACTTTGTCGGGTGAATCGAAGTTGAAAACGAACGAATTCAAAATCGAATCTTTGGCGCGCTGTACTTCGTCCGGAGAGATGGGATTGGTTTGAAGATCGTCTATCTGCTGATAAAGAGCGCGGATAGATTCAATGGTGGTCGCGCTCTTGGTGCCCATGGCGAGCCGCAGAATTCCAGGATGGTCGTAGCGGGCGCTGATACCTCCGCCGACCGAATAAGCGAGGCCCTGTTCGGTGCGAATGTTTTTGAAGAGGCGGGAAGAAAAACCGCCGCCGAAAGCCTCGTTGAAAACGTTAATTGCATAATAATCCGGATTGTCGCGGGTAACACCGAGTTCTACCATCTCGATGGTGCTTTGATTCACGTCCTCTTTCGCGACGAGATAATAGCCGGGCTTCTCAGGATGGAATTCGATTTCAGGCTTCTGCTCTTCCGCGCCTTTCGGCCAGTCCCCGAAAGCCGCGCGCAGCTTGGCTTCCATGGCGGCGGAGTCGAAGTCTCCGACTATGCCTAAGATAATGTTATTTGGCTGAACGTGTTGCTGATACCAGTTCACCAAGTCTTCTCTGGTTACGGCGGCGACGGTGGTGTATTCCGGATTTCTGGCGTAAGGATTATCGTCGCCATAGGCGAGCTTGGCGGCTTCGCGGCCTGCAATGTCGCCGACATCGTCGTTTCGGCGCGAGATGGCGTCGAAAAGCTCGCCTTTAGCCAGATCAATTTTGTCCTGCCGAAATTCGGGATTGCGCAGCAGGTCATCGAATGCTTTGAAAACATCGTCAAAATCACCCTTCAAGCACGACAACGAAATGATCGAGGAATCAATCTCGGGGCCGGTTTCCACTTTTGCGGCACGAACTTCGAGGTAGTCGTCCATCTGGTCGCCCGTCTGTGACTTTGTTCCACCGGTTCGCCAGACTTCGCCGTAGATATCCATCAAACCGGTTTTGTCGGCGGGCACAGAACGCGAACCGCCGCGAATGCGGGCGACTCCGTCAATGAGGGGGAGTTCGTGATCCTCTTGCAGGAAAATCACCATGCCATTGGGTAGCTCGATGCGTTTCGGCTCGGCAGGGTGAAATGCTGGGAGCGTCGGGATTTTGATCTTCTGCCAATCGGTGGCTTGCGCGGACGATTCCTGAGAGACAGAAACTCCAGCAGGGTTTGCTGAAACAGGTCGCTTCGCAGCGCAACCAGACAAGAAAAAGCATAGCGTCCAAATAGCAACAAAAGAGGGAAGCGAATAGCGCGTCTTCATTGCGCACCTCCTTTGTCTGCGGCAGGCGCAGATGGCGGAGCGGTTTCAATCATTCCCACGGTGCGATTGCCCTCCACGAAAATTTGATTGGCGACGCGCCGGATGTCCGCTTTGCTCACATTACTGATTTGGTCAACCCAGTGGAACAGCTCGCGCCAATCGCCGAAGCGCGCCTGATAGGTCGCGAGCTGCGAGGCTAATCCTTCATTGCTATCCAAGCCGCGAATCACGCCGGCTTTAGCCCGTGTGCGAATCATTTTCAGCTCGTCGTCACTGATATCTTCATTCTTTAGGCGTTCTAGTTCTTCGTGAATGGCTGGCCCCATCTCCTCGGGTTTGTGGCCGGGCAATGGCACCGCATAAAAAGCGAACAGGTGCGGATATTTCACCCCGGGATAATCGGTGAATCCCTCCGCATCGGATGCGATCTTCTTGTCGCGCACCAGAGAGCGATAGAGCCGCGAGGTGCGACCGTCAGACATTAGATCAGCGATCGCGTCGAAGACTACATCGTCGGGACTGTGATAATCGGGCCTATGATAGCCCTCAATGTAAATAGGCTGCGATTTTTCATGCAGGATCACACGCCGCTCAGCATTCTGTGGCGGTTCGGTGGTAATTCGCTCGTCTGGTTTGGGATGAGAGGGAATTCGTCCGAAATATTTTTCGATGATGGGCATTGCCTCGGAAGCTTTTAAATCGCCCACCACGGCTACCGTCATGTTGGATGGAATGTAATACTCGTGAAAAAATTGCAATGCGTCGGTGGCAGAAAAAGTGTTCAGGTCTGACATCCAGCCGACGGTCGGGCGGTGGTATTCGCTGGCCTGAAATGCGGCGGTCGTGAATTGTTCCAGCAGGCGGCCAAAGGGCTCGCTATCCACACGCATGCGACGCTCTTCAATGACTACATTGCGCTCTTTGTAGAATTCGCGCATCACCGGATGCAGAAAACGTTCTGACTCAAGATAAGCCCACAGTTCAAGGCGGTTTTCCGGGAACGAATAGTGATAGGCGGTCTCATCATCGGCGGTGAAAGCATTCAGGTCTTCGCCGCCATTGTTCTCCACGATCTGCCCGAACTGGTTGACAACGACGTATTGGCTGGCATCTTTAATGGCGTCTTGCCAGGTTTTTTCGAGGGCTTTGACTTTGGCATCATCGTGATCGATGGTTTTGTCGCGCTCGGCAATGTAGGCGGAATAGGCAGTTTCAACCTTGGCCAGCGCCACTTTTTCGGCGGGATAATTTTTGGTGCCGATTTTGTCCGTCCCTTTGAAGGCGATGTGTTCGAACATGTGGGCCAATCCGGTCTCGCCCTGCGGATCTTGCGCGGAGCCGGCATCTACCAGCGTAAAGAATGAAAATACCGGCGCTTCAGGGCGCTCGCAAATAATTACGGTCAGGCCGTTTGGCAAGAGTCTTAACGGTGACTCGCTTCTCGAACGAGGCGAGGTCCTGGGCGGAGGCCAAGGTCGCGAAACCGAGGAACAAGAGCAGGAAAAAATTGGCAGCATAGCTATGGATACGAGATGTCATTGGACCTCCACGGCATTGGCGGCTAAGAAGAGAGTGGAATGTCTGAAATTACGTGTCTTAAGGGGAGATTGTCAAACCAGAGGGGCGGCGGTAGTCCCAGGTCTCACCTTTTGGAACTGACTTCGCTGTTGGACCTGAGAGATGAGACTATTCACTCGGATGAGAACAAACCCACATTCCAAATTCGTCAAATTTGCATCCAAGAGCGAGATTCAGGATCGAAGTCACCATGGGCAATTCACAAACCATTGAGATCGAAGGCAAAACGCTTACGCTTACGAATCTGGATAAGGTGCTTTATCCAGCGGCGGGCTTTACTAAAGGACAGGTCATTGATTATTACGCCCGCATCGCTCCGGTATTGGTACCTCAACTGGCAGGCCGGCCCCTCACTTTAAAGCGTTATCCCGGCGGAGTGGATCAGGAATTTTTCTTCGAGAAGAATGCCACCAAGCATCGTCCCGATTGGGTGAAGACGGCGCCGATTTGGAGTGAGGGCAATCAGCGGAACGTGAATTACATTTTGGCGAATAATCTGCCTACGCTGATTTGGGTGGCAAATCTGGCGGCTATTGAGTTGCACCCTTCGCTGTCATTAGCGAACAAAATTACTTGTCCGCGAATGATGGTGTTTGATCTTGATCCGGGACCTCCTGCGAATATTGTGCAATGTTGCCAAGTAGGTTTCTGGCTGCGCGAGATTTTCGAGCATTTTGGGCTGCAAAGTTTTCCGAAAACGTCGGGGTCGAAGGGATTGCAAATATACGTCCCGCTGAACACGCCTACGAGTTATGACGTGACGAAACCATTCGCGCACGCGCTGGCCCGCTTGCTGGAAACGGACCACAAAGATCTAGTGGTCTCCGATATGAAAAAACAATTGCGCGTGGGGAAAGTGCTGGTGGATTGGAGCCAGAACGATGAGCACAAGACGACGGTGAGCGTCTATTCGCTGAGAGCGCGGGAACGTCCCACGGTTTCTACGCCGGTGAAATGGGAAGAGGTGGAACAGGCTTTCAAGAAGAAAGATGCCAAGTTGCTGGTCTTCGAAGCCGACCAGGTGATCAAGCGCGTCGAGAAGATGGGAGACCTTTTTGAGCCTGTGCTCACACTAAAACAGAAATTGCCGAAGTTGCCCGGCATCGAAGAGGCGCAACCAGAAGCGATTGTGACGGGGATAGATCTTGCGGCGCAGGCGGAGGAAGTGCGAAGCCCAAGGCGGCGGCCTGCACCGAAGCGCGCAACGGGGAAGAAAAAAGCGCGGAAAGTATAATTGGGCCAACCTTCCCAACCGCAGGTTCGGGCTGAGACAGGAATGGGCCGTTACCATGGCGCAACTTTACGTGGGCACTTCGGGATGGGCTTACCCAAGTTGGAAGCCGGATTTTTATCCGGCTAAGCTGCCGCAGAAGAATTTTCTTCAGTACTACGCCAGCCAACTGACTACTGTTGAAGTGAATTTTACTTTTCGTCAGTTATTGAAGGAAACGACTGCACAGAAGTGGATTGCCGAAAGTCCTGAGGGATTCCGGTTTGGCATTAAAGCCCATCAGGTCATCACGCATATCAAGCGGCTAAAGAAAACTGGAGATTTTATTCCACGCTTCTTGAGCACGATCGAACCACTGGCCCGCGCAGGCAAACTCGGGCCACTTCTATTTCAACTGCCTCCTAACATGAAAGCTGATATTGAAGTGCTGAGAGAATTTCTCGTCGCGCTGCCGCGCACGGTCCCCTCGGCATTCGAGTTTCGTCATGAATCGTGGTTTACGGATGAGACTTTTGATCTGCTTAAGGCGCATAACCGCGCGCTGTGCGTGGCTGAAACTGAAGAGAGAGTCACGCCGGACGTTATCACAGCGGACTTCTGTTATTACCGCTATCGGAAACCTGAGTACACGGTCGAAGAACGTGGCTCCATGGTGAATCGGATCCGCGAGCATTTGCGGGACGGGCGAGACGTCTTCGCATATTTCAAGCATGAAGAAACGCCGCAGGGAGCGTTGTATGCGGTGCAAGTGTTTAATGAAGTGCGGGATGGACGTTAAGGTAGCTGACGGGTTACAAAACAGCAGATTCCTCACCGGCTGAAGCCGGTTCGGAATGACAATTTTGAGAGAGTAAGTTCGGAAAGACAATTTTGAGAGTTTGTTCGGAATGAGAATTTTGAGAGAGTAACGGCGGCCGAGCTTTGCTCGGCTGGACAGCCGAGGGCGGCTGTCCCTACGCACGCATCCCACTCGGCACTTTTAGCAACGTCCGATAATGAGCATACTTATTTGGAATGCCGCTGCGAGCTGATTCTCGTATTCTTTCCGATTTTCTTGATTATCTGAGAGTTGAAAAGGGGCTTCGGCCACTCACCATTGCGGCCTACGCCACCGACCTGGGCCAATTCGCCGGCTTTCTGGAATCCAAAAAACGCACGTTAGCAAGGGCGACGCGGGACGAAGTGCGGAATTTCATCCAGCAATTATTTGCGAACGGCGTGGATGGACGATCGGTGGGACGCAAACTTTCCGCGCTTCGCCACTTCTATCGGTATCTGCTTCTCGACAAGATCATCCACGCCGATCCTACGCTGAATATTGATTCGCCGAAGCAGTGGAAGGTGCTGCCTAAAGCACTCGCGCGCGATGAGATGGAGATCATGCTCAGGGCTTCGTCCGACGCACCGGCGGGGAGGGAAGCAGCGGCCATCGCGGTACGAGACCGCGCGATGCTGGAAGTTTTCTATGCGGGGGCGCTTCGCGTTTCTGAGATCGTCGGAATAAAGCTTGAGGACCTGAAGCTGGATGCAGGTTACATTCTGGTGCGCGGCAAAGGCGACAAAGAGCGAATCGTGCCTCTTGGGAAATCGGCGCAGAAAGCCCTGACCGGATACATCGCAGAATCGCGGAGGATTTTGGCGGGAGGCGGGAATCCTCCGTTGCTGTTCCTGGGACGTCGAGCACGCAAGCTGACGCGCCAGCGAGTCTGGCAAATCGTGCGGCGGGCTTCAATAAACATCGGGCGCAATGCGAGTCCGCACATGCTGCGTCACAGTTGTGCGACTCACATGGTGGAGAACGGCGCGGACTTAAGGACAGTGCAGACGATTCTGGGGCACGCCGATATTTCGACGACGCAGGTTTACACGCATCTGGCTCTGGACCGACTGAAGACTGTTTATCAAAATCACCATCCGCGAGCGAAGGCGAGAGCGAAAGAAAGAGCTAAGGCAGGATGAAATCTTCGGCCGTAAAAAATAGCAGAACCGAGGTTCAAAAAGCGGTAGAACATTTCCTGCGAACGTTGGGTCAACGGAATGCGTCGGCGCACACGCTGAAGGCATACGCTTCGGATCTCGATAAATTTGCTGAATATGTGGGACCGCTTTCCTGGCGCGGCATTGATCACTTGACCATCCGAGGATTTCTATCTCACTTGTATGATCAGGGGCTCGAAAAGCCGTCGGTGGCGCGGGCATTGGCGGCGGTGCGTTCGCTCTATCACTGGTTAGCGCAGGAAGGCATAGTGGAGCAGAATCCGGCGGCATTGGTGTCCACGCCGAAGCTTCCTAAGAAACTTCCACGTGTGCCGACGGTCGAAGAAATGAACTCCGTCCTGGATGAAGAGATGCCGGAAGTGGCGGCGTTCGCGGAGCGAGATCGCTTAATGTTCGAATTGCTCTATGGCTGCGGAATTCGCAATTCGGAGATGGTGGGCATTCAGGTTCACGACATTCGATTGAGCGACGAAGTCATTTTGATCCGCGGCAAGGGAAAAAAAGAACGTTATGTTCCATTTGGGGAGGCGGTCAAGGCGGCCCTCACAGCATATTTGCCGGCGCGTCAGGGAATCTTGATTGAGAAGAAGGGGAAGACGGGAGCGCTTCTCGTTAACATGCGCGGCGGCGGCATGACAACTCGAAGTGTCGGACGAATTATCAAAAAAATCGCGGTCGCTAAAGGACTGTCGCCGGACGTGCATCCGCACACGCTTCGGCACGCCTTCGGGACACACATGCTGGAGGAAGGCGCCGATCTGCGGGCGATTCAGGAGATGCTGGGCCACGAGCGGCTTTCGACGACGCAGCGTTATACCCAACTTTCGATGAAGCATGTTTTGCAGGTCTATGATCGGACGCATCCGCGGGCTAAGTAGACGGGCGAGGCGCTCGTCTCTGCTTCGATCGAGTGCCTGCCCTTTGGTCCCGCGACGTAACTACTGGTCCCGCATCTAATATGCTAGGCTTCTAACATAGCGGGATTGTTCTCGAATTTACTGTTTAAGGAATCATTCGATTGATTGATCAAGTCATAGGCAAGGTTTTTGGCACCAAGAATGAGCGTGAAATCAAGCGCCTGATGCCGCGGGTTGTGGCTATCAACGCGCTCGAACCGTCCATTCAGAAGCTGAGCGACGAGGAATTGCGCGCGAAAACGGATGTATTCCGGAGCCGGGTTCAAGAGCGCGTCGCCAAAATTGCCGATGAACCGGAAGCCGATCATGATCGCCGAAAGCAACTGGAGACTGAACGCTTCCTTGCGGTAAATGAAGTTCTAGATGACATTCTGGAAGAAGCTTTCGCGATTGTGCGCGAGGCGGGCCGCCGGGTGCTCGACATGCGCCATTTTGATGTGCAATTGATCGGCGGCATGGTTTTGCATCAGGGCAAGATCGCGGAAATGAAAACCGGCGAAGGCAAGACTCTTGTTGCCACTCTTCCGGTTTATCTGAATGCGCTGGGCGGACGAGGCGTCCACGTCATTACGGTCAACGATTATCTGGCCAAGCGCGATTCGGAATGGATGGGAAAGCTTTATCGCTTCCTCGGACTCAGCGTCGGCGTGATCGTGCATGATCTGGATGATCAGCAGCGGCGCGATGCGTACGCTTCCGACGTAACCTACGGAACCAATAATGAGTTTGGTTTTGATTATCTGCGGGACAACATGAAGTTCGATCTGCACGATTGTGTGCAGCGAGGACACAATTTCTCAATCGTGGATGAGGTTGATTCGATTCTGATTGATGAGGCCCGGACTCCGCTGATCATTTCCGGAGCGAGTGAAGAATCCACTGACAAATACGCGCGCGTGAACCGCATTATTCCCAAGCTTGAAAAGGGAGAAGAAATTGACGTTGCTCCGGGCGAACCGTCTCAGCTTACGGGCGATTTTGTGGTGGACGAAAAACACCGCAGCATCACCGTCACCGATGAAGGCTGGGAAAAAGTCGAAGGGCTTCTCGGTATCGGTAACATTGCTGATCCCGAAAACTGGGACTTGAAGCACCACGTCGAAACCGCGATCAAAGCTCATGCCCTGTATCACCGCGATGTTGAGTATGTCGTAAAAGAGGGCGAAGTCATTATCGTGGACGAATTCACGGGCCGCCTGATGCCGGGACGCCGCTGGTCCGATGGCTTGCATCAATCTGTCGAGGCGAAAGAGGGCGTCAAGATCGAACGCGAAAACCAGACGCTGGCGACGATTACGTTCCAGAATTATTTCCGCATGTACAAGAAGCTCGCGGGCATGACGGGAACCGCCGAAACGGAAGCTCCCGAGTTCGACAAGATTTATCGCCTCGAA
Organism: uncultured Acidobacteriaceae bacterium; assembly: GCA_963796015.1. Classification (GTDB taxonomy): domain Bacteria; phylum Acidobacteriota; class Terriglobia; order Terriglobales; family Acidobacteriaceae; genus PALSA-188. The sequence goes on along the minus strand of CAWCJR010000016.1, from coordinate 85,617 downwards.
GTGATGGTCATTCCTCCGAACAAGCCGTTGCGGCGGCTGGAGAATCCCGATGTTGTCTATCGAATGGAGAAGGAAAAATACTTTGCCGCATCGGATGAAATCCAGAAGTTGCACGAAACTGGCCAGCCCGTACTGGTGGGCACGACATCCATCGAGAAGTCGGAGCGGCTCTCTGAGTTACTCAAGAAAAAAGGCATCAAGCATGTAGTGCTGAACGCGAAGTATCACGAGCGTGAGGCAGAAATCGTTGCGCAGGCGGGCCGCAAAGATATGGTCACGATTGCCACGAACATGGCGGGCCGCGGCACCGATATTTTGCTCGGTGGCAATCCCGAATTCATGGCCAAGCAGGAATGCGTGAAGAAGGGAATCGCGCAACCACTGCGGGCCGCGCAAGGCAAGATTCAGATTGACGTGGATGAAACCAAGAGCACCGTCTGGTATTACGCGGGTAACGAGTACGTTGTTCCGACGGAGCAATGGAACGAGGCATTCGAGCGCCATAAACTGCAAACCGATAAAGAGCATGACGAGGTGATAGCAGCAGGTGGACTGCATATCTTCGGGACCGAACGCCATGAGTCGCGCCGGATAGACAACCAGCTTCGCGGACGCGCAGGCCGACAGGGCGACCCGGGCTCATCGCGCTTTTATCTTTCGCTCGAAGACGACTTGATGCGCATCTTCGCGAAGGAGTGGGTGTCAAAACTTCTGGAGCGGTTGGGCATGGAAGAAGGAATTCCGATCGAGTCGCGCCTGATTTCCCGCCGCATTGAGGCCGCGCAAAAAGCCGTCGAGGCGCAAAACTTCGAAGCCCGCAAACATTTGCTCGAATACGACGACGTAATGAACAAGCAGCGCGAGGCAGTGTATGGACTACGCCGCCAGTTGCTTGAGGGGCTTGATCAGAAAGATTTGATTCTGGAAGATTATGTTTCGGGTATTCTCAGCACTTTGATAGACCAGTTTTGTCCCATCGAAAGCGCATCCCGCCAACTGGGATATCAAAGGCTTGAAGGATGCCATTTTTACGCGTTTTGGTGTTGATATTCTTGCCGAGGGAATTAGCCCGGAAACGTTAAACCGCCAGGAACTCGGCGATGCGATTTTCGATAAATTAAAAGCGCGCTACGACGCGAAAGAACAGCTCATCGGTCCCGACGCCATGCGTTATCACGAACGCATGATCATGCTGAGCGTGCTGGACTCGCAATGGAAAGATCACCTCCTCGGCATGGACCACCTGAAAGAGGGCATCGGTCTTCGCGGTTATGGGCAGCACGATCCATTAATCGAATACAAACGCGAATCGTTCGACATGTTTGAAGCGATGATGCAGCGCTTCCAGGAGGACGCGGTTCGCTATCTGTACCTGCATGCAGATTCTCGAGCGCCCGGCTGAAGGTTCGGCTGAAGGCGGCGATTTGGGCGCCGAGACTGGCCCGGGAGTTCCTGCGCTTCGGCCGGGAGGGCGAGGCGGAAATGGACATCGCCCGCCGCGTTCCGTCGCAACTTCGGTGGATGAGATTGAAGAGAACTTCCAGCGGAAGAAACGCCGCGAGCTGGAGAGCGCCCGCATGGCTGGATCTGGCGAGCAGCAAACCGTACAGCAGGTGGTCCGCGGCGCCGCCAAAATCGGCCGAAACGATTCGTGCCCCTGCGGTTCGGGTAAGAAGTACAAGAAGTGCTGCGGCGCGAAAGCCTAATGTGCCACCAAGCAAACTTTCCGCTTTCGTGCAAGCCCGGTTTGCGATAACATAATTATATCGTATTACGATGCTTTTCGCGACTCGCATGATCTGCGTAATGCGCGTGAAAGTTAAAGAGGCCATATGATTGCGCTTCGTTTTGTCCGTTTAATTGAAAATCACTCGGACGAGCTTGCCGATGGATTGATCGAGAAATTTCAGACTTCATCCCGCACCAGTGATATGCGAAAGGTCCCTCCCGCAGAACTTCGGGACCGATCCTGCGAAATTCTGCATCAACTTGGGGAATGGCTGCTGACCAAAACCGATACCGACATCGAACAGCGATATTTTGAAATTGGCGGCCGGCGCGCCGAGCAGGGCGTGTCTCTATCGGATTATTGCTGGGCGATACTGCTGACCAAGAAACATCTTTGGGAGTTCCTCCAGGAACAGGCTTTTATGCACAATCCAGTGGAACTTTATGGCGAAATGGAATTGTTGCGATTGCTGGACGAGTTCTTCGACCGGGCGCTGTGCTTCGCCGCAGAAGGATATGAAAATTACTGGCGCGCGCGAACATTACCGATGGATGTGCCTGCTACCCGCAGACGATTTTCTCCTCAGAGATCTGCTACTTAGCAGGCTGGGACAGCACAAACGATTTCACGACGATATTGTTGGGGTGCGCTCCCGCCGGGATCATGGTGAGCAGGGAATATTCCGTAGGTTCCAACTTCGTCGAGCTTCGCTTTTGAATTACAGTCACGTCTCCTGACGCCGAGTCCAAGACCAGCAAATAATTTTGACCCTGCGATAGAGCCAGCCCATCGGGATGACTGCCCACGGTGAGCGAGCCAATTAATTTTCCAAGGTCAATGTCGTACACCGCGACTTCGTCCGATCCGAAATTACTTACATAAAGCCGCGAATTGTCAGACGTCACGAGCCCGCGCGCGGGATGTTGGCCGATCAGGTAACTGCCGCTCACTTCGTTGGTGGTTGTTTCGATAATCGAAATGCTGGAGGAATCGAAATTCGAGACCATAAGCTCGCCGCCGTCGGGCTTCAAAGCGAGATTAATGGGCGTCTTGCCTACATCTAAAAATGCCAAGAGCGTGGCGGTCTTCAAATCAATCGAGGCCACCTGGGCCGATCCTGTGCAGGCGACGAAGGCTTTGCTACTGTCGGGAAGGATCGCGATATCTTCGGGTTGCTGACAGACGGAAATTGTGGCGCGAACCGCGAGCCGCTGAGTATCAATCTCGCTGACGGTGTTATCGGCGCGATTGCTGACTAGCAGCGTACCGCCATCGGGCGAGACTTTCGCGAGTCCGGGTGATCTGCCTACGGGAATGGTGCCGATTACCATCCGTTCGTCGAGATCAATCACGGAGACATTGGCGGAGCCTGAGTTCGCTACGTACCCGCGCTTTCCGTCGGCGGACACATCAATGAAATAGGGCTTGCCGTGCACTCCGATGGTCGCGACAACAACATTCCGTTCAGCGTTGATCACGCTTACATTGCTTGAATCGGTGTTGACTGCGTAGATTTCATTCTTCTTGCTGTTCGCAGCGACGCCGGTCGGATCAGTGCCTACGGGAATCGTCTTGGCGGGTTCGAACGTCCGAAGATCAATTACCGTAACGCTGTTGCTCCCGCTATTGGTTACATATGCGTATTCGCGATAGGCGGGGCCGTAATCGGGCAAGGTGCGCTGATGGAAATACCACCAGCCGAAGGCGGAGAGGGCGGTGAACAGAAGAAAGGTGAAAAGGAACTTTTTCAAAATCGAGGATCAATTCACTAAGCTGAATAAGTGGGAAGTCGCCCTTCCGATTTTCACATATCCCAGGTCTCGAAAATCACGAGACCTGGGGCACCCAGCAATACCTCACTCCGCAGCAACAGGACGTGCGACGCCCTGAACCGACCCTTGTGCCGGAACACTTGAGACCGTCCTCCCCACTACTGGGGCGATCTGCCTGACCTGATTCATCAGTTCATCGAACTGATCGGGATACAGCGACTGAATGCCGTCGGAAAGGGCTTTATCGGGATCGTGATGAACTTCGACAATCAATCCATCTGCGCCCACCGCAACCGCAGCGCGCGATAACGGCGTAACTTTGTTTCGCTTTCCGGTGCCATGACTGGGATCTACGACGATGGGTAGATGGCTCAATCGTTGTACGGCGGGAATCAGACTCAAGTCCAAAGTATTGCGAGTGTGGTCGGCGAAAGTTCGCACTCCGCGCTCGCAGAGGATCACGTTGTAGTTGCCTTCGCTCATCACATACTCGGCGGCCATTAACAATTCTTCCAGGGTGGCCGACATTCCTCGTTTCAGCAGCACGGGCTTGCTGGCTCGTCCCGCACGTTTTAATAATGAAAAATTCTGCATATTGCGGGCGCCGATTTGAATGATGTCAGCGTATTCCTCGACCAGGTCCAGCGATTCGTTGTCCACGGCTTCGGTGACGATCTTCATGCCAAATTTGTCGCGGACTTCAGCCATTATGCGCAGCCCGGCTTCGCCCATTCCTTGAAAAGAATAAGGAGAAGTGCGGGGCTTATATGCGCCTCCGCGAAAGAACTGTGCACCGGCGCGATGAACGCGTTCGGCAATGGCGAAAGCCTGCTCGCGACTTTCAATGGCGCAAGGGCCGGCAAAGATGGCGAGACTGCGTCCGCCGACGGTGGCGTCGGTGCCGGGGAAACTAATGACGGTATTGTCCTGCCGGAAATCGCGGCTGACCAGTTTGTAAGGCTTGGTTACGCGAATCACTTCCTGTACGCCGGCCATTTCATCGAGCGTGCCGGTTTCGATCTCACCCTGGTTGCCGGTGATTCCGATGGCGGTTCGCTCAGCTCCGGGGATGGAGTGTGCGCGGTAGCCGAGTGCTTCGATCTTTTCGCAAACCGCGCGGACTTCGTCGGCGGTGGCGTGCGCCCGCATGACGACCAACATTCAATTCACCTCAAGAGTACAAGTCTAGCGTGAGTAGGCGGCTGGGACAAACGCACATGGGGAGCCGGGACTACGATCTCGCCCACCGCGAAGCGTAGCGATTCTGGCAGACAACAGGTCTTTCGACTGCGAGTCGGACTCGCGGAGTCCGACACTTCGCTCAAGATGACACTGCCGGGGACTTCCGGAATATTTCCCGCAAACAAACTACACAGGTTTCTGGGATTCTCTTTTCAAGGCTCGATCCAGCGTTTGATCCAATGCGGATTTTGCTTTGTCGTATTCCTCTTTGGAGATTCGGCCTTGCTTGTGATCGAGCTCCAATTGAAACATTTCTTCCTTTAGAGCTTCTAGAATCATCGAAGGGCGCCGCGCAGACTGGGCTTCGCGGTCGCGATCCGCGGTTTCAACTGCGGATTCAAAGTTAGGTTCCGCAACATTTCTGGAGCGCCCTGCAATGTAAACCGCTCCTGCAACCAACAGGACCGCAAATCCTCCGAGCAGATACCAGCGATATTTTTGCAGAGGATCGGGAGCATCAATCGGAGGCCCAAGTCCCCCGCCGGGACGTGTATCCGAACCGGATGGCGGCGCGGCGGTTTGACCAGCCTGGTCGGCGGAACTGTCATCTTGCAGAACTCCGCTTCCCGAAATATCGAACGCGAGTTTCTGGCCCGGACGAGCTTTGCTGGCCACTTCGGCAATTGCGCCGGGCGGGCTGGGCGGTTGCTTGCCCTCGTAAACACCGGTTTGGGCCGGAGAAAAGTGGATTGCCTGCGGCAAAATTACGACAAAATGATCCAACGGATAAATCAGTTTAGGATCAATCGTCGCATTGCCGTTATACGGGAGATGATAAGAAATCTGGAATTCCGTTTGCCCGGGCCGCAAGGGAAACGCGAATGCGAAGCGATTCTTTTCTGGCTGCTGCACGGGGGTCGAATCCACCCATTGCCCTCCGGCGGTCTGTGCCTGCGCGGAATCAATCTGAGCGTCTGCTGGCAGGTAGAACTCGAAATTCTGATCGTTCATTTGAGTGCGTGGAGGGTTCGATGTATTGCTGACGGCGAAGATGCGGCTTACGCCGAGCTGTCCGCGCTGCGCTTGCAAATACATGAGATCGGCGACGGCGTTAACGCCGGCAACTTTCTTCGCTACATCGAAAACTTTGATGTCAACTGAATTCGTTCCGGGCGGGGCCATCTCATGGTAAGTGACATCCTGATGGATAACGCGAACGAGGTGGGGCTGACCGTCGTCCTCAACAGTGAGATTGAATTTCCCGCTGGCGTCAGTTTTGGTGTGTCCCGCTTCCTCCATGCCCTGCGCCAGCTTTATTAGGATGACGTCGTCGCCGGCAGACGGCTTATTCGTGGTCCCATTGGTTACGGTACCGGTTAGAGTATTGGCGGATGCGGCAGCGCTGAAAAAGACTGCGCACAGAAACGCAACGGAGACGAGACACGTTCGGAAACGAGGTGGGCAGAGGAAGATATTCAAAAGTTCAAATCCTTTTTCTCGGGAAGCGAAAGGCGGGTACACGGGTGGTTTCTTCGATCTGAGAAATTTCCGATAGAAGAGCCGCCGCCTCTTCTTCGAGCGAATTTTTCATCGAGATGTAATCCGCCTCTGGGAATTTGCCGGCCTTAAATTCGAAATTAAGGTCACGCAGGTTTTCGTAAACGACTTCCTTGCGCTCCTGTAGATATGAGATGCGAGTCTTCTCTGGACCAAGCTGAAGTGTGCCGGGCAGATAGAACACGTAAATGAGTACTCCGGCTGTGATAAGGAGACAAACAAGAAGGGTCATACGTCTTCGGTATCTTTCCGCGCCTGGTCGCGAAAGCGGTCAAGCTCAGGTCCAGTCACAGATTTGACATTATCTGCGGGCAGAAGCAATGGACGTCCTCTCCATGTTCGCACAATCAGCACCACGCCGCCGATTCCGAGAACGAGGGCAAGGTAAGGCATGATCCATGCGACACGGTTGAATCCTTTGTCCGTCGGCGCGGCGATTACGGTTGTGCCATATTTTTGCACGAATGATTGCAGCGCGAGATCGTCGTTATCGCCACGGTCAAGCGCAGCGGCGAGTTCATTTCTCATTCGGGTGGAATAGGCGCACCCGACATGATTGCATTCCAAAAGAATTTGATTGCATCCGCAGACGCACATCATGCGATGGCCGAGATCGTTGAATCGCGCCGATTCATCGCCTGCGCCGATAAAAATAAACAGCAAACAAAAAAGCGCTACGAGTTGTAGAGCACGCATGGACGGGCGGGGACGATCTTCGCTGCGTTGGCTGGCTCGGTGCTTCAATCGCCGGCTCCCACTGGAGCGGTTTCCAGTCGCGCTGGGGCGGGCACGCGCACTGGGACAGCGTTCGGGATCAGCGCGACGACCGTTCCGATAATCATTACCCAGACGCCAATCCAAATCCACATGACCAGCGGATTTAAATGCGCCTTAATAATGGGGCGTCCTGTGTCCGGATTCTGGCCTTCATAGACGAGGTACAGATCTTCTTTGAGAGTGGAGCGGTTGGCGACGATGGTGGAATTCTGCTGGCTGGCCGTGAAAAATCTGCGTTCCGGATACAGAGTGTCAATCTGCTTCCCATCCTTGAATACCTGGAGAATTGCCCACTCGCTTCCATAGTTCGGATTGTCTTCCTGGGTGAATGATTGGCAAACGAGGGTGTAAGCGCCGATTGTCATCTTGTCGCCGAATCCCATTTCCTTTTCGGCGTCCTGATTGAAGGCGGAGCCGGCGAATCCGATCATGATTACGATCACACCGAAGTGGACGATGTATCCGCCATAACGGCGCGTGTTTCGGTGCGCGAGATGGACGATCGAAGCAAGCAGGTTTTGGCCGGTGTGGCGGCTGATCACGCGACCACCGCGGATGAATTCTGAGATTACGGTCAGTCCTACCAGCACCGAGAGCATGATGGTCATCAGTGAATACAGATAGGACATTTTGTGCCAAGGTCTCATGCCGAGCGCGATCAGCAACCCGCCGGTTGCAAGTGCGCCGAGAGCGGGCCAGCGAAAATTACGCTTCAGGCTTTCAAAAGATGTTTTGCGCCATGCCAGGAGCGGTCCCAGGGCGGTGAGAAGCAATAACAGCAAGGCGACGGGAATGTTTACGCGATTAAAAAATGGCGGGCCCACGGTAACTTTTGTTCCATTCACTAATTCCGAAAGCTTCGGAAATAATGTTCCCCAGAGCACGGTAAAGCATGCCACCAACAGCAAAAGATTGTTGAACAAAAAACTGGATTCGCGGGAAATCAGCGATTCCAGCTTGTGCTCAGTGCGCAAATGCGAGCGGTTCTTCACATAGAAAAATAAACAAGCGACAAAGATGATTGCTAGAAACACGACGAACCAATCGCCGATGGAGGATTGCGCGAACGCATGAACCGAACTAACCAATCCGCTGCGAGTCAACATTGTGCCAAAGATCGAAAGCATGAACGTGATGAAGATGAGCCAGACGTTCCAGGTCTTCAGCATGCCGCGCTTCTCCTGCATCATGACGGAATGCAGGAATGCCGTGCCGGTGAGCCAAGGCATGAGCGACGCGTTCTCGACGGGATCCCATCCCCAATATCCGCCCCAGCCGAGGACGGAATAGGCCCAATGCGCTCCTAAAAAGATGCCGCAGGTCAGGAAAATCCACGTGACCATCGTCCAGCGGCGGGTGATGTGAATCCATTTTTCGCCGGGATACCGCATGATCAACGCACCTAGCGCGAATGCGAAGGGCACGGTGAATCCCACGTATCCCAGATAAAGCATGGGAGGGTGGATCACCATTTCTGGATACTGCAATAACGGATTCAGCCCCGCACCGTCGGCCGGCAAAGTCCCTTGCATGACGCCGAAGGGATTCGCCGCAAAATTCATAAGCAAAAGAAAAAATATTTGAACCGCGGCAATGATCACCGATGCGTGCGCAAATAAGCGCGTGTCAGTCTTGTGACGCAGGCGCAGGACCAGGCCGTAAGCGGAGAGGAGTAGCGACCAGAAAAGGAGCGAGCCCTCTTGTCCAGACCAAAGCGTGGCAAATTTATAAGGACCGGGAAGATCACGATTGCTGTGATGATAGATATAAGCGATGGAAAAATCATTGCTGAAAGCCGCAGTGACCAACACTCCGGCGGCGAGGAAGACCATCGCAAACGTTGCGATTCCGGCGCGCCGCGCGGTTTCTCCCAGGCGCTCGGAAACAGATCCTTTCAGCACCAGAGACAAAGCGCCGCCCAGAAAGCTATAGCCGGCGAGGGCCAGGGCGAGCAGGAGCGCAAAACTACCGATTTGCGACATGGGGATGATCCTCACGTATTTTTTCAGAAAAGACGCACCCAAGCAACTACAAGGCCCGAGTGATTCTTCGGAACGACGTGCGTTCGAAACAGATGGTCAGGCGCGAGAGGAGGACCGCGCCCGCGACTGACCGAATGGAATGAGAGTTTAAGCGCTTTGTTGACGGACGCCGGAACGGTTTACTATCTCGCGCTCGGCCTTGAGCCAGTCTTCCTCTTCATAGCCAGGGAGGTAACCGCGCTCCGCATATAATTCGTAGGCCCGCTGACGGATCTTCGCTTCCACATCTGCTGTGGAGGAATTTCCTGATATCGCGCTAACCGGCGAAGGGTTTCTCTTGATCTGGGGCACCGGGGTGGTTTCCGGCATGGTGATTATTTGTTTATCGGTTGCATTGCTGGGACGGGGGGATTTTCTTGCCATTTTAGTTACTCCTTAACGAATGTCACGTTCATTTGAACGCTGGATGAATTGATTAAAGAATCGGCGCGAACCGACCCAATTTAGACATAAAGTTGCGACGGATGATGTACTAATCATAGACCGAATTGCCTGTGAATGTGTACCCCGAAACAAGAAAAAAACTTATCTGGCGAAACGCTTTTTTTGGACAGCAATAGATTGCACCGCACTGCCGCTTAATGGGAACGTTTGATTCTGGAGGCTTCTTGCGACCTGTTTATGTCCTTTTGGTTGTAGCCGTTTGCGTGTTTTCCACGATCCATGCGTGCGCGCAAGAAACAAGAACAGATTGCTCGACAAATGACGCGGCATCGAATGAAAAATGCGAGGAAGAACAGAAAATCGAACCCCGGAAAGAGTCGGTGGTTGTGACCGGCACATTCGCGCCAGTTCCGGCAAACGAAATAGACCGGTCGGTCGCGGTCATTGATACTCGTGCGAGTTCATTGCTGTTCAACCATTGGAGTGACTATCTGGGACTCGACCCTTCGGTTGATTTGCAGCAACGCGCGGCGGACGGGGTTCAGGCGGACTTATCCATTCGTGGTTCGACGTTCGCGCAGACGCTGGTGCTGCTTAATGGCTTGCGGATGAACGACGTGCAGAGCAGCCATCACGATATGGACTTGCCCCTGCCGACGGATTCGCTGGAGCGAATTGAAATTTTGCGAGGCGCCGGCTCGACATTCTATGGCTCCGATGCAGTCGGAGGGACAATCAATTTCATTACTGGGCCACCCGCGTATTCAGAATTTCGCGTTGGCTCGGCAATCGGCAATTTTGGAACGAATCAGGAATCTTTATCGGCGGACATGGTAGGTGACAAACTAGACGAACAACTGAGCGCCGCGCGAGATTTCTCCAGCGGTTTCCGGCCCGATCGTGACTATCGCAGCTTCACGATATTTTCAAACACAGGAGCTCAAAGCGAATTGGGGCGCACGCTCGTTATGCTGGGCTACGGAGATAAACCCTTTGGGGCGGACCAATTTTACGGGAACTTCAATTCCTGGGAGCGAACGAAATCGTGGTTCGCTGGATTGAAACAGGATCTGGGCGACAAGACTGAGTTTGATCTGGGGTATCGGCGGCATACGGACGAATTTGTCCTCATTCGTGATAATCCTTCGATCTATGAAAATAATCATATTGATGAAAGCTGGCAGGCCGCGCTGCGTAGGAAGGAATCATTAGGCCAGAACTCGACTTTGTTTTATGGCGGCGAAGGATTTCACGAATCCATTGAGAGCAACAACCTCGGAAATCATGCTCGCAGTCATGGGGCGGTATATGCCGATTATGATGTGCGCGCATGGCGGCGTTTTCTTTTTCTGCTGGCGTGCGTGAAGAGATTTTCGATACAGGCGACTCTGAGTTCGCTCCGACCGTCGCTGCGGGGTACTGGATCAAGTCGGGATGGAAGCTGAAAGCCAGCGCCAGCCGGGCATTTCGTTTGCCAACGTATACCGATCTTTATTACAGCGATCCAGCAAATGTGGGAAATCCAAATCTCAAACCGGAAACTGCGTGGAGCTATGAAGGCGGACTGGTATGGGACGAGGGAGACCGCTACAAGGCGGAAGTTACTGTCTTCGAGCGCCGCGAGAAAAATGATATTGACTATGTGCGGAGCGTGTCGAGTGGCGGACCTTATCAGGCAACGAACATCAACAGCATAAATTTCACCGGCGTAGAAACATCTTTTGGGATGCGGTTGCCGCGGAGTCAGGAAATGGATCTTTCTTATACCGGCCTCTATGGGGCGCAGCAAGCTTTGAATGGCCTTCAATCGAAATATATTTTCAATTATCCGGTAGCGGATGCCGTGGTGGCATGGCAGGGAAAGCTTCCAGGAAAATTGATTGCTAGGAGCCGCATTGGCGTAGCTAGTCGCTATTCAAGCGATCCATATGGAGTCTGGGACGCAGATATCGGCCGTGAATTCGAGTATGCGGCGGTTCATCTTGCCTTTTCAAACTTGAGCGATACGCAATACGAGGAAGTTCAAGGCGTGATCATGCCGGGACGAAGCGTGATCTTTGGGATAGATTTGTTTGTGAGAAAAAAGGGACGATAATTGGCTAATGGAAGTCGTGGGAACTGGTTGGCGCGTGAGTGATGGAAAGTGCGCCTACATGAGCGGCTTTCACGGAAATCACGTTATCCTGATTTTGCAACACTTCCTTCGATCATCAGGAATTGTTCGGAAGTGATTAAGAGGCGATGTTTCTGAAAAAGTTGCGGATTGATGATTGCATTGGCGACTCCGGTTTCATCTTCAATGCTTAAAAATACAAATCCCTTTGCCGTGCCGGGACGCTGCCGGGCAATCACACAACCACCAATTCTCAAATATTGACCATTAGGAATGCGGCTGAGTTCGCTGGCTTTGTGAATCTGTCGTTTGTTCATTTCCGCGCGGTGATACTGCATGGGATGCGGCCCCACAGTCATTCCAGTTCCGCGGAAATCGGCGACGAGCCGCTCTTCCTCATTCATGACACGCAATGGTGATTTCGCATCTGGCTCTGGTAATTCATCAAGGAGTGGACCGGAATGGCGAACTGCGCGTTCCACTTGCCATAGAGCGTCGCGGCGGTGGAGTTTCAGGTTTGCAATCTTAAGTTTCAAATCGCTGGAAACTGGAACAGTTCTCAGTTCTCAGTTTCGAGTTTGGGGAAACTGAATTTAATGCTCCAATATCCGCCAAAGTATTCAGTTCGTCTTTTCGGAGTTCAGGCACGCGATGAATCAAGTCGCGAATCGAGTTGAATGGCGCGATGCTGCGTTGCCGCACCAGTGCATGGGCAGCCTCTTCGCGCAAGCCACGGACGTAGCGAAGGCCAATGCGGAGGGCGATTGTATCTTGATGCTTAAGGAGCGTGCATAACCAATCCGATTTCATCACATCTATAGGAAACACTTTCAGTCCGTGCCGCTGCGCATCTTTTACGATGGTCGCGGGGCGATAAAATCCCATGGGCTGATTGTTGAGTAGCGCGGCGGTGAAAGCGGCCAGATAATGGCACTTCAGATAAGCGCTGGCATAGGCGATCAGCGCAAAACTGGCAGCGTGGGATTCGGGGAATCCGTAAAGAGCGAAAGAAGTGATGGAGAGAACAATTTGTTCCTGAGCCTCGCGCGAGATTCCGTTGCGTTCCATGCCAGCTCGAAGTTTTGCTTCGATCTCGAGCATCCTCATTCGGGATCGCTTGAATCCCATGGCCCGCCGCAGTTCTTCGGCTTCGCCGCCGGTAAAGTTGGCGGCAATCATGGCCATTCGCAGTAATTGTTCCTGGAACAGTGGAACTCCCAAAGTGCGTGCCAGCACGGGTTCCAGCGAAGGATGCGGATAGGCGACGGTTTCGCGTCCTTGCCGCCGCTGCAAATAAGGGTTGACCATCTGGCCGACAATCGGCCCGGGACGAATGATTGCGACTTGTACCACGATGTCGTAAAACGTTCGTGGTTGAAGGCGAGGAAGACATGCCATCTGCGCGCGGCTTTCGATTTGAAACATGCCGATGGTGTCAGCTTTGCGCAGCGTGGAATACACTTCAGGATCATCTGGCGGAAGGTGCGCGAGATCTACTTCTTCTCTGTAATGATCGCGAATGAGTTGGAGCGAATCCTCCAGAGCCGCCATCATTCCAAGCCCGAGCAAATCCACTTTGATGATTCCTAAATCATGACAGTCGTCTTTATCCCATTGCACTACGACGCGGCCGGGCATGGATGCAGGTTCGAGCGGCACCACGGAATCAAGTTGTCCCTGGCAGATGACCATGCCACCGGAATGCTGGCCGAGATGCCGCGGCAAATCTTGCACGGCAACACAAAGTTCGAAATACTTTCGCAATCGCGGATGGTTGAGATCTAAACCAGCATCGCGAAAACGGTGATCGAACGTGTCATTCTCGTCGCGATATTCCCAGTTGGCGACGGCGGCAGAAACTTTGTTAAGAGTTTCGGGATCGAAGCCGAGGGCTTTTCCCATTTCGCGCGAAGCCATCCGGCTGCGATAAGTGATGACGTTCGCGGTCATGGCTGCGCCGCGTTCGCCATAGCGCTTATATAAATATTGGATGACGCGCTCGCGCTGATCACCGCTGGGAAGATCAAGGTCAATGTCCGGCCACTCGCCACGCTCTTCCGAAAGAAAGCGCTCGAAGAGAAGATCCATGCCAACGGGATCAACGGCGGTAATGCCGAGCGAGTAACAAGCGGCGCTATTTGCCGCCGATCCGCGTCCCTGGACCAGAATGTTTTGCTCCCGGCAGAACCGGACCAAATCCCAGACGATCAGGAAGTAACCGGCAAGGTCGAGTTTTTCGATTAACATCAATTCCCGCTCAACCTGGCGGCGCGCGCGGTTCTTAAGATCATTTGCGGCTCGCCCATATCTTTGCTGAAAGCCTTCGCGGGTACGCTCGCGCAAAAATGACATCATGGTTTCGCCTTCGGGCACTGGATATTCCGGAAATTGATATCCCAGATCTTTCAGCGTGAATTCCAGTCGCGATGACAATTCCATGGTGTTGGCGATGGCTTCCGGTAGATCGGCAAAGAGGTTCTGCATTTCTTGCGGAGACTTCAAATGCCGCTCGGAGTTGCGTGACAATAGCCGTCCGGCATTGGCCAGCGTGCAATGATTTCCAATAGCTGTGAACACATCACACAGTTCGCGTTCCTGCTCGCGCGCGTAACGAACATCATTCGTCGCGAGGAGCGGAAGATTAAGCGAGCGGGCGAGATCAATTGCGATGTGATTGCGGGCTTCCTGCTCGCGATGAAAATGACGTTGCAACTCAACGTAGACATTCTTCTGCCCAAAAATGGCGGTCAATAGATCGAGGCATCGTCGGCCTTCTTCCGAACCGCCTCGGGAAAGTGCAGCCGTAAGAGGGCCATCATCGCCGCCAGTGAGGCAGATGATGCCTTCTGCATGTTCTCGCAGCTCAGGTTGGCAGAACCGTGCCTTCACCTTTCTTCGAGCGCAACTTCATTCGGGTAATGAGGCGGCAGAGATTCTGATAGCCGGTGCGGGAGGATACGAGAAGAGGAAGGCGAAAAGAATTGCAGATGTTAGATTGTGGAATTGCAGATTAATGTTGATTGTTTTCTCTTTAAATCTGTAATCTGAAATCCAAAATCTGCAATCGTCACAGGTGATTTCCGTTCCTACATGGGCTTTGATTCCTGCTATATTCGCGGCACCATGGAAGCGCGCGGAACCGTAAACGCCATCGCGATCGAGCAGCGCCATTGCGGGCATCTGTAATCTAGCGCAGGCTGCAATCAGATTTTCGGGCAGGGAAGAGCCTTCCAGGAAACTAAAAGCGGAGCGAGAGTGGAGTTCGACGTACATTTCCAGATTGCAGATTTGAGATTGCAGATTTTAAATTTACGGATTGCCGGATTGTTCGGCAGAATTGGTTCGTTCAATCCGTCAATTCTAAAAATTCGACAATTCGTAAATTCGCAAAATCGTAATTCTCAAATCTGCAATTTCTTCAGTCGTAGGCTCCCTCTACAAGCCACCGCCCGGCGAGCAAATCGTGGACCAGGCGATATAACGCAATTTCCGTTTCGGCTTGCACGGCAATATCCCATTCATCTCTGGACCACGATTCCTGTTCCCACCAATCTCCGGAAGAACGCCATGGGCCAGCGGACCACAAAATCCCTCCTTGAATTTCGGAGCGCTTGTGACAAGCAATATGCGCGGGGCTGCCGTTGCGCAATGTCACTGTTACCGGCATGGGAGGCCGGAAGATGCGGAGCGCGGTTACTGTGGCATTGTTTTCGCCGCTTGATTTGTTTTTAAAACTTTCATGAGAGTGCGGAACGAATCGCTGCATGCGAAAACCATTCGCTCGATATGTATCCAGCAATGTCAGCGATCCGAATTTGTCCTCGCCTACGATTCCTGCAATCCGGGCCAATGTGAGTTCAAGTTTCTCAGGCTCCGGCGAAGGAGGAAGAAATAGGCCACCTTGCGCCGCGCGCGGCCGCACCGGCTCTGCGCGCAGATAAATTTTGAGGATGGGAGCCCCCGGCGGATGAGCGTTTAAGTCAAGTTGAATTAACTTTAGAAAAATCTTGGCATCGAGCAGCGGAACCGGCAGATGAAGCGTTCGTTCGAAAATGCGTGAGGCTTCATTTCCTCCACTGAATCTCTGTTCCGTTTCCTCGTCACGGCAACTACTGTCTAATTCCAATCTCAATCGCAATTCCTGCGTGGCCAATGCGCGTGCATTTAAACGGGCGCATAGCTGTTCCAATAAGCGTCCCAGCAAAAAAGCCAGCGGCTCAAGCAGTACCAGCGGATGCTCCAATTCAATGGCTTCATCAAAAATTAAAAGTGGTTCAACCGGCGCCAATGTGCGGAAGGTTTCGCCGCGAGCGAGCTTTTGCAAATGCACGCCCGGCTGCCCTAAACGCTCGCTCAAAGCTACTTCCGGGAGAGCCGCCAAGGAACGCAGATTGCGTATCCCCCAGCGATTGAGGGTGTCCAAAATTTGTTTAGATTGCTCAGGGTCATTAAGTTGGGAGGGTAGAGAAGGAAGGGCCCGACTTTCAGTCGGGCCGAGAATGGATGTAGTGGTTTTAGCGGCACGACTGGAAGTCATGCCCTTCCCGTTATTCAATTCAAACAGCACTTCGATAGGCAATCCTCCCAATTGTTCTACTTCTTTACCATGCGGGATCAAAGTGACGCCGAAAAATCCTCGAGCTGCGATGATTGCCGTATCGGGATTTGAAGCCACGGCGACATTGGATTCGAGTCCGAGATCGGATGCACGCCGCGCCAGGTCGCGGGCAATTTTCGGGAGTGAACCAAATAGTGGTTCCAGTCCGGCGAGATCAATAAGAAGAGTGTCGCAACCGATATCTTCCACCCGCGGCGAAAATGACTGCGCACAATCAAGTAACGCGGCGTGTGCCGAATCTTCCTGCAATTGGGAGCGGCTGCGCAGCACAATATTGCCGCATGCTTCCACTTCGAGTTTGGCTATCCCAGGTTCTACGCCAGCACGGCGGGCATTTTCATTCTGAGCAAAAACTTTTTGTAACGGAGCTTTGCCATCGAGAACTGCGACCGCCTGTGATCGCAGTTCAGGCTTGGAGCGCAGTATCGCTTCCACGGGAAAATCGGGAACGAAGATGCAAGCAAAAAACATGAGGATCAACTGTTAGCTTTTGGCTCTTGGCTTTTTGGCTAAATCGGAACGCCTTGCACTACACGCTAGATCCTTCGGGACTAAAGTCCCTCGGGGGTGACTGTGAAATAGGGATTTGTTTAGACTGAGTTACTACCTAATTAGCTAAAAGCCCAGAGCTAATAGCCAAGAGCCGGCTTTTGTTATCCGGCACGCACCGCTTTGGTGACGAATCTGGTAACCGATTGCACTGGTTTACGCTGCATGCGCGAACGCAAAATTTCGCCCTCGACCTGAAGGCCGTCCAATAGCCAAGAATGAGAAGGAATCAATTGCTCCTGATCGCAAGATCTCGGTGATGGCTGGCAGTTGATAGCCGACAACTTCTTTCCTGACGCCCGCAATTTAAGCTGCAAAGATGCGCAAGTCTGCGCGCAGGGAACCGATGTGATCAAAAATAGAACCGTTGGAGTATTCTCTACCGCGCGCTGAAAGCGAAACCATGAAGTGAGAGGAATGCGGCGGGCCAGCTTCACAGGAACATCCCCCAGATCAATGATTACCAGTCCGAAGCCGCCACTTTGCAAAAGCAAATCCGTGACTCGTATTGCCTGTTCGACAGGACTTTCCGCGTGATGCCTAAAATGTTCTTTTTTCCCCACATGATTGGACGCAGGCTTCTTTCCGGGTGAACTTCCGCATCGCACCCACAAAAACTTTGCAAAATTTACGCTAGCGGATTGGGCTGAAACAGGATCGAACGCATCGCTCACATCCACGAGCGCGCAGACTTCATTTCGTTGTGTAGCCGCCGACAATACAGCTAAAAACATGCTGGTGCGGCCCGATGTTGGCGGCCCGCAAACTTCCGTGATGCTCCCGCGGGGAAGTCCTCCGGTAAGCAAATCCAGTTCATGGATTCCGCTGGAAACCATCTCCGGCACCGGACGGACTTCAAGCCGTGAGGCGCTCTGTATCCCGGTAAGTTTTGGTAAATCCAGCAGATGTTTAAGTTTAGGAAGCTTTTTAGATGTAACAGTTGAATATGAATCCAGCTCAAATGGTATGTATGTGGAGGATAAAGACATGAAAAACACCCATTCCAAAGCTTTGCTATATTCGCTTTTTATTCGCCTAAAGATATTGCTCCGGTAAACTCCTTTTGTCAAGAACCCAAGCGCACATTTTTTGAAGTAAATGCAGGAATGAATTTGCATCTCTCGCTTCTGCGGTCTCAGTTTTTTTCCAAAAGCACAACCCAAAGCTCGATTTCGCATCGAAACCATCTTCTATATTGGCGAGGAAAAAGTAATGTCTCAATCGGAGAGACCAGCAGGGCTTTACGGATTAGATCGGCGAGCTGTATTGAAATCCGCAGGAGGTATCGCAATGTCCATGCTTGGAGCGTCGGTTTTTTCCAGTGGCCTGCAAAGCGAAGCTGCTAAAGATTCAGTCAAAAATACGGCTATGACATCGTTTCATAAAGGAATGGTGGGCTTTCAGCTTGCGCACGAGCAATTCACCGTTCCAGAACTGGTTGATCTGGGCGTGGCTTGTGAAGAGGCGGGCTTCGATGTGCTGGCGTGCAGCGATCACTTCCAGCCGTGGCAAGCTAACGAAGGCCATTCAGGTTTGGCTTGGGTCACTATGAGCGCAATCGGCCAACGCACTAAACGAATATGGATGGGCACAACTGTTACATGTCCTTCGTTCCGATACAATCCGGCGGTTGTGGCCGAAGCATTTGCATCATTGAGCCTGCTTACTCCAGGACGCATATTTCTGGGCCTGGGTTCCGGAGAAGCTTTGAATGAAGAGGCGGCGACCGCAACCTGGCCGAAGTGGCCCGAACGATCAGAGCGGTTGGTTGAGGCCACCGGCATTATTCGCGAAATGTGGAAAGGCCAGCAGGTTGCGCATGATGGAAAATATTACAAGGTGAATGCGAGATTATATGACCCGCCGGCGAAGCGCATTCCGCTGTTGATGGCGGGAAACGGACCGAAGGCTATGCGCCGGGTTGGGCAATATGCCGATGGACTGATTACCGATCCCAAGACATGGAAAGAGCACAAGACAGAATTTGAGAGTGGAGCGAAAGACGCAGGTAAGGATCCGGCCAAGATGCCGGTCTTCATCGAGCAATATGCGGTTGTGGGTGGGCAGAAAGATGCGGAAGTGGCGGCAAAGCTCTGGCGTTTTGGTCCCAAGGCATGGAAGCCGTATTTCAATATTCGTGATCCGCAGGAGATCGAGAGACGAGCGAATGCCGAGGTTCCGATTGAGAAAGTCACCGAGGGATGGCCGATCAGCACCGATCCCGACGTGCATGTCAAAGCCATCGCGGACTTATTCGATAGCGGCGCGACCGAAGTGCACATTCACTCTGGTCAACCAGACCAGAAACGCGTGGTCGAATTTTACGGCAAGCAAGTTTTGCCGCGATTGAAGAAGTTGTTGGCAGGGAAGTCAAGCGCGGCCTGAATTGGCTTCTGAGATTGAGACAGGTCTAGTCAGTCGACGGGGCGAGTTTTTATTCCCATTGCAAGAAACGATGCGATTAGCCAAAGGGCATAGTGTTTTCCGCATCTCACAGATCGCCTGTACCTCTGGCTGAAGAGGAAACAGCAACTCGATGGCGATTGGCCAAGTGTTGATTCGTCAAAACAGTGCCATAATATGGCTTATTTTGCTGTTGCCCGGACGCCATATTAGTCCTCTTAATCTCGGGCATCCATATTATGCTGATTCGCTTAGGATTTGACATTCAGTTCGATATCCCTGCGCCAGTCCCGATAGTTGCCCTGATCCATGTGCACCCGTCGCGGCGCGCAGACTTGCGAGAGCCTGATGAGCCGCGGCTAACGCCAAGCGTGCCAATTACCAAGTACGAAGATTCATTTGGAAATATCTGCTCCCGCTTTCTTGCTCCGGCCGGAACGCTTCAAATCTACAACTCGACCTTGATCGAAGACTCTGGCGAACCCGATGCTGTCAATTCTCACGCGAGCCAGATGCCGGTGGAGGATTTGCCTCCGGACGTGCTGCGGTTCTTGCTCGCTTCCAGATATTGCGAAGTTGACCGCCTGCTGGACACGGCGGGAAATTTGTTCAGCAGTTTTCCGCCGGGATGGGCGCGCGTTCAGGCGGTGTGCGATTGGGTGCACGCGAATGTCACATTCGGGTACCCGTTTGCATGTTCGACAAAGACGGCACTGGATGTGTATGCGGATCGCAAGGGCGTGTGCCGCGATTTTCAGCATCTGGCAATCACGTTTTGCCGATGCCTGAACATTCCCGCCCGCTATGCGACCGGATATATGGGGGATATTGGGGTT
This sequence comes from uncultured Acidobacteriaceae bacterium, assembly GCA_963796015.1. GTDB lineage: Bacteria > Acidobacteriota > Terriglobia > Terriglobales > Acidobacteriaceae > PALSA-188. The sequence goes on along the minus strand of CAWCJR010000016.1, from coordinate 65,655 downwards.
CCTTTGGTTCTGCCCATGGACTTCAGCGCGTGGTTCGAGGTTTACCTGGATGGGAGGTGGTGGGCATTCGATGCCCGTAACAACAAACCGCGAATCGGACGAGTGTTAATGGCCACAGGGCGCGATGCGGCGGATGTTGCGATCACAACTTCGTTTGGGAGTGCGCGGCTGACTAGCTTTCATGTCGTGAGCGACGAAGTTGTGGCGGAGAAGCCGGTGAGTTCAGTAGGAGAGAAACCAATCGAGGGAATTGTCGCTTAGGTGCAAGATCGGATGGGCGTGAAAGGGCGCGCCTTCAGGCACACCGTAAAGTCTGATGACATAATTATCGGCGGGCTAAAGCCCCGCCCTTTCAAGGCTCTTCCAAAGTCCTGGCAGCCGCGAAAGTTTCGCCGTTTCGAACTTGTGGTTTGCAGTAACACATCCCCGCCAAATAAATTACCCAATTGGCTCCATATCAACCGCGACTTTCAGCGTGTGAGCGCCGCCGCCTAGAATTAAGCCGCGAAGAGGACTCACATCCCCGTAGTCGCGGCCCCAGGCCAGCGTCACATGACCATCTGAGGGAACGACGTTGTTGGTGGGATCCATATCAAGCCAACCCATTCCCGGACAATAGGCGGACACCCACGCGTGCGATACATCGGCGCCAATCAATCTCGGTTTCCCCGGGGGCGGATAGGTTCGAAGATATCCGCTTACGTAACGTGCCGCCAGATTCAGCGAGCGGAGACAGGCAATTTGTAAGTGTGCGAAATCCTGACACACGCCGCGCCGTTTCTTAAAGACCTCTTCTGTTGGTGTGCGGACGTTCGTCGCTTTCGAATCGAAACGGAAATCTTGGTGGATGCGGGCAGTAAGGTCGAGGAGCGCCTCCTGCATCGGACGCCCGGGCGTGAACGATTGAAGCGCGTATGCGGCGAACTCCGGCTGTACCCGAATGCGCGGCGACTCAAATCCAAACTGATAAGCCTCAAGGCCGGCTGGACTGTCATCTTCCGGAAGCGCTTTGGCAACCGCTTCCCAAGGGAGCGCCTGCTGAAGCCACGGCGTCCCGTTCCCGTCTATTGTTACTTCGCTGCGCGCTTCTACTACTAATTCGCGATGCGGTTCCTGAACTGTGAAAAAGCACAGGCGGTTTCCGAAAAAATCCACGCGCTCGGTGCGCGTTGCCGGACGCGGCTGGATACGCAGTTCGCTCCGCGCCGACTGATGGTGCGGCAAAGATCGCGGCTTCAGGCACGCTACGTGGTTTCCGACCGAGACGGGATATTTGTATTTGTAGGTGGTCCGGTGAACGATTCTATAAATCATTTATGTAAATTTATTGGCCTATGCTGATCGGCAAGGTGCGGGCGTGGCTAAAGTATCGGCTCGATAAGTTATTTGACCAGGAAGGCAGCAACTGTTCCAATTCCCGGAGAAAACGTTCCAGCTTAGACAATCCATCGGAACCATTCCCCGCGTCGTAATCGCCCGGCAGCGGATATTTTAAGTCTCGCAGATTGAAACTGCGCAGCAAAGCCAGCGCGTCACGCATTGCGTGCAAATCATCCCGCACGTGCCGGGGAAGTTTTTGATAGAGATCGGCGAGGTGACTGAGTTGAAAGTCCAACGATCGGGGATTCGTCTCGTCGGCCATCAGCACATCCAGCACCGCCAGCGGTTGCAAGGTTGTGTAGTAGCGCGCGCGATAGGTCATGGAGCTGTCCGCGACTTCAAGCAGACATTCCAAAAGCGGCCAGTCCTGCTCTGCGAGAGGCGTGGTGATCTCTCGCAGTTGCCTCGCCAGATAAATCGCGCGCTCGAGACGCCGGCCGATGGTCATGAACAACCAACCCAATCCGCGGTTGATGTTTTCGCGCTCCATTCCGGAGAACGCGGAAAGCAGTTCCAGGCAATCGGTGAGGATCGCTGGATATTCAAGAAAATGTGTTCTTGGCTCAAGCTGAATGAAGTCTCGCAGCTGGCCGATGAGGGACATCATATCGGCGGACAAGCGCTCGCGAACATTGTCACCAATTCGATAAACCTCGCCAGAGTGTGCGCCAGACTGTCGGGCCGCTTGGCGTCGGTGAGCATCGAAGTCATTTCCTGTTCGAGTTCAACAGAAGTCGGCTTCCTGAGTTTGGCCTTGGGCAACTTGCTGTAGCGGGATTCCAGGCAGCCGTGCAAGCGGATAAGGCACGCGAGTTCCGCCTCTTCAGCGAGGCGAACGCGAGGAATCATTGTGCGGAGGATACGCGCCATGTTTTCAGCTCGCTCGGCATACCGGCCCAACCAGAACACATTGTCGGCCACGCTGCTGGGAACTACTCGCGGAACCCGGCGCAGCTCCACAGGTTCATTGCGGGGGCGCAGCATGCTGAAGGTATCGACGGGGCCGTCCCACAGAACCCATGCGTCTTTGCTGTGGCCGCCGCGCTGCATCGAGACGACCGATCCCTCCGCTTCGGCCACTCGCACCAGCCCGCCGGGAATTGCCATCCAACCGGTACCGGTATTGAGCACGTAGGTGCGCAGCACGAGGCTGCGCGAGTTGAGGCATCCCTGATCCCAGACCGGCGCGGTGGATAAGGCGACCTGCTCCTGCGCCACATACTCGTGCGGTCGGGCGCGCAATTGCTCGGCGAATTTGGCTTTTTCCGCTTGCGGAAGTTCCGCGCCGAAGACAGGTTCCATTGCCGCGCGATGGAAACGCCGGCTTCACCACTACGGAATCAAGATTGTTGAGCACCCAATCCAGCGCGTAGTCCTGCCCGCACCACCAAGTCGCCACCGATGGAAGCTTGAGCTTCTCGCCGAGCAAGTGCGTGGACAGTCCGGGAAGAAACGGCATGATCGCGGCGGTCTCAATCAGGCCGCTTCCGAGCGCGTTGGCGACCTTCACATTTCCGGCCACGACAGCATCGACGAGGCCGGGCACGCCGAGAAGCGAGTCGCCTCGCAGTTCGAGAGGATCGCAGAAACTGTCGTCCACGCGGCGCAAAATCACATCCACTTTCTCCAGCCGTCGACCGTCTTCAGATAGACGCGCCGGTTGCGCACTGTCAGGTCCGCTCCCTCGACCAGGGTGAATCCCAAGTATCGCGCGATGTAGGAGTGTTCGAAGTAGGTCTCGTTGTAGGGCCCGGGGGTGAGCAAAACGATTCGCGGATTGTCGCGCTCGGTAAGGCTTGGTCAGCGCTTCGCGTTGCGCGCGGAAAAACGGAGCCAGGCGCAATACGTTCGAGGTACGGAAGAGATCGGGAAGAACATCGGAGACGATCGTTCGATTCTCCAGAGCATAGCCGCTGCCCGAAGGCGCTTGTGTGCGATCGGCGAGCACCCACCATTGGCCGTCCGGCGAACGCGCAAGATCAACCGCGAGCATGTGCAGATAACTGTGCGCGGGAACCGCGCACGCCCACCAGCGGCCGAAGGAATGCGGGATTGGCATAGAGAAGCGCGGCGGGAAAGCGGCCATGCGCCACCAGTTCCTGCGATCCGTAGAGATCCTCGAGAAGCAAGCTCAACAACTGAGCGCGCTGAATGATGCCTGCCTCGATGAAGCGCCACTCGTCCGCGGGAATCAGCAGCGGAACGATGTCGATCTTCCAGGTCGCGGTTTGCTCCGAGCGGGTCGCTGTAGATGTTGTAGGTAATTCCGTTCTCGCGAATGCGCCGCTCGGCGCGACTCCAGCGTCGCCCCAGTTCTTCGGGGCCGATGTCCCGCAGCGACTCCATCAGGTGCTCCCAGTGCGGGCGGGGAGTCACGCCGTCGGCCGACAACTCGTCGTAGGCATCCGCGAAATGGAGCGGAGACTGGTGTAAATCCAATGTCATGACGCCAAGTTCCGCACTTCGCTGCGTTGGGATCTGTGGTTCGGCGGACGGAAACGCAGATCCAGAGTCATGGGGAAGTTCGGGTTGCGTCTCTTCTTCCGGTGGCATTATCGAACCGAGCTGATCGCCGGATTCCTGAAACGATTTGTTGAAAGCGCTCCGACGGCGGTCGTTCGGCCTCCGTTCGCGTCGGCGGGCCGGCTTGTATATGGCTGGCCGTCTGGCGCGCCGACATGGTAGAGTGCAGCGGCCAATCGAACGTTCTTTCCAGCGATCAATAATGTCAAAGACCAGCGGCGCATGCACAGGGATTGTCGGATGCAATGTATCCGACAGTCGCCGGGCGCGATACCGGACGCCAGCCACGGCTTCTCCAGGCTTCGCCGGTAGGATGGAGCGGCACTGTGCGCCCATTGCATGTGACCGCGTAACGGGATTCGCCTGTGAATCCAGACAGCTTTCACCTGGATCCGCTCGAGTGATGAGTCCACGATGCGAACCGTTCCTCCGGAAGTGGTCTCTTCCGCGAGCACGTTCCACGGCTCGAGAGCGTGACGCAATTCGAGTTCGACTCCGTCATGCAGCGATCGATCCGATTTTTGGAAAGCGGAACTCAAAGTGCGAAGCAAACCATCTGTCCTCGAAGGCATACCCGGACCGGCGTAGCTCGGCGAGCACATCCAAAAATCGCGCCTGACAAATTCGGGCAGCATAAAACGGTCGTGAAGCGCTGTGCCCCAGCGGACCAGGGCGCCTTCGAAGGGCTTTTTCCAAAACATGCAAATCAAGGCGCGGACCAGCAACATCTCCAGCAGACCCATTCTGCCATGCGGAGCCATTTCGAAGGCGCGCAATTCGAGCAAACCCAGGCGCAAGCCGCGACCCTCCGGCGGATAAAGCTTGTCGATGCAGAACTCGGCGCGATGCGAATTCCCTGTGACGTCAACCAGCAGTCGCGGAACAATCCATCCACGAGATGTCGGCGGGCAGTTGCTCGAAGGGCAGATTGCCGAAAGGCGACCTCCAGTTCGTACAAAGCATCCATGCGCGCCTCATCCACGCGTGGCGACTGGCTAGTCGGGCCAACATACATCCCAGAAAAAAGATACGACAATGAAGGATGGTTTTGCCAGAACGCCACCATGCTGCGCAGGAGATCGGGACGGCGCAGGAATGGGCTGTCCAATGCAGTCGCTCCGCCGACCACGATGTGGCTGCCACCGCCAGTAGCGAGATGGCTGCCATCGTAGCCAAATTTTTCGGCAGTCAGGCGATTACGGCGCGCTTCTTCGAAGAGCAAAGTGTTGAATTGCTCGAGTTCATCCCAACTGCTCGCCGGCGGAAGATTCACTTCCAGGACGCCGGGATCGGGAGTGACGCTGAATGAACGCAAACGCGGATCGGAAGGTGGAGGATAGCCCTCCAGCCAGACCGGCTTTTGCAGGTACTGCGCACGTATCCTCGACCGCGGCGATCAAGTCGAGGTAGTCCGCGAGCTGGAACACATAAGGCAGAAACACATGCAGGCGGCCTTCACGAGCCTGCACGCAGAGCGACGGACGGATTAGCTCCTTCGCCGTTTCCGCAGTGCTCGAGAGAGCGGGCAACGGATCGGGCGCGGGATTCTTATCAAAGAGGTCCAGTCGCCGGATCGGGAGTGAAGGGAGCTTGATCCGGTCGCGCGAATGGCGCAGGCCTCATGTTCGTATTCAAGTTCGTCGGGCGCCACCCATGGCATCGAATCCGTCGGTATGCGATAGCCGATGGGCGAATCTCCCGGCGAGAGCAGCAAACGTTCCGGACGAGGAAACCAGAACTGACTCGACCAATACAATTGGCCACGCCGCTTGGCGGCGGCGAATGGGCAGGATGTATCCGGCTGGTTCGCTCGACTCGCCGTCGTAATGCAGGCAACACATTTTCTACGGCTCACTTGAAGACGACGAGTGAGCGCTTCATAAACTTCAGAGGCATCGACGGTACCGAAGTTATGCTCCTCGTCTTCGCGAGCAATGAGCTCAATATTCTCCCAGACGGGAACGCCGTCGGCGCGCCAAGCGCAGCTCAACGCCCAACGCGGCAGACGGCTCGCCGGGATACCATTTGCCTTGTCCGTAATGAAGCAGCCCGCCAGGAGCCATCTTCTCGCGGAGGCATCTGGATAAGCGCCAAACCGCGAGTTCGCTTTCATTGGTCCCAGTGCATCGATGTTCCATTGCGGGCTCTCCGGTTCGTCGATGCCAACGAAAGTCGGTTCGCCACCCATGGTCAGGCGGACATCTTTGGCCTCCAGGTCCGCGTCCACCTTATGGGCAACTTTTCAACCTGCGCCCAATCTTCCTCCGTGCAAGGTTGGATGGGCTGTGGCGAATCATCCAGACGACGAATGGAAATGGAATATTCGAGGTCCACTTTGGCCGGCTCGACCGTGCCTTCGATGGGCGCGGCCTTGGAAGCGTTCGGAGTGCAAACCAGCGGGATGTGGCCCTCACCAGCAAAAAGACCCGAAGTCGGATCCATCCCAATCCAACCCGCGCCAGGTAAAAATGCCTCCGCCCAGGCATGGAAATCCGCGGAGTCGGCGGAAATGTTTCCATCTCCCGTCGCTGTGTCGTCCGCAATCTGAATCAAGTATCCGGAGACGAAGCGAGCCGCGATCCCCAAATTTCGGAGAATCTGTACGAGCAGCCATGAAGAATCGCGGCACGATCCCGAACGCTTCTCGAGGGTTTGTTCGCATGTCTGGACGCCGGGATCAAGCCGAGTCACGTAATTAATTTCGTCTCGTACCCTGCGGTTCAATTCGACTAAAAAGCTGATGGTTCCATGTTTTTCCCTGGGAATGTTCGAAAGAAAAGTCCGAAGCAGTGAGCCAAGCGGATCGAGGGAGAGATAGGGATCGAGATCCTTGGCCAGCCCGGGCTCGTACTTGAAGGGATAATCTGTAACACCTGGTTCCAGAAAAAAATCGAACGGATTGAAAGGACATAGCTCTGCGACCAAGTCCACCTCCACCACAAATTCAGTCGTCTTGTCAGGAAAAAGAACGCGCGCCACGTGATTGTTATAGGGGTCAAGCTGCCAGTTCAGAAAGTGCCTGGCGGGGGCAACGTTAAGAGAGTAGCTGAGAATAGGTGTTCGACAATGGGGCGAAGGACGCAACTGGATGATGTGCGGACCGAGTGATACCGCCTTGTCGTAGCGGTATTGTGTCCGGTGATTCAGCGCAACCTTTATGCTCATTTGCCCTCATGCCGGCATCCTAATGCTGGCACGCGTAGATTTCCGGCTTGTTTCACGAATTGGTACCAGCCGTACTGACGTCGCGGTTCTCGCGAAAACTCCTGCTGTAAAGCTAGCTTATTTGAGGCCGCAATGCCGTGCGATTTTGTGAGCACTTTTGCAGGGATGCCGTCGAGTCGAACCGTGCGTTGTTTTCAGGCCTATGGTTGTGATGATGCGTCGGGCGCTTGCTCAGTTTGGACCGCGGAAGCCGTCAACGCCTGTGGATAGTTTTGGGCGGCGGCTTTCTGAAGCCACTTTTCGGATTGCCCGGAATCGGCCGGTAGGCCGTCGCCGTCCCGGTAGCGCAGGCTCAGATTGTATTCCGCAGCGGCGTCTCCGTCGGTGGCGGCTTCCTTAACCCATCGCGCCGCTTTCTCGCAGCTTTGCGGCACGCCGCGTCCGGTCTCATACGCCATGCCGACCAGAAAGGCTGCCGAATCGTCGCCATAGCGCGCTTGACGCAGCAATCCAGGAATCTCGAAACGGCTCAAGTCCCCGAGAGCGGCTGAAGTTGCGCTGTCGGTCACTCTCTTATGACTTCCATCAACGGTAAGAGCCTTCTCCGTTTTTACATGATCAACATTAACGCGGGATGCGGGTGTTGCCGTTTTGGTGCTCTTATGGCGAAACTGTGAGACAACTATTTTCACGGTCAAAGTCGTGGCCACAATTACAAGCGCGATCGCGGCGACTAAGCGATTTGTTGGGATGGACCAGCGCGCGACAGATGTTCGTTTGGAAGCATGCGCTACGAGGTCATTCAGCGAGGCAGCTGTAACAGTCGCCATCCGAATAGACGAGGCCCTGAATAGCTGGAACCAGGAAACGATGCTGGCTTGCAGGTGAAGTGCAGAGATGCGACTTCGGAGCTGTTTCGCAGCCTCGAGGATTTCGTGCGGCGATTTTGCTCGCGGGAACTTGCGCGGCATCTCTCACAGGTGCGGATTCCACTATTTGAAGCGGCGCGACTGGGTTGGGTCGCGATATAACTTCAAGATCCGACATGCCGACAGCCTTGGCCCATTCCTCGAAGGCGGGTATTGACAATCCTGGCGTTGCCGGTTCGATGACCGGCCGGTCTTCTTTCTTAGTAGACGCGCCCGTTTCGCGCGTTTGAGGAACCGATACTGAATCGTGAATTTGCTCCGTTTTAACCTCGGCTGGGAAGTTATGAACTGGAATCAAAAGGTCAGAAGCCCAAGCACTTTGAGCCGACGAGTTCTTAATTTCGCGGACCGCAGAATCAACGCCGCGAGCTGCTGCTGGTTCGGAGTACGGTTTGGTTTCAACCAGGTCTTTTAGACTGGGAACGAGTGCTCCAATCACATGAAGTACGGCTTCGCGTTCCAGGGTCACGGTTTGCTTGAACTTAGCGTTTGCTGCTTTATCCAACGCCTGAGCGGCCAAGCCGCTTAGCAAACGTGTGCTGGCTTCATCCCGATCGTTGAAGCAGTCTGCATTTTCCGAGAAGACTGCAAGCCCACCGGCGATCTTCTGTCCTTGATAAATTGGAGCCACCAGGAGAGACCTGACTAGCGGCGAATGGGGGACAGCGTTATCGCCGGGACGGCTAGCGGTGGGAGGATTGCCGTTAGCGAGACTTGCGGAAATAGCGTTGCGCAAATTTTCGTCGTCGGATGCCGTGCCGGTTCCAGCCCGATAGGAAAGCAAAACACCTGAGAATACCCATACGCCGGCGCCCTGGGCCGGAATCAGCCTTAGGGCAAGCGCCGAAATGCGAAGCAAGGCGGCATCCACTGAAAAGATTCCAGCCTGGATGGCCTGCTGCGTGTCACTCAGGTCTGTTAGTTGGGGCGCCAGATTCTCTAAGGGAGTGCTTTGTGAAACTGCCCGTTTTTGAAGTTGCTGCAATAGCGATGCAGTTGCGAGGAACCGTTCAAAAGAGGTCCGATCGAGACTGAATTGCTGATCCATGGAAAACTGTTTGTAGAATACTCGCTTAAAGGCGGCCTCGTGTCGAATCGTCAGCGAGCGCCTATTTCACAGCGAGGAGTCCCCGCACTAGCAGTGCCGATCCGTCAGATGCCGCGACCGGTGAAGTTGGCTGAACACGGCTTCAGACGCAGGTTTCGGGCCATCACCTTATAGCTCGTTTATGCCGATTTGTCCAACGGAATGAATTGTTTCTAGGAACGTCCAGACCTTGGGCAAAATCGGCTGAAATCTAGTCCATCTCCTAAATGATTGCCGCAAAATCATCTGCGGTTTTGGAGCGCACGACAGGCAGGGAACGCGGACCAATGCGGACCAATAAGGGGTCTCGTGTTCCCTGCGATAAAACGAATGCTCGCCTTCCAGATAGTTATTGCTGAGGAGGAGGTGGTGGTGGCTCCTGCGGGCCGGCACCCGCGCTGTCATTGGGCGGTCCCTGACGGCGGTTTTGCATCCATTGCTGGCGCTTGGCCTGCATCTCGTCCCATTTCGTTTGTTGGGCCGGGTCGAGAATCTGACGAATCTGCGCATCCGTGCCCTTATGCAAGTCCATCATCTTGGCACGGCGGTCCTGTGGAGAAAGAGAACTGTCCTGGCGCACTGTGTCCATCTGAGAGCGCTCGGACTCCAGCGCGGCCTGCACTTTATTTTGCTGGTCGGCGTTGAGGTTGAGCTTCTTTGTCAGTTCCTGAGTGCGCTGGGCGGGATCGGGCGGACCATGCCGCATGTGGCCGTTCTGCGCGGCCGGCGGAGATTGCTGATCGGCGGGCGGCGCCGGAGTATCCTGGGCCGCCGCAATCGAGATAAGTCCGGCGGTAATAAGAACAAGCATGAATCGTTTGATCATAGAAGTCTCCTTTTGGAAAGCGATCTGTCATGTCCAGATCTGTCATACATAAATCTGTCATGTCTGCGCTGTCACATCTATGAATGGAATTATGGACCGAAAGTTGCGAAATAAATCAGAATTCCCGCAATCTTTGCATATCTTTACGAAGCCGCGTCTGCTAAGGGATTATCGCCAGCCCTAAAAGGGAGGCCTGACACCCATTTCCTGTGCCGTTGCGAGGCAATTGGTTTCCCCTGTTTCGGAGACAAATTTAAAGAAAACGCGACAAAGATTTACAGTTCCAGGCTGGGCGGAACGGTATGATTCCACCAAGGCGGAGTTGGAACTACGCGACTCTATGAACATTTCCAGTCTTTACCTACGGGTGGTCGGGAGCCGCCCGCGCCCAAAATTCATTTTTCATGTTCTGTTTGTCTTTCATATCGTCATTCTTCAGCAGCAGCTCGCGCGGTCCCAGACTGATGCGCCACCGACTCCCGGACGAACGGTTCACGGGGTGGTCAAGTCCGGAAGTGTGCCGATTCCGGGCGCGGATGTTCTCGTTACCAATGCTGGTACCAAATATCAGCTGAACACCTGGACGAATGTGGATGGAAGCTATTGGTTAAAGCTTCCAGCCGATGGGCATTACACAGTACAGGTACGAATGCCGGCGTTTGCCGCCAGTTCGCAACAGGTAACTTTGGACCCAACACACCAGACGGCACAAGCAAATTTTGAACTGATTCTAGAGTCGCGCGTGCGCGGGTCCATTAATGAACAACGGGCGAGAAATGGCGCTCGTGGTTTTCAGAATCTCGCTGTATTGCAGAATGGAGCCGCGCAGGACGCGGGCAATGGCATGAATGACGTGGTGCCTTCCGGCATGCCGGTGCCCGGGATCGCTCCCGACAGCGCCACGGAATCGGTAGCTGTTTCCGGCAACACTTCTAATTCGTTTAATGCGATGAGTGCCGACGAATTGCAGCAACGTTTCAACGACGCACGGCAGCAAGGAGAAGGATTTGGCGACGCAGGCGGATTTGGTGGTCCGGCTGGGGGAGGGCGGGGCGGAAGGTCTGGTGGTGGCGGAGCAATGATCTTTGGACGGCGGGGATTCGACAGCAATCGTCCGCATGGATCCTTATATTACGGCGTTGGCGATTCGGCGCTAAATGCGTCTCCCTATTCACTTACCGGACAGCCAACCGAAAAACCTGGGTATTTGCAGAATAGCTTCGGCGGTTCCGTCGGAGGACCGCTGAACATTCCGAAGATTTACCACGGCGGAAACAAAACTTTTTATTTCCTTAATTACAACGGCAGGCACGGAGAGAATCCCTTCGATCAGTTTTCAACCGTCCCGACGCTGCTCGAGCGACAGGGGAACTTTTCGCAAACCACCTACACTTCAGGACTCGCGGCGGGGCAACCGGTACAAATTTTCAATCCTGCGACAAACAGCCCTTATCCCAATGAGACTATCCCGCAAATCAATTCGGTGGCGCAGGGTTTGCTGCCATATATTCCATTGCCAAACTTACCGGGCACCTTTCAAAACTTCCACTTTGTGACTTCCGCCAGCAGTGATAGTGACGATCTGAATGTACGGATTAATCACACGTTTGGTGTAGCACCCACGCGCGGAAGCCGTGGAGCAGGGCGGCGTGCCCCACGTAACAATCTGACCTTTGGTTTTCATTACCATGAGTCGAGCGCGAATTTAACGAATCCATTTCCGAGCGTGAGCGGCAGCACCACAGTACGCAGCTTTGACGTGCCGGTTTCATATACGCGTAATATCGGAAAACTGACTAATACTGTTCGCGTGGATTTCAACCGGAACCGGGCGAGCACGCAAAACCATTACGCTTACACCAATGACATCACGGGTGCATTAGGAATCGCGGGAGTTTCGCAGAATCCATTTGACTGGGGTCTGCCGAATCTGTCTTTCACCGATCTCGGCAATCTTCAGGATGTGACGCCGCGGCTTAGCCGGAACCAGACTTATACCTTCTCGGACAACATGATCTGGAACCATGCCAAGCACACATGGCGATGGGGCGGCGATTTCCGCCGCCTACAGGTGAATACAGAGGCTGACAGCAATCCGCGCGGGTCCTTCGTCTTTAGCGGCCTCAACACCTCGCAAATCGGCGGTAACGGCCAACCCATTTCTGGAACGGGATATGACTTTGCCGACTTTCTGCTGGGTTATCCGCAACAAGCTTCGGAACAGTTTGGCCAGAACGATCACTTTCGAGGCAACTCGTGGGATCTTTATGCGCAGGATGAGTGGAAGATGCGCGGAAACCTCACGCTCAATCTCGGAGTGCGATATGAGTACGTTTCGCCGCTGACAGAATTGAACAATCGCATTGCGAATCTCGATGTTTCTCCCGGAGTGCTGAATCCTTTCTTAGGCACAGCAGCGGTAGCACCGATTGTTCCGGGGCAGATGCCGCCGTTTAGCGGTCCGCTGCCGGATAGCCTGCTGCGTCCGGATCGCAATAACTTTGCGCCGCGTGTTGGCTTTGCGTGGAAGCCATTCTCCAAGACGGTTGTGCGAGGCGGATACGGCATCAATTACAACACCGGCGCATACCAGAGCATCGTGGAGCAACTTGCGTTTCAGCCGCCATTCTCCACCACGGCGACGAATATCCAGACGAGTCCCGGGGCCCTGACATTACAAGATGGATTTCCTGCCGTTGCAGGCATTACCAACGACTATGCGGTGAATCCCAATTACCGGCTGGGTTATGTGCAGATTCGCAATCTGGACGTTCAACAGCAAATTCGCCCGACGCTTCTGCTGAACCTTGATTACACAGGGACCAAGGGAACCGATCTCGACATTCTGGAGGCGCCGAATCGAACCCTGACTGGAATTCGAATTCCTGGAGTTCAAGCTTTCACTTACGAAAATTCGCTGGCGGATTCGGAGGCGAATGCGGGATCGGTGCGGTTGCGGAAACGGCTGTCGAGAGGATTTTCGGTCGGCGGTATTTACACATTTTCGAAGGCGCTCGACGACGCGTCTTCAATCGGGGCGGGAGCGACTTCCGGCTCGAGCAGCCGCGGATTAGGCGGCGGCGGCACGGGAGCGATTGGAGGTGGTGCAGGGGGTGGCTCGTCAGCGGCGGTAGCGACTAACATTGCACAGAATCCTTTCGATTTGTCTGCCGAGCGGGGGCTCTCCAGTTTCAACCAGACACACAAATTCACCGCGGATTATTTGTGGGAATTGCCCTTCGGACATGACAAACGATGGCTTAACGGAAACACGCCGTTCCGGGCGATTTTGGGGGATTGGCAATGGAGCGGCGATTGGACGATCGCGTCCGGCCTGCCATTTACGCCTCGACTTCTGAATGACTTCGAGGACGTGAATCAGGGTACGAATGGCACGCTGCGGGCCGATGTGGTTCCCGGGCAATCCGTAAGTCTGGCTAATCCTACAATTGGGGAGTGGTTCAATACGGCGGCTTTCATTGTGCCTCCAACTGGCACGTACGGTGACGCGAGGCGCAACAGTATCGTTGGCCCTGGCACCCGGCTTTTCGATATGGCATTCACGAAAATCGTCCCGTTGAAAGAGGCGCGTGTGCTGGAATTTCGAGCGCAGGCCAGCAACGTTTTCAATTCGCCGAACTACTCCTCGATTGATGCGAATGCTAACTCACCAACTTTTGGACGAGTGATCGCGGTGGGCGCCATGCGGCAAATCACAATTACATCGCGCTTTCGCTTTTAAGAACATTATTGCCGGCAGACATGACTTTCATTCCAAACAAATCCGTTTCGAGACCTTTGGTGGTGCTGCTGGCTTTTTTGGTCCTGCCTATGGCTTCGCTCTCGCAGCAGCAATCGGATTACTTGTTTCACTCCCAATCGGATCTCGTACTGGTGAATGTAACCGTGCGGGACAAGAGCGGGAAGTTTGTGCAGGGATTGAAACCGGAAGATTTCACGATTCTCGAGGACAACAAACCGCAGAAAGTCGTTTCCTTCGATGTGGAGAATATTGACGCCGTCCCCTCGCTTGAGGTAGCGAAGGTGAACCCGCCGTCAGAAGCAGCGCCTGTGCAGACGAATCCGGCACCGTCCACGGCAACTGCCGCGGCCCAGTTCAAAGATCGCCGCCTGATTGTTTTGTTCTTTGATCTCTCTTCAATGGAGCCGGACGAACTCGACCATGCCATCACGGCGGCCGAACATTATGTGGACACCCAGATGGCGGCTGCTGACTTGGTATCCATTGTTTCCTTGGGAAGCTCGCTCGAAGTCAACCAGGATTTCACTACCGATCATGCGTTGCTGAAAACGCAATTGCAGGCTTTCAGTCTGGGCAGCGGCCAGGGTTTCGAAGAGGGGAGCACGGGCACGACCGAGGGGACGCCCGACACCGGTCAGTCATTTACCGCCGACGACACCGAATTCAACATCTTCAACACGGACCGGCGGCTGGAAGCGTTGCGGTCGGTGGCGGAAAAGCTTGCCTTCGTTCAGCAAAAAAAGTCGCTTATTTATTTTTCGAGCGGCATGGACCGTACCGGCATCGAAAATCAGTCAGAATTGCGAGCTGCTGTGAACGCAGCGGTGCGTTCCAATCTGGCGATTTACACCATGGACATGCGGGGATTGCAGGCCTTAGTCGCGGGAGGCGAAGCCCAGGCCGCAAGCCTGCGCGGCGTTTCGGCATATTCAGGCCAATCCACACTCAATGCGTTGGAATCCAATTTCACCACGCAAGAAACATTGGTGACGTTGGCCAGCGACACGGGCGGCCGCGCTTTCCTCGACTCCAACGATTTCACTAAGATTTTCGAGGGCGTGCAGCAGGACACCTCGACTTACTATGTGCTCGGCTATCACAGCACGAATCCCGCGCGCGATGGGCATTATCGGCGCATCGTGGTGAAGAGCCATCTCCAGGGAATGAAGATTGAATATCGCCGTGGCTACTATGCTCCAGCGGATTACAAGCACTCCACAAAGGACGATAAAGAACGCCAGCTGGAGGAGGAACTTGCTTCCGAAATGCCGGCCACCGACCTGCCTCTATATCTTGACTTCGCGTACTTCCGCCTGGAGGGCAATAAGTTTTTTGTACCTATCTCGCTGGTAGTGCCAGGATCGCAGATTCCATTTGTTCGCAGCAGCGACCGCGACAAAGCCACACTGGACATAATCGGAATGGTGACTGACAGCGAACATCATCCGTTGAACAGGATTCGAGACACTGTAAAGCTGGCCCTGAACACGTCAGCCGAAGTGAAAAAAAAGAATGTGCAATATGACACTGGAATGAGCCTTCTGAGCGGCAGGTATCACGTGAAATTCGTTGTCAGGGAAAATCAGACCGGACGCCTGGGATCGTTCGAAGCCGACATTGACATACCGGAGATGAAGACTCAGCCGCTGAAGATGAGTTCCGTGGTCCTGGCAAGCCAGATTGAACCAGTAAAGAAGAGTGCGAACCTGAACCCATTGATTCACGATGGCTCCGAGATTATTCCCAATGTCACGCACGTTTTCTCGGCTACGCAGCACCTGCTTCTCTATTATGAAGTTTACGATCCAGCGCGGGCGGCTCCCTCAGATTCTGCGAGAGGTGGTGACAACAAACCCGGAATCCGGCTTCTGAGCAACGTCGCGTTCTTTCAGGGTACGGCGAAAGCCTATGAGAGTTCGCTGGTCGAGTTGCGGGAACTGAATGCGCGAGACAGAAAGGCCGCTATCTTCCAATTAGACGTGCCGCTCACATCGCTAAAGCCCGGTTTTTATACTTGTCAGGTTAACGTAATTGATGACGCTGGTGGCCGCTTCCTGTTTCCGCGACTTGCCTTGCTGATCCGGCAAGGGAGTTCGAGCGCGGCACGATAAAGACAATTCAACTCAACCTTTCAGGTTTCTGTGCTATATCTCCAGTGAGATATCTATAATGCGTATTCGAAGTGTTTCCCTCCTGCTCTGCACTTTACTATTTACTGGGATACTCGGAACGGCAACCCGAAATTCAGGTCAGCCGCAAAACGCTTCGGTTCCACCGACGTGGTCGCCCAGCAAGCTAGGTACGCCGCTGCTGCGGGATCCGATCTTTGTTTATAACGACTGGTCGGCTTACGACGAATTGTCAGACAACATTCCGCTAACCGAAGCGCTCGCTACGAAAGAGCTGGATGAAATTCTTCGTTTGCGCAAGTTCGGTGTTCGTTTCGACTACTACATGATGGATGCTTTCTGGTTCGATCCCGACGGCGGCTACCGCACTTGGCGGAAGCCGAATTGGCCGAATGGACCAGATGCGTGGATCAAGAAATGTCGCGACAACGGCATCTTGCCGGGGCTTTGGTTCAGCACTAACACTCTGGTGAAGATTAATGCTGCTCCGGAGTGGCAAGACTCGCTGAGCGAGAAAAAAGGCTCGATGTCGTTTTTTGAAGGAGGGTTCCTGCAAACTTTTATGGATACCCTCCAATATTGGTACGACCATGGCATTCGAATGTTCAAGTTCGACTTCGTGGACTTCGGCGCGGCTACTCCGGAGACGGCGAAGAAGTTGACCCAGGACGAAATTCACGCACGCAATGCCATGGCTTTTCGCGAAGCCTTGAAGAAATTCCGCCAGCGGAATCCCGACATCGTGCTGGTAGCTTTCAATGGTTTCGGAGGCGATGTTGAATCCACGGCAGGGCCGTTTCCCTTTCACAATCCGGTTGATCTGCGCTGGCTTGAAGTTTTCGATTCTCTATATTCAGGAGACCCTCGCGCCTCCGATGTACCGGAGATGAACTTCTGGCGCTCGATGGATATATACAGCGACCACATGGTACGCCGCTACGAACAGAGCGGAATGCCGCTCGATCGCATTGATTCGACCGGCTTCATGCTGGGGAACACAGGCACGATCTACTATCGCAAGACTCACGCCTGGAAGGGTGCGCTGATCCTGATGATGGCGCGTGGCGGATGGGTAAACACGGTGCATGGCAATCTTGAATTTCTGAGTGATGATGATGCCCGCTGGTTTGCCAAGGCGCAGTCACTTTATCTTTCGCTAGAGAGCATGGGCCGCACCAAGACATATGGTGGTATCCCCGGCGATGTTCAACCCTATGGGTTCGGCTCGCTGGACCCGGATGGTTCGGTTTACGCCGTGGTGAATCCGGAGCAGAGCGTCGCGGAAATTGAAATGCCGTTGTTGTCGAAGATGCAGAAGCCAAACGTTTCAGGACGCATATTGTTTCGAGATGCGGGCTTTGTGCCGCAGCTAACGGGCGACAAGATCAAGCTTGGTCCTGGACAAATGTCGCTTGTTGGCTATGGGAGGTATGCAGGCGCAGAATACGATCTTGGCATTCAGGAAGATGTTCAGATTCCGCGCTCAATCGAAGCGCTCGCCGCTGACTTTGCTGCCAAAGACAAGAATACGATTGAAGCCACAGTCTCCGTTCCGAAATCAGGTGATCTGAGAATCGTGATGCAACAGCGCTCGACCGATGGCAGCATTATGCGGAGTTGGAAAGGCGGGCCGCCACACGGAACAAATATGGGAAAGGTGTTCTTACTCCGCGCCTGGCAAGGCGGACACGAACTGCCGGTCGAAATCAATTACGACAAAGTGATCTGGAGTGGATTGTCGTGGGCAGTCGGAGAAATTCACCACAGCCAGATGGAACCAAACGCACCCGTGACGATTCAGTGCTCGTCAACCGAAGATAAGCCGGTGAAGCTGAGCGGCAATCTATACGCCGTACAGTATTAATCTTATTGACAGGTTCCGGCAAAGGGGATACTGTTTCGGGCGTTTCGCGATCTTGGAGTTGCGACCGAGTTAAGCCGGGTAAGCAACCGTTTTTCTAAAGCGCTACTCAGATACCGCTCGGTATGCGGGGGAGCTGCTATGAAGTCTCTGGTTCTTCAGGCGTCAAGGGTCTGCTGCCTTTTTCTTCTCAGTGGGTTCATCTTCGCACAAGCCAATCGTGCCTCCATTAGGGGTACTGTAACCGATTCTTCAGGCGCGGTGGTCCCCAATGCCGAAGTGACGGCCACTAATGATGGCACAAAGATAGTGACCCGCACGGTTTCCAACAGTAGCAATGGAATCTATTCGCTTCTAAACCTCCCTCCCGGTACTTACACTGTTACCGCCAAACATGATGGCTTCAAGACTATAGATTTCCCTTACGTCACTCTTATCGTGGACCAGGTTGTTGAACTCAACATTGCACTTACCGTTGGAGGCAGCACCGAACAAGTGACCGTCACCACTGACGCGCCGACTTTGGACCGCGAGTCCTCCACCATGGGAACCAACCTGAACGGCAGCGTCGTGACCGACCTGCCGCTGAATGTGTATGGTGGCCGCCAAGCCGAGAATTTTGCTGTCGCACTTACCCCGGGCTACTCGCCGCTAAGCAATCCTTATGAGGCTGTAGTAGATGGAACTCAGATTTTCACCAAAGACTTTACCGTAGATGGAACGTCCGGCACCGCGAACCTTCAGGGCGATTCCTTCGAATCTTCTCCGAGCATGGAATCTATCGAGGAGGTGCAGTCGGAAACTAGCGGATTGAGCGCGAAGAACGCGAGCACCAACGGCGGAGTGATGATGTACGACCTGAAGTCAGGTACCAATAAGTTTCACGGCAGCGCGTTCGGCTATGGGCACAACGAACTCCTGGACGCCAACACTTTCGATAACGATCACTTGAAGGTGCTCTGCCAGCAAGGCGATCCGAACGCTCCACCACCATGCGGACTTTACAACAAGGGCGAATCGCGTTTTTGGGATTATGGCGCCAGCGTCGGAGGACCCATCATCAAGAACAAGACTTTCTTCTTCGTGACCTTCGAGCGTTTCAAGCAAAATGACTTCACTCCCGGGCCATTTGGGAGCGCTTCCACGGTCCCTACACCCGATTTCTTGAAAGGTAATTTCGGCGCTCTACTCAATACTTCGGTGGTGCTCGGTACGGATGTTAATGGAAATCCGATATACCAGGGCGCCATCTTCAATCCTTCGCAGCCAGGTGCGGTGTTTGTGGGAAATGTGATTCCGCAGGCGATGATTAGCTCGGTTTCCCAAAAAATCGCAAGTCTTTACCAGCAATTTTACGCGCCGGAACTTCCGACCCTTTTGAACAATGATCGCAGTCCATCCAGTACCTCGCCTAGTCAAACGTTTAATCAGATCGTGATCAAACTCGATCACAATATCAGCCAGAAAGATCGCTTGAGCGGTTCGTGGGTTTACGATCATCAATCACGAACGCTCAATGATTCCGGAGGAATATGGTCGCCGGGCAGTTCAAACGGAGGGCCACTCACGGATGCTCGTCATCAGGTAGTCCCGTCATATCAATACCGCATAAGCGAGTCGCATACTTTCTCTCCCAATCTGCTGAACGTGGTGAACGCGACCTATAACCAATACTGGAACGGATCGTCTCCGCTCGACACCTCGAATTGGCCGTCGAAGCTTGGGTTCGGAAACACGGGTGCCAGTAATTTTCCGCAGATCAGTTTCGGGTCCGGAGTTAACGGATTCTCGGAGACAGGCATTGGAAACCAGTGGCAAGGAAACTGGGTAGCGGGAAACTATATCTATGGCGACGATCTAACCTGGACCAAAGGACGCCATACGATGTCCTTCGGCGGGAACTTCCGTGCGATGCAGATCAATAGTCACTCCGGTTCCGGACTTCTTAACTTCAGTTTTAACCCAAATACCACTGGAGCGCCGAACGCCTCTTATGCCGGTCAGGTTGGATTTGGGTTCGCCAGTTTCCTGCTCGGAGACGTCAGCAATGCAACAGAAAGCACTCCTTTCAATCTGTATGGCCGCCGCAAAGCGATGACGCTCTACGCGCAAGACGATTTCAAAATAACGCACAACCTGACTCTGAACTTGGGATTGCGTTGGGATGCAACCTTCCGGCTACATGAAAAGTACGGCAATTGGGCTAATTTCGATCTAAACGCGACTGACCCCAATCTGGGCATTCCGGGCGCCCTTGAATATGCGAACGGCGGCGGCGACAGTTTTGAAAAGAGAGAGGATTGGAAGAATTTCGGGCCGATGATTGGCTTCGCTTACAATCCCTGGCAAAGAGTCGTTTTTCGTGGAGCTTTCGGCATTACCTATGTTCCCATCGGGATGCAATATTACGAAGGCATTCCGTACGGGTTTGATCCAGCACTCCGCGGCACCGATTCCGCGGGCAGCTTTCAGTGGGATGGTGGCTATCCCGGCGTGTTCACTCCGGGAACAAAAACAACCACACCACCAATCAGCCTGTTCCCAATTGTGAGCGTTGATCCACGGGCCCTTTGGGCAGGTTACACCGACAACTTCAACGTTGGAGCTCAGTTTCAAATCAGCAACACGAGCCGGATCGAGGTAAGCTACGTCGGAAATCGCGGACATCGCCTACAGGATTCCAACTTAGGCTATGACGAAGCCAACCCTTCGACGTTCTTTAAGCTGTTCAACTCCGATCCCTCGCAAACAAATTTCTACAGCTACGTGTGCAGCGCAGCGAACGCAACGGCTGTATCTCAAGCATCTGGGGTAAACGTTCCTTATCCGTACAATGGTTTTTGTGGTCCCGCCTACGCCGCCATCGCTCCTTATCCCCAAATTGCGTTGGGCCTCGATACGTATTGGTTTTATCCGACTCTTTATTACGTCGGTCTCCCCGTCGGGCAGTCCTATTACAACTCCTTCGTGGTGCATTACATAAAACGTGCCGGCAACGGATTGTTTGCCGACATCAGCTATACCCTTTCAAAGCAGCAGGGAGACACCTTTAACAACATTGGCGACAGCTACGATATTGGACTCAACAGCGTTCAGAACTATCAGAATCTTTCGGAAGCGGCGCATACTTTGTCGCCGTATGACCAAACTCATGTTGTCAAGGCGGGGATTTCCTATGATTTGCCGCTCGGGAAGGGACACCGGTTGCTGGGCAATTCCAATCATGTGGTGAATGGGATCGTAGGCGGATGGAAGATCAGCCCACTATTGCTTTATGCTTCCGGCAAGCCCCTGAGTTTTTACTCCACCGATATCTATTCTTTGGGCTATCCCGGATGGTCGGCGATTTACGATAACTACAACTTAAGCGGATATTCCGGACGCCAATTCGATCCAAGTAATTATGTTTTCCCCACGGCAGCCAATCCTAATCCTCCGCAGAACCGGTATTTCCCGGAAACTGTGGCTTCCAATCCAACATTAGGGCAGTTCGGCACCGGGCCGTCTCGCATCGGAACTCTTCGTGGGTTTGGCAGCGACAGCGAAAACTTATCACTGCACAAATCCTTCAAGATGGGCGGGGAGGGCCAATACAGCCTTGATTGCGGGGTAGAGTTTTATAACATTCTCAACCGGCACGCATTCGCCGATCCCAACACGAGCTCGCCGGGTAGCCCTCAGTTCGGCTTGGTTTTAGGAGATATTGGGTCGCCCCGCACCGGACAATTTGAGGCACGTTTTCGATTTTAGGCCGTAGGATATCCGGAGTTCGCTTTTCAGCACGAATTCCAGGAGTCTAGTGTTTCGAGTAATCAACCAAGAGAATTCGCAGGCCGAGTATCCGAGTAAGCGCTTTAGATATTTCGGTCCTGTGCTGATCTTGGTGTTTCTGCAAGCGCTAGTAAATCGCGATGGCGTGAGTCAATCACAACGTCCCGACTTGAACGGTACAACCTACTATGTTGACTCCGCTTCCGGACAGGATACCTACGGCGGTACTTCTCCGCACAACGCCTGGAAGACTCTCAACAAAATTAACCAAACCACATTCGCACCTGGCGATACCATCCTGCTGAAATCGGGCTCCAGTTGGAGTGGGCAACTCCGGCCTAAGGGGTCGGGAACGATCGCTCGGCCAATCCATATCGGCAAATACGGCGGCGATGCTAAGCCCGTCATTAATGGATCTGGGACCGTCGAGGACACGCTGCTGCTCAAGAATCAAGAGTACTGGGAAGTACAGGACCTTGATCTCACGAACACCGGAGCCGGCGATGCGGTACGTCGTGGCGTTTACGTTCTTGCCGACAACTATGGCGAGATGCGCCACATTTATTTGCGTTCGCTGACGATTCACGACGTGAATGGCACCGACTCGAACAAGGTGAACGGGGGCATCCATTATGGCTCCATTGGGGAATCCAAGCCAAGCCGCTTTGTGGATTTGCGAATTGAAAACAACCGCATCACTCACGTGGATCGAAGCGGTATTTTTGGCTGGTCCACCCATTGGGTGCGGTCGAAGTGGTATCCGAGCCTGGGGGTGGTGATCCGCGGGAACATTCTCGATGACATCGGCGGGGATGGCATTGTCGTCGTGGCAACCGACGGAGCGCTGGTGGAGTACAACGTGGTCGGCCACGCTAATCAGCGATCGGCGGGTTACAACGTGGCCATATGGCCGTGGAGCGCGGACAACACTATCATTCAATACAACGAAGCGTACGGCACGCGAGGCCAGCGGGATGGTGAAGGATACGACTCCGACTGGAACAGCCGCAACACGATCATCCAATACAATTACAGCCACGACAACGATGGCGGATTTCTGCTGATCTGTAATGATGGCGGCAATGAGGCGGGTCAAAGCGCAGGCAATGTCGGAACCATCGTCCGCTATAACATCAGCCAAAACGATCACCATCGCGGTATTAACATTGCCGGACCGGTGGACGACTCGACCATTTACAACAACACGATTTATGTTGGCAAGAATGAGAAAGTAGATTTACTGCTTTATTCGGATTGGAAGGGTTGGGCCACCGGAACGCATGTGTATAACAACATTTTCTATGTGGCTGGCACGGCGGTGTTTTCTTATGGAGTTTCCCGCAATCGCGACGGAGCCTTTGTGACTGCGCCTGGATTTGGCAAGAGCAGCGGCAATACTTTTGATTCCAACATATATTTTGGCATTCAGCCCGCGGATGATCCTCACGCACTGCTAAACGATCCCATGTTGATCGGCCCCGGAAGCGGCGGCATGGGTCAATCGAGCCTTTCGGGATACGGGCTTCGTGCGGCCTCTCCGGCTATAAACTCGGGCAAGGTTATTGATCACAAAGGTGGAAAGGATTTTGTCGGCACTCCGGTTCCGACCTGTGGGGGAGTGGACCGGGGCGCGATGGAGTCAAAGAAATGCGGACCTTCACAATGAACGCGGTTATCCCGAAACGCTCACCTGCCAGTGCGATCGCAATTGTCATTTTCTTTTTTGCGACTTTTATTGCGATCTTTGCCTCGTTGCCGGCCACTGCTCAGTCGGGCCAAACTTTTGTTCCCGACAAAATGAACACGGTGCTTTATGGCGTGGCGTACTACAGCGAGTACATGCCCTATGACCGGTTGGACGCGGATGTGGATCTCATGCAGAAGGCGGGGATTACTGTAGTCCGCATCGGCGAATCAAGCTGGGGGCTTTGGGAGCCGCAGGACGGTAAGTTCGAATACCAATGGATGGACCGGATTGTTGAACGCATGCATCGGGCCGGAATTAAGGTCATCATGGGCACGCCGACTTATTCCATTCCCGCGTGGATGTACAAAGAGCATCCGGAAATTGTTGTAACGCGCCTGGATGGAAAAACCATCACCTACGGAATGCGTCAGAACACCGACCTGTTGAATCCTACGTTCCGCTACTATTGCGAGCGAGTCATCCGCAAGATCGCCGAGCATTACAAAGACAATCCTGCGGTGATCGGTTATCAGATTGACAATGAAACGTCGTCAGCCGGCGTGGCAAACCATGATGTTCAGGTGGGATTTGTTGACTATCTGAAAAATAAATTCAAGACGGTGGATGAGTTGAACAAAGATTGGGGCCTGAACTACTGGGGACAGCGGCTTAATGATTGGACGGAAATCCCACCGGAACAAGGCATCATCAATCCCGGGTGGAAGCTTGAATGGGAGCGATACTCGCAGTGGCTGACCACGGACTTCCTTACGTGGCAAGCTTCGATCGTCAATCAATACAAACGTCCGGACCAGTTCATTACCCATGATCTGGCGGGGCCGCCGCGGCTGCAAGTGAATGAGTACGACATCAGCAAGTGCCTCGACATCGCGGCTGTGAATCCTTATCACGGCACTCAGGATGATTTTGACGGCATGGGATCAAGCATGCCCGGTGACTACACACGATCTTTGAAACAGACGAATTACCTGGTTACCGAGACCAATGCGCAGACCATTGGGTGGGATTCCAAGACACAATTCCCTCCGTATGATGGCCAGCTCCGTTTGGATGTCTATACGCATCTTTCGTCGGGCGCAAATATGGTTGAGTACTGGCATTGGCACTCTATCCACTATGGCCAGGAGACTTATTGGAAGGGCGTTCTATCTCACGATCTCGAACCCAACCGCGCCTATGCGGAAGTTAGCCGTACCGCTCACGAACTGCAAAGAATTGGACCGGACATCGTCGATTTCAAGCGGCGCAACAGGGTCGCCATTCTCTACAGTAGCGACTCCGGGTATGGCATCAACTTCATGCCATTCAGCGATCATGACGATTACGGCTCCGTGTTGCGGCAAATGTATAAAGCGCTATATCACGAAAATGTTGGCATTGATTTCATCTTCCCGGAGACTCCTGATCTCTCACAGTACAAAGTAATCGTTGTTCCTCCTTTGTACGTTGCAAGCGACGACCTTCTGAATCGTCTGGTGGAATACGTACGCAATGGAGGCCACCTGGTTGTGGCTTTCAAGAGTGGATTCACGAACCAGTTCGATACAGTTCGCTGGATCATGGCACCGGGGCCTCTTCGAAAGGCGGCGGGCTTTCGCTATCAGGAATTTTCTAACCTGAAAACGCCGCTGGCTCTCAAGGACGACCCGTGGAAGGTTGGGTCGGAAAACAAAGTGTCTGACTGGGCGGAGATGCTCATCCTGGAGGGCGCGCAGGCACTCGCCTACTATGACCATCCGTTCTTTGGAAAGTACCCGGCGATTACGAGAAATACATTTGGCCAAGGCACTTTGACCTACGAAGGTACGGTATTGAGCGATCAACTTCAGGAGAAAGTGCTGCTCGACGTGCTTCAATCCGCGGGATTAACAGGACCAGACCAGAAGCTGCCTGGGCCGGTGCGAGTTAAGCATGGAGTGAATAGGGAAGGGAAGACGCTACACTATTATTTTAACTATTCAAGCGATCCGCAAACCTTCAGTTACCCATATGGATCGGGTTCCGACCTGCTTACGCAGACAACTGTAGCGGCCTCCCAATCAATAACTTTGAAAGCGTGGGATCTGGCCATTATTGAAGAAAAATGAGAGTTTCTGTGGGCATCATTCGCGGCCGTTGCAGTCGCTCCTTCAGCAAACATGCGCTTCGACTGTCTGTCACTACTGCGATTTTTTGCTGCGCCTGCTTGCAAATTTCATGGGCTGTTCCGGTGTTGCCGAACCTGATCGGCGACCACATGGTCCTGCAACAAGGTCGCGAGATTCACATCTGGGGTTCAGCCGATCCCGGCGAAAACATCAAAGTAACTTTGGCGGGGAACGCGGGTTCCGTTAAGGCGGACGCCGCGGGCCGGTGGTCGGTGCATCTGCCACCGATGCACGCTGGAGGTCCGTTTACTCTTACCATTCAAGGCAACAAGACGATCACATTGAAGGACGTGATGATTGGAGAGGTCTGGGTTGCGTCCGGACAGTCGAACATGACCTTCGCGCTAAGCGGCGCGGTGGGTGGCGCTGAAGAAGTCACACACGCGGATTACCCGCAAATCCGGCTGTTCACTGTTCCCAGGAAAGTTGCCCTGCAACGGCAGCAGAATACGCTGCCGGCAACGTGGCAGATATGCTCTCCTGAAAGTGCGAAGGATTTTTCTGCCGTCGGTTACTACTTTGCCCACGATCTGCAAAAGAACCTCGGTGTGCCCATTGGAGTCATCGAGAGCGCGTGGCCGGGAACGGCGATTGAAGAATGGGTTGACCCGGAAGCATTGCGGCAGGATCCCAAGCTCAAGCCGATTCTAGATGAGGCAGTGAAGTCAGAAGGGGAAGCATCCGCGGGCGCGAGAATTCCTTTCAAGCTGGAATTCGACGACTTCGAGTTGATTCGGAGTGGCGCGGCCGGTGACGCACTTCTTTTTGGCAATTTTGATGATGGCGGCACTCGGGATGGCACGGGCGGAGTTTGGTCCTACGACTGGCAAAGCGCGCCGGACACGACTTTTGAGCTAGCGGCACCGGGACGCGGAGAGAAAGGATACGCGGCTCGAATCTCTGGATCCCTCGATGAGTCCGACAACTCAACGCTGGCGGCTAGATTCAATTTTGATGGGTCCCCGATGGACCTGAGCTCTTATTCAGGGCTTCGTTTTTGGGTGCGGGGGGAGGGCCAATTTCGTCTGCGTACACTCGAGCCCACCATCACCGACTATGACGATTATTCGACGTCATTATTTAAGGCTACTGAAAGTTGGCAGCCCATCACAATCTGGTTTCGAGATCTTCGGCAGGAGGGCTGGGGTGTGAGTTTGCCTTTCACGCAGAACGCGCTGACAGGCTTCTCGATTGAGAGTCTGACGACGATTGGATATCCTCCGCGACCTGTCGCCGGACTGTTCGAGGGAATGATCACGCCTCTGCTGGCTTATCCATTTCGTGGCGTCATCTGGTATCAGGGAGAAAGCAACGCCCTTCAGGCCCATTTGTACAGGAGCCTGCTGCCAGCAATGATTGAAAGCTGGCGCAAGGACTCGCATCAGGAGAATTTCCCATTCCTCATTGTGCAATTGCCTAACCATGGGGCGATCCCCGATGAGCCGACGGAATCGGCTTGGGCCGAATTGCGCGAGGCGCAGTTTTTAACCGCCAAGCAATTGCCTGACACGGGCCTCGCAGTCACGATTGACGTGGGCGATCCCAAGGATCTGCATCCGCACCGCAAGGCGAAAGTAGGACAAAGGCTTGCCCTATGGGCTTTAGGCACGACCTATGCAAAACCGATTGTGTATTCCGGACCCCTTTACCAGAGCATGGAAATCCAGGGATCACAAATCAGAATTCGATTTTCGCACGTAGGAAGTGGATTGGAAGCAAATGGAGGGACGCCGCTCCGCGGGTTTGCCATAGCCGGGGCCGACAAAACATTTCACTGGGCAGATGCGCAGATCGAAGGTGATTCCGTAGTCGTGTCCAGTTCTGAGGTGCCGGAGCCGATTGCGATTCGGTACGCTTGGGCCGATAGTCCGCCTTGCAATCTCTTTAATAAGGAAGGATTGCCCGCCTCTCCGTTTCGCACGGATGATTGGCTTGGAATTATTGATAAGTAAAGCGCTCTGGCGAGGTTCCTATCCTGGTTCTCCGGGGGCCTGGTTCCGAGGGTTTATTCGGAGATTAGTCTCCGAAGGCCAGTGGAGGATTTAAAGGGACTTTAAGAACTCGATGACAGCTTCCTGATCCTGACTCTTTAGTTTTTCAAATTGCTCACTAACGTGGCTCGCCTCGCCGCGGTGCCGCTGGATCGCTTCGCGAAACGTCAAAGACGCGCCATCGTGCATCAATCTCGGACGCAAGCGAACTCCCCATAACGGCGCGGTACGTATTTTGTTTCGGCTGCTCTCGAAGCCCTGCTTGGAAAGATACCCCGACATCATTTGGAAGACTTTATTTCCGTAATGCTCCCGGGTTGCCTGCAGAATTCCGTCGCCGGTGCCGACGTCGTGCATTAAGAAATCCCCATACGGATGAAATGTGATTGAACCGAGCGCGACGGGAATCGTAAAGGTTCCACCGTTAATTTTCGTGCCTGCGGGGGCCGTGGTTAACGTCTCGACGTGGCAAGTCGCGCAACCAATCTTGTCAAATAAGCCGTTGCCCTTCTTCGCAACCGCGCTCGTTGCGAGCTGGGAATCACGCGCAGGCGCTTTCGTGGCTCGCATGAAGCGTGCGAAGTGATCAATGTCGGAAAGACCATCTGGCCCCGGAGTGTCGTTTGGTTCCGAAGCAGTGTTACAAAGCTTCGTTACCTCTTCCGGTTGAAGACGATTTGTGATTCCCATCTCATTAAGGTAAGCATCGCCGGCAAACGACAACAGGCTTGCGTGCTGGTCTTTCCAACCGAACCTGCCTACGCTCATCTGTCCGGGAGCTTCCACGATAGGGACCTGGAGAACCTGCCCGCAGATCTTCCGCCGTGAAGCCTTGCATTGTTGCGCTGCGAGATCAATGAGGGTTTGATCGGCAACTGCCTCGACGAAGCCGTCTCCCAACACGTTCAACGAAATTCGAAGCGTTCGGATCGTTTCTGTTTCCGGGACCCGTTCTTGAATCTCATTGTCAGGAAAGGCTCCGTTGGGGCAAATGGCGCGATCATTCACCAGAGACCGGCCGGAGATAACCTCGGCGCCGTGAGCGATTGGGATGTCCGGATTACGGAAGTATCCCCCGGGCCCAACATGGCCGACACGCAATTCCGTGACCTGGGAGGCGGCGCCTGAAACTGGACTCTGGTGACACTCGCGGCAGGACTGCGCATTATAGAGCGGTCCGAGGCCGTCACTCAATTGTTCGACTTCTTCGAATTTCGTTTGATCAACCTGATGAGTTGCGTCGTCGGTGACACCGTTGCTTTTGTTGTCAAAGCCGGAAGGTGCTTCTGTCGAACGGGACGCAAAAGAAACGAAGATAAGACTCAGGACGGCCAATGGGATCAAGAGTCGCATGGCTTTCCTCTTTTCTTAGACGGTATTACTACGGATTATGAGAAGACTGAGCACGCTTGCTCGTCAAAATCAAACCGGTTTCTTCACGGGGGAGTGCGAGCGGGATTGAAAGGTCGCATTCCCCCTCATAAATATCATTTTTTGCCAGGTTCTGTCCAAAACGAAAAAAGTGACGTCAAAGGGTCACAAGTGGCAGATCGAGCGGCTCGCAGAACTTTGCACGACGGATGGATCAGCGAGGCTATGAACACGGTCGATGAGGATTTAGGTGAGCCGCAGTTCACTAGCCCGCTCACGCTGCGAAAGCAGCCTCTAGGGCTTTGACCAACGCCAGTGAATCTGATTTTGATACTACCTGTCGGATGCCCGCCCACAACATTTCCTTCAAACATTGATCCTTGGCGAAATTGGTGAACATGATTACGGGAACCGTTGGCATCAGCCGTTTCAGTGTCTGGGCCGTCTCTATTCCCCCAAGCTGTGGCATGGACATGTCGAGGACGATTGCGTCCGGTTTTAGTTGCTGTGCCTTTTGAATTCCATCTTCCCCATTCAAGCGCTTCACCGCAGATTGTCCAATCGGGTTTCGAAGCAAGAAGCCGATGCAAAGTCCGGCGAATGACTGCACTGTCATCAATGATAAGAATCGAATACGCCACGCCCACTCCGCAAACCAGTCTAGTGGGACAATGCGCTTCTCGAGCGCGCGACACAATACGGTGATCGGGGTATTTCGCGGGCAATTATAGAGGTGCGATGCAGGAGTCCGATGGATTATTCCCTTAACATCGAGCCATCATTCTTTTGCTTTTGGTTCCCACGCCTTTGTGCGGGACAGGGCTTCAGTCCATCGTTCTCGAAGGGCTGCGACTTGGGAATCGGGCATCTGCGGGGTGAAGCGCTTTTCTTGCCGTGGCATGGAAGCAATCTCTGAAGCATCACGCCAGAATTTCACCGCCATCCCCGCCAGATACGCCGCGCCCAATGCTGTGGTTTCGGTGACGGCGGGACGAACGATCGGAATCCCCAAAATGTCGGCTTGAAACTGCATCAGGGCGTCATTGGCGGAAGCGCCACCGTCCACCCGTAACTCGGTGAGTGGGGTACCAGAGTCGCGCTGAACGGCGTCAAGTAAGTCCGCTACTTGGTAAGCGATGCTTTCGAGAGCAGCTCTGGCGAAATGCCCCGCTTTTGTCCCTCTCGTCAGTCCAAATATCGAGCCTCGAGCGTATTGGTCCCAGTGGGGCGCACCTAATCCGACGAACGCGGGAACGAAATATACTCCACCATTGTCTGGGACGGACGCTGCGAGCGTCTCGATTTCCGCCGAGGTGCGTATGATTCCCAACCCATCCCGCAGCCATTGAACCACAGCCCCGCCGACGAAGACGCTACCCTCCAAAGCGTATTCAACGATGTTCCCGATTTTCCAGGCGACAGTAGTTACCAAACAATTCGACGATGAGACAGCGATAGCTCCCGTGTTTTGTAGCGCGAAGCAGCCCGTGCCGTACGTATTTTTCGTAAGTCCCGGGGAAGTGCAGCGCTGACCAAATAGGGAAGCCTGCTGATCGCCGGCAATCCCCGCAATCGTGACGCCGCGGAGACCGAGAGTGGTAGTAGCTTCTCCATGAATCTGGCTGGAGGCGCCGACGAGAGGCATCATTGATTCGGGAATGCGGAAGATGTCCAACAGTTCGTTATCCCAACGGCCGGTGTGAATATTGAACAGCATGGTTCGAGAAGCATTGCTGGCATCGGTCACGTGAGTGTGGCCGCCGGTTAACTTCCAGATCAGCCAGCTATCCACCGTGCCGAAGGCAAGCTTGCCGGCCTCCGCCAGCTTACGCATGCCCGCTACATGGTCAAGGATCCAAGTTATTTTGCTCGCGGAAAAATACGAATCAATGGTCAGGCCCGTGCGTTGCTGTATCAGCGTTTCATAACCGTCCGCTTTGAGGTGATCGCAAAATGCGGCGGTGCGACGATCCTGCCACACAATTGCGTTGTAGACCGGCTTTCCGGTTTCGCGATTCCATACGATTGTGGTTTCGCGTTGGTTCGTAATTCCGACTGCCGCAATATCTCGGGGGCGCAGTTCCGCACGGCTCAAGACTTCAACAGCGACACTGATTTGTGAGCTCCAAATTTCTTCCGGATCTTGTTCCACCCAGCCGGGCTGCGGAAAAATCTGCTCGAACTCGCGTTGTGCCAGACATTTGATGGCGCCTTCGTGATCGAACAAGATCGCACGCGAACTTGTGGTGCCCTGGTCCAGAGCTAGGACGTATTGCAAACGCATTCTCCTTAATCAATCTGATTTGGGTTCGGGGCGCGGCAAGAATCGTCGAATTCCAAAATCGTAAACAGCGCCCCCGATCAAGCCGCCCAAAAGTGGTGCGATCACCGGTACCCACCATACCCGGACGCCATCGGTAATGCCATTGTTGCGAAAGCCTGCCACCACCGTGAAGAGTCGCGGACCGAAATCGCGAGCCGGATTAATTGCATAACCATGCATCCCGCCGAAGCTCATACCAATCGCCACCACTACCAGTCCGATCATCAGCGGGGTTAGGCTCGGTCCCGGAGGCGAATTAAATTCGTCTGTAATGGCAAAAATAAGGAGCAGTAGCAAAGCTGTGCCAATCATCTGGTCTAAGAAGCCCGCCTGTAACACGGCGGGAAAAGCCGGGAAAGTCGTGAACACGCCGGCCGTATGAACAAGTTGTGGATCTGCCAGCCGGAAGGCCGGCACGTAGTCTTTGTATACTAAGGCTGCCGCCACAAAAGCTCCCGCCGTTTGGGCGAGGGAATAAGGCACTACCTTCCGCCAGGGAAAGCCCTTGAATACCGCGAGGGTCAATGTCACCGCGGGATTCAGGTGCGCACCTGAAATAGCTCCGGCAACATAAATTCCCATGGTTACGCCCAAACCCCAACCGAGCGTGATGTTGGTATAGCCGCCATGAACAGTTTCTCCGGCGCTGCTGGAAGGGAACAAAACCACCATCGCTACGACTCCAACGCCAAAGGCAATCAATACAAAAGTTCCGAGAAACTCTGCCAGGACTTCCGCGAGGAGTGTGGGTTTTGCCCTCATAAATTAGTCCGAATAGTCTGCGTATTGGAAGCCGCCGAGTAGTGTAACAATGTATGACAATCGTGCCAGGGAAAGTCGAAGATTATTTGATTGGCTGCTGAGGGCAGTGCTGATAGCGGATGTTGTCCGATCAATCAAGTTTTGCTGCGCGTAACACGAAACGCGCATTGAATCATGGCAGACAGCAGTACAATCCACACTGAGAAGTCACAGGAGAACCGGAATGACACAAAAAGTTATTGAGGTAGTGGGAACTTCGAAAGAGAGTTTTGCCAAGGCTGCGGAAAACGCGGTAGTCGAAGCCGCAAAAACTGTTCGAGGCTTGCGGTGGGCGCGAGTGGCAGAACTAGAAATGGAACTGGATGGCAAGAAGATAGCCAAGTACCGCGCCACTACAAAGATTTACTTCGACATTGAAAAGTAATTGTTTCGGTGTGCGCGTCTTCGAGCTTGGGATTGGCTCACCCCAGACAAAAGCTTCATAACACGGTCGCGCCAGACGCGCTTGCAAAGACTCGGCCGATTCACGTAACTTGGGACGCTCTCTGAATTGCCACTTCATTGACTCATGGCTGGCGGGATCTAGGCGGAGGATTGGTTTGGACATAAACGTCCGCAGGCATTCGCAGGTGCAGGTAGTTCGGCTCCGAGGGCCTCTCAGAATGGGCGCGGCCGTGGACAGCTTGCGGCAAACCATTGAGAATGCACTCGGCAGCGGAGATACTCGGCTTCTTATCAATCTCGCAGAAGTTCCCATGATTGATTCCAGCGGGATTGGCCTGCTGGTAAGGTTTCTGGTTTCTGCCAAGCAGCGTGGCGGGAACATTAAGCTCGCAGAGCCCTCCAAATTTGCTGTGCAGACTTTGCGCATGGTGGGCGTACTCAACCTTTTTGAGATTTACGACAATGATGAAGCCGCGATACAGTCTTTTGTTTAAATTCCAGTCGTCGGATTCGAAGACGAAATGAGCTTTCATGCCGGCAGAGTTTAGCAGTGGCCCTGAAAACGCGGCACTCACTGAATTGCTCGACCGCAGCATGCCCGCGGATTCCGAAGCGATCGCGGCTGTCGTGGATTCCATATCTGAAATCCTGGACCAGCAGGGAATCCCTGAGCAGAAACGATTTGAGGTGGTGTTGGCAGTTCAAGAGGCTTTGGCCAATGCAGTTGTGCACGGATGCGGTAATGACCCGTCGAAGCAGGTCCGGTGCCAGATGAAGTCGGATCCGCAGGGCCGAATCGTAATTACCGTGACCGATCCTGGACCGGGGTTCCGTCCGGATCTAATTTCCGATCCAAAGCGCGGTGAGAATCTACATGCCGATCACGGCCGCGGGGTTTACCTGATCCGCCAACTCATGGACGAAGTTCATTTCGAGCGCGGCGCAAACGAAATTAGGATGTGGAAGTACTAATTAAATATTTCTCTTGATGCCCGCTCAGCCCCAGCGGGAAAGATCATGGCACCGTTTGGTTTGATTCCTTTTTCTGTGTGTCTTGTGCGACTGTCTGCGCGCTGATCTCGGCTTCGTCTTGAGCTAATCCTTCGGATTTCGCAATAACCTGTATTTTTCCTGATTGGCCCGGCTGGGAACGCACGATCAACAATGCCAAACCGTTAAACGCCTTGCGATGGTCCGCGTGAAATGGTTCTACGGTGGCGGGATTGCCATTGTCCACGGCTTCAATCTTCGCGGCGCCGGTTACAGTGAAATGAACCAGATTATCGGCCAGCGGGCACAGAGTCCCATCCTTATCCTCAACACGCACTGTAATAAAGGAAAGATCGTCGCCGTCAGCCTGAATGACGCTGCGATCGGGAAGCAGCTTGATTCTCGCGGGAACATCGGCGGTTCGCATTTCTTCCTCGGCCACCTGCTCGCCATTTTGGTAAGCGATGGCTTTCAGCGCCCCCGGCTGGAAAGGAACTTCCCACATTCGCCGGTATTTGCTTAAGAACTTTCGATCAGGACTCACGTTAGGGCCCACCGGTAGCTCCACCGGATCTGAGTACTTTGCCTTGCGTCCCAGAGAGTGACCGTTCAGAAACAGTTCCACTTCGTCCGCGTTGGAGTACACCATCACCGGAATGTCTTGGCCTTCTCTGCCAGCCCAGTTCCAGTGCGGCAGGATGTGCACCATGGGTTTCGTTGTCCAAACGCTTTGATAGAGGTAGAAGCGATCCTTCGGAAATCCGGCTAGATCCACCATGCCGAAATAAGAGCTGCGGGCCGGCCAGTCGTGGCTATTGTCGCCATTCCAACCAAAGTAAGGAGTCGGTTCGCCGAGGTAATCGAATCCGGTCCAAACGAATTCGCCCAGAACATTCGGGAAACGATCCTGGTAGAGAAATTCGACATCGGGACAATACGCCCAGGGCGGAGCGATGATGTCGTAGCTGCTGATCTCGAGCGAAGGGTCCTTCTCATATTTAATGAGAGGCAAATGATAGGTGCCACGCGAACTGACGCAGGATGCGGTTTCCGATCCGTAGATGACCCACTCCGGGTGCTCTTTCATAATTTGCTCGTAGCGCATCGGCTTGTAGTTGAATCCGGGAATATCTACCTGGTCGGCTAATTTATTCTTGATCGCGTCGTCCCAGTTATTGAAGGCCGAGGTTGTGGGACGAGTCGGATCCTCTTCATGGAAAAATCCGACGAGCCGCTTCGCTTCTTTCCATCCGTCGGGCTGTTGTTGCTCAGGGATTTCATTTCCAATGCTCCACAAAATTATGCTGGGATGATTGCGGTCGCGACGGACCATATCGCGAACGTCCCGCTCCGACCATTCGTCAAAATACTTGCTGTAACCATTCGGTACCTTCGGAATTCGCCACATATCGAATGCCTCGTCCATTACAAGCAATCCCAGGCGATCGCAATATTCGAGCAACTCCGGCGAAGGCGGATTGTGACTGGTCCGGATGGCATTCACCCCTGCTTCCTTCAATATCTGCAATTGCCGTTCGGTGGCACGGCGGTTTACCGCGGCGCCGAGCGCGCCTAAGTCGTGATGAAGACATACTCCGTGGATCTTCCTGTATCTCCCGTTAAGCAGCAAACCTTTTTCTTTGTCGAAAACGACGGTGCGAATTCCAAACGGTGTAGTGTATTTGTCCACCACCTCATGGCCGCTGATGACTTCGCTGAGCGACTGTGTAGAGATAGGGGTCGTCCACATCCCAGCGATGGGGTCGGGATAGGTTCAGGCTGGTCGCGATAGTTTGCGTGCTGTTGCCGTCAATGGGGATCGCTTTATCGGCGTGACTCACCACTTCTCCGGCAGAATTCACGATTGAGGTGCGAAGTCTGAATTTGTCAGCCTGGTTCAAGTGGCTCTGCACACTGGTAGTCACAACCACTTCGGCGTCTTTGTCCGAAATCTTGGGTGTTGTAACGTACGTACCCCAGCGCGCCACGTGAACCGGACCGGTCACGCCAAGCCAAACGTTCCGGTAAATGCCTGCTCCTGGGTACCAGCGGGATGACCGGTCTTCCGGGGACAATCGAACCGCCAACACGTTTTGCTGGCCGTTGAGCAAGAGTAGAGGGGTGAGATCGAAGGCGAAGCCGATGTATCCGTATGGCCGCCCGCCCAATTCGTGACCATTGAGCCACACGCGTGAGTTGGACATGGCCCCGTCAAATTCCACAGTGACGTAGCGGCCGCTAAAGGCCGCCGGAAATGTGAATGTCTTTCGATACCACCCTGTCCCCGAAATCGGCAGAGCACCAGTATGGGGATTCAAATTTCGATCGAAGGGACCTTCGATGGCCCAATCGTGAGGCAATCTCACTTGAGCCCACTTGGAATCGTCAAAGCCGGGCTGTTCGGCCCCGTCGGAATCGCCCTTGAAGAACCGCCAATCGTCGTTAAAACTAATGCGGCGTTTGTCGGGGTGAATCATGCTCGGAGATGCCGCCGCGTAGACGGCTGACGAGCACGAGAGGGCGCAAGCAATAGAAATCAGCAGATATCGAACAATTCGTCGCATAGCATCCTTACAAACGCTAAGTTTGCTTGCGCATGATACAGGTTGCGATTAACAATTGCATCCGACTTAAGTAGCAGTGCGAGTTGCAGATTTCAGTTCGCTGGCGGAGCCTCGATTCTCGCGTTTGTGGTTGCCTGAACTAAACAAGAGGCCGCCACTTTGACAGTTCTTTCCTCAGCGATAAGGACGCGACGCACTTCTCGCGTCCTACGCTTTCTCACCAGACGTTGTGGCTTGCTAATTCTTATCTGGATGAGCATGGCGCCAATCCCAATATTGCGCCTGCTCCTTCTTGTTCGCCTTCGAGAATTCGTGCGAGCTCTTGTGGTTTTCTGCAAGGAACTGTTCCCATGCGCGGTTTTCGTTGTCGTCCCAGTTGTGATAATCCTTGTGGCCTTTATCGTAGACTCGATGTTGATTGTCCGTGCTTCGATTGTCCTGGTCTTGTCGGTGCTGGTCATCTTGCTGGGCAATGGCCAGCGGCGAAGCGAGAGCGGCAGCGAGTAAAAAGGAAGCAAGGTAGCGAAATCCCCGTTGCATGTCGTAGTCCTCCAAGTTCAGAGTGTCCGCGTGCGGAATCGCGGCAGCCATGATTATGCACCTTCAACCGGTTGATTTATGTCTCATACTGCACACATGTCGTTAGAGGACTGAAAGACGGCCTGACCTAAAAGCGCCGCAGAACACTAAACTCGTGACATGCACTCTCATTCTGTGTAAAAGTGCCTCGCATGCGGTACGCCATCGAATTCATAATCAAATTTGATCTGAGTAGAGAAGCTGTCCGTCGCCGGAATCGAAGTCCTCGGAGATCTTTGTTCATGCCGAAAGTATGGAAGCTATTCACTACGGCTGCGGTGATTTTTTACTGCCTCGCGGGGGCCGTTGTTGCACAGAGTCCCGGGAACCCGCTGTGGCAAGGTTTCGAAAATCCACCCAGTTCTGCCCGGCCACGGGTGTGGTGGCATTGGATGAATGGCAATATCACCAAGGAAGGCATTAAGCTCGATCTCGGAATGGATGCATCGCGTTGGAATCGCGGGCTTCCAAAATTTTGATGCGGACCTCGGGACGCCGCAGGTTGTCGAGAAGCGCCTCGGCTATATGACACCCGAGTGGAAAGATGCGTTCCAGTATGCCGATCCGCTTGGGCGACCAGTTCGGCATGGAAATCGCCATTGCCGGTTCGCCGGGTTGGAGTGAAACCGGCGGACCCTGGGTGCTGCCGCCACAGGGCATGAAGAAGTATGTATGGAGCGAAACCGTCGTTGAAGGGGGAAAGCCGTTCACGAGCGAAGCTTTCTCACCCTCCGAGCAATACCGGGCCATTCCAGAACATCGGTTTGGCGAAGAGAATCCCGGCGTTCGCCTACTGCACCCTCTGCAGAGTTTTATCGAGATGCCGTGGTTGTAGCCTTCCGCGCCCCCACAGCCGAGCCGGGCAGAAATGACAAGCTCAGGTCGAGAGATCACTTCCAGCGGTGAGGGCTGGATGCGGCCATGTTGAGCGACGGAGATCTGGACGAAGACGACCACTTGCCGATTCCCGCACTGGGTTCTGAGTCGTGGATCCAGTTCGAATACCCTTCGCCGCACACGGTTCGCGGTGTGACCTATGTGTTCAAAGACCCATGACCTCAGTCGAGCGGCTGGTGTACTGGAATTGCTGCTCCCGAGAAGACTCTCGAGGCGAGCGACGATGGACAAAACTTCCGAAAAATACTCGACCTCAGGAGCGGTGCCGCGCCCGAAAATACGATATCTTTCGCCCCCAGTCACGGCAAAGTATTTCCGTGTGACCTTCAACGCAACCTGCCCCCCCCGGTTCCGGCATGGGCGGAGGGAATGTGACCCCGCTTTTTTTGGCCAGCTGCCATCCGCGCCAACGTCCTACGAGATTGCGGAATTCGTGCTTCACTCCGACGCGCGCGTAAATCACTTTGAGGAAAAAGCAGCATTTGTCCTGAGCCGGATCTGTATCAGTTCGCGACTCCGGAAGTCGATGCCATCGCTTGTGATCAAGAAGTCGGACGTGGTTGACCTCACGTCGAAAATGCAGCCGGATGGAACTCTCGATTGGACGCCGCCGGAAGGCAACTGGGTGGTTCTTGCGTATCGGCTACTCACTGCTCGGAATCACGAATCATCCGGCAACGCCGGAGGCTACCGGACTAGAAGTAGACAAGCTCGACCATCGCTTTGTGAAGGACTATTTCGAGAAGTATCTTGACAGTTACAAGGAAACGGTCGGCGCTGACGAAGATGGGGAAGAAAGGCATTCAGTACGTGATCAATGACAGCTGGGAAGCCGGCTCACAGAACTGGACCGATAACATGCTAGCGCAATTCAAAAGGCTGCGCGGCTATGATGCGACCCCTGGCTGCCGGTCTTGACCGGGCGAATCGTGGAGAGCGCCGAGGCCAGCGATCGCTTCCTGTGGGATTTCCGCAAGACCATCGCCGACCTGATTGCCAATGAGCATTATGGACAACTGGAAGAGACGCTGCATGAGCGCGGCATGGGACATTACGGGGAGTCGCACGAAAGCGGCCGTGCCTTTGTCGCTGACGGCATGGAAGTGAAAAAGTTCAATGAAGTGCCGATGAGCGCAATGTGGACGCAGGCTCCTGGGGTGAATAAGGTGCAGTACGGTTACAACGCCGATGATCGCGAATCAGCATCTGTGGCTCATATTTATGGGCAGAACATCGCGGCCGCGGAATCTATGACGGCATCAGCCGCACCTTGGGCGTGGTCACCTGCCACGTCTGAAACCAACCGCCGACCAGGAGTTGTTGAACGGAATCAATCGCTTTGTGATTCACGAATCCGCGCACCAGCCGCTTGATTGGGTAAGGCTCCCGGGCTGACGCTTGGGCCTTACGGGCAATGGTTCAACCGCAATGAGACTTGGGCGGAGCAATCCGCTCCCTGGATCGACTACCTGGCGCGATCGAGTTACCTGTTGCAGCAAGGGCATTTTGCTGCGGACCTGGTGTACTTCTATGGCGAAGATTCAAACCTGACAGCCATATTTGCCATACAAGGCCCCCGATATTCCGGCCGGTTACGGTTTTGACTACATCAACGCGGACGCTCTGATCCATGAATTAAGTGTTAACAACGGCAGCATTGAGACCAAGAGCGGGATGCAATATAGGGTTCTGGGTTTGGATCCATACAGCCAGCACATGTCCCTGCCGGTACTGCGAGCGATTCACATGCTCGTGGAAGAAGGCGCAGTTGTAGCGGGCCCGAAGCCGACGGATGATCCGAGCCTGGCCGATGATCAGGATGAGTTCAAGAAGCTCTCATTGGAGCTGTTCGGCGACGGCACTGGCGTACACCAGGTGGGCAAGGGCACGGTGTATGCAGGGCAGAATCTGGGCGAAGTCTTCAGCGCTCTGCACCTCCAACCGGACTTTGACTACTCCGAAGACCTGATAACAATTCCGACTTGGAATTCGCGCACCGCAAGGTGGATCATGGTGACATCTACTTCGTGGATAACCGCAGCGACCGCGAGGAGTCCACTGATGCCACGTTCCGGGTGGCGGGCTACGAGCCTGAGTTGTGGCGTGCGGAGACGGCAACGACAGAGGCCGCCTCGTTTAAGATGGCAGACGGCCGCACGACGGTGCCACTCCGTCTTGAACCTTGGGGCACAGTTTTTGTGGTGTTTCGTAAACCGACATTCGAAACTTCGCTTGCAGTTCCGCAAGTGACCGAGACTACGTTGGCTACCATGAGCGGTCCGTGGAATGTCAGTTTCCAACCCGGCCGCGGAGCGCCCGCGGCAGTTACGATGGATCAACTTTCCGACTGGAGCCAAAGCGCCGATCAGGGCGTGAAGTACTTTTCGGGAGTGGGAACATACGCCAGGACGTTGCAAGCCTCTTCCAACTGGTTCACAAAGGGAGCTCGATCTCTGGCTTGACCTCGGTGATGTGAAGAACTTAGCGGTTGTGAGTGTTAACGGTAAACAGGTAGGCGAGACTTGGCACGCGCCTTATCGTGTGGATGTGACCTCTGCTCTCAAACCCGGGGCAAACGAAATCACGATCAAAGTCGTAAACGCGTGGGTAAATCGGCTGATCGGAGACGAACAGCCGGGAGCCACGAAATTCACATTTGCCGATGTGAAGCCTTACAAAGCCGATTCACCGTTGCTACCCTCCGGCCTGCTGGGGCCAGTGACAGTTGTTCGGCGCGAGCAGTTTTAGGAGGGTTATTCCTTATGGGAACAAGTTTCTGCCAGCCTCGCCAATACGGGAAAGAAGAAATTGTGGTAAGATTGTCTTACCATGCAGACCAAGGTTTCCACGAAAGGGCAAGTCGTTCTGCCGGGGCCGCTTCGGCGCCGCCTCGATATTCGTGCAGGCGATCCGTTGGACGTTGATATCGAGGATGGAAGTATTGTATTGACCCCGCGCAAGAAACGGCCTCATCGAGCAAGACTTGTGACTGACCCGGTTACTGGGCTGCCGGCTCTGAGCGCGGGACCTAAGGCTCCAACGTTAAGCAGCAAGGAAGTTGAAGAAATCCTGGCAAACTTCCCGTGATCTACTTACTGGACGTGAATGCGCTGGTCGCTCTTGGATTCATTAATCACGAATTCCACTCTCGCGTTGCTTCCTGGCTTCAATCGAATAGTTCAGCGCAGTTGGCGAGTTGCTCAATCACCGAACTTGGATTTCTACGCGTGCTAGCGCAAGCCCCAGCCTATGAATTTACCGTCGCTCAAGCGCGCACACTCTTGCTGCGCCTAAAGGAGGGGCCCACCTTCCGCCTCGACTTTATCCCCGACGAACACGATGTTTCTCATCTTCCCGGTTGGGTCCGAGCGCCTAAGCAAATTACTGATGGGCACCTAAGCAGACTCGCGCCCTCGAAGGGCGCGGTCTTGACAACGCTGGACGAGAACATTCCCGGATCATATTTGATTCCAAGATAGTGTTGACGACATGAGCTGCGAATGGAAAGGCATTGGCCGCAGCGAACATCCCCATATCACGACCATCAATCCAAACGTCGCGACAAACTCGCTGAAGACTTGACCGGACCACCCTCGGCTGCTGCGCCATTGAAATTAGTTACGTCCGAACATCGAATGTGAAGTAGGGAGCGAGCGGTGTCTAATCGCTTCCGACTCCAAGACGCGACGCCGAAGTCTTCTCACAAGTTCTGGTAACATTCGGCTCATCGGCTTCATGGAGGTGTTAAATGTCCAATTTCACCAGGCGTGAATTCCTGAAAACTGGAGTTGCGGCGGGAACGCTTGCGGCCAGTGGAAGCCTCGGGCTGATTGCGCAGCAAAAAGAGAACGGCGACTGACTCCGTAACGCTGGGAAGGTCTGGAGTGAAAGTAACGCGGCTGGCTTTTGGCACAGGAACCTTCAGCGGCCAGGTGCAGCGCGATCTCGGGCAGGACGGATTCACGCGGCTAGTGCGCTACGCTTACGATCGCGGCATTCGCTTCTTTGAGACCGCCGAATCTTACGGCGAGATGCACAAGATGCTGGGCATCGCCTTGAAGGGCATTCCGCGAGAGAGTTATCAACTGATGTCCAAGGTGACCACTCGTGATGGTGTGAGTCCGCAACAGAAATTCGACGAGTTGCGCGAGCTGGCGAACACGGAGTATTTCGACATCATGTTACTGCACTGGCAACATACCGCGACATGGCCAACTGACACCCGCCGATGGGAGGACGCGATTCTCGAAGCCGAATCGAGGAAGGCTATCGTGAGTCACGGTGCGTCGGTCCATGGTCTGCCGGCGCTGCGACGGGTCCCAGGGAATAAGTGGCTCGACATCGCCATGATTCGGGTAAATCACAAAGGCAAGAGCATGGACGCCGAGGATTACGCTACCCAAGGATTGGGGAATGTCCCCGAAGTTGTCGAGCACGTAAAGGAAGTTCACAGGGAAGGAATGGGCTTAGTTTCCATGAAGCTCATAGGCGAAGGGACATTCAACCGTGAGGACCGGCAGAAAGCGATGAAGTTCGCGTTCCGGAATGCCGGGGTTGATTGCGTGACCGTCGGCTACAAGAGCACTGCCGAAATCGACGAGGCAATTGAGAATCTGAATATGGCCCTTGCCTAGGACGCCATCGGAAGCGGCGAGAAGCCCAAAAGGCTTCGTAGTAATGTTTCTCTATCCGGCGCTCTGCGGGACGGCCAACTCGGCCAGCCAGTAACCCGACGTAGCCGCGGCCTGGGCGGCTTGCTGGCGACCTGCATCGTCCATGGCATTCAGGGCGGCTTCGCGCTGCTGCTCAAATACTTTCTCCAAGTGTGCGCCGTAGTAGCTCCCATCAAGGCGTGTGGCGTACCGTTTCACCGATTCGGGGCTCCCGATCTTCAGAGTCTCGCCTAGTTCCAAGCCGGCTTCGAGGAAAAACTCCCGGTCCCGTCCATCGGGCACGCCAAACACGAATGGCTCTCCCCAATCGAAGGCATTCTTGATCATCTTCATGGGATATTTCTTCGCCATTTCGAGACCACTCCGGTTGAGGTACTCCAGCAGCAGCACGCTGCCCGGAGCAGATTCCGCAGCGATCGCGCGCAGGGTTTGCTTCATCCCTTCTTCCGGGACATACATGCTGACACCCTCGCAAATGTAATAAGTTTTGCGTCGAGGCTCGAAACCGGCACGGCGCAGCACTTCGCCAAGATTTTCTCGCGCGAAATCGATCGGGGCATATACCACGTTGGCGGGCGCGCCGCCTAAGGCCACTTCTACGCGCCGCTTTTTGTATTCCTGTGTGGTGCCGTAATCAATCTCTACGATGGCGGTGTCCTTCAACAGTTCGGCGAAGCGATGGGCGCGCGTATCGAATCCGGCGCCCAGAATCACCAACTGCGTCGCCCCGCTGCGGACGGCGCGTTCCATCAGTTCATCAATGAATCGCGTCCGCACCAGCATTAGCCACGTAAAGCCGAAGACATCGGGATCGTTAATGGCTTCCTGAAAATCCTGGTCCAGAGCTTTGCTGAGAGGATGGTCGGCTATCAGAGACAACTCAGCCGGTCCGATCAACCGGTCCGCGACCCAGTCGGGATTGCGCACGCTGGCATCAGGCTCGCGCGACCCAAATGCACGCGCCGCAGCGGTCAGGATCGAGGTGCGGGAGGGTAATCCGTTGGCTTCCATTCAGGGATT
The DNA here is from genome assembly GCA_963796015.1 of uncultured Acidobacteriaceae bacterium. GTDB lineage: Bacteria > Acidobacteriota > Terriglobia > Terriglobales > Acidobacteriaceae > PALSA-188. Next base: position 22,752 of record CAWCJR010000016.1, on the reverse strand, counting down.
ATCGAATATTCTGCATCGCGCTGCATCTCCCCACGTCAGTTGGCGATAAATCGCCACTGCAAATTGATCGGATCGAGAGAGATCGATTCCCCGATTAATCTCACCTTCCGTTATCTCTTCATGACGCATTCTGCGAGTTCGATTTAGTGAGTGGGTACCCACCATGCGGACCAGCGAGTTAATCGGGAAAGCTATTAACGCGTACAGCCGACCATTCTACCGTTTGTTCACCCGTGCAGCCGTCAGAGAGAGTTCCGCTGCCAGTCTTACCGTCTTGAGAGAAGGAGCCTGTAAAAGACAGTTGAGCACTTGCATCCCCTGTGCTGTCGCTTTCCTTCATCGTCAAAGCAACCAAATTGCCTTGAACGATCCCACTAACCCCGCTCAGATCGTCCTGGTTCCATCCGAAGATTTCCCACCATGTTTGGGAATCCGATTGCCCGCATCCTGCACTGGCAATCATTGTCTTACTGACGGACAACGCGCTGCCGCTTTGAATGAGAGAGAGGTCAATGACAGTATTCGGGTAAACATTATGACCGTAAGAAGCAGAAACAATACCGGCTTGAGACTCTGACAATGTTACTTGCCAGTCGCCCGTGAGATTGGGCGAGGATTGCTGACCCGCCTTGATTGCAGTGCAGCCCGTCAGGATCACTGCAAGTGGAATAAACAGTAATCTCATAGGGTCCGGTTCCGTTGTCCACTTTCGACATACTAACTGGTCCCACTTTTTCCGAATGCTGCCATTATGAGCTAATCATTTGGGGTAGCACGCGACCGAGACTATGCGTGCAAAATCGCGGTTGAGAGTCGGACGGACTGCCTTTTGCAATCGCTTCCACTCCTCAATCGGCACAAAGACGGCAGTTTCAATTCCCCGGCGGGTAACCATCTGGGACCCTTTGTTAATGGTGGCATCCAAGAATTCACTGAATCGAGCCTTCGCATCTTGCACTTGCTATGAAGTCATACAGTCACCTTGTTGAGGAAGAAAATTATACTGACTAGTCACATGACTAGTAAAAACTAATTATGCGCGCGGTAGCAATTTAACGGGGCACCCCTGGCGGATTAAAAGGAGGCAAGGCGCGTACGAAAAAACTCACGGCTGAACAGCCACGAGCATTCCGGAATTGCTGCGGACGGTTCCGGGAATTTCCGTGGCGTGATCCCCGTAAAACCGGCTTGCCTGTGCTGGCTTCTGTCAAAGCTGGTTTTCCGGCGGTAGGCCTCGCCCACTCCGTAGCAAGCTGACGTGGCAACTGGGCAAGCGCTGCAAGAATCCCCGTTCCGACAATCCGCAGACCAAACAGCGCGAAGCGCCTGGCCAGCGGTTCCAATGCCTTTGCTATTTGCGCGGATGTTGTAATCTCTGTGATCCCATGGGCGTGACGTGTGGGGGGCGCCGGTCAGAATAATCGTCCATTTCCAGAACTGCTATCCGTAGGTTAGACTTTCGCTTCGACGGCAAGTCGCCCGGACAATCAAATGAATTCTGCGAACGACCACTCCGGGCCGGTAATCACAGAAGTCCCTCAGCAGTTGAACCCGATCGTGCGTGCTGCAATTCATCCTTCTATTGGTGTGGCGCGTTTGGGGAATAGTCCCGATGGATATTTCCTTGGCCCGGAAGTAACGGACACTCCACCTCACGAGCCTGGGTTTTATCGGGATGCAAAGGGGAGATTGAAGCGCCAAGTTCCGCGCTTTCGCGTCTACGGGCTGGATGCCCAGGGAGTGATCGTCGCGGAACTCACTCCTTCCAATGCTGACATCACGTGGAGCGTTCATCTCGCCAATAAGAAAGCCGCGTGGTACCAGTTTCAGATTGCGCTGGATATTCCCGAGGTGGATTCAGCGCCGCACTCCTACATGCGCAATGTCGCGGTTTCGGATCGGGATGGGCTGGTGATTAATCCGGGTAGCCGCCAAATAACCGGGACGAACACCCAAGGTGCGCGCTATGCATTCGATACCGGAAAATTCATGGGCATTCCGGTTTACCTCGGCGAACTTCGGACCGACGATCAAGGACACCTTCTCGTATTCGGGGGCAGAGGCAAATCGGCCTCATACAATGGAAGTCTCGCCTTGACCTTCGCCAATAACGAAGGCTGGTACGACGATACTTCCGACGGCCCAGTCACCGCGACGGTCAACTTTCAGGGAAAAGCGCTGAAGGTTGATCCCGCATGGATTGTAGTCGCGCCTCCCAATTACGCCCCCTCGCAAAAATCAGTTCGCACCATGTGGGATTTAATGCGCGACACTGCAATCCAAGCGAAGATGCTGCCTGCTGTGACACGGCCGTCGTTCAACACTGACATTCGGCCAATCTTCGAACGGCTGTCTCGCCTGCAATGGGTAAATGCGGGCTTCGCGGCAGCGTTTGGATGGGGCGGTCCGAATAATTATGCGACGGCCGAGGCGCTCGCCAGGTTCAGCCAGAACAATCCGAATGATGAAGAGATGCGGCGAACCATCGCCAATCAGTTTCGCAACTTCGCAGTGGATTCGTGGTCGCCAAAGCCTTGGCCATGGCAGTACGGCGATGCGATGAATGTTCCGGCGACTCATTCTCCGCGACAGAATTCCGCTCTCAGCGACACTCAACTGGAATTGCTGCAACAGTGGGCAAACGGTAATTTCGATTCGGACTACGTGCCAGTACAACCACTGAGCATCAACGATGTTCCGCTTGCGCAGCGGGGCGATATGCTCGACCGCGCGTCGCTGGAATTTTGCCTCGCCGACGCTTTCCATCCCGGATGCGAGATGACATGGCCCATGCGGCAGCCGAGTCTATATATGGCCCCGTTTCGCATTGCACACGCGCCGGAAGGTTTTGTTGAGCCGCAATATGGAGCGGTAATGAATCCAAGCGAAATGATGGGCCTGCTTCCGTATGGTCCACTGGGACCGCAGGTATCGGGCGGAATTACTCGTTGGATGGCGCTTCCATGGCAGACTGACACTGCCAGCTGCCGGTCTGGATACACCAGAAAGTACGATCCTTATCTTCCGACATTCTGGCCGGCGCGAGTTCCCAACCAAATCCTTACCCAGGCGAATTACAACATTGTGATGGACGCCCAGCGTCCGCTCGCGGACCGGTTGACGGCATTCGCTCAAAGGACCTCGTGGTCGCGGCCGTTGGGCAGCGGTGTTTACACTTCGCAAATCAATAACATGATTGATAATTTTTGGGAGATGGGCGTCGTCGAGGGCCGTCCCGGCCCGGACGATCCGAATTTTCCGCCGACTCTCGAAGTCGAAAATTTGCCGCAGCCGACGGTGAACCGGCTCGCTGCCGAAGTGGGTTCGCCGAACGCGTCAGATGAAATTGATTTGAGCGGCATCGAGAAGGTGCGCCGGTTTCCACATGGACTCAAGCGTTACGACTAGAAGGCATCCACGCACAACACAGTCCGACTGAAACAGGTTGCGAAAATGTCCGTTTTAGAGAAGTTTGAAAGGGCGCGTCTTCAGACGCGCCGTAAATCGCAGGATATCACCGACGGTGGGGCTAGAAGCCCCACCCTTTCAAAGCTGTGCGCGTCAGAGTCTGGAGTCCGAGAGGTTGATGTATTAATCGTCGGCGCTGGACCTGCCGGTGCAATCGCCGCCCTGAATCTCGCACCCACGCGCACGGTTTTGCTGATTGATAAACAGCCGCGACCCACGCCGAGGATCGGCGAATCATTACCTCCCGCTGCGCGCCGCATCTTCGGAGACATGGGTCTCTGGGAATCATTCCACATTCAGAAACCTTCACCATGTTATGGCAACCGGTCGGTCTGGGGTTCATCTCGACTTATCGAAACAGATTTCCTGCGCGATCCGGATGGCCATGGCTGGCATATTGATCGGGCGCAATTCGACATGTGGCTTCGCGCCATCGCGGTAGATCGCGGCGCGATGTTCATCGCGCCGGGCCATCTAAATTCCATTAATTGGGACGGACAAAATTGGCATACAGAAGTTGGAGCGGACGATGGCACCATCGAACTGATCGCACGTGTAGTGATTGATGCTGGAGGACGTGCGAGTCCCGTGGCGCGTTCTCTAGGCGCGCGCCGCAAAATGGCGGACAAGCTCGTATGTAGTTGGGTGTCGGGAAGAGCCCACCCGATCCATCGCGGCGCCGGATTCACTTATGTGGAAGCCGTCGAGGACGGATGGTGGTACTCCGCGCCTCTGCCCGATGATCGTCGCGTGTTCGCCTTCCACACCGATTCCGATCTGCCCACAGCGCGGGCGGTCGCTGATTCGAAGAAGCTCTTGCAACGTGCCGCAACCACGGATGAATTGGGTGCGATGTTGTCTGAATCCGGCTTCATCGCGGAGCACAGCGGATTCGCCGCCGCGCACAGTGCCATCCTTCAGCCATTTGCCGGTCCCGCATGGTTCGCGGCGGGGGATGCCGCTTTCAGTTTTGATCCGCTATCGTCCCAGGGATTACTTAATGCCCTCTTCACAGGATTGGCCGTCGCAGAAGCAGTAGACCGGCATTTGTCAGGCGCGAAAGACGTGCGCCCGGAATATTTGCAGACCTTGAATCAAATCTATTCGGCTTATCAACACCACCTTAATTATTGGTATGGAGCGGAGGAACGCTGGAGCGACAAACCATTCTGGCAGCGAAGGCAGCCGTCGTCCCTAAACAGTCCGATTCAACCGCAAGAAACCACCAAAATATCGGAAGCACCAGAATCGTCATTCCTTCGTGTACCTTAGTGTCCTTCGTGGTCAACTGAATTGGACCTCTGGGCCCAAATTGACTTAGCCCACCCTGCAAACTACCATCGCTCCCAACCATGTCTCACGACCCTCTAGCCGGAGAAGTGTTTGGGCACTATCGTCTGCTGGAGCAAATAGGAGCCGGCGGCATGGGTGTCGTGTATCGCGCGACAGACGAACGCCTCAATCGCGATGTCGCGGTAAAGATTCTTCCTCCCGGAAGCCTGGCTGATGAAGACACGCGCAAGCGCTTTAAGCAGGAAGCCCTTGCACTCGCCCGGCTGAACCATCCGAATGTCGCGACTGTCTTTGATTTCGATTGCGAGGGCACCACCGATTTCCTGGTCATGGAATTGTTAAGCGGACAAACCCTTGCCGACAAACTGCGCGCCGGCCCCCTACCTCCCGGCCAAGTCATAAAGTATGGAATTCAGATAGCCGAAGGCTTGGCGGCCGCTCATCATCAGGGAATTTTGCATCGGGATCTCAAGCCCGGCAATCTTGGTTTGACCGCTGAGGGCAGGGTAAAAATTCTCGACTTCGGGCTGGCAAAACTTTTGACGGCCGATCCCTTGGACGTAACCATGAGCATGACGGGTACCGGCTTGGCGAAGGGCACTCTCGCTTATATGGCCCCTGAACAACTGCGAGGAGAGAACATTGACGCGCGGGTGGATATCTATGCGGCGGGATCGGTGCTCTACGAAATGGAAACGGGGAAGCGCCCGCATCCGCAGGAGTTTGGACCTCTTCTTATTAATGCGATCCTGAACCACACACCCGCGCCTCCTTCAACCTTGAATCGAAGTGTGAGTCCCGCGCTGCAAGCCGTGACCCTCAAGGCCCTGGAGAAAGACCCGAAGTTGCGCTACCAGTCTGCCAGGGAATTAGCTTCAGATCTGGAGCGGCTGCACACTGCTACCGTGCCGATTGCAGTTCAGCAGGCTTCACGGCGGCGGTTGCGCCGAATGCTTCGTATCGCGATACCCATCGCCGGAATCCTCGTGTTTGCCATCGCCGCATGGCTGGTTTCGCGCAGGTTGCAGTTGCGCCCGGCCAACGGTTCACGTCCCATGCTCCTTGTCGGGGATTTCGAAAATAAAACTGGCGAGCCGGTTTTCGACAACACACTGCGCGAAATGTTTACTTCCAGTCTTGAACAGTCGCAAGTGTTGCAGGTATATCCCGCCAGCCGCCTGGTTGACGTCCTCCAGCGTATGGGATCACCTCCGGGTCAGCGAATTGATGAGAATACAGGACGCGAAATTTGCGTGCGCGAAGGCCTGAAGGCATTCTTGATTGGCTCGATCGCACGCTTCGGGCATACCTATAATCTTGTGGTTCGCATTGAATCTCCTTCCGGATCTGACATCGTCACCGACAGCGAAACCGTTTCGAGCGCCGATGAAATTCCGAAAAAAGTAGACGAGATTGCACAGACAGTTCGAAGCAAACTTGGCGAATCTCTACAATCCCTGAAAGAAAATTCCGCTCCGCTGGCACAGGTCAGTTCGTCCTCCCTAGACGCAGTGCGCTACTTCACCACCGGAAAGGACAGCCTTTATAAGGGGGACCCTTCGCAGGCCGTCCTGATGTTCACCAAAGCGTTGGAACTTGATCCTAATTTTGCCGTGGCCCATGAATACCTCGGCCAAAGCTACGACTATTTGAACCAATATGATCGTGGCGCCGAAGAGATCCGTCAGGCAGCCAAGCTGGCCGATCGCGCTTCGGAACCTGAGCGGCTTCGGATCATGGCGGCTTACTACGCAACCCTGTTGGACTTTCAAAAGGAGTGCGAAAATTATCAGCTTCTTGCCGAGCTCCAGCCGTCCGATCCCGCTCCCTTCGTCAACCTTGGCGTTTGCAATGCGGAGAACAGTGATTACGCGGCGGCCGTATCGTTTACCGAAAAAGCGGTCAAGTTGGTGCCGCAGTCTGATATCCGCATCAATCTCGCATCACAATTGCTTTCGGAAGGAGACACGGAAAAAGCCTTTCAAGTCGCGCAGCCTTTCGCCCGGGATTTTCCCAATAATCAATATGCGCAAGTTGTCTTGGGACGCGTTTACCTTGCATTGGGCCGATTTGATCTGGCCCGGCAGACGTTCTCTGGAATGGTGCGCACCGGTCCCGACGGTGAGATAGAAGCCGCCCTGTCGCTTGCCGATTTGGATTTGGCTACCGGCCTGTATGGCGAAGCGGAGAAAGAACTCGGCAAGGCCGTTCAGTCCGCGATGAGAAATCACAATCGCATCGCTGCGGCAAAGGCTCAGATTGAGTTGGCGGAATTGCTGATACAAAAGAGTCTATATTTACAGGCCAATCAGCAACTCGGCGAGGTCAATCTCCCGCCGCAAGCTCCGGCGCTCATGCTTCTGCTGGGGAGGACCTATGCCTGGGCCGGCAGCGTTGATCCCGCCAAGCGCAGCCTGCGGGAGATTGACGCCCAGATCAATCAGCATGACGCGCCCGCTCTTCAGGCGTTGCACAACCTAGTGGTTGCAGAAATCGCGTTGGCGCAGAAAAGATTTCCCGATGCAGTACAGGCGGCTGAGAGTGCGGTCACTTATCAGAAGTCAGTCTTCGCGGTCGAAACTCTGGCCCGCTGCTATGCCAAGGCCGGGATGCAAGAGAGAGCAGCCCAGGAATATCAAATCGTGATAGCTCGTGGAAACGAACTCATGGACGATGCCCGAGCTGAAAGCTTTGACGAGCCCGCCTTTCACCGGGCCGTGGACGCGCACTACAGTCTCGCCGTCCTCTATCAAAAGCTTGGGCGATCGGATGACGCGCGTACCGAGTTGCAAAAGTTTCTCGGCTATTGGGTCCACCCCGACACGGATGTGGCAATGTATCAGGATGCTCAACGATTGCTGCGTAGTCTGCCGGCTGGCAGCGTGCCGACGCCCGCCAGGTAGAGTGCGGATTCCCGGATTCCGTCCAGGCCAAGCTCTTTCTCGATCATCGTGTCTTCAAACGCTGCCGTGCAAAATGGCGCTAGACCAAGCCATGTCGCCACTAAGCAGAATGTTTGGCACAAGTGTCCAGTCTCCAGCAGAACTACCCGGTAGGTGCGGGCAAAGCGGTACTTCCACTGAGTCCGCGGAAATACTGCGGTCATAATAAATAGTGCGGATGCATCTCCCACGAACTCCTGGCCGGCTGCGTATGTAACGGCTTTCTTCAAGGCTTTCACGGATCGCAATCTCGTCAGCGAGTGATGCAAGCCATCGTAGTGATAGAGGCCTTGCGTTAATCCGCTGACTCGCATGGCGAGCAGATACACTTCGCCGGGATGACGCGCTCCGCCTGATGGGCTCGTCTTATGAAACAGGCGGCCGAAAGGGGGCGCCGCGATCTTTCCGGTTACACCCCACGTGTAATAGAGCAGGGTTGAGATTACCCTCAGCGGTATCTGCTTCCCCGAAAAATCACGGTGCGTCTTGCGGGCCAATAACGCTCGTGCAAACTCGCCCTGTGATTTCTCTACGGCAGGCAGTGGAATTCGTCGAGCTTTTTTGTAACTCTTCAACAAAGCCGGCTGCGGAGACTCCGCCAGGTATCGCTTGAAAAAGCTGGGAGGAGGTTGAAGGTATTCGACATCCTTGGTGGCGAAATGAAAGCTTGCCTGCGGCAGCCAGTCTGACCACACGCTCGCTAGTTCGGCGTCTCTCTTCGCCTGTGGCGTGCCCTCCCGCACCACAAGCGTGTTCTTCATCAGTTCGCGCAATCCCGCGCGAATGCTCCTTGGCGTGTACTCGGGCAGTACAGCATGAAGGTCCGGCGGATCCGTCCAATTCTCGAGTAAATGTAAGATTCGGACCGCTTCCGGTGCGGCACTGGCCGACTCCTGTGTTTGATAATTGCGCAGGATTAGCTCGCCGTCGCGCCAATCTACGAGAACCGCGCGAGCACGCCGTATCCGACCGGACCTAGTCATGCCAAACAAATTTTACGCCGAATGCACGTGCCCCTTCGCCTTACCTGAGGCGGAGTGTAAGTGGCCCTTCGCCTTACCCGAGGTCGCCGAATGCACATGCCCTTTTCCGCTAGCAGCATGAATATGACCCTGCCCCGCGCCACCACCTGCGGTGTGAATATGGCCCTGACCCGGTCCGCCGCCCGCTTTGTGGATGTGGCCCATCGCCGCTTTTAGATTCCTGACATTCAGTTCCAGCTCCCGTTGAGCCTTTTCTATTCCAGCCAGAGCCCTTCGGAGCGGTGCTTCGCCGCTCGCGGACTTCCTCTTCTTCTTACTCTTCGCTGCCATACTGTTTTAGCTCCTTTCACCCACGCTATCTCGAATTAGTTTTAATACCCATTCCGTGAGACCTTTTAGCCTTGCAGAGTCGCTTTGTCAACCCTTTTCACAGATTGCTTTTTTATAATATCCCCCTTAAATCATTCATCTCTCGAACGCCCCGACAAGCTTTTCCATTCGCAAAGGCATACAAGATTTACCCGATTGCCTGGGAATGAGTGATATCTGGAGAATAATAGGACCTATGCGGATATTTGACAGCGCCCCTTGCGGGCGCTATTTTTTCTGAGAGGGAAAAAGGTGTAAAGGGCGAATCTCCATCGTGAGAGGAACCAGCGTTCAGATTTTTCGCAAGGACTACGGAATAGATTTGCGTGTTCGGCATAGCTGACGGGCCTGCTCGGAACGATGAGTCAACACCGTAGCAGCCGATCCGGTCCAAGTACGGATGCCAGATAGGCTGAGATTCGCCGGCTTCCTGACGCAGTCGATATTGGTCCGGTGAAAGTCACTAGCTTTCACCGGAGTATTCATTCAATGGGACTTCGTGGGTTGGTTTCGCAAAATGTACTTCCTAAGTTGGTCAGTGATTGGCGTGTCGGTAGGGGCTACTGTATAGCCTTCCTGCTGCGAGTCCCACCCTACTATTCCTATTTCATCGCAGTAAAAACCGTAAATGTCGTTACACGATATATTAATTGAATCCTTTCCCGCGGAGATAATGGACAGTCCAAGGAGGAGCGCTGACACATCGCGTTTGTATTCGGCATCTTTCCTCTTACCTCCAGAAGAGGAACGTCTTCAGGGATGCGTCCATAGCCACATAGTGGTCGTGAAATAAGCTCAGAGGGCGACATAAATTCATTGCTCTTTTTCCGTATTGAGGTGGTTGCGATTTTCAGTCCGCATGTGGTGATGGTTAAACCCGTGTGCCCTCTGGCCTGCACGTAAGGGCACGTAGCTACCACGATCCTCCTGAGCAGCATCGTCTTCCGTTTCGACTTCTCGTTCGAAGAGACCCTTGGATTCACGAGAACCTTTCCGCGCGTTTTTTCGGGAGTTTGACATCCGCTCGGCCCACAATTGCATTTCACATGTACCGGGACTGCCGGTGTCAGTGATAAGGCTAAGCACTCCGGTAAATGCAAGCCCGGGGAGGATTTCCGCGGGCATTGGATTACCAATTCCCAAGAGAAGCCCCTTTTTGGGGAGGTTCGACCTGTAGTATGCCGTCCGGGAGTAAGACGATGATTCAACACCTATATCCCTGTCGAATTCAAATTAAGGGCCGGGGAAACGATACAGGTTGGGTAGCGCCCACCCCCCGCTTCTCTTGGGTCTTCTAGAACTGGAATCCGAAATCTGACCACGGCATCGTAAATTCCAAGTCTCGAATGCTGCGATGGCCTGGGCCCTTCATTGATCACTCTCAAATCAAGGATGCAGCCGGTCCTGCTATCCGGCAACTCAAAGAGATGTGTGACATCACTCCCAAGTTGCTGCTCTATCCTAATCGAGGACCGACTCCTAAAATATCAACCGGACACCCATGTTCCGCTAACCAACGTAGAAGCTCCGGTGTTGACCGCTGAAGTTTCGTGGATCTCATAGTTGCTCCTCCATAACCTTGCGCGGACAATCAAAAGGTAAAAACAACGTACATACATTCATGAAGTACATGCCGTGTCTTTAATGTCGGACCGCTGGGTGGGCAGTAATCGCAGCGCCTGCCCCATCGTCAAGGGAAGGAACGTTGTATTCTTTCGCGAGCCTGTGGATCTTTTCCCGATCGCTATCGCTGAGAGCAATGTGATATCCATCGTGACGCGTTCGGGGAAGAAGCCAAGTCCCCGCAACACTTGCCCAGCCGCCTTAGGGCCTATTTTGAGAATCCTCATTGCGTCCTTGCAAGATAGCGTCGGCCGCGTCCGCTATATCTTTGACAAAAAACCCCTCTTTAGTCGAATCGTGACAAAAGGCCAGCGCAGCTTCGACCACAACGCAATTGAGATCGGTGAATCTGGCCCCCGCGCAATCTTTATTACGTGACGTCAGCGACGACAAAATAGACTCTCTAAAATCACCACAGTCAATCAGAGGAGCTATCAATGCTTGAACTACATCCTGCATTTGGGGAATAAACCCTGGAGAGTCAAAGTTTGAATTCCTGACCGCGTCGTATTGAACCATGCGGTAGCGCAACAGCTTTGCCTGGAAATCAGCGTCGATTGTTCTTTCCATGTCATCTTTCAACTCAGGCACCATGCCCCCTGCAGATGGAAGATTTATCCGAAGTGCGGCGGCGTCCAAAGCCACCGGATCGGAGAAAAGAACTCTAGCTCCGTAGGCGTGGATCCAGCTTTTTCCGAGCGGGATCCCGACGTTCGCGATATCTCGATTTGTCCAAAATTCGTGTCACGGTCTTAGTAAGTTTTTCCTCTTGAATGAGAAGCGTCGCTTCAAGCCCCTCTGGCAATGTACTCAAAGCCGCCACATCCAGGCCCCCGAGCAAAATCGGGCGGCGGCACACGCAAGCCAAGAGACGCATGATTGAATGCACTCGAGTGTAGGAACCCGTTAGATGAAGAACGGGCGCAAGCTGAAAGCAATCCACGAACCAAGTTGAGATAGCGAACGCTGCTAGAAGATCGGCGTCCTCTCTGGGCATTTCTCCGAAATCGCAGAGAAACTCAGCGATAGATTCCGTCAACTTCGAGGCTGAGCCGAAGTTGGCGCTCGGAGGAGGGAAGCGAACTGCCTGGGCTAGCCCTTGACCGACTGTCGGAACGGAAGTAAATCTGGCACCGGTGTCGCACTTCTGAAGCCGTGTGAAAGCGATCGCCTTTGTGAACGTGCATTCCGAAGGCACCTGACTTCGCTGGATCCGCAACGAGCTCGAAATGTAATTCGGGCATAACTTCCCCGAAGCTATGGTATGCGCGCCTTTACAATGGGGTCACCTCTCATCCGCAAATCCTTTTCGACTGCCGGCCGCTTCTTCGAAACTGACTTTGTCTTCCTCATAAATAATTCCTCGTAAATACCCGAAAATGGAAAAAGGTGCCGATCAAATCGGCACCTACGCACTACGGCTTACGAAAATTCTACTCTAGAAAACGGCAAAATACATTCAGAATGTGACAATAACTACGTGATTTGAAGTAATTCAACAGCGTCTTCAAAATCAGAACGGAAAAAAATCACATCAGGTTTCCTTCGCAAGCGCGAAACAATCGAGTGCTCTTTCCCGCCATTCACAGTTATCACCAGCGAGGTTCGCTTGTCCCGCGAATTGGGCTTGCCTTAGCGGCTGGAAATTCTGGTTTTCGATCGACTCGCGATAGGCAGCTGATCCCAGAGTGCCGTAAGTGTTACCTCTAGATAGTTTGTGACCGAACGCTTTTCCTTTGCCGCTTCCTCCTTGAGTTTGCGCTTGAATTCCGAGGAGATACGAAGATTTAAGGTTTCAGTCTTTGTCATTCTCAGCTTGTCTCACAATTAAGGAAGCTGGATGGATAAAGTTTTTCGGAAGTAACGATAGAGTGGAGACAAACGACTCCGGGCGTATTGAGGAGCCGCAGCGCACGCTGGAACTCTCTTTATCTGATCAATTTATGCAAACCGGATGCTACAGCAGTGATAAGGGATCGCGACGGCAATCAAAATAAATCGGATCTTAATGAGCTTCAGTTGGGGACTGTTCACTCGTTAATGATACTCCCAGTGCCATAGTCTTCGATTGATTAGACGTCAGCAGTCGCGGCTTAAATGCCTACCGGTAGTCATGGTAACTTCGTCGCAACATTCCACCGACGTAAACCGGGCGTGCGATCTCGGCACAAATTTGTATCTACTTCAACCAGATACTGCTTTTCAATTTGGAACAGTTAGCATCCAAATTTCAGAGATATTGACTTGAATTAAACCAAATGCCAGACCTTGGCGATCCTAAACCTCCGGTCGTTGTCTTCTAGGATTGTGATCGGGCGAGCGGAGCAAGATGAACGCGTCCAAAGATTGCAGGAAATTAAGACTCAACTATTGGCTTTTAATGCGTGGAACCCCTGCTATGGTCGATGAGAATATGGCGAATCGCATGCCGACACCGTAACTCCGGCGTCAACAATCACTGGCGAGAGTTCAGCTTGTCGAGCGTGCGCTTCAACAGTTCAAGCTTCTGCCCAGCTTCAGCGAGCTTCCCTTCAGCCGTAAGTCGCTGATAGTCAGCGAGGTCTTTGCCTGCCTCGGCGATAAGCGCTTCCCGATCGGGGACGGGCTGAGTTGACACTGAGGATGCCGTCGCCTCACGCACTGTTTCTGCCGGCGCAGCCGCTGGCGTTATGGACGATGCTGCTCCACCGAAGAGAGCCGCCATTGCAGACGGGAAAGTCGGTCCGTACGCGAGCTTGTCTTGCAGCGCAAGGACGACCAATCGCAACTCCGGCATCGGACTGCGCTCGGCTTGCAGATAAATCGGCTCAGCGTACAGCAGCGCACGGCCACACGGTATGACGAGCAGTGCCCCGCGCCGCACGTGCGAGCCTTGCTGGTTCCACAATGTCAATTGCCCTGAGAGTTGCGCATTCTGATCGATTCGTGCCTCGATTTGCAGCGGCCCGTCAACCAGTCTGGATTTGGGGAAGTTGTATACCACCGATTTACCGTATTGAGCGCCATCGCTGCGCCCGGCAATCCAACCAATCAAATTATTTCGATTCGCTGGTGTGAAGGGCAGTATCTCCACAAACTCTTCGCGAGGCTCGCCGGGCAGTTTCATCAACACGAAGTTCGGCTGCATAGGTTCTGCCGTGCGCTCGCCGCCCTCGCCCATACCCACTTCCGTGGCCACCGTCCACAAATCTTCACGGTTGTAAAAAGCCTGTGTGTCTGTCATGTGATACAGACCGTAGACTTGCGCCTGCATTTTTAGCAGCAACTCGGGGTAGCGCACGTGCTTGCGCAGGCCCGGCGGCATGGCCGACGCATCCTTGAACAACATGGGAAAGATACGGCGGTATCCAGCGATGATCGGGTCCTCATTATCGAATACGTAAAAAGTTGTCGTGCCATCGTAGGCATCGATCACGACTTTGACGCTGTTCCGCATGTAGTTAATGAGATCGGACCCAGACCGTAATGCGTCGAATACGGGTAGCCATCTGAAACGGTAAACGCATCCATGATCCACGAGAGACGGCCATCGTCGCCGAGCACAATGTATGGATCGGGATCGTAGATTAAGAATGGCGCTAACGCCGATACGCGATCACGCAGGTTGCGTCGCATCAGCAGCCTGCTGTCCTTGGTCACATCATCGCTGAAGGGGAGTTTGGCAAGGTCATCACGGTCAAACGCGATAGCGACACGACGCAGGAAGTTGCCTAGGACGACGCCACCCGTTCCTTCGTAGGACGTGAGGTTGTTGCTCTGACCTTGCGGGTAGTTAAATTCCTGCTGCCGTGTCTTAACGTAGACATCGGTGTTCGTTATTTCGCCGAAATAGATCTCGGGGCGGGTCACGTTGAGACTACGGACCGTGCTCTGGACTGGCATGTTGCTGAGAATCAGCGTGGGCAACCCTTCGGAAGTGAATCCGTTGACTGGGTTCATGGTAATGCCGTATCCGTGCGTGTAAATCAGCTTTTCATTAATCCAATTGCGGCTGCTTTCCGGCAGCTTCTCAACGTTCAGTTCACGCGCAGCGAGCATTACTTCGCGAGTTGTGCCCTCGATGGCGTAGCGGTCAATGTCGATGTCGGGGAAATCGTAGTAAGTGCGAATTTCCTGGATCTGCCGTAGCGTGTCCTGAAGCGCATGCCAGTCCCATAGACGGATGTTTTGAAGTGTGACTTGATTATCGGCGGGGTCGGCAGCCTCGACAGTCGTCTCAGCCGGAAATTCACGCTGCGAGATTTGATTGAATCCGTAAGCCTGCCGCGTCATATCGATGTTGTGCGCAATGTATGGCCGCTCGCGAACCAGTTCGTTCGGTTTAACCAGGAAGCTGCTGACGTACCACGCAGTCAATTGAACTGCGACATAACAGACTCCAGCTGGAAGGATGGCCGCAACTATCCAGCGTCCGCGAGCCACCCGTGCGGAGTTGACCGCTGCGATTAACGCGCCGAGAACGAGCGCCGCGCAACACCAGCAACATGCCCATGAGAGTGACGTGCGCGTCTGTGTAGGTCACACCGCTGAAGATCGTGTGATCGTCGAGTAATTGCTCGAACCGGCTGAGATACACACGCATCCCCAGAGTCAGCAATAGAAATGCGAGCGTGATAGAGAGCCCACTCCAAGGCAATGTGACCGAGCGACTGAGACGCCCAGCGAGCACACGGCCTCCGCCGGTGATAAAGAAAAAGAGAAGGGCCAGCAGAAAAATCATTACGGCCAGGGTAAGTAGCCAGCCGGCGACAAGCTGCCATGCGGGCAGCGCGAACAGAAAGAAGTTCAGCGGCTTACCAAAGATCGGGTCGATGACGCCACCAGCGGCGGTTGGGCTATACAGAAAGAGTGCGAGTGTTGGCCACTCCAGCATCATACTGGCGGCGGTTACCGCGGCAATGGCCAGCGAAACGATGAGGCCGATCCCACGCAGCACTGGCTCGACAGGCAACTTCACCGGCTGTCCGCCGATAGTAATGGTGTGGCCGCTTGGCAGGTCGGGCAGATGCGCCCGCTTTAGAGCCAGGAATGATCCATACAGAATGACAAATGTAGCTGCGCCAAAGGCGGCGAAGATTCCCCACTGGAGGCTTAGTGTTTTCCAGAATACGCCTCCGTATCCGAGCGAGCCAAACCAGAGCGCGTCTACGTAATACGACAACGTGGTCCGACTAGCGATGACGATAGCAGCAAGAACGACGAAGATGATAACGAAGCGACGAAGACGTCGCGGCCGACTCCTCGGCCAGTCAATCGACTCCGAGCATTGCTCTCCTCTTTTATCAACCTTCGCATAATACTCCGACCACGCTCGCATATTTTCGTCCCCACTGCTGCTTGATTTTCGCCTATAGATTCCTTACACGCTCGTGGCCAGAATCTGATATTGGTGCGGAGACGAGTTTTAACTGCGGCTTGTTCAAAGGTTGATAAGTCTCTCACGTCGCGTAACCGGTCAAACGCAGCCAACGCTTGCTGAGAATTCCGCTCACGCCGACTTTTGTCATGTTTCGTGCGTGGGGACAGCGTGTGATACACCTGAACAGGAAAGCTTTCTTGAACGAGAGCGAATGCAGGCGGATGAACGAGCTTTGCGCTCAAATCTCCATTGAGCGGGATGCCCTGACCTATGCCTCGTTAGTCGCCGAGCTGAATCAGTTGTTAAAAGTTAAAGAGGAGCGCCTCAAGCGCGACGCCCTTCGAACCTCCTTTCTAAACTAGGTAAGTTTATGGATTCGAAACTTCCACATGTGATTTCGCTGCTAGACATGCACGCTGGGCTGACTGAATTCCAGTCAAATCAACTCTTGCAAATGGCGGCTCGAACTGATTTCAACAAAGACGACTAGGAGATGCTCAAAGCAATGGGCCGCACCGACGGAGACACCGCGGCAGCCCTGCAACTCGAATCGCAATTCTTAAGCAGTTGAAGTAACAGCGGCTTCATGAAATCCAGTGACGGTGTATTGCTAACAGTAATGCAAAAAGATGAGGCCGCCTTGTTGAAGCGTCTGGCGGACCAAACAGGTTGGGAACTTGAGACGATTATCCAAATCCCAAATAGTATCGCCCTCGAATACCAATTGCGAAATCACGCCCATCAGCCCGGTCGCAATAAGAATTACTGTCTTGTTCGGGGAGCGAGTCGCAGGCAACCATTCAACAGTTAGAGAGCCATGTGATGAGCCAGTTACAGCGACCTGCCATTTCTGAAAACACCGTGAACCCATTACCCTGAATTCGCAGAAGCCGAAGGGGAATCGCCGTTGGCTATCCCCCACGGTAATTGGACACTCGGAGGGGTTGAGCGTAGTCTTAATAGTGAGCGAGAAGTTTCTCTCCTCTTTCAGGTCCCCTGAACTAAGTCAGCCCATCTGAAACACCTTCCTCTTAGTGTTACGCACGCGGAGGTTCCCAATGCTACACACACAGGGCCAGAACTCCCCTCAGCCCGAGACCCCTGTTATCCCGAAGAGCCGTAATTATAAAGTGACGCCGATCGCAACTACTATCTTATCCCGGAACGCGATACAAGAACGGGCCTTTGAAATATACGAAAGCCGTGGACGCCTGCCGGGTCAAGACGTACAGGATTGGCTTCGTGCCGAGCAAGAAATTGTGGAACGAGCTGATTGACGGCTCGACTGTCAGATTAGGAAAGCCATTCTGTCTTACTTTTATGTTTAGAATCAGCCCAGAACACGTGGGCCTGTCAACGAAGGGGTAAACCATGGTCATTAATATTGTTAAGTATGTGGCAATAGCAGTTTTATTCGGAGGAGTCTTTACGCGTTCACAGACCGGACTTGCGCTAATACTCCAGTTCGCGGTGGTGGCTGCAGCTGCGGTTGTGCTCACCCAGGCCGCGACTTTGCATCGATACGTTTGGATGACATTATTCGTTCTACTGGCGTGCCTGTTTAATCCTCTTTTCCAATTCCATTCTCTAAGAAGGGTTTTTGGGCGGCAAGTATCATTGCAGCGTTTTGTTTCATGTGGTCAGTGAGGGCATTAAAGACTAGGCCCCAGCTCTCTATCGCATCGATCACCGATCTCTTGCCCGCGAGTCAGGCGCTCTGAAGGCAAGAGCGGTTTCCTCGATTCTCACAAGTCGGAGAAGTCTCTTTATGACAATGTCCATAAGTCTCGGTCTAGTGGTTGCGATTCTGGCAATTGGGTTCGTGGTATTTAGGCACAGGCTAATGCCGCAGATTGTGGGTCTCCAATCCCAGCGGATGTGTCCCCACTGAACTGATCACCTCGCGCTTTAAAACCTCTTGTCAGAGTGCGGTAAGTCGCTTCCGCAGCGGTAGCCAAGAAATATGGCAATTTCAATGCACGCCGGTGATCGGGCGAGTTAAAACGTTTGCGGCGCTGGTATGGTAAAGTCAAACTATGAATATAAGAGAAACCGTCATCGAGCGAGAACGTCGCATCATGCAAGCCATTGCCGACCGTCACGGGATTAATACTCCAGACGTATATTTCAAAAACCACGTAGCTGATGCCAGGCTCCCTGATTCAAGCGGACGTTATACAAAACCGAAAAAGGACGGATGAATTCTTGCCATTAGCGTGCTTTTTTAGCACGATGCTCTCCTATATATACGGAGGTCCCCCGCCCGCCAGGTTCGCCATAGATGCGTCAATAGGAGTCGTGGTAGGGGAGGAAGTGACTAATAACCCACTCCATTAAAGTGATCTTCGGCGGAGATCAGTTGCCAGGGCGTTAGAGTATTCCATCGCGAAATGCGGGCTGGCCTTAAGGACTATGCGTTCACACCCCGAGTTCAGTGTATTCAATTGGCCAGCTTTCTGGGGCACATTGCCGCATTATCGAGAAGTGAAGCGCAAAAAACTAACTCAAAAAGTACAGGATGTCCATTGTCCGACCTGTGGTGCGGGGCCGGGCGAGACGTGCGAACTTAATACCGGACGGCCACGTTCAGAGTCACATAGTGACCGCCCGCCCCTCCGTGCAGCATCTTGAGTGTTGGGCTCAATGGGGACAGTCGTGTCTGCAAGCACCTAGTACAATAGGGATATGCAGTTTGCACAGGAACGAAGCTCGAAATCGCTCGAACATCTAAGAAAAGAAGACAGATTCTTGCTCAGCTGGTTGTATCGAGCAGAACTTGCAAAAAACCCTAAGCCACGCCACTGGGTCATCGCGCAGCAATTTGATGGCGGTAAAGCACACCATCCGTCAAGTTTACGGAGAGGCAGTTGCGCGAGACGTCCGAATCCCTCTCAATCGCTAGAAGAAATTGGCATCGCAGGGTAGGAGTCGATTCACTTATTTCTTCCACGCCTTAAAAGCCAATAGTTGAGTCTTAATTTCCTGCAATCTTTGGACGCGTTCATCTCGCTCCGCTCGTCCGATCACATCTTTCCTGCCGCTTTTCACGAACCCGTCGCTATGCTTCGAAATGCCCGCGATTTCCCGGCGTAGTTCTTGAACCTGCTCAGTCATAGTTAACGTCATACAAGCAGAGTATCACTGTCAAACTAGGTGCACCGCTCAGGACGTTTTTTACGTTCGGTTAGCATCCTGTGATTCTAATTGTTGTAGTCACCCTTTCTCGCTAAATTTGCAAAAATGAAATTGCGTCAGGATGCGATATAAGCGATCTTCTCGAATCGCAAGACATTTTGTATCCCCTAAATTTTGGTGGTTTGAGGCGAAACGTGAGTTTTTCAACAGCCACAGGCCATTACACGTTTTGACCGCTGGTCAGTGAGTGTAAAGGCGATTTCTCAACAGTTATGCAGCTCAAACTGAGATTTCGCTATGTTGCCGCCCATTCGCGGGTAACATCCAACGATGATTCGCGACCCGCGACCTGTATTGAGCAGGTGAAATCCGGCTTCAAAATCGCGGGGATTCTCGTCGTAGTGTGTGCCGCCTTATTGGTACTTCTATCTCAATTGCCCACACGTCGGATTGAGGCGTCGGTCTGGCATTGGAAACACGGAAACAGCATACAGATTGGTGAATTCAAAGTCCCGTTCCCAACGAGTGGAGCGTTGAGAGTGTCGAATCTGGAATGACGCAAGTCGTCGAGCTTGTTAATACGAAGGGTGGTAAGCATTTCTGGGCAACAATCACCATCACCGGGGACCAGCGGCAACGAAACATGTCCTTGGCGGATTTGGCCAGTTCACGGCGGCGAATGATGGAAACACTCGGGATGCATGTCACTAATACCCGGCAACTAGCAATCGACGGTGTCACCGGATTTTGCCTCGACGGCGAAACTGCGATGTTAGGACGTCCGGTTCGCAACATCTCCTGCAACTTTGGAACCAGCCTGTCGTTGGAGTACATCGGCAGTACTCTTGAAGCCCCCTCGTTCTACTCGATCCTGGATGGCATTTCGTTGATGTCGAAAGGATAACTGTTATAAGCAGGCCATTACACGTTTTGACCGCTCGTCAGTGAGTGAAATGGCGATGTTTCGCCAACCAGCGGACCGCGCTCTGTGGATAATGGTGACATGAGAAACCACCTTGTTCCACGTTTGAGCCTTCTGCTCGTGCTCGTGGCCGCCCATTGCACCGCTCAGAAATCCGAATACGACAAAGAGGCGGAGCTTGACGGCAAAGGGAACATTTTCGTCAGTTCGAATGACGGCAAGCTCATCTGGATGGCCGACACTCGACATTGTTGGGAGACCATATTTGCGAACGACCATCAGACCGTCGGGTGCATGGTCGCTCCGTCTTCAGATAGCTTTCCACCAGCACCACCCTGCAACTAGAAATCTATCTAAAGGGTGGCCAGAAGAGAACGATTGAACCGGGTGCGCCTATTCTAGACTGGCATTTCTGGGAGGATGGACAAGAGGTAGCTGTTCATTCCGGGCTGCGGGTCCGGCAAGGAACCTACGCCCTGTACGAATCGGCAACCGCTCGCGTTGTCGAGAAACTAGAAGAGCCAACGGATGGAAGGGTGCTGCCTCAATGGGCAAAGAGCCAAGCGCAAATCGACGACGAATCTGTGCCAATGAGCGCGGCCCTCACGCAGCAGCGAACAAACTGGATTGCGAAAGTCTTGGGGCAAATCGAGAAGATTCAGCCGGGCATGCAAAGAAAAGACCTACCCGACATCGTCACGACGGAAGGTGGAATATCCAATCGTTTCCACCGGACGTATGTGTACGTTGGGTGTCCGTATATCAAAGTGAATGTCAAGTTCAAGGCAGCAAGCGATGAAGCCGACGCACTGAAGGAGGACCCTGAAGATGCTATCGAGTCCATCTCGCAGCCTTTCCTTCAGTGGAGCACGGTGGACTGAACTTGGTCAAAGTCACGTAAACACAGTCAGAACCCGTCAATGAGTGTAATGGCGATTTTGCAACAGCTACGCGACCGTAACGTAGACGGAGGGTGCCCCGTGACGCTAGATTCTGTTCTGAGGGCGGGTTGGACGCGCTCGTTCGGCCCCTTCTCCTCAACACCCGGAGACCTAGGTATTAGGCAATGCGAACCGACCCAACTCCATTCAGCAGTATCAAGCGTGCTTACGAACTGCTTGGAGTTCCAGACTCAGCGAGTGCTCACATGATCAAGCACGCATACCGCGTGATGGCGAAGCGGTGGCATCCCGATTTGTATCGTTCCGGAACGCCAGAACAAGCTGAGGCGGCACGAATGATGGAACTTATCAATGAAGCGTACAGCACAATCCAGTGTGCCCCATTGCGATATGGCACTCAGGACTCTTATGGCGTGGCCCCACAGCCGGCCAGCCAAACCTCACGACCAGAAAACGATATTCCAGTGACGTCTAAACAGGGGCCTTTTGTAGCACCAGACCGACTAGAGTTTTGGGTCCGCTTCGTCTGCGGGTCTATACTCGGAATCTTTGCGAGTGCAGGCTTGATACTAAGGACCAGTCTTTTCTTCGACCTCCCGCTCACTCAGATCTCGTGCGTCGCCATTGTTATCGTTCTGGCTTGCGGGTTTGGAGCGGCACGGGGCGGAGACGCGTTTTGGTACGGGTTTTTCGGGGTTGACCGATAAGTTCTGTTAACAGGCCATTACACGTTTTGACCGCTGATGAGTGAGTGTAAAGGCGATTTATCGCCAACCATCCTCTTGAGCCACCCCCAACTCCATCGTTTCCATTGACGGGGATAGTGTGTAGCGACGGCAAAATGCTCCCTCCCGGAAGAAATCAGGGGAGAATTGGCGGTAAGTAACCCTTATCGACGTGCCCTAATTCGCTGTCTCATTCGTCTTCCCACGCGGCGGCGGTTTCCAATTCCGGTCCGACTGACCCTGATGCTGGTCGGAGCGGATGAATATATGGAGCTTGCAAGGACATCTGCTTAAGAGACACGCCAACGTATTGCGACATTCGTCCCAGATGGCAAGCGTGGTGGCAAATGCAATAAAGATACATGCTTATTGATTGCAGCAGCGGCTTGGGTTCGACGGTTACCCTTTGAGCTGTCGAAGTTAAGGGTGGTGACGCTATGTTCGCAGTAAGCACACTTGAATGTAATGCCGCCGTTTGCTGCTTTGGTTGTGTAATATCGCACCTACTAAATTTACCGCTATTTTCCACCTCTAAGTAGACGCATTAGGCTTACAACCTTCGGCGCAAATGGTCCAATGCGGAATCCGACAGGCCGTATTCCTAAAAACATTCCTAACAAGAAACATTATTACCCTTTGCTTTGTTACCTGTTTGATTTTGAATTCTCGACCAAAAAAAAAGAACACCAAACGAGAGATTTAACACAAGCTGCGCAGAATCACTCGAAATGCGTCGCCCTTCCTCTCTAACCCACCGACGAGGCCTGAAAACACAGATAAAGTAGCGAAGTGTCCCCGTGGAGTAAGATGGACTCCGTGAACAGTTCCCAAATAAAGCTTCTTAAGACCCGCTTCGTTTTAATTGCCCTAGCGGTGCTTCTGACAGTTGTAGCATCCGGTTTGCACCAACTGATTAGATAGCAAAGGTACAAAAACTCGTAGGGTATCCGATAATCTACCCAAGCATTTTTAGGTTTGTAAAATTGAACTGCGTGCAAAGCACAGCAACAGAGTCTACAGTCGTCTTTTCT
>CAWCJR010000015.1:0-110579 GCA_963796015.1 uncultured Acidobacteriaceae bacterium | reverse complement strand
CACTACAATACGAATGGTTCAGGGTATTTTCTGGGATCGATCACTGATGTGGGCACGCTTTCAGTTTTACGGGACCTCGGCAGGGTATGGGAACTTAACAGCGATATCGGGGTCGCGAACAATACGCGTCTTGAGCCTGGCTCGGTTGTGGTTCCCGCGACCTCTGACCGCTACATATACGCCGGAGCAGCGGTTCATCGCCACATAGGACGGCGGTACCGCTTGTTCCTCAGTTATCAGTACAACAGAACGTCATTCAATGAGTTAGTTTGTCTGGCCGACGCCGGTTGCGGAAGAACCTCCAACCGCCAGATGGGTGTAGTTGGCATCGAGTGGTATCCACGTCCTATACGGCTGGACTAATTCTTAGGCCGCCACAAGGCAGCCAGAACGGGAACACAAGATGATTTCGAACCGTGAATTGAGCATGGATGACTACCTGGCAATGTTGCGCCGGCGCCTGAAACTAATTTTGGTTCCGGCACTTCTCGCCCCCATTGCGGGCTTTCTCGTCTCTTATGCCTTTACCCCCAAGTACACCTCCCAAGCTCTCATCCTGGTCGAGGGCCAAAAGGTTCCCGAGGGCTATGTCAAGCCAGTTGTCACAGAAGACATTGTCCAGCGCATCGCCACGATGCAGGAACAGGTAACGAGTCGCACCCGCCTGATTCCTCTAATTGACCGTTTGGGCCTCGCGAAAGGCAAGAGCGTGGACGACGTGATGGCCGACATCAGCGCGAACCTTTCCATTCAGCCCGTCACTCCTGATGTGACGCCTGGTACCCTCCCTGGAAGCAAGCCGGCAAACCATAAACCTGGGCAGAGCAGCGATGTCCCTGGCTTTACCGTGAACTATACGGCCGATAATCCGAAGACTGCCCAGCAGATTTGCAGCGAACTAACCTCCATGATGCTGGAACAAAACCTCCAGGCCCGTGAGCAGGTTGCTCAGAGCACCACTGATTTTCTGGCTCGCCAGGTGGAAGAAGCCAAACAGAATCTCGACGATAGGGATGCGAAGCTCGCCGCATTTAAGAGGCAATACATCGGACAATTGCCTGGAGATGAAGAAAGCAATTCCAAGCTTCTGTCAACTCTAAATACGCAACTTGATGCCAGCACTCAGGCACTGAATCGCGCCCAGCAGGACAAAGCCTACACGCAATCGCTGATGGCGCAGCAACTGGCGGCTTGGAAAGACTCTCAAAGCTCGGTAAATCCTCAAACTCTGGCACAGCAATTGGCCGAAATGCAGGGGAAACTCACAGCACTGCAATCGCGCTACACCGATGACTATCCCGATGTGATCAAAATGAAAGCTGATATTGCGGAGCTAAAACGGCAGCTTGCCGCCGCAAATACGGCGTCTCCTAAAACATCCGACGCGATTGACAAAGCGAGTTCCGCCGAACCTCCCGAGATTCGCCAAATGCGGGTACAGATACATCAATACGACGATGCAATCGCACAGGCCACTCGCGAGCAAGAGCGCACACAACATCAGATCCAAACCTATCAGAGCCGCCTTTCACTCAGCCCCGCTATTGAAGAGCAATACAAAGAATTGACGCGCGACAACGATACTGCGCAAAAATTCTACGATGACTTGTTATCCAAAAAGAGCGAATCCCAGATGCAGACCGATATGGAGAGCCGTCAGCAGGGCGAGCAAATGCGGCTGTTAAACCCGGCTGGCCTTCCCGAAGACCCCAGTTTCCCGAACCGGCTATTGTTCGCCGCCGGTGGAGCAGGCGCGGGTCTCGGCCTGGGTTTTGCCCTCGCAATTTGGTTGGAGTTTACCGATAAATCTATTCGTACGGAAGAAGACGCAATTGCGGTGCTGGATTTGCCTGTCATGGTTTCCATTCCCTGGATAGAACGTGATCAGGAAGACAAGAATCTTCATGGCAAGAATAGTCTCCGACAGAAGCAAGTCGCGAACGAAAAGGAGACCGTCGAGGTTTAGCTACCTATGTATAAGGCATTCTTCGGATTACGAGCCAACCCGTTCAACGTCAACCCGGATCCGCGTTATTTATTTCTAACGCGGCATACTGAGGAAGCGCTGGCCTGTCTTACTTACGGTATTCAGAGCCGTAAGGGTTTTGTGTTGCTCACTGGCGAAGTTGGCACCGGCAAGACCACACTCATCAATAAATTGCTGGAATGGTTGCGCGTTCAGCAAGTGCCAACCGCTTTCGTTTTTAATTCACGGCTGAATGTTTCGCAATTCCTCGACTACATGATGGCCGATTTCGGCATTCCCTCGGACTCCAGGTCGAAAAGCCAGATTTTATTGCGTCTCTATAACTGGCTTCTCGACCGCTATCGCGCCGGCGAAACCGCCGTATTGATCGTGGATGAAGCTCAGGGCCTCTCCGAAGAACTGCTCGAGGAAATCCGCATGATGACCAACCTCGAGACTTTCACCGAGAAGCTTTTACAAATCGTTCTGGTCGGCCAACCAGAACTGGAGCAGAAGTTGAAGCAGCCTAATCTTCGGCAATTACGTCAAAGGCTCACTCTGCGGGCAAAAACCTATCCGCTGACCGCCGAGGAAACTAAGTCTTATGTTGCCCAGAGACTTCGCATTGCAGGCTGGAATGGGCAGGCTATTTTCGAGCCGGAGTCGCTGGTTGCAATTCACCGTTATTCTTCTGGAATTCCTCGTGTTGTCAATCTGATTTGCGAGCATTGTCTCGTGAGTGCTTTCGTGGATCAGCAGAGAACAGTAACCGCGAGCGTGGTCGAAGTGGTTGCCAGGGATTTCGATCTGATTGATAACCCGTTTTCTGGAATGGCCTTATCCGCCGAGCCCATTTCCTTACCTGAAAGCCCTTCGCATGAAGCTGCCGCTCCGCCAATCGCGATGACTCCACCTATCTCCGTAGAGAAAAGGACAGTTCTTGAAGCGGATTCGCCGAAGGCATCTGTGTCCTATTCACGCAAGGATTTTGCTCCCGCGTCACGCGGCACTTCGAAACCAGCTACGGATAGCTCTACGCCAACACCGGCCGCTGATGATTTTTCCTCCTCAGCTGCGCCACTAGTCGCACTTCGAAATTCATTGCCCGAGCCTGCGCCAGCACCCCCATCCCCTTCGGAGGCCTCGCCAGCGGCGTCGTCAACTGAAAGATTTGATTTGGTGGACGCTTTGAAGACTCTCGCCAATCTCGCCGACCGATTGCGCGAGCCAGAACAAAAAGGCCCGAAGGAAAGGAAATTATGAGCCGGATTCACGAAGCTTTAAAAAAGGCGGAGGACGACCGCGCCGCATCGCAGCAGGCAACTTACGTTGAAGTTAACCCTGAGGTGGATCCGCGAGGTCCAATTCCTCAGTCGCCGTCAGACGCCCGTTCACCCATTCCCCAACATGTGCCCAGCCACGTTCATGCTCCGTCAGCTCAGGACATATTGCTAACACGCACCGTTGAAAGCAAGTGGGCGCCAGAACCTGGAACGATGCTATTTTTCAATGAGGATGAACAGGCTTTTGGCACTGAGGAATTCAGAACCCTCCGTTCACGGCTTTATCAGATTCGCGAAAGACAGCCACTAAAAAAACTGCTGGTGACCAGCGCCCTGCCACAAGAAGGAAAGTCGTTTGTCTCCTCCAATCTTGCACAGGCTATGGTGCGGCAACATGGTCGCAAGGCTCTCTTGATTGATGCCGACCTGAGGGCGTCGCAACTGCACCGAAGTTTGGGCACCAATGCAACCCCGGGCCTGGCGGAATATCTACTCGGCGAGAATGATGAATTCGCCATCATGCAGCGTGGGCCTATGGAGAACTTATTTTTCATTCCCGCAGGCCGCATGGTATCGAATCCAGCCGAACTGCTTGCCAATGGCCGTCTCAACTCTCTTCTCAACCGTTTGGAATCGCTCTTCGATTGGATCATCGTGGATGCGCCCCCGGCAGTACCGATTTCCGACGCTGCTTTGCTGGCCAAATGCTGTGACGGCGTGCTGATGGTCGTCCGCTCCAACGAAACACCCTTCGATGTCGCACGAAAAGCCAGAATGGAATTCAAAAATACCGCGCTGGTCGGCATTGTCCTGAACGGCGTGGATGGCGGAACTTCCTACAGCAAGTATTACTACGCAGCCTACGGCAACGAAGCTCGCACCGGAGCGAAGAAATAGCTTGATCCGCATTTTCAAAGTTTATTATCCGGCGCGCACCCTGATTTTGTTATTGGGCGAGGCGCTGATTGTCTGGACGTCATTCCTGCTGGCCACGCTACTTCAGCATCCCGACGACAGTTATATTGTGCTCAACTATGAGGGCGGCTACCTAAAAATTGTCGGCCTTACCGCTCTCGTGCTCGTTATCTCGCATTTATGCGACCTTTACGACCCAACTCACTTTGACACTAAAGGAGAACTTTATTTCCGGCTCTTGCTGGTTCCCGGAGTAATCGCTCTCGCCTTGGCCGTCGCGGAAGCAATTTTCCCGAGCATCATGTTGGGAAAATCATCGTTTCTAGTGGGACTGATTTTTCTGACCATCGCTTTGCTCTGTTGGAGAACTATCTACACTTGGCTGGCGAAAAAGCCATATCTGCGAGAACAGGTGTACGTACTGGGGGGCGGTGAACGGGCGCAAAGACTTGTTCAAGGACTGCGAGTGCGTTCTGAACTGGGCGCAGACGTCATCGGGTGGAGCGGAAACGTGCAAGGCCCGTTGAACCGCCAGACCATGGGGGCGCACCTGACAGACATCGTTCAGCAAACTAGTGTGCACCGCGTCATTGTCGCAATGCAGGACCGCCGCGAAGCCACGCCCATGGAAGAGCTTTTAAAACTCCGTCTCCGCGGCGTGCACATCGAAGAGGCCACCACCTGGCTGGAAAAAATTTCCGGCAAAATCGAAGTTGAAAATCTCTACCCCAGCTGGATCATCTTCGCTCAGGGATTTCGTTTTAGCAGTGCGTTTCGCATCTTCCGCCGCCTGCTTGCATTTTCAGCAGCCTTACTCGGACTTCTTCTCACTTTGCCGCTGATGCCATTCGTTCTGCTTGCTATCAAACTTGATTCGCCAGGCCCTATCCTGTACCGCCAAAAACGCACGGGCCGCGGTGGAGAAACCTTTTATTGTTACAAGTTCCGCACCATGCGCCAGGACGCCGAAGCCGATACCGGCCCCACATGGGCCTTGGACGATGATCCTCGTATCACCCGCATCGGAAAATTTCTGCGCACGTCGCGGCTCGATGAAATCCCACAACTGTGGTGCGTCCTCAAAGGCGACATGGCTTTCGTCGGCCCTCGCCCCGAGCGCCCCGAGTTTGTCGACTGGCTCACGGAACAGCTTCCTTACTACGGTGTCCGCCACATGGTTCGCCCTGGAATCACGGGCTGGGCGCAGGTTCGCTATAAATACGGCAACACGATTGAGGACGCCCGAGAGAAGCTTCAATACGATCTTTTCTACATTAAGAACGCTTCTCTGGGATTGGACGTCTTCATCATGTTCCAAACCATCAAGATTGTCCTGCTCGGCCGGGGCGCGCAATGAAATGGCTGTTCTGGGGATCTGTTGGAGTCATCGCCTACACCTATGCCGGTTATCCGGGATGGCTGTGGCTTCGCAATCATTGGCGCCGTCGGCCTGTCAGGCGCACGCCGCACACTCCCACAGTTTCCTTCGTAATGGTCGTTCGCAACGAAGCCGATGTCCTCGAAGCGAAGCTACAGAATTTGATGGATCTGAATTATCCCGAAGGCGAGCGTGAAATTATTGTCGTATCGGACGGCTCTGCCGACGCGACCAATCAAATTCTGTCTCAATGGTCAAATAATTCTGGCTCAAATAATTCCCGCTCGAACATTTCCGGAGGCTACACAATCCTTTGCCCGGACTCGCGTGGAAAATCCGCCTGCTTGAATGACGCGATTGCAACGGCAAAGGGCGAAATTATCGTTTTCACCGATGCCCGCCAAACCATCGAGCCGAACGCAGTGCGCTTTCTTGCAGAAAACTTTGCCGATCCCGAAGTCGGATGTGCCAGCGGTGAACTCATACTGGGCGATCCCGAATCCGGCGAAACCGCCAAAGGAATGGGTTTGTACTGGCGCATCGAGAAGAGCATCCGCGAAATGGAATCCGCATCTGGATCAGTCGTCGGTGCAACCGGTGCGCTATACGCCGCAAGACGCAGCTTGCTTGCGCCTGTCCCTTCCGAAACCATCCTCGACGACGTATTCATTCCCATGAATGTCGCGCGCCAGGGATTCCGGGTAGTTTTTGATTCTCGCGCCATCGCGTGGGACGTGCCCAATATGGGAGTCACTCGCGAGTTCGCCCGCAAAGTAAGAACCTTAACCGGCAATTATCAACTGGTACAACTCGCGCCGTGGTTGCTTACAAGCTCCAATCCGATTCGCTTCGAGTTCATAAGCCACAAACTTCTGCGGCTCGTTGCTCCCTTCGCTTTGGTCGCGACGCTTTTGTCCTCCATTTTCCTGCAAGGGCCCGTATATCGCGTAGCCCTCACATCGCAACTGGGATTCTATACACTCAGCCTGCTTTCGCTCGCTCAGTTCAAGCGCGGGCCCATAGCGAGAATCGCGGACGCTTCTTTCACTTTTGTCGTACTCAACACCGCCGCTTTTATCGCCTTTACGAATTTCATCACCGGGAAGAAAGCGGCCTGGATTCGCTGAAACAAATCGGGTCGGCATCGCATTACCTGAAGCCTTCGCAGGCCGCCCTCTGACTGGGATCCGTCGAGACGATGAAGATTCTTTGGATCAAGGCCAACAAGCTCCTGCCACTTCACAGCGGAGGAGACATCCGCTCATTTCAAATCCTGAAACACTTATCTTCCGGCAATGACGTTACATTTCTCTCGTACTACGACGGCGCGGAAGATAAAAAATATGCTGCCGAATTAAGCACATACTTTCCGTCCTCGATTGCCCTACACACCGGCAAAAGCGCGACCTCCATTTCGCGCGCGTCAGATTATTTGCGCAAGTTGCCCTCATCGGCGCCCTACGCCGTGAGCAGATTCGCTTCGCCAATCGTGAAAGCAAAAATAAATACTCTTCTGGCGAACGGCGCCTTCGATGTAGTGATCGCCGACTTCCTCGATGCTGCGATAAATCTGCCGCATCAGATGGCGACTCCGGCGGTTCTCTTTCAGCACAACGTGGAAAGCGAGATTTGGCGGCGTCACGCTACAACGGAGACCAATCCCGCCAAGCGCCTCATTTATAAATTTGAGTTCACAAAAATGCTGCGCTATGAACAAACCATCCTTCGAAAGTTCCAGCACGTCATTGCCGTCTCAAATCACGACTGGGATCTCATGCAAGCGTGGACCACTTCCGCTATCACGGTCGTTCCGACAGGTGTTGACGTGAAACAGTATCAGCTCACTTCGGATCATCGGAATACCCCCCCGATAGTGATGTTCGTCGGCGCGATGGATTGGGAGCCGAATATTGACGCCGTGGAATTTTTCGCCAGCGACATCTGGAACTCTGTTGTCGCCGCCGTTCCCAACGCCCGATTCTGCATCGTAGGCCGCAACCCAGATCGCCGTGTCCGGAAGTTGGGATCCAATTCGATCGAAATCACAGGCCGCGTCGAATCGGTTGCGGACTACCTGCAAAAAGCAGCCGCCGTGATCGTTCCATTGCGCATCGGCGGAGGAACGCGCTTGAAGATTTATGAAGCGATGGCCGCCGGCAAAGCCGTTGTCTCCACTACCGTCGGTGCTGAAGGTTTAGATATCTCGCCGGGCCGCGATATTGTGATTGCAGACGATCCGCGTGAGTTTGCCGATGCCGTTGTATCTTTTCTAAAAGACCCTGACCTTCGACACCGTTACGAGCATGCCGCTTCCGAAACCGCCAGCAAATATGATTGGTCAGTCATTGCGAAAAAATTCGGCGAAGTACTGGAGTCGGTGAGAAAAACACAGCAGCACAATTAAATACTGCGGACGGAAATAGCTGCCGTCTTAACACCAAAATCATGCGAGTCCCTTTCCACGCACACTCGCTGCCATAATTCCAAATTCAGCAATCGCCAGATGCGATCATAGTTGTCCCGTCGTCGTGTCCGGTGTTCCCGAAACAATCGCTCGATGGCGTCTCTCTCAAAAAATCCACGGTCCATGCTTCGCGGTTCCAAAAGCATCTTCTCGATAGCATCTAGCTGCTCTCCCACGAGCCATCCACTCCATGGCGTTGGAAAACCCAGCTTCGGACGGTAAATAATCGAATGTGGCAGCAAGTCCTCGACAGCTTTTTTCAATATATCTTTCCCCGCCATACCCCGGAGCTGGAATTTCGCAGGAATATTGGCGGCAAATTCCACAAGAACATGATCAAGGAACGGCACGCGGCTCTCGATCGAAGCGGCCATGCTCATGTTGTCCTGCTTCATCAGCAGTTCGACAAGATAAGTTTTGATGTCCGTGTAAAGCAGTCGTTGCAGCATGTCGCCCGAAGAAGCTTCCCAATATTTGAGAACGTTGCGATAAGCTGCGCCCTCAGAAAGTTCTGCTGTGAACTCTTCGGTAATCAGCTCTCTCTGTTCCGCGGAGTCAAAAGCTGAATAAAAGTTATCGAAATAGAACGACGACCACGAGTCTCCATCCAACCCCAGGAAAGTATGCGAAAGTTTCCTCCGGACCGTGGCGCCGATTAGGTCCGAATTCGAAATTGATTTGCGAATCTGTTTCCGCAAACTTGCCGGCAGCAGTTTTCGATATACGCGGTCAAACGCAGCGTTCCGTCGTGTAAACGCATATCGCGTGTAGCCTCCAAGAGTTTCATCGCTGCCTTCTCCTGTTAACACAACCTTCACATGCTCGCTCGCCAGTCTCGCTACGAAATACAGTGCCACGCTCGATGGCCACGTGATGGGTTCGTCCTCATGCCATATAAGGTGGGGTAGCGCACCGAAAAAATCCTCGCGGCTTACCGAGACTTCATGATGATTCGAATTCAAGTGCTTCGCCACGGTTCGAGCGTAGGGCAGTTCGCTGTATGCGTGTTCCGAATACCCAACCGAAAATGTTTCGACTGGCGCGCGTCGTATCTTTGTCATCAGCGCCGCAACCGCGCTCGAATCCAGTCCGCCGCTCAGAAATACTCCTAACGGCACATCGCTCATCAGATGGCTGCTGACGGCCTCCTCCAGCATCTCGCGATATTTCCGGACGTAATCGTCTTCGGAATAAGAATGAACATCGCCGCGGTCAGCCGCAAATCCCAATACTGTTGTATGCGGACCTCGCCGTTTTCGCTGACTTCAAGCGTGTGCCCCGGCATGAGCTTAAGGATCCCGTCGTAGAAAGTCTCCTGCCCGGAGAGATATCCAAAGGCTAGATATTCTGGAAGCGCCGCTCGGTGAAACTTCGCCTCCGCAGCGGGATGCGCAAGAATGACCTTTATTTCGGAACCAAAGAGAAATGAGTCAGGGGCCAAACGGTAATAGAGCGGCTTGATACCCAACCGGTCACGCGCCACGAATAAGCTTCGCCGGTTCGAATCCCAAATCGCGAATGCAAACATCCCCCGCAAATGTTGCACGCAATCGCGTCCATACTCTTCATAGAGGTGAACAATTGTTTCGGTGTCGCAATGCGTGCGGTACTGATGTCCCCGTGCCAGCAATTGTTCGCGCAGAACTGCATGGTTGTAAATTTCACCGTTGAAGACGATCCAGATTGTGCCATCCTCGTTGCTAAGGGGCTGATGGCCGGCCGCGACGTCTATAATGCTGAGCCGCCGCATCGCCAGCCCAATCCGGCCTTCGGTATGAATGCCTTCGTCGTCAGGGCCGCGGTGCGCCATCGCGGCGCACATGCGCCGAAGCACCTGAGGATCAACCTCGGTGCGCCCGCCGAACTCGACTACTCCCGCAATCCCGCACATTCTTGATCCTGACCGAGCTTAGATACAGTTAGCTGGATGGACTGAATGACTCCAGCACTTTCATTGAAATCGAATTCACGGCGGAATCGTCGGATGAGAAAATCTCTCTCGTTTTCCGATTCCACTCGAATCGCTCAATCTTCTCAGAGTGGCCTGCCACTCGGGTTCCATTCAACGTTACTTCACTCGCTTCACAAAAAATGAAATCTCCAATAAGTCCATCTTCGACGTTGAAGTATAAAAATCTGGCATCGCTCGTCCACTCATTCCATGTCCATGTTTCTGTCTGAGGGTCGGCAAAAATCATATAGTGTTTCGTTTCGCGATCCTCGTAACAATAAACCGACAAATGCGGGCCGCCTTTCCGGATTCTTCTATACGCGAAAGTCTTCCAATTGTTTCCGGCGTCGCGAACGGCAACAACATAGTCGCGTGATTCACTGGAAGTCTCAAGCGACTGCTCGAACGCACAGTCAATGCCGGATCTTTCCTCCCATAAGCTGGCGATACCGAGTCAGATTCAATCGTATGAGTCCAGCCAGCCCCCTCTATTGGAAGCAACCCGAATCCGCCTTCGCCCGTGACCCGCGCCTGTGTCGCCCTCGCAAAAAAACCATATCCCGCCTTCTCTATCACAACGTCCGAAGCAAAATGCCAATTGATTTCAAGTTGATGTTCTTCGCGCCCTTCCGCCATATCTCGAATAAGCCAAAATTCGTCGTGAAGATAAAAGATGCAACGCCGATGCACCACAGGATCGGAAAGGCGCATATACCCCGTGTGGTTGCCCTCAAATAGCGTGAAAGTCTTCCCCGCGATCCATCGCTCGCAATGAACATCTGGAATTGATTTCCACGAGAAAGGCCCATCTGGAACTGCCTGGTCGAGCCCATCCACGCATAGCGTGTTGTGCGCTGCTGTCCCTCGGAAGCGGTCCCGTTCATCGCGCATGTAACAATATGTGCCGGCATCAATCAACCAGCGCCGTCCCGCCATCGCGACGCTGACGCTAAGAGCGTCAGCGTGGCCATGACCACTACGTCCAGTGCCTTGGGGGCCAGAGTCAATGATCATTTGCAGCGGTTCTTTTTTATTACTGGCCGTCACGTAGATCCCGCCCGCCTTGAAGGATGTTGCTCCAATTGTCCTGGAACCCTTCTCAGGATTATTTGCAGGCAAATCGAAGTAAGAAAGCCCACTCCTCCCGAAAAGCCAGAGTGCTTCCTCTGTCAGCGAAGTCGCAGATTTTAAGTCTTCGCGTCGAAACAATATCGCTCCCACCGTCAGGGGATCGGTCATATACTCGCTTCGATTTCGGCGCGGATTAAAGACTCGGCCGCCATCATCGTCCCCAAATCCTTCCGGCACTCCGGTCCGCGACACCGCGGAGACTACGTCCAGCATCCGGTTCAAGATCAAATCAAAATCTACGGGAATATCCATCCCATTCCGTTCCGCCACAATTCGGGCATGCAAGAAAAAATCCAGCGCATAAACCTGGTAGTAAAGCGATTGTTCGAAATAGACGCCGTCTGCGCGAACTTGCCGTTGAGCCTCGTGGAGCAGAATGCGCCATCCATTCCTGCGCCAGCGTCCCGCACCTGCAATTTCAGGGCACATAAACCCAATGAAGAAAAGGCCAACGGCCTCCCCCAGTCAGATGGGTATTGGGAGAGAAATATGTGGACAAGTTGCGCTCAATGTGGCGTCCATGGATCGCCAAACCACGAATCATGTTTTTCCGGAAGTCCAATCCGGCTACCTCTGCCGGAAGCAGCGCCAATATCCATATCCACGACAAACTTCGAAATGCAACCTCCAGGCTGCTGGCCCAATTCACCCCGATCGGATAAGGATTCGCCCGCTGCCACGAAGTCCACTGACTTCGCAGTTCAGTTAGGTATCGCTTGTCTCCCGCGAGGCACCACGCCTTCGCCAGCCTCACAAGATGCTGATGCCGGTTCAACTCCCAAATAACTTTGTGATCGCCCACGCGATCGAAATCCAAAAAATCAATCTTGTACCACGGCTTCATCGGCGCGCGTTTCCCGTGCACCGCATCGAGATGCCAATCAATATCAGTTCCGTAATCGAGATCTTCATAGCCCAGGAGATCGAAACGGTGATGGCAAATCTTGTCGGCCCCCCGAATAACGTTTTCTGCGTCCGCGCCCGCCCGCTCTTTAAAAAGCGAAACTCGCTCCGCCAACTCAGCATGTGAGAAGAAAAACTCGCCGCTCGCTGGAACGAGATCCTTCACTCCGTTTCGCTGCGGCGCTACGCCCACCCGATACCAGCCGAGGGCAACTCTCTTATGGATCTCCTGGACGATCCGGGTTCGTCGCTCATCCCAGCTCATCTGCGCAATGCGCGACCAGGTTTTGGCAAACCTTTTCATTCCAGCTAATCCTAAATGCTAATAGTCCTCGGTCATGCCATTCCGCATATGAATTTTCAGGTTACGCGGGTAATAGCTCTATTGGCCTCATCTTATTGTGTGTGGACTATCTGGGCTAAACTGAATAAGAATCCTCAAAAATATAGGTTTCCGCCCGCGTACTCGTAATTTTCAATGAAGTGCAAGACTGTCAATTTCGATGCCGCCAATTGGGAATTGCTGGACAAATTTCACGACCGCACCGTATTCCAGACGCGCGAATGGATAGATTTCATCAGCCAAACCCAGGCCGCTACGCCCCTGCTCGATTCGAATTGCATCGAAGGCAACGACATCGCCGGATATTTCACCGGATTAATCTTCAATCGGCTCGGCGTGAAAATTCTTGGTAGTTCTTTCCCCGGATGGACCACTCCTTATATCGGTTTCAATATGGTCCCCGGCGCCTCCCGCCAGGCATGCGCTAACTGCCCTTGAACAATTCGCATGGGATGAATTGAAGTGCCTGCACATGGAAGTTTCCGACCCCCATTTCACCGTCGAAGACGGCCAGGAGTTGGGTTTTACGTGCGATTCTTACACGTCATATCGTACCGATCTCACCAAATCAGAAGACGAACTTTTCAACGCAATGGAGAGTGCCTGCCGGCGCTGCATTCGCAAAGCAGAAAAAAGCGGCGTCACTATCGAAGAAGCCCACGACTTGGCATTCGCTGATGAATACTATGAGCAGCTGAAGACGTATTCGCCAAGCAGGAATTGGTCCCTACTTATGATGTTGAGCGCGTCCGGGCATTGGTCAAGAATCTCGAGCCCTCAGGCCGGATTCTATTGATTCGGGCGCGCGATTCTGAAGGGAAGTGCATCGCCAGCGGCATCTTTCCCGGCTTCAACAAAATCGCTGAATTCTGGGGAAACGCCAGCTTCCGTTCCAGCCAGAATCTTCGGCCAAACGAACTTATCCACTGGTACGCGATGCGTTATTGGAAGCGCCACGGGGTTGAAGTTTACGATTGGGGCGGCGAAGGCACATACAAAGAAAAATATGGATGCGCGCCGCATCAAGTTCCCTGGTTCACCAAGTCTCGCTACGAATTAATTTCAAAACTCCGCGGCGAGGCCAAAAAAATGTTCGACCGAAAACAAAAAGTTCTAGGCTGGTGGGCGAAAACCACATAGCAGGGAACACTCCGAGGCCCGTCCTCGTCTCTCCTGCTTTTAGAGGGACAGGGCGGGGATTTGAATTCGAATCTCCGAAGCCCCTGCAAGGTCGTCCCCGCCTACTTCTTCCCCGACAACCGTCCTCCGCCGCGCAAACTATCAAACGAAATCGGACCCGCGCCAAAAAAAATCAGCGCAAATGCAATTGCCGCCACAGCCAGCGGAAACTGATATCCATGATCGCCCATGAGTCCGTTCTTCCAATGTACTTTCCAAATCGCGACTACCATATCTACTAAAATCGCTAGTGCCGCAAACCGGGTCAGAAATCCCGCAATCACCAGAATCCCGCCAAAGAATTCCGCCGCCGCCGAAAAATATGCCAGCCATCCCGGCAACCCTAAACCGCTCACCATTTGCACATGATGGGAAAGCCCTCCAAACACCTTGCCCGAACCGTGGGCGATCATAATCACCCCCAGCACAAGACGCAGCACAAACAGCGCGAGTGGTTGAAGCCGATCCAGAAACCGCAACGTCTCCCTCCCTACGGAAGCAAGAAATTATTGCATAAGCAGCCTTCACGCCCAATCAGAATTCAGTGGAGAGACGCCCGTCCTGCGAGGACCTCACTGCTGTTGCTGCTCGTGTTGAAATTGTTCCCACCCGCCCCGGTTTGGAGATCGCGTGCGAAGCACAGTCGTAGGAACTATCTCCTCCGGCGAGGGAGCCTCCGCAGGCCTCACCATCACTGCCACGCTCAATTCGCTTTCCGCATCCCCTTTGTAAACTCCGCGTGTCGGAGGCACGTCCGCATAATCCCGTCCAATCGCCACGCGAATGTGTCGTTCGCCGCCCACCAGATCGTTCGTCGGATCAAAAGAAACCCATCCCGGCCCCGGCAAAAACGCCTCCAGCCATGCATGGGTCGCTCCATCCGCAGACCGGTCATGCGCACCGTCCCGTTGGCACAGATATCCGCTTACATAACGGCACGGAACTCCCAGTTCCCTCACCATCGCAATCATGATGTGCGAAAGATCCTGGCACACTCCCTTGCGATCTCTCAAAGCGTCATCAATCGGAGAATCAACATTAGTCACATTTTGAACATAGTCGAATGCGCCATATATCGAATGATTCAATTCCAGCATTCTTTCTAAAGGATTCCCGCTCCGCTCCAACCTTAGCTCCGCGCTCAACTCCCGCAACATTGCAGTTGACTGGGCAAACTGACTGGGCAGCAACATTTCCGAAAAGTCGCCGCCCTCAACGGCCGCATCCAGATCTGCCCAACTTCCCACCGCATCCGGCGTCGGCGCAGGAACGGCCTGAACATCTACGAGCGCCTGTGCGGTCACTTTAAATTGGCTATGCCGTCCCGGAATATCAAAGTGATGCACCGTGTTTCCAAGAAAATCCCGATACGTCATAATGTTCGCCCGCGGACTGATATCCAAAGAGAATGTCAGGCATCGTTGCCGCGCCTCGTTGCGCGGTTGTACTCTCACTTCCATCACGCTCTCGCGGATGGCCGGCTCATACACAAAGCTCGTAACGTGTCGGATCGAATAAACCAATTGTGCTCCTCGATTAACTTGCCAAAGCGCTTTCCACCGGATAATCGAAATAAATCTGCTGAATGGCGGCGTGGGCCTGCGTGCACTGACCGCGAATGTTCTCCATATACAAGTGCACTCCTTCCGCCATAATTTCCTCGATTTGACTGAAGCTCAAAGCCGCCCTCATGCGCCCCGCGATGCGCACCGGCTGCGTCACCTTCCGTTCCGTAAGTTCGCCAATGCGCCCGAGGCCAGCATGTACGCTTTCAACCGAA
The DNA here is from genome assembly GCA_963796015.1 of uncultured Acidobacteriaceae bacterium. GTDB lineage: Bacteria > Acidobacteriota > Terriglobia > Terriglobales > Acidobacteriaceae > PALSA-188. The sequence continues at coordinate 95,286 of CAWCJR010000015.1, read as the reverse complement.
AAGCGAATCGAATGTGGAAACTCGGAATTCAGCAGCAAAAATTCCGCCACGCGAATCGGGCGAAGCTCGGCGGAATAGGCTTTGCAGTAAGCCTCAAATGCCGCGCAGCACTTCAACAATCCCACCCAGTCCAGATAATCCGCGCCTTCGACGGGCTGATTTGCCGCATGCGACAAGCGGCTGAAATGCGTGGCCACGAGAGCCGCGACCGCATCCGTCCGTTCTACAAATCGCCCCAGTTGGATGTACTGCCATCCTTCACCATGAGACATCGTCGAATCCGTGATGCCCTGAAAAAGGTGCGCGCCATCCTGAACCGCGCGAAACAGAATATGAGATCGCAAAACCCATTCATCTTCCGCCGGACTCCCCGTCATTTGCAGATACAGCCGGTTCAACTGCTCCCACATCTCGGAACTCGACTGCTCCCTTACATGCCGGAGGTTTTCTCTTGCCGATGCAATACAAGAAACAATGGACGAGGGATTCGTACGGTTGAAAGTCAAAGTGTGCGCCAGGCGCGTCGCATCTACGTTGCCCGCAAGCAGAGCCGGGACGTGCAAAGCCTCGACTAGCCGCAACCACCGCCCCGTGCTCGATTCGAGCGATTGGTCAAGGCGCAGTTGCAGGTCCACGTCAATCAGGCGCGCCGTATGCTGGGCGCGTTCCAGATAACGGCTCATCCAGTAAAGACTCTCTGCGACTCGTGAAAGCATGAATAGATTTTCCTGCTGAAAATTCCCTGTTAAGTTTTTGACGTCATCCTGAGCTTGCGAAGGATCTCGCGTGTAGCGATAACGCTACAGACCGCCGCGAAGCTATCCGAGCTACGAGCCACGTAAATACAGCTTTGGAAGGGCGTGGCTTCAGCCGCAAGTGCCTGAAATTCATCATCGGCGCGGCTGAAAGCCGCGCCCCTTCAAGGCTATTTCCTGATCGCCCGGACTTTTCGTCACTCCTCCTCCTTCCGCAGCACCCAAGTATCTTTACTTCCTCCGCCCTGGGACGAGTTCACCACCAGCGAACCCCGTCGCAACGCCACTCGCGTCAGCCCACCAGGAACTAGCGCGACACTGCCGTTGAACAATATGTAAGGCCTCAAGTCCACATGCCGCGCTTCCACTCCTCCGTCCAGAAAACACGGCGCGCTCGATAGTGCCAGTGTAGGTTGCGCAATATAATTTCTCGGCTGCGCGATGATCCGCTGTCGAAACTCCTCGCGCTGCGCCGCGCTGCTGTGCGGACCGATCAACATGCCGTATCCTCCCGATTCGCCGACGGCCTTAATCACCAGCTTGTCCATGTTCTCCAGCACATAATTGAGCTCTGATTTTTCAGTCAGAAGATAAGTCTTGATATTCGGAAGAATCTCATCTTCTCCTAAATAATATTTAATGATGCTCGGCACATAAGCATAGACCGCCTTGTCATCTGCGACTCCTGTGCCAATCGCATTGGCTAGCGCAACATTCCCCGCGCGATATGCATTAAACAGGCCCGGAACACCAAGATTGGAATCAGGACGAAACGTCAGCGGATCCAGAAAGTCGTCATCCACACGGCGGTAAATGACGTCCACTCGCCGCAACCCAGAAGTCGTCCGCATGTAGACGATGTTGTCGTGCACCAGCAGATCGCGCCCCTCCACCAGCTCAATCCCCATTTGCTGAGCCAGAAACGTGTGCTCAAAATAGGCCGAATTAAACACTCCGGGAGTGAGCAGCGCAGTGGATGGTTCGTTCCGTCCTGCCGAATTAACCGGAGCCAGGCTGCGAAGAGTTGCGAGCAGGGCCGACGTGTAATGGTCAATCGGGCAAACGCCATAGTCGCGAAACAAAGTCGGGAATACGCGCTTCAGCACCTTCCGGTTTGCCAGCATGTAAGACACGCCGCTGGGCACTCGCAAATTGTCTTCCAACACCGCGAAACTGCCATCCGGCAGGCGCACCAGATCGCTTCCGCAGATGCTCACATAAATGTCGCGGGGCACGTTCAAGCCACGCATCTCTCGGCGGAAGTGCCGGCAACTGTAAATCAGCTCTCGCGGAATAATTTTGTCGGCCAGAATATGGCCATCGTGATAAATGTCCTTGAGAAAAAGATTGAGCGCCGCGATTCGCTGGGTCAGGCCTTCTTCGATCTTTTGCCACTCCTCGCCAGGAATAATGCGTGGAAGAAGGTCATTGGGAAATATCCGCTCCGTTCCCTCGTTGTTGTCATACACGGTGAACGTTATGCCCTGATGAAGGAAGGATAAGTCGGCCGCCTGTTGGCTCTTCTTCAATTCTTCAGGGGGCAATTCCAGCAGCGTCCGGTAAAGGGCATGGTAGTGGTCGCGAGGAATGCCTGTGCTGCTGAACATCTCGTCGTAAGACTCATCCAATTCATAATTAGGGAATGCATTTCCAACGTTCGCACTCGACGAAAGTTTTTTTAACAACGTCATCGCGGATGCGTTCATCGCCGTGTTCCTCGGGTCGGGAAAAACAACCCCAGCCCGTTTCCTCCACCCTTGGTCGAAACCTGCCGGGTATTAGATGCTCACAAACTCTAGGCGCAAGATACGGGACTGTCCAATTGAAATTGCTTATGGATTCCATTTCCATAAAGGGCGAATAGATCCCCGATTGGGGCCTGCATCACGTAGGGACAGCCGCCTTCGGCTGTCCGGCCGCCGGGTGCCCCACCCTTCTCGCGTTGTTTGCGAGAGGGTGGGGATATTCTCCAGCCTTGAAGCGGCACTAGGAGACGATCGGCCACTGAGGACTAATACGGCCGTGCAGAACACGCGGCTGGAGTACCATGTTCTCGCAACCCCTTAAAACCCATCAGCTTCGATTCTCCTAAGCGCGGCTCCCTCGCGCTCGTACACAGACCTTGGTACTCTCCCTAGTACTTTAGTTATGTGTCCCGTCCCAGCCGTGAATCGGGCAGCCACCCAACCCTTCTAATTGTATACGCCGCGATTCGAGCCACAATATCTAGACTTTCTCCCAAAAACCAGTTTGGTTACTTTCCATAAAACCCCCATAAAACCCAATAAAACGCGGATATTCACTTTGACCTGCTGCAAATGGGGGCTGATATATGCTCAGTCCACTTGATTCACTCGAACCGCATTTCTTGAGCAACTCGATTCGAGGGATTTCTTCCCAAGCCTGCCCGGTTGCAGCAGGTGTGATTGCGTAACGAGGGATTTTGAAATTTATGGCCGACTCGCGTGAAGTGATGAACATTCGCCAGGCGTCCCAGTACCTGGGAGTGAGTCCTGACACGCTTTACAAGTACGTAGGTGAGCAAAAGATTCCTGCTTTCAAGTTGGGCAACCGCTGGCGCTTTAAGAAATCAAGGCTGGATCAGTGGATGGAAGAAAAGTCGAGCCACATGGAAGTGAAGAGCAAGAACAAACCGAAGGCGGCTTCCAAAGCTGCCGGGCAATCGTAAAGGCGGACACATGTTTGGATTAGGAACAAAGACGATTGTTGGCCTGGATGTGGGATCTTCAAGCATCAAGGCAGTGGAACTCAAAAAGGGACGCAACGGAATCGAAGTTGTCCATTTGGGCTTGGAGCCGCTGGCCCCGGATATTGTTGTGGATTCCATGATCGTGGACTCCGGTACCGTCTCCAGCGCGATTTCAAAACTCTTCGCTGACAACCAGATCAAAACCAAAAATGTCGCTACCGCTGTCAGCGGTCACTCCGTCATCGTCAAAAAGATTTCGCTCCCTTCCATGAGCGACCAGGAATTGGCCGAGACCATCCAGAAGGAAGCCGCACAGCATATTCCTTTTGACCTCGCCGACGTGAACCTCGATTACCAGATCCTCTCCGAAGACGTTGGTAATCCGCAGATGGACGTTCTCCTCGTTGCAGTCAAGAAGGACAAGATTCTGAACTACACCAACGTACTCTCGATGTCCGGCAGAAGTCCCGCTATCGTGGATATTGATGCTCTTGCGCTGCAAAATTGCTACGAATACAACTACGATCCCGCGCCGGGTCAGGTGGTGGCATTGCTGAACCTGGGTGCGAGCGTCATGAACATCAACATCGTGAAAGGCACCACGCCGCTCTTCCCGCGTGATGTCAGCGTAGGCGGACATCAGTACACCGATTCGTTGCAGAAGGAACTGGACCTCAGCTTCGAAGACGCCGAATCACTGAAGCTCGGCCACAAAGTAGGCACGGTCAGCGAGGATGCCAAGACGCCGGTGTTGCAGCAGGTTACCGAAATCATCGTCCTGGAAATTCAAAAGACTTTTGATTTCTTCCGTGCCAGTTCTTCCGGTGAACATATCGAGAAGATTTATTTGGCGGGGGGATCGTCGAAGGTTCCTGGTCTGGTTGAGGCTCTCCGTCAGGAGTTTTCGCTGCCGGTCGAGATATTCAATCCATTTCAAAAGATCGCCCCTCCCACCGATGGCCCGGGAGTTGGGCTGATCGAGCAGAATGCAGGCCAGTTGGCAGTTGCCGTGGGTTTGGCATTAAGGAGCTTTGAAGACTTATGATCCGAATCAATCTGCTGGGAGCATCGAAACCGAGAAACAAGCGTGGCGCAGCCTCTACCGCGGCAGTCATGGAGATGGGGGACGCTGGTTCTCCAAAACTCAAACTGCTGATCGTTCTGGCTCTCGTGGCTGGGCTTAACTTCGCCTACTGGTACAGCCTGGATCAGCAAAGCAAGAAGATCACCGCTGAGATGGCCTCCGCTGAACAGAAGAACCGCGAACTGGCGGACGTGAAAGCCAAATATCTCGAGCGGCAGCGTCAGGCCGACAGCTACAAGCGTCGCGTAGATGTGATTGATCAATTACGCGCCGGCCAAATGGGGCCCGTGAATCTCTTGAATACCGTTGGAGAAACCGTCAACGGCACCGAAGCAGTCTGGTTGAGCACCATGAAAGATCAGGGCGGCAGTGTGGCGATTGAGGGTATGGCCCTCAGCACCGACGCCGTTGCAAACCTGATTCAGAATCTGCAAAAGACCGGCTATTTCAAAACCATCGAGATTAAAGAGACTTATCAGGACGAGACGCTTAAAGACATGCAGGCATTTCAATTTACTTTGACCTGCGAAAAGTTGAAAGCCTAAAGGCGGAGAAAATGGGGAATTTTAGCGAATTATCGGGTCTCAAACAGTGGGCGGCCATGCTCCTCGGAGCAGCGCTCGTAACGCTCGCTCTCTACTTCACGGTTTTTAAAACTCAACGTGCTGCAAATGATTCGGCGCAGCAGAACCTGCAATCCAAACTTCGCGAAAACGCGGAGTTGGAAGCCTATCGGCCAAAGCTTGCTGAAATCGAACGTCAAGTCGCCAGCTTGAAGCAGCAACTCGAAATTGAACGCCGAATCGTTCCCGACGAGAAAGAAGTTGACAACTTCATGAAGATGCTCGATTCCGAGGCTCTCAAGGCCGGAATCGAAGTGCGGCGATATACCGCAGACCCCGTCTCGTCTAAAGAGTTTTATTCCGAACTGCCGTTCGAGATTGAACTCGACGGGCCTTATTACTCGGTCCTGAATTTCTTCGATCGGGTCAGTAAATTGGAGCGCATCGTAAACATCTCCAATCTGCTGGTTGCCACGCACCAAGAAACCCAGCGAGGCAAAGGCAAAACACACATATCAATACGCCGCGAGCGAGAGCATTGTGGCTACATGCACCGCAACCACGTTCTTCAGTAATGACGCGCCAGCGCCAGTAGCTACGCTGGCCAAAAAGTAGGGGAATCCTGATGAAGCTGATAGGCGCAATTCTGCTAGTAGGAATGACGACGGGAACTGTTTACGCACAGAATCCCAACATCATCACCAACACGAAGAGCAAACTGGATACCGTGCAGGCGCAGCGGGTTGTTGACTCGAACGCCGCCCTGGATATCACGCCGGAGAAAGCTGCGAAATCACCATACAGCTCCGCGAAGCCCGTCGCGCACAAATCCGCGAAAGCTCATCGGCCTGCACCTGTGGTGGACGTCGAAAACGCGGCAACGCCGCCAGACAGTACAAAATCAGAGGGAGCGCCTGCCATCAACATAACCGGACGTAGAGATCCTTTTGTCAGCCCGGTTGTAAGCCGCTCCATGTCGGGCTCAGGATGCAGCACCGGCAAGCGCTGCCTCGCAATCGATCAAATTAATCTTCGCGGTGTCGTGAAGTCCGATGACGGCATGATCGCCGTTGTTGTCAATGCTCTCGACAAAGCTTATTTCCTCCACGAGAACGATCCGGTGTTCAACGGGTATGTAGTCAAGATCACCGGCGACTCGGTCATTTTCAAAGAAAGCGTGCAGGACAAATTTGGAAAACCGTTCACACGCGAAGTTACAAAGAAAATTTTTACGCCGGCAGTTTAGGCCCTGGCAACAAGCCGGTCATCCGGCGAACTAAAAATCTGTTCAGAAAGTCACGGGAATCGTAGAGCGTAACCCGTAGGGAGAAGCGAAATGCGAAAGCAAATGCTGGGTATTTTTCTACCGTTGCTGGCAATGGTTCTTATGGCAACGGCCGAAACTCAGAGCGCGGGCACGAATGACACTGCTCATGCCTCGTTGCAGAAGGTCAACATTGTGCGCGGTAATGATGGAATCACCCTGGAAGTCATAGCCCGCGGGCAATTGACCCCCAAGGTCGAAACTCTCAGCGCGCCCTCGAGGCTTGTCATTGACCTGCCGAACACTGCGATGGGCAACTCCGTGAGCCACATTGATGTGGGCATCAACGGCGTGAAGGGCGTGCGCATCGGCACCGACAATCTGGCGACACCCACGACTCGCGTCGTGGTTGATTTGTCCCAGAAGTGCCGGTACGAAATCGTTCCCGGTGCTGACGGCACGTTCACCCTGAAGCTGCATTCGGCGACGACCGTTGCGAAGGCAGCCACTCCCGTAAAGGCCGCACCCGTGGTCGAGTCTTCTGAGCCACTCCCGGTGAGCACAGTCTCCGCATCAACGAAAGAGACGAGCGCTCCGCAGGTTCCGTCTTCGATCTCGTCCGCGCCTCAAAAAGATGCGGCGCCGGCGACAACCGCCAGCAATTTCGTCGTTGTTGAACCTTCCTACAAACCAAAGCCAGCAACCGAAGATTCGTTCCCAGCACTGACCAGCCAACCCGCGCGCGCAGTCCAGGCCGCGGCCAAATTTGTTGAGCGCCCGGATATGGACTTGTTGCCCAAACCCAGCGCCTCAATGCAGTCCGGATCGCCGAGCGCTCAAGCGCCCGCCGCAAATAATCTCGCCGCGGAGCAAAAAGCACAATTGCAGCAACAAGCTCCGGTAATGGGACCCAAATACACCGGCGAACCAATCTCCGTAAATTTAAAAGATGTGGATCTCAAAGACTTCTTCCGCCTCATTCACGAAATCAGCGGACTCAACGTAGTCCTCGATCCCAACGTCCACGGCACACTAACCATCGTCCTGGACGATGTCCCCTGGGACCAGGCGTTGGACATTGTTTTGAAGAATAATGATTTGTCGCGGCAGTTGGATGGGAATGTTTTGAGAATCGCGACAGTAGATACGCTGAAGAAGGAAGCGGATGGACGGCGCGAAGAACAGGAATCAGAAGCACTGGCCGTAGATAAAGTTACGGTCACGAGATTCCTGAGCTACGCACATTCAAAAGATGTCGTACCTACGTTAAAGAAATTTCTAAGCCAGCGTGGTGACGTTATCTCTGATGACCGAACCAATGCCGTCATTATCTCGGATATTCCTTCGGTGATGCCCGGAATTGACCGGCTGCTCACGCAGCTCGACCGCAAGACTCAGGAAGTAGAAATTGAAGCCCGCGTTGTCGCTGCAACCCGCAGCTTCGCACGCGACATCGGAACCCAACTCGGATTCGGATGGGGCAACGGAGCTAACGCAGTGGGCGGCGTTGGAGCAGTGGGAACTTCGCCAATCACAGTGAACGGAATCAGCCCGTTTTATCAGACCGTCGGAAGTGGCGGGGGAGCACGGGTGGAACGCAGATTCCATTGTTCTCCAATCTGGGCGTTACCAGCCCGACCAGCGGTCTTAGCTTTGTCAACGTAAGCAATCACGTTCAGCTAGATGCTCTTCTGACGATGGCTGAATCACGTGGCTTGCTGAAGATTCTTTCCCGTCCGCGCGTCGTCACGCAAAACAATATTCAAGCTCTGGTGCGCCAGGGCGTCCGGGTTCCAATCGTGACCCAGGCGCAGTTGGGCGGACCGCCAACCGTTACCTACGTGGACGCTTTCCTGCGGCTGACGGTGATTCCGCAGATCACGTCGGAAAACACAATCTTCCTGAACGTGGATGTGGAAAACACGACTCCTGACTTCGGACACGAAGTTCAGGGCAACCCGACCTTGATCACGCAGCAGGCCACCACGCAAGTGCTGGTCACTGACGGAGGTACGGTCGTGGTCGGTGGCGTTATCCAAACCAATAACTCCATCAGCGTGAACCAAGTTCCATTGCTTGGAAGCATTCCGTACCTCGGAAACCTTTTCAAACATACGACGGTCAGCACTTCAAACCAGGAGCTGATCTTCTTCATTACTCCACGGATTATCGAAACTTAAACAACTTTAAGTCGAGATAAAACGCCGCCGGCCTCTGAAGAAACTGTCAGAGTCCGGCGGTTTGAGTTTTTGGGAAACCCCGATCGCTTAATGGTGTTGGTTTTTATGCCTCCCACACTTCGCAAAGGACGCGAAGTATGGGGCATCCCTTTAATTTTGCACTCCTGGCGGAAACCCAGAATCGTATATGGCGTTAGCTTTCCTGCCTCCCACACTTCGCAAAAGCGGCGAAGTATGGGCCACCCCTTTATTTTGCACTCTCGGAAAAACCCAGACCACGTATGACGTTGGCTTTTATGCCTCCCACACTTCGCAGAGGACGCGAAGTATGGGGCACTTTTTTTATTTTGTAGTTGCTTGCTTTCGACCCTTAGATGTTCCACGGGGAACATCTCCGAATTTCTGAAAATTGCGCCACTTTTAAAAAATAGTTAGGGCAGAATTTCGGATTCCGCGAAATTTATACATGGTGGGGAATCGAAGAGGTACCAGCCTTCGCGAAAGATTTCGAAGTGACCGAATTCTATGGATCCGTGGGGATATAAACGTATGTCAACGCGTGTTCCGAGGTGGCCGACGGGTACGACGTACCAGATGTCGAGCGGAATGATGTAGGCGGCAAGCACGTCAATGTCGGCCGGGGAGAGTACAGCTCCGCCCGTGACTGTTGTGCCTACGCGGAATCTGCGGCGAACCTGGGTCTCGGTGGAGCGCACCTGCACGCGCCACAGACGGTGGCCCGAATCGAGAATCACGTCATAGCGATCGCTCTCGCCCCAAGGCTTGGCCACACCGAAGCCGAGGCTGGCGGCTTTGAGCATGAAGGCGAGTTCGATGGTTTCTCCGCGCCGCTTGGCGTGGCCTTTGAGCAGGAGAGGTTTGTCGTTGATGTCCGGGAAAACTTCGAATTTGTTGTGCATGCTGGGCTGAAAAAGGCGGACGAATGCAATGTGTCCGGCTTAGTCTTTTCCTTTGTGTTGTGATTTATTGCGACAAATAAAAAAGCGCGGCCGGATGGCCACGCTTGTTTTAGCTTCTAGATATATTATAGGCCTTTCGATATAGCTATTGCGCCATGCTGGGCCAAACTATTTTCTCAATGGATGGAAGGGGTTAGGGGGAAGTGGGGTCTGAATGGGGCTTGACAAGAATTTGGACAATTAGTGTTTATGGTCCATTTTGGAAAAGGTGCATATGAGCTACTATTAGCCGGATGAAATCATCTCTACGTGAAGTTCTGGTTGAGTCGCACGTCGCGGCTGTCGCGATTGCCGTCCTTCTATTTGGGGCTTTTGATTGCGGGTTTCAAGGACTGTGCGTTCCTGTTGGGCCGGTTGCCACGTATTCGTTTACCGCCATCGCCATTCTCGCTATTCCTTACTCGTCGCCTGGCTTCAACCGTCAGGACCAATTCATGCTCGGAATGATGGTGTTCTGGTTCGTTGGAATGTTGGCGAACCTTGTCGCTGCGTGGCTTCTTGCCCGATGGGTATACAGGGTCGGCCCGATAAATGTTCTGATTAAACGCCGCTCGGAACTGGCGAGGAGGAGCCTTGCTTAATCGTTTAAAGAGAAGCCTTGTGGAGAGTTTTGTGGGAGCAATTTGTCTTGGGTACTTATTCGCCCAAGGACTTATCCACCTTGCATATGTTGTGACTGCTCCGCTTACTGGTTGGATCTCACGGAAAGAATATAGTGCCCTCACGCTGAGACCAGAAATCTCAACAAGGTTCTACTTTCAAGACGCTCTGCCTGAGCTGGCCCGAGCGGTTTCGCTCTTGCTGCTTGGATACATTCTCCTTCGCTGGCTGTACTTCAATCCCGTAGCACGGGAAACCGCGGACAACTCATTACGTCCCACTCAGGATTAAAATCCCCAGCCGTCGCAGAAAACGCGAAAGGCTGGGCCACGCCACCCACGCGCCCGCTCAAGAAACTGTCAGAGTCCTGCGGTTTGAGTTTTTGGGGAGACTGATGCTCCTTATGGTGTTGGCTTTTATGCCTCCCACACTTCGCAAAAGCGGCGAAGTATGGGCCACCCCTTTTATTTCCACTCCGAACGTGCGCGAGATGCACCTGCGCCATCCCGATGGGCACTTGTTTCGGGTAAGCCGGGGGATTGAAAAGCCGAGTCGGTTGGGTAGCAAGATGAAGGCCGAGGAAGATCAAGAGCGGCGGGATTGGGACCTTGCCTCCCCCTCTTCGCAAAGACGGTGTCTAGTCCCAACACATCCCTTACAAAACGTCCCAAGACATCCCTTACAGTTTGGGTTCTTCTTTCGACATGGGGATCCAGCGCTTGACCATGGTCGAGCGCTGGATCCCCATGTCGATCTCGCGAATCAGAGTGGTGCAGTAGTAGACCTGGCAGCGGCTGTCCAAACGCACCACTTCGACCCATTCCCCAGCCAAAGCCAGGCTGATCTTCCAGTTCTTGCCCGCCAGCGTCAGTTTCCCTTGCGAGTCCACCTTCAGCACTTTTGCGCCGGCGGGATATTCCCATCGTGGCGGGTTGGGATCGTAGCGCCGCAAGCTCGGACGCCAGCGGCTGGCCGGAGTTTGCATCGCCAACGCCTCGTGCGGCCGCACGTGATTGTGTTCCCAGCGAAACTCGTCCAGCCAGGTTTGCGCGTCCTCCATCCACGTGCGCCGTCGCGCCAGTGCCCGTTGTAACTCTCCGTGAAAGCGTTCGACTTTCCCTTGCGTCTGCGGATGCCGCACCCGGCTCCAGTGCAGCGCGATCCCTTGTTGCATCAGCCACAGCGACAGCTTGGTCATGCCTCCCGTGCTCTGCATACTCCACCACGGCGTACCGTGGTCCATCAGCATCGCCTCGGGCATACCATGCGCGCAGAAGGCGTCCCGCAAGGGTTCCCGCACTTGTTCGGTATGCGTACTCTCCACCGCCCGCAACACGATCAGGTAGCGGCTGTGATCGTCGATCACCGACAGCGGCCCCACCTTCCGATACCACAGCTTCGGACCTTTAAAATCCATCTGCCACAACTCGTTGGCCGCACTCCGCTCGAAGCGCTCAACAGCGGGTGGATGACGGTCCTCGGCCGCAATCAAATCGTGCCGCAACAGAATGCGATGAATCGTATTGCGCCCCAGTGCGATCCCTTCTCGTTGCAGCAGCACTCGCAACTTGCGCGCTCCCCAGTCGGGATAGCTCCGCCGCAACTCCAACACCCGCTGCTCCTCCGCCCCTTCGGTTCGTTGCGGACTCTTCTGCGGACGCCGGCTGCGTTCTGCGATCGCCTCCACTCCGCCCTGTCGATAGCGCTTCAACCACTCGTAGCCCACCGGACGCGAAATCCCGAACTCCTGGCACAAAGCCACCATCGTCTTCTCCCGCCGATGAGCCGCCACTACAAACCGTACTCGTTGTCTTGTACGTCCATCGTTTTCCAGGGCATCCTTCTCTCTCCTCCGCGCCTTCCGCGCGTCGGAGAGTGTAAGGGATGTCTTGGGACTCCCTGTAAAGGATGTCATGGGCCTGAACACAAAGACGGCGAAGAATGGGGCAGCCGATTTATTATTATTTTGATGAGGTCAACATCTAAAGGTGGGCCAACCGGCCGGGCCAGCCTATTCAGTAAGAGCTCTGATTTCGTGCCTCACCAACCCTTCGGGAAATTGATCTCGTATTTGCTGCTACAGTTCAAACCATAGGACGGTATTATGTCATGATGAAGTCATGTTCTACGGGCGCACACCACCTCACATAGCTAACATCGCTGTGCACGTTATTGCCGGCGTGACGGTGATCGTCTCCGGAACAGTGGCAGTCTTTAGCGTAAAGGGTGGAAGATTACACGTCAGGGCCGGTCGGAACTTCATGTTTGCTTACATCGCTCTGGTTGTAACTGCAGTGCTCGGTGTTGTGGTTTTTGAATTCCGCTCATTCCTCGCGATCGCGACCATCGCAAGCTCCTACGATGTATTCGCGGGCTACCGTTCTCTCCGCCTCCGGGGTCGTCGTCCCCAATTCGTGGATCTCGTTTTGAGCCTCGTTGCTCTACTGGCTCCTCTAGCCTTCGTCTTCGCTTTCCGTGCATTGCACAAGCCTTGGTCTCCGGCACTAACGTGGTCGGTCCTGGGAGGACTCATGGGCCTCGCTGCATACGATCTCCTCCGTGCAGTGCTACTGAAAGCCTGGCTTCGAAGCGTTTGGCTCCAGGAACATCTCTACAAGATGATGGCCGCTTTCATTGCGGCCGCCGCAACAGGGGCAGCGACGATCTTTCCTCGTTGGGCGCCATGGTCTGCTCTTGTTCCGGTGATCGCTGGAGAAGCCTTGACGGTAACAATTTTCTGTTTGCGTACCGGCCGTCAAAGGGGCGGCTCGTCTTTTCATCGTTAGCCGCCTTCCCTAGACGATGATTCCGGTTCAGTATCGAGAAAATTCCGTGAACGCGGGCTGGCGGCCTGCCAGTTTTCCTCCTCACGGCACCTCTAAGGGGCGGGGGACCCGCCACACCTGTGCTTCGGCATTGGCTACGACGGTGCGCCTCTCGCAAGTCAGATCGTTGCACCCACGCAAAATAGGCCACTGAAGGCAAAGAAGGGCAGCAGAAAGGACACTGCGGACGTTGGCCAATTACCCAGTCAGGTTATAAATCAGACCATAGGGATTCTTGGATGTAACATCTTGAGATTTCAGGCTCATCTTTAATGTATCTTGCAGCCCTTTTGTGTGAGGCGCGCTTTCGCTTCCTTAACCCGCTCTTAACGTTAACCTCCAAAACCGGCCCGAGAGCCGGGCCTCGCTCTATAAAGAAATTGATGTTCTGTCCGTGAAGGCTGACCATATTTGATCTCTTATCGGTAACCTCAAAGCCGAGTTCCCCGATGTAGAAGTCAGCCGCCTCCATTGGATCTGCGGCCTGAATCAAAATATCCGTACCGAATTTGTTTGCCATTAGCCCCTTCGTGCAGTACGACGAACGAGTCTTTCCCGATCATCTCTGTATCTGCTTCGAGCCGCTCCATTCGAGGTAAGAGTTCCAATCCGGTTGACCGGGCAGACGCATCTGAAATTTCCCTGACATCACCGCGCCCTTCAACTTGTATGTAAGCCGGAATTCAGGTCCCAGCAGAGAGCCGTCCGAAAGAAAGATCGCGGTCGTCGCCTCCGGCGTTGAAATGTTGTAGTGAATCACATGTCCTTCGTTGTCGAAGTAGATGGCCTTAAGCGACTGCCCCGGTGTGTCTTGATAGATGTAGAGCAAATCGTGATGGTCGCAGTCGAAGCTTTCCGGTGCCTTGCATCCTGCGTCGCTCTCGCTGTGACGTGCAAGGATGATGATCCCCCCAGTTCGGTTCTGAAGGTATAGGTGCCCGTCGCTGAAACACCTTGGCCTCCAGTGGCCTTCGCTTCCCAGGTGCCCTGCAAGACGCAAGCGCTTTCCACGGTTCGGTCGGTGAGGAGGATGTACTTTGCGCGGCGACTGGTAATGCGCAAAGAAGCAGCGGAATAATCCGAGAGATCATTTTCATCGGTCCCGTCCTTTCATCTGTGCAGCAAATTCGCGCAAGCGCTGTTCGACTTCTTCCTGTGTGAGCACTTCGTTGACCTTGGAGAGCCCAAACGTGCCCAAAAGGATCGCGAACCCAGCCATACCGGTCGCCCCAGAACATCTCGGTTGGAGGCAAGGCGGAATCCGCTCCGTGATCGACGGCTCGTTTGAACGCCGCGTCCACATCGGCAACGCCGACTTGAAAAACACAGGTTGAACCCGACAAGGTCTCCGGTGAGGCCAGGAGGGATCCTTCCATCTTCTCCCGTCGCTGAGCAGGTTCCTCGGTCGAGACCTGCACGAGCGAATCCCATATCTTGAGGTGTATACTGTTCGCCGGCGCCGGTTGGCGAAGGTGAACGATAGAGCACTTCGGCCCCGAATGCTTCGGTGTAAAACAACACAGCTTCGGTCGCATCTCGAACAACGAGATGCGGCACAATGACGCCGGGTGTCGGGACAGAACCTCTAACGGCCATGGTCCGCTCTCTTTTCTGATCTTCATTTGCGCGTCTCGCTGTTCAGTGGTACAAATTTCCAGGCGTGGCTAGACGGATCGAGGAGGGCACGGTAATTGTCTGACCACTCCACAACGCACTTCAACGGACGCGGTGTCAGTTTATAAAGCCGCTCGCGGCCGACAAGGCGAGAGGAAACGAGATCGGCATCCCCTAATTCTTTAAGATGTTGCGAGATGGCAGGTTGCGAAACGTCGAACTTCGCCGTCAATTCCTTGACTGAGCGCGCGCCGATGGCTAATAGCGAGATGATGCCTCTCCGCGTTGGGTGAGCGATTGCCTTGAACACCAAGTCTGCTGAAGCCATAAGCAAATGCTTATCGGATAATCCTATAAGGAAATCCTTATGATTGCAAGCGCTACGTGGCGAGCCGATCTCAAAACGCCCTCCCGACCATTTGCATCATGGTTGATGGGCGGAAAAGGTCGCACAGCTGCCTAATCCTCGCCTTCGGAGCCACCGGTTTTTGTGTGCGGAATGCCCCACGCGCCATTGGTCTCCACCGATTGAAGTTGTGGCCCCGCTAATAACCGTCGCCCGCAAAATGCTGCGCGCCATCTCCGGCACGTTCCGTTCGCAGTCCGCTTGCGACGAAGCCAAACTCTTACCGAAAATCGAAATCACGGCTCTGGCTCAGGTGGCTTATAAAGAGAGGTTCTCCTGCACCTCTCCAGAGAAAACACCCTTGACTCGCAAGAGAGAATCTTCGCAAAAAGCGCGAAAGGCTGGGCCACCCGCCCGCAATTGCCGAGCTACGCCTTTTTGGCTATTTACTAGAAGTGTATTTGCCGGGGATTCCGCGTCGCGTATAGTACGGCAACCCGTGTCCGGAGGGACTTATGACTACGAATGCAACCAAGAGAATAACCAATTTAGCAATGCTGGTGACCGCGGCTCTTTTGCTGAGTGCGATTCCGGCGGTGGGCGCTACGCCGCTCGATCCGGCGGCTTCGATATCCGATGTATACGCATTCCGCAGCTACGGACCGAGCGCGACGACTCCCAAGGTCACGCTGATCTTGAATGTGGATCCATTACTCGAGCCAGCTCAGGGTCCCAGGTATTTTCCGTTTGATCCGGACGTGCTGTATCAGATCAATGTGGATAACAACAATGACGCCGCGGCCGACGTGATTTTTCAGTTTCGGTTCAGCGCTCCGCAGTATGACCTTCCTACCGTTCCGCTGGGACTGATCGGCGCGGGAAACGGGTTTAACTCACCGATCTCGGGAACGCCCGTAATTCCGCCGGGCATTACGACGCTTACCGATCAGGGTTTGAACTCGCGGCAGACCTACACGGTCACCATGGTAAAAAATGGCATAAGCACGCAGTTGACGAATCCAGACGGCTCGCCATTTTTTGTTGTGCCGGACAACATTGGTCCACGAACGATGCCGAACTACCCACTGCTCTACGCGGCCGGCACATACACTAGCCTGTCTGTGAGTGGCGTCTCGGTCTTTGCGGGCATGGTGGATGACCCTTTCTTCATGGACATGGGCGGCACCTATGACACGTTCAATTTTCGTGTTGCCGCGGGCGGCGGCGTGCTTAGTCCGGCGGCGGACGCCGACGATCATACGAATATCGCGCCCGATACAGTCTCTGGGTATGCGGTGAACGGCATCGCCATCGAAGTGCCGGTCACGTTGCTCACGAGCACTGGCAATCTTGAGGCTGCCACTTCAAAGGCAGCAACGATTGGAGTGTGGGGCACAACTTCGCGGCAGCAAGAAACATTCCGCACGACCATAGGCGCGTCCTCGAGCGGGCCCTTCATTCAGGTACAGCGCGAGGGCAATCCGCTGCTACAGGAACTGACCATTGGAATGGGATCGAAGGACACATACAGCCTGAGCCAGCCTGCGAATGATTCACAATTTTCGAGGTTTCTATTGAATCCGCCGCTGGCCACATTTTTCAATGCGATCTATGGCATTTTCCCTCCCGTGGCGCCGCGAACGGATTTATTACCGTTGTACCGGTACCTGCCGCCTGTCGCACCTTCGGGAACACCGGCGGGGCCCATCGCAGACATGTTGCGGCTAAATACGGGAATCGCGCCAACCCCGGTGCCGTCGGCGCGACGACTCGGCTTGTTGGCGGGCGACCTGGCGGGCTATCCAAATGGCCGGCGGCTATTTGACGATGTCGTGGACATCACATTCCGGATCGTCGGCGGAGGTGCATTGGCGGGAAACGCTTGCGGAGAGAACCACAACCAACCATGCAATTTTAATTTGGGCGATGGAGTGAACACCAATGATGTGCCATTCAACTCTGATTTCCCGTATCTAGGCGAAGCCCCGTCCGGACGCAATCGGCGGCACATTGATCCAGGTGAACCCGGATGCACACAGGGCGCGGGTGCAGCTTGTCCCGTCAATTAGTCATCGCGGACGTGTCTCGTGCTGATCTCCGCCGCTATGACGGCGTGAACGTCAACCGCACTCGATGCGGTACTCTGGAATGCCGGAGATGGAGCCGGATTCATGTCGTACCATGTGGTGGCGTTGACGATGGCGCAAGTCAGGCAGGGTGGACTTGGCTTCCAGCGGGAACTGAGCGCTGTGCTGCGGGAATCGAAAGGGATAAAGGTATATTCGGCGAGTCCGTTTGATCTGGATGAGCGGAAGCGGGTGAAGGACCGGTTTGGTGGCGATGTAGTTTATTTTTTCAACGACGAGGCGCAGCAGGAATGTATGCGTCTTGGGCTGGACGTGGAGTTTATCGCGGAAATCGGGGATGAGGAATTGCCTCGGAGACGGGCGCTGTTTGTGGGGATTCCGGAGTAGGGGGCAATCCTCGCTCCCACTCTTCGCAAAAAAGCGGCGAAGAATGGGACACCCTCGGTTTTGGTTGTGGGGACGGAGGTTAAGAGGCAAAATCTACCGCGGTTTGTGGATATGTGTATAATAAAGATCAGCTAAGTTTGATTCACGCAGTTGAAAGCCGGTACCGCCAACCAGCGTCACCTCTTCTCACCAGCACGATTCTTCTCAGCACAATTCAAAACAGAAATAAGGAAAAAACAAAATGGCAGAACAAGGAACAGTGAAGTGGTTTAACGACGCCAAAGGCTATGGTTTCATCAGCCGTCAAAGCGGCGAAGATGTCTTTGTGCATTTTTCAGCAATTCAGGCGGGCGGCTTCCGCAGCCTGCAAGAGGGACAGACCGTCCAGTTTGACGTGACGAAGGGTCCGAAGGGTTGGCAGGCAGAGAACGTTCAGGCAGTCTAGTTCAGGAAATCAGGAACTAACAAATTTTGCCCGGGGTCGGAAAGACTCCGGGCATTTTTGCGTTTGGGGATTGATGGAGAACATGATTCTCTGATCACCACAGCGGCGCAACAGGTTCTTCTTTGAATATTGGCGGAGGGCCACCCTTGTTGGAGAGATGAATCGCTGTCAGAAATGGTTGGGCTTGCGGATCGTAGCTGACGGTGATGCGTCCCGCTTTTCCGGACGGTCCGTCGAAGCCGTTGCGTCCACTGGAGCCGTCGCTTCCGTTGTTTCCGCTGGGTGTGCCGAGGCCGCCGGAACCGCCGCGGCCTCCTCGTCCGCCGGTGCCGCCTGAACCACCGGGGCCTCCATCGGCTGTGATGGTTAGCGAGCCTCCTTGTGGATTGACGAGGTACAACTTGTTCTTGCCGAGTGCGGCCACGCCCACCTGAAGCAGTGGATTAGTGCCGGATCGGAGTGCTATGCGGACTTGGACAGCGGGGGCGTTTCCGCCGGGTCCACCGTCGCCGCCATCGGAGCCGTTTGATCCGTTCGAGCCGTCGCCGCCGGCGGAGGGACTATTAGGATCGGTGGAACCCATGCTGCCACTGGTACCGTCCAATCCATCGCTGCCGTTGGATCCGCTGGTGCCGGGCCGGCCGGAAAAATTTGCGGTGAAGGGATGATCGTAGCGCACGGAAATGTCGAGTTCGGTTTGGATATCGGGATGGCTGGGCACGGTGATGGTAAGGTGCGGGTCTTTGCCGTCGCTAACCCGCGGATCGTGGGCAAGAGAGACAATGCCTTTTTGGTTGACGGTCACGACGCTGGCAGTGACGGCGAGATCTTTCCATAGAACTTTTCCGTGGCCAGCGCCTTCGGTGGTTAATATCTTGCCGTTGGGCTGGGTAACAGTGACAATCAGCGGTAACTTTTCTCCCGGCGCGATTCCGGGGCTCGGCACGCTAGCTTTAATGGAGGTGACCGGGATTTTGGCCAGATAAACTTTCATCCCCATCCGGACCTTCAAAGAGGTGCAACCAGTTAGCGCGAGGAGCAAGGTGAACCCGAGAAAAGCTGCGAAGTTTTTTCGGCGCATTTTAGTTTCCACCTTTCGTCGAAGGTGCGAGCGGCTGATGTCCGGATTGTGGGATTGGGTTCGGGGCATGCGGCTCATCCAGAGACAGTGGTTCTCGCAGGACCAGGTTGACCGGCGAGCCTTCGTCGAGAAAAAAATTATGGGAGCGGGCCAAGAGAATGAGTCCCGCTGCTCCGCCGATCGCCAGACCAACCATGCTGCCGATGGCTGTACTTTTCAATTTACTACCGGGGATGGTTAGACTTTGCGACATGCCATTAGAACATCCTGGGGTTGGAACACCGCAGACGGGCGGAAGCCCAGTAGTGATGCTGGTGGATGGCGAACCGGCCATTGCGTGTCCGACCAGAGCGCCAAGACCCAATCCAGCAGCGGGCGCGGCGAACATCCCGATCATCTTGCCATTGCCTGGATCGGAGACAACGTAGCCATCATCAGTTTCGAGGTCTACTGGACCGGGAAGTTGCGCGACGTATCCATTGGGGAAAATCACTGACAGAGATGACAAGTGCAATTCGCCGCGGTGACCTTTACGCGCGAGGTTATCTACTTTGCCCTGGAAAAAAGTTCCGGCAGGAATAACCACTTGATTACCGACTGTGACAGGAGAAGTGGTTTCGGCGTTGATTTCATCTCCACGGCTAACCGACCTGCTGAGAATAGGGTCGGTAAGGACCAGAGCAATTCTGGTGCCCGCGGGAACAACGATACTGAATGTTGTTGAAGGCGCGGTGGGTGCCTGTGGAGAATTAGAAAACGGTGAGGTTGATGGTTGCTGCGCGAAGCTGGATACGGATAACAGCGAGATCATGGTTATGGCGATAACTTGCCGGATATTTTCGTGGGCGAGAGACGGCAGGAAGCTGGAACCTGAAAACTTGCCGAGGTGAACCATGCGAAGACGACCAGTGTTTGAGTCCATTAGGCATCTCTTTTCTTCTCGCTTTTTCTATTGACGGCTGTCGCGACCCTCCAGTGGCGCTGGGAAGGGAAGCAATCTGCCCTCTGGCAAATGAAACACCGGTTTTATAGCAAGGCGTATAGAGATTCGTGAAGAATTGAAAAAATTGGAGAAAGTTTGTAAACGGCGTCAGAGGGTGCCATCTGTTCTGCATTTTCGCGGCTAAAAGAGCTGTCGAGCTTTGCTCGATTGGACAGCCGGGGGCGGCTGTCCCTACGTGTTTCTAGGGCTACGGGTTTCCGGCGTTGAGGACGATATTTAGCGGAGCGATCTGATCGGGTTTTATGTAGCGATTGACCAGGAAGCGTTTACCATCTTTGGCGACGTCGTAGGTGAAAACGTCGGTTGAGGAGATTGGGGCGCGCGCGTGAATCTGGAATAGGGGCGTAGGCGTGCCGGTGGAGAACGTAGCTCCGGCGTTGACGGGGATGCCTGTGAGCACGCCGGCTGGTCCGATATAGAAAATCTCTTTACCATCGCCGCGCCAACGTGGTTCGGTGCCGCCTCCGGTCGAAACTTGCCATTTGCCGGCAGCGTTGGGAAAAGTTGTGACATAGATTTCCCAGATGCCGGATTCGTCGGAGGCGTAGGCCACCCATTTTCCGTCTGGGGAAATTTGCCCATTGATTTGATTTCCGGGGCCTGACTGAAAAGGCTTTGGAGTTCCTCCGACGACCGGTTCCACTGCGAGATGACTTCCGGATGGACTCTGATACTCGCAAAGAATCTGTTGGTCGTCTTTGGAAAATGAATTCGGGATAATATCGTCCTCGCCCTTAACGTTGAAAATTGCTTTCTCCGGTTCCAGCCCGGAGGCCTTCTTCAGTTGGAGCCCTTGGCCGAGAACGGTGCCAGCCTTGCGATAAGCCAGCAGGTTTCCGTCGCGCGACCACACGCCAGCAACTTCTTCAGCAGGATCAAAGGTGAAGCGTGAGCTGCCGGTCCCGCTGGCGTTCTCAATCCAAATATCAACGTTATTAGCCTTTTGATCGGTGACGTCCAGAGCGACGCGGCTGCCGTCAGGGGAAATTGTCGGATTGGCGATGACACCCGGCGGGCCGATTGTGCCCAAAGTCTTGCCAGCGCGGTCCATCCACGTCGGTTGCGATAGAACTGCGCCAGCGCTAGTGTTGTATATCAATGTTCCATTTGCGGCTACGGTGAAGGCAACCCAATAAGTGGACGGCTGAAAGCCCACTGCATTCGCCACGACGGTTGTACCCCCAGAAATGACCGCCTTGCTTTCATCCAATGGGACACTCATGAGTTGCCGTTGGTCGTTGGCATAAAGCAAATGGTTCGAATCCAAACCAAAACTTGAGTGCGCGGGAGTGACGAGCTTCCTCTCCTTGCCATCGAGGGAACTGAGATAGATGCCGCTGGAGCGGTCGTCCCTCAGGTTTCCGAAATTGCCCGCCCAAAACAGAAAATGGTTGCCGTCAGGCAAAAACATGGGCCAGCGATGGGAATCATCGCTTGGAAGATATATATGGTCTGTAACCGCTTGTGCTCCGGAGCCATCGGGATTGACCCGCCAGATTGTGCTGCCGGAATCGGGAGCATAAATAATCACATTACGGCTGCCCCAATCACCGCCTCGTGGTGAAGATTCCACATTCGCGAGCACTTGCGGGGTTCCGCCTGAGGCCGGGATTTTTTCCAGCTTTCCGTTTGCGAAGAAGGCGATGTAAGCGCCATCGGGCGACCAGAATGGAAAGCTCGCGCCTTCGGTACCATCGAGAGGAACGGCGGTGGGCGAGCCGAGACGCTGCACATACAAGATAGGGCGTCCCGAATTTTCGTCGGGGGAAACAAAGACCAGCATGGAGCCATCGCGCGACAGAGCCATGTGGCTAACTTCTCCGGTGATCGGGATGGCGAACTGCATGCGGGCTTCAGGCGCGTGACGTCTTGCGAGAAACCAGGTCGCTGCGGCGACGACGACAAGTGCGGTGGCGATGGCGATCCACAGCACCCAGGGAATCCTTCGCGGTGGTTCGACGGTATGGAGAGCGGCGCTGCTGTGAGTGTCGGTGGACGAACCGAGCGCGAATGACAAGTCCTTCGCGGTTTGGAAGCGCTGTTCCGGATTTTTTTCGAGGCAGCGGCGGATGATGCGATCGAGAGCGGGCGAAATCGGATGAGTTGAGTTCTGTGTCTCTGGCGGATCTTCTTTTAAGACCGCGGTCATGGTTTCAGCTGGGGTGTCGCGCAGAAAGGCGCGTTTTCCGGAAAGCATTTCAAAGAGCACGGCGCCAAAAGCGAAAATATCGGTGCGAGGATCAACCGCGTGGCCACGTACCTGTTCCGGCGCCATGTAGCTGGCGGTGCCCATGACGGTGCCTACGGCGGTGGGTGAACTGGTGAGGGTGACGCCATCGGTACTGTGGCGAGCGTCCGGCTTCTCGGTGAGCTTGGCTAATCCGAAGTCGAGGATTTTTACCCGGCCGTCTTTGGTCACGAATAAATTTTCGGGCTTAAGGTCGCGGTGAACGATGCCCTTTTCATGCGCTGCCGCTAATCCATGGGCGATCTGAACTCCGTAGTCAATCGTCTTGCGCTGGGAGAGCGTGCTTTCGTTAAGTATTTCGCGGAGGGTTTCGCCGTCAAGAAGTTCTGATACTAGAAACGGAGTGCCGTTGTGCTCGCCCACATCGTGGATGGCGAGAATGTTGGGGTGGTTGAGTGTGGCGACCGCGCGGGATTCCTGTTCGAAACGGCGGAGGCGGTCGTTGTCGCGGACGAGAGATTCCGGAAGAATCTTGAGGGCGACGTCGCGTCCTAAGCGGGTGTCGCGGGCGCGATAGACTTCGCCCATTCCTCCAGCGCCGATGGGTGCGAGAATTTCGTAGGGACCGATTTTGGTGCCTTTGGTAAGAGACATGCGGAGGGAAACATTATAGGGCAAGGTGCGGTGGGCGGGACGGGCTGGGAATTTTCGACGAGGTGAAAGTCCCCACCCTCTCGTAAAATACGCGAGAAGGATGGGGCACCTGTGATCTTTCAACACGTTGTTCCGCTCCCCGGACTGCACGAACACCGTCATCGCAGGCGCGGTGCGAAAGTGCAAATCGGCTGTAACGATTTGCAAGGCGCGGACTTATCGCGACGTCTTTTGCACGGCTCGATGCCAAAACTAAGCACGGTCGACTCGGCTTCGATGATTACAACGTCTTGATAATCTACAGGCACCCGAGGAGGTTGTGCCATGTGCGGCTTTGCGCGTCAGGCGTTCGGCAAACTCAATCCGAGGAGTTGTTGCAGCTTGCGTTCACCCTCTGGCGTAACACGGACTGCGCGGCTATCGCGAATGGTGGCAATCCACCTCAACTCACGGAATCTGGCAAGCATCGTGGAACCCAACCGGCCCGCAACGTGATGCCGCCGTTCGGTCCAATCCAGGCAACGCCGGGCAAACCGGGGATCATGTTTCTGATGATCCGGCATTGTGATTCCAAGGCGGGCGAACCAAAGAGTTCCAGTTCGCGTAACTGTATAGGCTTTGGGCTCGCTTGGAAGCAGAAAGCCGCGTGCCTGGAGCGACTCGGCGATTTTTACGGCTACTTGCCCGGCCAGATGGGAGTAACAGGTTCGGGCATAAGCCAAACTGCCTCGCTTGCGGGTATAACTGCCAGGACGGTCATTTCGATCGGTGCTAACGGCTAAGAGGACCTCAATTACGCTCGCGACGCCGTCATCAGCCAACCGGTAGTAGCGATGGCGTCCCTGCTGCTCAACGCGGAGTAATTTTCCGGCGACGAGTTTTGATAAATGGCTGCTGGCGGTTTGCGGGGCCACATTGGCGATTGTCGCCAGTTCGCCCGCTGGCAGGGCAGTTCCACCGATGAGGGACACCAGCATTTCGGCTCGTCCACGATCGCTTAACAATGCGGCGGTTTGCGCGAACTCCCGACTCATGGAACTAGTCTATCCCTACTACTCACATAATGCTTCGATGGAGATCGAAACATTATGCGGCGATGTGAAGCTACGATGAGGCGCTGGAGGGCAAGATGATTACGTTATGCATTCACTACACAATTAACATTCACAAGACCGCGGATTTCGAACAATATGCGCGAAAATGGCCGGAACCGATTCGCCGCTGCGGGGGCGAATTAGTCGGGTACTTTCTTCCGACGAAAATTGCGGGGGAGACCAATCTTGCGCTGGCGCTGATCAATTTTCCCGATTTGTCGGCGTACCAGCGGTATCGCGATTCCTTAACGCGAGACGCGGAGGCAAAAGCGAATGTCGAATTTGCGGAGCAATCGGGATGCATCCTTGTTGAAGATCGTTCCATCCTCCAGCGGGCTTAGTCGGGTCTTGTAGCCGATTCGAGCGAAGGCACGAAAGTTAGCGGAACAAATTCAGTGCTGCGATCAGCATCCATTAGCAAGAGATGAAGCAAGCGGAATCAGCGAAGAATAGGACAGGCACGGTTTGATGTAATGTTGGAAGTCAAAATCCCCACCTCTCGCAAAGTACGCGAGAAGGATGGGGCACCCGGGTTGAAATCGCAAGAAGACTTGTAATTTTGTAGAAATCTGGCTCACTATTTTCGTTAACTCGCATCTTAACGGCGGTGTTTTTGTTTAATTTGCGGGAGGTAAGGCCCAAAATTGAGCAAATCAATTCTTCAAACAACTTTGGCAGGCTTGGTGGTAAGTGTTCTTTCTGTCGGAGCCTATGGCCAGGAGCCGTTCTCAGTTCGGATGCTGCGGCTGCCTGCATCCGGAGTTCAAGGGACTGCTTTCACCCCGAGCCTTGGGCTCCCGGATTTTCAGTTCGAAACGCCGGACGAGAATAGTCCCGACAGCCCGGATGCTGCTCCTGATAATTCTTCCAGCAGTTCCCAGCCGGGCTTGTTTAAGCGTAGCGTCAAACGGATTGGAGAAGATCAAAAGCGGCTCTATTTCGTGGGCCCATTCGAGCGTCATAACATTAAGTGGGACGTTCTAGTGCTCGTAGGCACGGGTGCATTCCTCGCCGCTGACCGTCACATCGAAAATAATATTTCGCACACGAATATCTCGGCATATCAGACCACGTCCGATATTGCGATTGCCGGATTGGCCGGGTCGCTGGCTGGGCTATACACTTACGGATTCAAAGACGACCATAGTCACGCCAAAGAGACCGGCGACCTCGAACTCGAAACGCTGGTAAACACCTTCCTGATCTATACCCCGATGCAGCTGATTTTCGCCCGGCAGCGGCCCGACGAGGGTAACGGACGCGGCGACTTCTTCAAGCACCACGCGGTGAATACCTCGTTCCCCGGTGGCCATGCCATGTTTAGCTGGGCGATGGCCTCGGTGCTGGCTGACGAATATCCGAAGCCATGGGCGCGCTTTCTGAGTTACGGTGCTGCATTTACGGTAACCTTCAGTCGCACGATGGCCCGCGATCACTGGTCTTCTGACATGTTCATAGGAACCGCGTTGGGGCTTGCCATTGCTGAGAATACCTTTCACGCCCGTTGCAATCCGGAGTTCGAATCACAGTGTAAGGGTCATCGGTGGTGGTGGAAGCGGGCGAAAAGGGACATCCCATAGTAGACTCGCGTGGTCAACACTGCTTCATCAATCTGATTAGCGGATATCGTCCCGAGCGGATGAAATCCCCACCCTCTCGCAAAAGACGCGAGAAGGATGGGGCACCTGTGAGATGTAACTACTTCGACGGGCGGGGATGCCCGTCCCTCTATCGCTCTTGCTAAACTCTAGATATGGATTATGGGGCGCGACAGAAAAAGCTGCGAGGTTTGCTCAATCAGAGCCGGCTCGATGGATTGCTGGTCACGCATCTTCCGAATGTCCGGTATCTTTGCGGATTCACGGGGAGCTCGGCGGCTCTTATTCTCACAGAGGATCGCAGCATCTTCTTTTCCGACGGGCGTTATATCGAGCAAGCGAAAGCTGAAGTCCAGAATTCGCGTGTGGTGATTGGACGGAAGGCTGCGTTGACATCCGCAGCGGAATGGCTGGTGGCGCATCGAACGAGTTTTCGGCGGTCGGGAAAAGCTGGCTTGACCGTTGGAATTGAAGGCGAGCATTTGACGGTTGCCGCCCGGTCTAAGCTTGCGAAAGTATTCGGGCCGGGCATCAGGTTGAAGGAAGCGCCTCCGCTGATAGAGCGCGCCCGGATTGTGAAGGATACTGAAGAGATAAAACTGATTCGAGCGGCGGTGCGAATGGGATCGAGTCTGTTTGATATTACCGTTAACAGGATACGGGCGGGCGTAAAAGAGCGGGAGGTGGCGACAGAGATCGAGTACGACGCCCGTGAAGCAGGCGCAGAACAGATGTCATTTCGGACGATTATCGCTTCGGGGAAGCGGTCTGGATTGCCTCACGGGGTCGCGTCCGAGGCGAAGATCGCCGCCAAGGGATTCGTCGTCTGCGACTTCGGTGTTATACTCGCGGGCTACTGTTCGGACATGACTCGCACGGTTCATGTGGGCAAGCCGGGCAGGGAAGCAATCGCGACGTACGAGGCAGTGCGCGAGGCGCAAGAGGCCGCGGTAGAAGCTGTGGGGCCCGGAGTGGCCGTTGGCGAAGTTGATGATGCTGCCCGCAAGTTATTGAAAAAACTAGGCTTGGCCAAGTATTTTAGTCATTCGACGGGGCACGGAGTGGGCTTAGAAATTCACGAAGCGCCACGAATTGCGGCGGGTCAAGCGGACGTGTTGCAAGCTGGAATGGTAATTACGATTGAGCCCGGCGTTTATATCCCCGGGAAATGGGGAGTCCGCATCGAAGATATGGTCTTGGTGACCGAAGCCGGGTGCGAAGTGCTGACACCAACGAGCAAGGAACTGAGAACGCTTTGAGGGGTTTTGCAGGCGGCCTTCATTTGAGATAGGCGAGGATTCCTCGCGAAGCGCTGAAAAGAAATCCCACCTTACCCATGAACCAAAAGGAAATAAAAGAACTCATCGAATTCCTGATTGAAAAGGATATTGCTGAGTTTGAACTGGAACGCGGCGATGTGAAGGTGCGCATTAAGCGTGCCTGCGAGCCTGTCCATACCCAGGCACCCACTTCTTATTTTGCAGTGCATCCGCCGCTGGCGGCTACTCCGGAAAGCGTAGCTGCGCCGACCGCTCCTGCGCCTGCACCTCCGGCGGCTAAAGAACCGGAAGCTGTGCCTGAAGAACCGTTGCACATGGTCAAGTCGCCGATTGTCGGTACGTTCTATGAATCGCCGTCGCCTGGGTCGCCTCCGTTTGTAAAAAATGGGGACATGGTGGAAGTGGGGCAGCTTCTGTGCATCGTGGAAGCGATGAAGCTGATGAATGAGATTGAGTCAGATGTCGCCGGGGAAGTGGTGAAGAAGCTGATTGCCAACGGCCAGCCGATTGAATATGGGCAGGAGTTGTTTGCCATTCGCCCGAGGAAATAAATGGCGATAGGGAGTTCAGAGTTAACAGAGAGTGGTTGGCCCGGCTTTCAGTCGGGCCGATTGCTGATAGCGAGCGAAAATCGCAGCGCTGAAGCGCTGCGCCACCCAAAGTCATCCATGATCGCTCTAACAAATGTTTAACAAAATACTTATAGCGAATCGGGGAGAGATTGCTCTTCGAGTGATTTGCGCGTGCAAGGAATTGGGCATCCGCACGGTTGCGATTTATAGCGAGGCCGACCGCAATTCACTGCATGTGCGGTTTGCGGATGAGGCGATTTGCATCGGGCCTCCGCAACTGGCCTTGAGTTATTTGAATATTCCTGCGGTGATTAGCGCCGCGGAAATTGCCAATGTGGACGCCATCCATCCTGGGTATGGACTGCTGGCTGAGAATGCGAACTTTGCTGAAGTCACGGAGACCTGCAACATCAAATTTATCGGGCCGCCTCCGGAAATCACGCGGTTGATGGGGGAAAAAGAAAAAGCGCGCGCGATCATGAAGAAGGTCGGCGTGCCGATTTTGCCGGGATCGGAGGGAATTCTTGCGAGCGATGGCGAGGCGCTGGAATGGGCGCGGCAAGTGGGATTTCCCGTCATCATTAAAGCTTCAGCGGGCGGCGGCGGACGCGGCATGAGAATCGTGCGCAGCGAAGAAGAACTTCCAGCGCTCTTCAAAGCGGCACAATCGGAAGCATCGGCGGCGTTCGGCAATGGCGATCTTTACATGGAGAAATTTATCGAGCGTCCGCGGCATATCGAATTCCAGATTCTGGCGGATGAATATCGCAACGTGGTCAGCTTGGGCGAGCGCGAATGCAGCATTCAGCGGCGACATCAGAAATTGCTGGAGGAGTCTCCGTCAACGCAGGTGAGCCCGGAATTGCGGAACGAGATTGGGCAGATGTTGACAAGAACGCTGTCAGAGATTGGGTACGTGAATGCGGGAACGATCGAGTTTTTAATGGATGAAGACCGGAAGCTTTATTTCATCGAGATGAATACGCGAATTCAGGTCGAGCATCCGGTTACGGAGATGGTCACGGATGTTGACCTGGTGAAGAGCCAAATTCGCGTGGCTGCCGGGGAACGTCTCGACGCAATTTTGCAGGCACCGATCGTGCATCGCGGGCACGCGATTGAATGCCGGATCAATGCCGAGCATCCAGAGAAATTCACGCCGTCGGCGGGGAAGATTACTGCATTCAATCCTCCGGGAGGAACCGGGGTGCGTGTGGATACCGCGGCTTATGCGGAGGGGACGATTCCTCCTTATTATGACTCGCTGATTGCGAAGTTGATTGTGCACGGAAAAGATCGCGCTGAGGCGGTGTCGCGGATGTCGAGAGCTTTGGAGATGTTTATCGTGGAAGGAATTTTTACCACGATTCCATTGCACCGGAAAATTCTGGCTGATCCAGATTTTCGTGCGGGGAACTTGGACACGACGTTTATTGAGAGATTTCTGGCGAAGAATGGGATTGGGAAGCCGGCGGCATAGGCTTCATGGCCGACACTCCAAATTCCGAAAGCTTTGAGGAGATTGTGGAGTGGGCATACGGCACGCTGCCGCAGAAAATCAGGGCCTTGCCAGATTTCCCCGGCATTCAAGTAGTGGACGAGCCTCCCACGGAAGTATTCGGGGACATGTCGCACAAAAAGAAGTGGCGGCGCGGAACCGAGTTATTGGGACTGTATAGCGGAACAGTCAGGACGAAACAGTCGTTCTCCCAAGTGAAGTACGCTCCTGACTTGATATTTGTTTTTCGTGGGCCCATTCTGCGCTGCTCAAAAGGAGATTTGCGGGCTGAAGTAAAACGGGTGGTCTGGCATGAGGTTGCACACTGGCTCGGCTACGAAACGGAGGAGGAGGTGAAGGCCCTGGGTTTGTGAGCCATCGCATGAGCACGGCACACGGCTCAGATGCAAGGTCACCGACTGAAAGGAACTACGCGTCGCGATCACGGTGGGGGCAGTGTCCGATTGCACATGCAAAAAGACACCATCGTGCCAAGCTTTGTGGGCCATCTAGCGTTACCTTTACTAGAGAACTCGCGCCCACGCCATGGGCACGAGGTTGCGCACACTTCGCCAGGAGGGACGCTATGCCCGCGCCGAACCTGTCTGACTTACGCCGCAGCTCAAGGTTACCGATTACCCTCCCCATTCACGTCACCAGTTTGGAACCGGATTTCGCCTTCTCCGAATTATGCGAGACGTTAGTCGTCAACGCTCACGGCTGCGCGATGCGTTCTTCCTCGAAGCTGGATGCCGGCGTTCCGGTGCAATTCCGGAGCCAGGACGGGCGCTGGACAATGGCCCATATCGTTGACTGCCAGCCAATGGATTCTGGCCACAAGGGCTGGAGGCTGGGCGCGAAGTTGGATCAGCCAGATAACTTCTGGGGGCTCGAAACTTTGCCGCAAGATTGGGCACAACTGACAGAGGCATCGGCGCACGGGGAGCAGTCGCTTCTCGAGAACGCTCGCTTTCGGGCTGTAGTTGCGGAATTGGTTGAACCGTTGCAAGCCGAAATTAAAGAACTCCGCGAAAAGCTGGCGCAACCATCAGCAAGGCACAGCAAATTTGACATATCGCTCTCGCACATTCCCGCGGAAGTGCAAGAAAACATTTTAGTACGGCTGCGCGACGATCTGGGCGTGCAGGTTCTGCGACAGACAAGCCAGCAGTCGGCAGAAGTTCTTGAGGCGGCGAAGGAAGCCATTGGAAAGAAGATCAGAGACGCCCACAATGAGTTTCGCCAACAGATCGAGCAGGACTTGCGGGGGGTAGAGCAACGCGCTCACGGCTTCTCGGAAGAAATCACCAAAGTGGTGCAGAAGCATCTCGATTCTGGAGCCGAGCGGTTTCAGCAACAAGTGGTGGAAGCGGGAATCAGGCTTGAACGGCGCAGCGAGGAGTTTCTACGAACCCTTCAGCAACGCCTGAGCGAAGAACATGAAAAGTATCGCCGGGAAATGCAAACAATCCACGAAGCCGCGGGGGCAGAATCAGCGCGCTTGCAGGCACAAAACGCCGATCTTGCGGCTCGCATAGCCAAGCTTGACGAATCCGCACACCGGCTTGAGACAGATCTGGATGGACGACTGGTGCAAATGGGCAGTGACATTATCGCCGGCGCCCGTAAGCAATTGGAAAAGGCGTTAGACGCGGTTCTCAAAGAGCTGGGCACACGCAATTCCCAGGAACTCAACAAGCAACTGGGCGATGCCTGCGACCATTTGAAGAGCGTACAGAAAACGATCGAAGGCTCTATCTCGCAATTGCTCAAGTCGGAGGTTACGGGATCGTTGCTCTCCTTCGGACAAACGATGGAGGAGTTGGCGCAGGATACCGTGGGACAGTGGCGGCAGGCACTTGCCGAGGATTTGGGTTCACTGTCAAACACTCTCGGCAGGCAACTTCGACCCGGCGGCGGGTCTAAAAGCCGGGAGAGTGAATATGCGTCAGTTAAATAACTCGTTACATCCGACTTCGTATGTGAAGATCACATAATTAACGCAGAGGAACAGGACAGCATGACTCCCCCATTGTTTGCGCGACTCTCAGAAATGTTTTGCCGCCATCAATTTTCCTGGCCACATACCGGAGCGCATGGCCAGGATTATCAGGTCTGTCTAGTTTGCGGGGCAGCCTACGGATTTGACTGCCGAACCATGCGCCGAACCGGCCGACTGCCGGCAATCGTAGCTGGAGGGTCGGCGCCCTCAAACAATAATCTCCCGGCAAATGGAAAAAGCGCTGGCTGAGCCAGGGCGTCGGGGAAACCTTGCCGACGACTGCCTTCTCCGTTCTGCTCCGGTAAGGTCCGCGAGTGCGCTGATACAATGCGGCGCATGGCCGCGAATTCTGCAAGAGACGGAACCACAGAGTCCATCCCGCCAGGCTTGCGCGAAGCATCCCAGCCCGATCTATTGACGGTCGTTGCAATCAGCGTTGCTGCTACGGTGATTGCGGACTTTATCCACGAGGGGCTTGGTCACGGAGGCATGTGCGTAGCCACGGGTGGGCGGCCGCTGGTGCTCTCCACGGTGCACTTCGCGTGTAGTGCGGACACACGGCTGGTGGCGGCGGGCGGAACGCTCGCCAATCTGATCTTTGGAGCGGTGTCCTGGGGCGCTGCGCGAGCCGTTAAACGGTCGGCAACCTGGCGCTATTTCTTCTGGCTGCTGATGACTTTTAATCTATTCGCGGCGGGAGGATATTTCCTGTTCTCCGGCATCGGCGACATTGGCGACTGGGCGGACGTGGTGGCAGGACGGCAGCCAGCATGGGCGTGGCGCGTAGGGCTCGCTGCGATTGGGATCGTTATTTACTTCTTTGTGTTTGTGCCGCTTTCCTTGCGGGAACTGCGTCCGTTCTTAGGGAAGGATGCGACGATGCGGGTGCGGCGCGCGCGGCGGCTCACGGTCACGCCGTATCTCACTGCTGGAGTCCTGGCTTGCGTTGCGGGGGCGCTGAATCCGGTGGGGCCGCTGTTGATTCTGATCTCCGCTGCGGCTGCATCTTTTGGCGGGCAATCGGGGTTGGCATGGATGTGGACTCTGCTCTATGGCCCGCGCATCCCTAGCAGCGAATGGCAGATGCCCGAACTCGAACGCAGCTGGGGATGGATGATTGCCGCCGTGGTCCTGGCGATTGCGTTTATCGCGGGACTTGGCCCCGGGGTGAAGTTTCATTCGTTCTAGCGAGGCTGGCGGTTGGTCGCATCGCCGGACGAATGGGCAGCCGCGCAAAGTGTCTCTCCCTCACGTTTTCAACGAAGGGAAATTGAAGTAACTAGCCTTCTCGGAGGGATTAGCCCCACATTTTTGGTTGACGCTCGTCGAGTTCCAGGCATCCTAAATGCGGACTAAAGGAGTAGCTATGACTGCTTCGATTCGCGACATATTGTGCATTATTGCCCTTCTGGGATGTTTTTCGCTAGCCGCTAGGGCGGATAGCGTGGCTTTTACCGACTTGGGGTCAGGAGGCAGTTACAACCCGTTTATATCAACGAATATTACGGGCCCTGCCAATAACGAAGGAGTTCTCGACCAAAGCATTGCTGACCTATTTAACGCTTCGGTTGGCGGCGCACTATCCCAGATAGACGTAGGCCTCTACTGGCGAAGCGGAACAAACAGCGCCGTGATAAGCATCTACACCGATCTGAGTAACAATCTCGGGGCTCTCGTTTTTCGGGGAACGGTATCGAATCTACCCGTGTTCAGCTCCACCACAACGACGCTGGCTACGTTACAGCCCGCTTATGGTTCATTGATCGCTGGAACCAATTACTTTTTAGTAGTGGATCCGGGCGCAGCCGACACCGCAGACGGCTGGTTCTGGAACAATACCAGCGCTCTTGGAACAACTCTGGTTAGCCACGGGTCGGACTTCGGCCTATCGTTACCGATCCTTGATGCTTTCGATGTAAGAGTCAACACTACGCACGTACCCGAGCCATCAACCTGGCTGATGATCGGAGCCGAACTGGTCTGCCTGCTCGGTGCAGCAGGCATGTGCACATTGCGGATCGGAGCTCTGCGGGAATAGTTGCTCCTCTTGGGGGTCACTATGCAATGAGTCAGGTGTCAGGAAGGTGCGCGGCATGACGCGTACACTCCCTTTTTTGATCTGGATGTTTGCCCGTTCACTTTTATTCCAAGAATGCGGGACCGGGAAGCGTAAAGGTTCGCCGCAATCCCGGCCCGTGGCTGCTTTAGGGGTTGGAGGCGCGAGTCTGTTGCAGGGAGACAGACTGCCACCGTCCGTGCATCTTTACCCAGACGCGAGTAAATTCTATCTGTCCCGTTGCGTCGGCTCCTCCCAACGTCCCCTTAACGTCAGCTTTACCTGTCACCACCCCGGTATTGCCATAGACGCGGACTTTTAGATCGGAGAGATCTTCGGCCGTTAGTTTCGATTGCCCCGATTTAAATCCGTCTATCATTTGCGCTTTGTCCGCCATCCGGCCGTTCATGTTAATCAAGACGTAATCGTCCGAAGTTTGCTTGTCCAGCATTGCAACATCGCCCTTAACGACTGCTGCGGCACGTTCCGTTTCCAGTTTCTTCAATTCCTCCTGCACGTCCTGGGCCCACGCCGATGCGAGTGACCCGGCAAGAACAAAAATTGCTACTACTGCAAGCGCTCTGCTTTGCTTTATCAAAATGCCTCCTCTGGGTTGTTGAGAGTTTATACAAAAACTTTGGAGAGTTCGGAGGTGCTGGAGCTTATGCTGAGCGGTGAAGATTGTCAAATTTGGGATTCATTTGCCAGGCCTTACGCGAATCGGGGGGTATCTCTTGTCCAAGAACGAAATTCAGGCAACGTTGTTGCCCTTGCCTGTCGAAAGATTTTCGCTGGGCACTGGCAAGCTTACTTTTATTACTGTTCCTTTGGAGTTGGTCTCGATTTCGAAAGTCCCGCCTAATTGGCGAATGCGTTCCCGCATTCCGCGTAGACCTACTCCACCTGAGGAGTCTAACGTTGACCTCTTGGGCTCCGGAATCCCACAGCCTGAGTCTGTGACTTCAATTCGCAACCAGTCTGCCTCCTGCACCATCTTTATCGAACAGGTCGCGCTGCCGGAGTGACGATGAACGTTGGTCAAACACTCCTGAACCGCGCGAAATATTGCAATCTCCGTATCCGGGGACAAGCGGTCGAATTTCGCAGGGATGTCGAGCGTGGTTTGAATGTTGCTCCTCTGTGCGAAGCCGTCGGTGTACCACCGGAGAGCCGAGGGAAGGCCGACTTCATCAAGCAGGGGCGGATGAAGCAGGTGAGAGATGGTGCGAATCTCGTCACTGATCTGATTCACCATGGTCTCATTGTCTGAAACGGCCTTCGCGACCGCGGGGCTGAGTCTGTGAGCCTCATCTCTCACCCTGACAAAGTTCATTGAAATCGCCGCCAGCAACTGGCCCACGCTGTCGTGCAACTCCCGGGCAATTCGACGGCGCTCTTCATCTTGCAGTTGCTGGATGCGCGACGTGAGTTCTGCTTGCTGCTTTTTCCAAGTCAGGTCAGTAATCAGGATGCCGGTTGACGATTTGTCCCGCGACAGCAACCTGAAAGAAAAATTCGTGGATATTTGAGTGCAATCGGCACGGTGCAGGGACATTTCGCCTTCGCGCGGACCAACCTCGGTCTCGTTCAGTAATTTTTGGAACAAAATCTGATCTTTGGGACTAAGGAATTGCTGTAAGCGGACGCCAATTAAGGCATTCGTTTCGACCCCGACGAGTTGATCGAGACTAGGGTTGGAGTAAATGATTTCGCCGCGGGCGTCCACGATAGCTGCGCCCTGCTGCATTCGCTCGACTAAAACGCTATAGGGAAGATCTGAACCCTCAAGTGTGTAAACCCGATTGCCTTCGCCATCTTCTATTACGAATGCGTCTACTTCACCCTCGCAGATGGCGCGCACCGTTTCTTCGGCCTCGTCACTTCCTCGAACAATCGCCGCCAATGCAGCTTTTTTCGCAGCCATTCAATTTCTCCTGACCGAATTCTCAACCCTCAAGTCCGAGGACGCCAATAAACGAGCCTGCCTAGCTAGCGGGACGAAGTTGTAAACCCACCAGGGCGCGCTCAGTATCGCGAAGGTCGCCCACGATCTTGCGCAGTGGCTCAGGGAGCTTCCGCACCAGCGTCGGAATAGCCACGATTTGATCTCCAGCAGCCAACTGCGGGTGCTTAATCAGGTCAACGACCTCGATGTTGTAACGGCCCGGCAGATGCTCCTCGCAAATTTTCTTGAGATTCGCAAACGCGGAAATTGATCGCGGCGTTTGTCCCGCAATGTACAAGCGAAGATTCCACACCTCTGCGTCAGGCTGCTTGCGAGGCTCCCGCTCAGAAAGCGCCTGAAGGCTAAGCGGTGTACTCTCATCGACTCTTGCTGTTTTTTTCATGCTGACTCCTCGACGCCTTTAGTACAGGGCCGGTTGAAGAAAATGACCCGCGCATCCGGCGCTTCGCCCCGCGAGCCTTTCCCGGACGCGATGCTCCTGATTTTGTGGCATGAAATTCTTGTCCGTTGGACTCAATTAAATCAAACCCCTCATCGGTGATACGGAACGGTCGAAGCTGGTTGGAATGAGACATACCGCGTGATTTCAGCACATACATCGCGCGATTTCTCGTACCGTTCGATTCAACGTCTTTAATCATCAACCATGTATCAACGAGGGACGATACCTGCACATCCGTTTTCTCGATGGCCTCTCCGCCGGAGGTCAAGTTGGTGAAGAAGGCAGTAACTCCACGAAGCTTCAAGAAGTCAATGAGGCGAATGAGCATCATGCTGGCATCACGCCGGTTTCCGGCCTCGGCGAGGCTGCCAATGGGATCAACGACCACCACCTTGGGTTGAAACCGTTCTACCAGCTTATGCATGGTTGTCAGATGCATTTCCAAACCATGCAGTGTAGGACGGCTGGAATGAAACTTCAGCACGCCTTTATTCACCCACTTCTTTAGATCGAGGCCAATGGACCTCATGTTCCGGATAAGCTGCTCCGGCGATTCCTCGAATGAAAAATAAAGGCAGCGCTCGCCCCGTCGGCAAGCGGCATCAACCACGTAGGATGCCAAACTGGTCTTGCCGGTTCCCGCGGTTCCGGAAAGCAGGATCGTGCTGCCCCGGTAAAATCCTTTGCCACCTAGCATTCCGTCCAGGGCAGGGATGCCAGTCGAAATTCGCTCACTGCTCACTTCGTGTTGCAAACCCAATGAAGTGACTGGGAGTACGCTAAAACCCTCCTCATCAATGAGGAATGGATATTCGTTGGTGCCGTGGGCAGTACCACGGTATTTGACGACGCGAAGACGGCGGATTGAAATCTGATCCACCACGCGATGGTCGAGCAACAGGACGCAATCCGAGACGTACTCTTCCAACCCGTGCCGCGTCAGCGCACCTTCGCCGCGTTCGGCCGTAATCACTGCCGTCATCCCTCGATCCTTTAACCAGCGAAACAAGCGGCGTAGCTCCGACCGCAGCAGGCCTTCATTCGTTAACCCGGAGAATAAGTTCTCGATCGTGTCCAGGACCACGCGTTTGGCTCCAACGGCGTCAATGGCGCAAGACAGCCTTATGAACAGGCCTTCAAGATCGTATTCGCCGGTTTCGTCAATTTCGTCGCGCTCGATGCGCACATAATCTACGGCCAGCTTCTTCTGCCTGCTGAGCATCTCGAGATCAAAACCCAGTGAGCGGACGTTTTGGGTCAGATCGGCTTCGGTTTCTTCGAACGCCATAAACACCCCAGGCTCGTCGTATTCCATGGCTCCGCGGACGAGGAATTCCATCGCGAGTAGAGTTTTGCCAGCGCCCGCGCTGCCGCAGATCAATGTGGGCCTGCCCTGGGGAAAACCGCCGCCGGTGATTTCGTCCAGTCCTTGAATGCCGGTGTGGGCTTTGGGAAGGCTATGATTTATGGCGCCCTCGCCATGGGCGAGTTTTTTCATCAACGTCCCGTCTAAAGAGGAAGAGTAGGAGTATTAACGGCAAAGATAGTGCTCATTAACGTCATGGTTAGTCTACTAGCAATCTTTGAGTGAAGCTAGAAGGAGGGCAGGCTCGTCGGCCGGCTTTGTAAAGGCGGCAATCGCGCCGCGAGGGCCAAAAGGGGATCTGCTCGGTGGCAGAAACGGGACAAAGCGTCTATTATGAGTCGCCCTCGGATGGGACAAGCGGATGGGATTGGTAATAACTTTCCAACAACGGCGCCATCGTTATTTTGTTAAGTGCATAGCGGTCGCCGCTGTAATTTTTCTCGTTATCTCGTCCGGTGTTGCTCAAAGCACGACGACAAGCCAACCGGCAGCGCCTCTGCAACAAGTCTTGAAGGACAATCCCGAATTGCTGTCTGCGTTCGGTCAATTGCTGGAGAAGCTCCAGCACGGCGTTCAGTTTCCGCCACCGCGAGCGCAGAGCCGCCTATTGTCGCTACTGCCGGAATCGACGGTTTTCTACGGTGCGTTTCCCAATTATGGCGACGCTTCTCACCAAGCTCTAATGATTTTCGAACAGGAAGTGAAGGAGAACCCTGCCCTGCACGCTTGGTGGCAGCAGCGGGAAATGGCGGTGAATGGACCTAAGGTGCAGGATTCGCTGGAGAAGTTTTATCAACTCTCTCAATACTTGGGAGACGAAATTGTCGTGTCTGGTGCAGTCGAAGGACGCAAAGATCCGAACCTCTTGATTCTTGCGGAAGTGCGGAAGCCAGGCCTGAAAGATTTCCTTCAGCAAATGGTGAAAGAGCTTTCGGGCAAATCGAAGGCGTCAATAAGGGTATTGGACAGGCAGGACCTCATAACAGCAAAGGACACAAGCGCGGAACAGGAACTCCTCGTCCTGGTGCGTCCTGACTTTGTGGTTGGAGCGCTCAATATGGCCACACTGCGCAGTTTCGATGCCCTCCTGAATCGGAATCGCCGGGAGTTTGTCTCGACCCCGTTCGGACAACGGTTGGCACAATCGTATGAAGGTGGCACGACGGCGGTAGCTGGCGTTGACTTCCAGAAAATCCTGGACCAGCTTCCCGCTGGCAGCGAACAGAGCAAAATTATTCTCCAACGTACGGGATTTGCCGACGCAAAGTATTTGATTTGGGAGCACAAGGGTGCGGCCGGCCAGGGAGCCAGTCAAATGGAGCTAAGCTTCACCGGCCGGCGGCATGGAGTGGCATCCTGGCTGGCAGCGCCCGGTCCCCTCGGTAGCCTGGATTTTGTCTCGCCCAAAGCGGTGGTGGCGAGCTCAGTCCGATTAAAGGATCCAGCGCAGATCTTTGAAGATGTTGAGGACTTCTCCGCTGCCTCTAATCCAAACGCGCGCGCGGCGCTCGCGCAAATGGAACAGGCATTGAAGGTCAATTTGAAGGACGATCTGTTCGGCCTCCTTGGGGGAGAGATTACCTATGAGGTGGACAGTCTCACACAACCGAACCTCGTCTGGAAGGCACTATTCCGGGTCAATGATCCGGACCGCTTGCAGGCAACGTTAACTAAGTTGTTGGCGGCCGGACAACTCATCGCACAGCCGTCCGAAACCGGAGGACTTACTTACTACACGCTTCGAATTCCGTCTGGGCGCCAGACTGTTGAGATCACCTATGCATTTGCCGACGGGTATCTGATCATAGCTTCCAGCCCCGCAGCGGTCAGCGAGGCGGTCCGAATCCATCGGACCGGTGAATCGCTGGCCAAGTCCAAAAAGCTTCTGGCGTCACTGCCACCAGGCCCCGCGTCGGAGGTCTCTGCACTGCTCTACGAGGATCCGATAGCAATGGCGGCGCTGAGTTTGCGGCAAGTGTTGCCAGGATTAGGAGAATCCTTTCCGCAAGCAATGACGGAAACACCAACAGTGATCTGCGCGTACGGCGAGGAAAGCGCAATTCGCGAAACGAGCAGAAGCGCAGGAGTGGACGCTGGTGCGGTTCTGGTGATGGCGGCAATCGCGATTCCCAACCTGCTGCGGGCAAGAATAGCTGCAAATGAATCGTCCGCCGTTGGCACGGTGCGTTTAGTGAATACAGCCCAAATTGCTTATTCGAGCATGTATCACAGGGGCTATGCGCGTGATCTGGCCACGCTGGGCCCTTATCCTAGCGGAGCTGGCAGACCGTCGGCAGAACACGCGAGTCTGCTTGACGCTACCCTTGGGAATGCAAGCTGCACTGCTGGCGCCTGGTGTGCCAAGACTGGATTCCAATTCAGCATCACTGCAGTGTGCAAGGAACAACGGTGCGAGGAATTCGTGGTGGTTGGCACTCCTGTAAGTAGCAGCACAGGATTGAGAAGCTTCTGCTCGACCTCGGACGCGGTGATTCGCGTGAAGACCGGACCTCCTCTCACCACGCCGGTCAGTGCGTCGGAATGCCGGATGTGGCCGCCACTCCAGTAGCGGAGTTCAATGGGTAATCTGAGAAGCCTACTGCAATTCTTTTAGCTCCGAGTTTCCCGGCAGAGTGCGGAGGACAAAAGATGCCATTTCTGGCTCCGTATCAGGGCACGGCTTTCAGCCGTGCCGCAAATTGCTCAGTGGGTAGTTACGGCATCGCTCAAGCGATGCCCTGATACAAAGCCAAGTTCAAAACAACTCCCAAGGGGATTCTCGGTCCTCGATTCTCGGTCCTCCTGAAAATGCACGTCAGTGCTTGTGCGGGGAATCGGGCGTACCGTCATCCGGCGTGCCGTCCGACCATTTGGGGACTGGAATCAGAAATATTGTCAGGCGCTCCAGGGGGTCCTCAGCTGCCAGGATCGGGGAGCCATGTAGATTTGCGCCCCACGTTTGAGCTTCGGCTAGCGGAACAAAAAACATTAAGTGGGGATGCCAGGCCCCGTCGTGATCGCTTAGGTATCCTTGTTTTGACTGCATATAGCTCATCGCGCCAGGTTCCAGCGTGGGCAGTTCTTTCTTGTTGAAGGCGGATTGGAGATCAGCGGAGATCTGCGCTTTAGATCGTCCAGCTAGTATCCATTCGGTTTTTTTTACGATGAGTGGAAGGAAGGATCGCACGGCGGGAGCGTTGATGCAGATCGGAGCCCGTAGTTTGGGATTCCAGAACTCGGGGTCGTCGGGTGCGGCGGCCCATGACCGTTGCACAAAACACACGAAACCGTTTTTACCTTTGACTGCCGTTTCGTAGCCGTGACGTCCGAAGGCTAAAATGCCGGCGTCACTTGAGATGGATTCGGGGGCAGCGCTGCGCGCCAGGGCTATCTCGGCATCCTTATCGGCAATCAGGTATTGCTCAAGCGGGGCCATGGCGGGATATGGGGATTCGGCATCCGGCACTTGGGCGTCTTCCGCTAGTGCTCCGCACGCTGCCCCGAGCACGATGGCCAGCGCGAAGGTTGTTAGCGTGGTCGTCCTTGCTGTGGTCGTCTTTGTGATCGTCCTCAGAATCTTTCCGTTCATTTGATTTCTCCTCGGATATCAAAGTCGCCGCTCAAGCGCAGTTGAACTGGGCACCGTCGAGAGTATCTTATAAGTTTTGGACTTGCGCGGCGGAACGCGAATCATCGGCCTTAAGCATAGCGAATCCTAGAGCAGCGCCGACGAGTATTGGGATGCCATGGATATCGCGGAAATGGGTGAGGACGATCGCGCCGAGCAGGATGACGAGTCCGCCGAACTGAGCTGGGCGAGTTTGGCATTTGTAGACGAGCCATATCGCGAGGGTGCCGAGCAGCCCGGCTCCTGCGACCGATGCCCCGGCGCCCTGAGGCTGCCAGGCATAGCCGGCGAGTTCTCCGGAAATGCCGGACACGATATAAAGAATTAGCCAGCGGCGGGGTCCCCAGAGGCTTTCCGCCAGGATTCCGACGATTAAAATTGACGTAAAGACGAAGACGATTGCGCGCCATCCATCGGGTTGTATCAACAGCGGCGTTATAAGACGCCACCACTGGTGTTGCGCCAAACCTGTAGGTGTTCGCTGAAGGGATGGCAACAGCTGTGGGACGACATAATGAAGGCCAGTGAGAGTGCCGGTTACGAGAAGAGTGCTCAGGGTCGCGATTGGCCTTGTCATCGGCTACTTGGAGCACCTATTTCGCCCAAAGTATAGTGGGATGTAACCCGCGAGCCAAAACGCTCATGTGATGGCTAGCCAAATCCAGCAATAACACGCTCTTCTTGTCAGACTCAATGCCATCGACGACCAGGGTCCGCGCATCGGGCGAGAGAGACGGAAAGAATAGAGATAGGTGTTTGTCGTTGGCCACTAGTCGGACATCGCTTCCGTCGAGATTGACCTGAAATATTTCAGCGCGTTTTTTGTTTTCACGCGTCGAAGTGAACAGGACAGTGGTCCCTTCGGAACCCCAATTCGCTTCGAGAACTTGTGAATTATCGTCATTACTTTTCGTGCGTCCGTGCCGTCAGTATTGATAATCCAAATTGAATCGCTCGACTGAC
Organism: uncultured Acidobacteriaceae bacterium; assembly: GCA_963796015.1. GTDB lineage: Bacteria > Acidobacteriota > Terriglobia > Terriglobales > Acidobacteriaceae > PALSA-188. Next base: position 54,055 of record CAWCJR010000015.1, on the reverse strand, counting down.
GATTCCCGGCACTCCTACAGAAAACCAGTTTCTTTCCATCTGGAGACCAGCGCGGGCCATATCCTGGTGAAAGCTTGACACCGTAATTACCGTCAGCGCTCATCACGTAAACCACCCCCTTGGACTCAAACGCCAGACGTCCATTTGCGGACCAGTCAGAGGGGCACGCTCCACCTTCCAGGTTCGTCACCTGCTTATCCCCGGAACCGTCCGCGTTTATGAAATGCATCTGTCCTTCACCAATACGGTTGGTTCCTATGCCGCTTCGAACACAGTACGCAATCTTTTCGCCATCGGGGGACCACACTGGATGCATTCCGCCCACAAGTCGCCTCGGCTTTGAGTTCGGGGGATCCGGGACGAAAATATCATCTTTAAAAGAAAAGATGTCTCCACTGGTTACGTCAAATGCGAGCTTTCTCACTCTGAAAGTTGCAGGACCTTGAGATGATGTTCCATCTTGGGCGCTTACAAAAGGAGGAAACATGAAGGCGATTAACAAAAGCACCCTGCTCATGCGGCGAATTATCTCACGACCCGCCACAGTCTCCATTTAACCCGGCGCGGTGACCCTCTCGTCTTCGGCCAAAACCCATCCAACGATTGCGCCTAAAAGAAGGTCGGAGCACACCGTCTCCCAGAAGTGGCTGTGGGCTACGGAAGCGGGCATTAGCGGGTTAGGAATGAATAGCGCGAAGCTTCCTACTGCGAATAGCGCCGCGATGATGGCCGCGGTTTCAATTCTGCGGGTGCTCAACATCCTGACCACGGGATACGCGAATAGGACCCATAGGAGTCCGCGTGCGAATTGAAATGGCAGCATCCACGGCGTTGCCGTTATGGTGGAGCGCATTTGCTGGAAGAAGGTGTTTAGTTCCGTTGTTCCGGAATAGTAGAGGCGCAGGTCGGGATTCTGCCAAGCCACGTAGTATCCGAACAGGTAATAGAGGGCTACGTACACGATGGCGAGGATGGCGAAACGGGCTGCTTTGCTCTGCATTGTGAGGGCGTGCTCGGATTGGGGCTGCTCGGGCCCGCGTATTTTCCTCATGATCAGCGCTGCCAGTGGAACAAACAGAATCGCGACTATCGCGCCCAACACGAAGAGGCTCTTAATCAGCCCGGGCGGCATTTTCGCGCGCAAGTAAACGATGGTTTCGATCTGGGTGATAACGGTCATCACGCCGTAGAAGGTGAAGACCAGCGCCGCAATCAATTTCAATCCGCGCCAGCGCGATCTTTGGATGATCCACGCGGTCACCAGCGAAACCAAAAATGTATAAGTCAGGAGTGGTATGAGCAACGAAGCGGCCTGTTGCGCTTGAGCGGCAGGAGTGGGCGCCGGCTTTGCTGACGGCGCCTGTACCATGCCAGCCAAGTTACTGGCAATGATGAAAACGATGATCAGAACGAGAGTGAGGACAAGAACCCGTAATGCGAAGACCGCTGCCGTTTTCATCGCCCACCTCGCGGAAATAATTGCATTGCTTCCGTGTACTCGGAAACTGATTGCGGTACTGTTAGTCGCCAACCCGTGAACACGTCACTCTACGGCGCACGAAAACCGCGATGAGGGCTGGCTCCCTATCACTTACGTTTTTTGAAGAGGTGAAGTTCACGGAAAAATAGCTTCCGATAGTTGCTTCACCATGTCTGTTCCAGACTTTGTGGATTGGCTCGAATCTTGCCGCTCCCCGCACTACGCAATCCCCTGCGGAACGGCTAAACTATTGTAGGAAGGCCATACATCATGAATAGCTTTAATAGCCGCTCAACCCTTCGGGTGGGCAAGTTTGACTACGAGATCTGTCGTCTTGATGCGCTCGATAAGCAAGGCATTTCGACCCGGCATCTGCCGTATTCATTGCGAGTTCTACTGGAAAACCTCTTGCGCACCGAAGATGGCCGCAATGTCAGAAAACAAGATATTGAAGCGCTTGCCGGATGGAGCGGCAAGACGGCAAACGACTCTGAAATTGCTTTTACGCCGAGCCGCGTGCTTTTGCAGGATTTTACCGGCGTCCCGGCCATCGTTGACCTCGCCGCCATGCGCGACGCCATGAGTAAATTTTCAGGCGATCCAGCGCTAATCAATCCATTGCAGCCCGCTCAATTGGTGATTGATCACTCGGTGCAAGTGGATTCGTTTGGGAGTTCGCAATCATTCGGCCTCAACGCCGAAATGGAGTTCATTCGCAACAAAGAGCGCTACGCTTTCCTGCGCTGGGGACAAACTGCCTTCCGCAATCTTGCAATCGTTCCTCCCGACACCGGAATCGTGCATCAGGTCAATCTAGAATATTTAGCCCACGTAGTATTCGTTCAGGAAGCAAACGGAAAACGCTCCGCGTATCCGGACACCCTGGTGGGCACCGACAGTCACACGACAATGATTAACGGGTTGGGGGTTTTGGGATGGGGCGTCGGCGGCATCGAAGCTGAGGCTGCGATGTTGGGACAGCCGGTATCCATGCTCATCCCGCAAGTGGTTGGCGTGAAACTGACCGGCAGGTTGCGCGAGGGAGCGACAGCGACCGACCTGGTTTTGACCATCACGGAAATGCTGCGCAAGTTTGGAGTGGTAGGAAAGTTTGTAGAGTTCTTTGGACCGGGGTTGGCAGAGCTGGCACTGGCCGATCGCGCTACCATCAGCAATATGTCGCCGGAGTACGGCGCGACCTGCGGAATATTCCCGGTAGATAAAGAGACTCTGAACTACCTGCGCTTGACTGGACGTTCCGACGACCAGATCGCACTGGTGGAGGCTTATTGCCGCGAGCAGGGATTGTTCCACGACGCAAAAACTCCGGAAGCGGAATATTCGGAATTGCTGGCACTTGATTTGGATTCGGTCGAGCCGAGCATTGCCGGACCGAAGCGTCCGCAGGATCGTGTTGCGCTCTCTAAAGCAAAGGAGTCTTTTGAACTTGCGCTGCCCACGCTGTTGAAACCTGGACAACATTCTCAACCTGCTCCCTCGTCAGGTAACGGACATCTTCATCATGGCAGCGTGGTGATCGCTGCAATTACGAGTTGCACCAATACTTCGAATCCGTCGGTGATGGTTGCCGCCGGACTGCTTGCCAAGAAAGCTGTGGAGCGTGGGCTGCAAGTTCCAGCATGGGTGAAGACTTCGCTTGCACCAGGATCGAAAGTGGTGCGCGACTATCTCGACCGCGCTGGACTCACGGGGTATCTCGAGAAGCTGAAGTTTCACATTGTGGGATACGGCTGCACCACTTGCATCGGAAACTCCGGGCCTTTGCCAGAAGAAATTTCGCGCGTGATTGATGAACAAGATCTGGTTGTAGCCTCGGTGCTTTCCGGCAATCGCAATTTTGAAGGGCGCATCAATTCTGAAGTCCGCGCGAATTATTTAATGTCTCCGCCGCTGGTCGTCGCTTTTGCATTGGCGGGACGGATTGATGTTGATCTTCGAAAAGATCCTGTCGGAAAAGATAAGCAGGGAAAGTTTGTTTACCTCGCCGACCTCTGGCCCTCGCAGCGGGAAGTCGAGGAGACGATTCAGCAGTCCATTTCTTCGAGCATGTTTCGCAAAAGCTACGGCGAGATTTACGATGGCGACGATCGCTGGCGTTCGCTGCCGGTTCCGGACGGCGAAACTTACGCATGGGATGAGGAATCAACCTATATTCGACGCGCACCTTATTTCGACGACATGACCTTGCGGCCGGGGCAGGTCGAGGAAATAAAGGATGCGCGAGTGCTTGCCGTTCTTGGCGACAGCGTGACTACCGATCATATTTCACCCGCGGGTTCGATCAAGAAAGACAGCCCGGCGGGAGAATATTTAATTGAACATGGCGTAAAGCCAGGCGATTTTAATTCCTACGGATCGCGCCGCGGCAATCACGAAGTAATGGTTCGCGGCACGTTTGCCAATGTCCGCCTCAGAAACAAAATGGTGCCCAAACTCGAAGGAGGATTCACGCGTCATCTTCCGGATGGCGAGGAGATGTCCATTTTTGAAGCATCGGAGAAGTACATTGCCGACGGCGTACCACTGATAATTATCGCGGGCAAAGAATATGGATCAGGCTCATCCCGCGATTGGGCTGCGAAAGGCCCGCTGCTGTTGGGCGTTCGTGCCGTGATTGCGGAAAGCTATGAACGCATTCATCGCTCGAACTTAGTCGGCATGGGAATTATTCCGCTGCAATTTGTCTCTGGCGGGGATGCGCAGTTGCTGGGGCTAACAGGTGACGAAGTATTTGAAGTTTCGGGAATCCGCGAGTTGACTTCGAATTTTGCACCTGGACGCCGGGTGAAAGTGCGTGCAGTGTCCGGCGCAGGGACGAAAGAATTCAATGCGCTCGTCCGCATAGATACTCCGCAGGAAGCGCAATACTACGCAAACGGCGGGATCTTGCAGTACGTTCTACGGCAACTGCTCGCGTCGAAACCCAGCGCGCAGACCGTGAGTGTATAGGGTTGGGCTATGAGGTTGGCTCCCACCCTTCGCAAAATCGGCGAAGGATGGGGCACCCCCAGTTGGGCGATGCTGGCGAGATCATGAGCTGAACGGTGCGGCTCAGCCAACCATTACGGGGTGGCCACGCGAGTTTGTTGTAGAGATACGCACTGCCAGCGTCCATCTTTCTTCACGTAGACGCGGGTGAACAGGATTTGTCCGTTAGCGTCGGCTCCTCCCAGAGTGCCTTTGACGTCAGCTTTGCCGGTGATGATGGCAGTGTTGCCATACACGCGAACCCTCAGGTCGGACAAGTCATCGGTGGTGATTTTCGTTCGGCCAGATTTGAAGCCCTCGAGCATTTCGGACTTGCCAGCGGTCCCTCCGTTCAGGTTGATCAGCACGTAGTCATCGGATGTTTGTTTGTCGAGCATTGAGACATCGCCCTTAACATTCGCCTCGGCGCGATCCATCTCCAATTTCTTCAATTGTTCCTGTACATCCACCGCCCACGCCGAAGTGAGTAACGCCGTGATCAAGAATAGTGCTGCGAACAGCGACCGCCTGTGATGTATCATGAGTCCTCCATTTGGGTTCGTGAAATCCTAGCGATGGAGGAGCTTATGGCTGGGAGTGCTATTTGTCAAATTTTTCAAGAAGAGTTCAAGACGTGGGGGGAAAATCCCATCTTTTCTCTTATTCCTTGCCACTCTTCTTTCACCCTGGTTTCGCCAGAAAGATCGGCCGCTCGATGCATTGCCTGCTCGGCCTTGTCCAAATCGTTGAGCTTAAAATAACACTCTCCTAAACCCGCCCAGGCAAACCAGTCCTGCGGATATTGCTGAATCGCCTGCTGAAATATCGGCACCGCTTCATCCAGACCTAGTGCGACCTGAACATGAGCCCTCGATAGACTCTGAGCCACGGGGCCGTTGTGGGGAACGTTTTGGTGAGCGACGGTAAAAACCGTTAAGTCATCTTTCCATTGCCCCTCTTGTTTTATCGTCAGCGCACTAAACGCGACCGCGATCAATCCAAGCGGCGCAAGCATGAGCATTCGATTTTTCCGGACAAGGTGCCATGCGGTGGCAACAAGGATCATGAGTCCGGCCAAAGGCAGATAAGTGTAGCGACCGTGCAAAAAATCACCCGGATTCAGCGCATTGAGATTCAATGCTGGCAAAATCGGAAGCACAATAATGCTGACGCCCGGCACCAGCGCCCGTTTCACGCCGTCCGCTTCGCGAGGCGAGAGATCGCGTTGTGCTTTTCTCCAAGCCCAGATGGAGGCCCAAATGAGAATGACAAAAGCGACAGAAACCCCTACGCCCGTCAAGAACACGTTCGCGGAGAAGTGGTCTGCCAGATTCGAATCTGCAAATGCTCGCGACCTCACCGGCCACAGCATGACCTTCCCGTAGAACCACAGTGTTGCCGGCCATGACAGTATCACCGTATGCCAGGACAGGTGCTACGTGGACGCAGTGATCACCCCATTTAATGCATGCCACCGGCAGAGCAAGTAAAATGCGGTCGCGATGAGGAATGGCAATGTTTCGCGCAATGCCGACAGGACTCGATCTTTGACCTCTGAATTCCGGTGGGTGTTCGCTTTAGCAGCCTCCGACCCATTTAAGGGCACAAAAAGGACCATCACGAAAATGATCGCCGGCAATACGATGGCAGTCTCCTTCGCCATTGATGCGACCAGGCACGTTATTGCGGAAAGCATGAGCCCACCAATTTAAAGTGGCGGCCTTGGAGTTGACCACATTTCGCTTCCGGGATTTCGGCGAATCGCGCGCCGTATCTGGAAACGCGCGCTCCGCATACTTGAGATACAGAAGCAGCGTGCCCAGCACCGCCGCTGACATTGCCGGGTCGGGTACCGTAACCCACGCTACCGATTCGGTCTGCGCCGGATGCAGGGCGAACAATGTTCCGGCAATCAATGCGGCGACTCGATCGCGTAACAACTTCCATACCAGCAATCCGAGCAGGAACGCAACGAGGACGTGTTTCGTCACGCTCAGCAGATGCCATCCCCAGGAAGACGTGTCGCTTAGAATGAAGTTGAATCTCAGCCATAACACAAAAAAAGGCCGATAAGAACTCGCCGGGCCGCCGGTGTTTTGGGCCCACACATATTTTGTAAAGTACTCCGACACATGACCAGACAACTGCAATCTCGGATCGTTCACGAAGTGATGGTCGTCGAGAATAAATTGGAAATTAAGAGCAGGGCGATAAATTGCGAATACGGCCGCCGCCAAAATAGTCGCAATAATGAAGGCGGCCAGAGGCGAACGCAAGCCTTTCTGCGCCACCGGAGTGGAAGATTTTTTTCGCTGCATCGAAGGTCTAGCCTTCATCGCAATGGAAACATTGTAGCGGGAACGTGAATTCAACCGATCTCAATAGAACTGTTGGAAGTTGTGGACGCGAACCCGCCTACTCACTGGATGCGCAAAGAACGCGAATGAGTTGGGCGTGGCCAACAGCTGCTCTTACCCCATTAACATTCCGCCGTTCACGCTTAGAACATGCCCGGTTATGTATGAGGATTCGTCGGAAGCGAGAAATGCGACCGCGGATGCAACGTCTTCGGGAGTGCCGATGCGGCCGAGCGGAATCATCTTTAGCGCTTCCTTTTTGAGGTCGTCGGCAAGTCCGGCGGTCATCGCAGTTTCGATAAATCCGGGAGCGATCGCATTGCACGTGATATTTCGAGATCCGACTTCGCGGGCGATTGCCATGGTCAGGCCGATCAATCCCGCTTTCGACGCCGCGTAGTTCGCCTGGCCAGCTTGCCCCGTCTGCCCAAAGATGGAGGTGATGTTGATGATGCGTCCCCAACGCTGCTTGAGCATGGAGCCGATGACTTGCTGAGTGCAAAGGTAAGCTGACGTTAAATTCGTGTTGATAACGGAATCCCAATCGGCGCGCTTCATTCGCATGACCAGCTGATCGCGCGTGATGCCAGCGTTATTCACGAGAATGTCTATTTTCCCAAGATCGGTCAGCGCCTGTTTGATGGCGTTCTTGACTTGGGTTTCGTCTTCCACGTCCATCACGAAGGCCGAGGACTTCCCGCCAGCTGCGGTGATCTCATTCACCAATTCTTTTAATTTTTCTTCGTTACGCGCCGCCACCGCGACTGTGGCGCCGGCCCTGGCCAGCCTCAATGCGCACGCTCGACCAATGCCCTGAGAGGCCCCGGTGACAAGCGCGACCCGGCCCGAAAAATTCATGCTGTTCTCCTTAAAATGAAGATGGCAAACGGGATTATAGCTGTAGGGGCGTTGCAGCGGTTGCGATATAGTTGCGACGATGGATTACGAGAAACGTCCTCGAAAGCTGGCTTCCGTTTGGAGAGCCATTGTCGAAATGGCTTTCATAATCTTTCTGTTTTATTCGAATCTGTTGATGGGCGAATTTACCCGTGCAAATGGACAGGGGAAAAATCTGGCGTTCGCTGTTCCGGGATATTTTTACGATTGCCAATTTCCTTATTGCCATGATCTCCGCTTTCGCGGGTTATGTAGTTTTTGAATATCTCAGGAAAAAACTATAGACGCGCAAATCAGGCAGGATTCATTCACGCCGGAGAAAAGTTGCCACTCATATTTTATGGCTGCTCTTTTATCCCAAGCATTTTGTCGGCAAGCGACAAATAATAATCCGTGCGCGAGGATGCGGTGCTCTGGGTCAGGCGATCATCCAGGGGAATGAGGCGCGGCCCCTCATCCCTCGCAAGCGGGTCTTTCGGCGAAAGGATTTTGACCAGTTTCTTTTTCCTGGATTGCGAAGGCATGTCAATACCCCGCTGAACTCTTTGTAGAGCCATTGTAGAGGGGAGAACGCATGGAGAGCGAAAAAATCCTCCATAATTTATGTCCCGGGAAACCTCATGCCGGCGAACTTGCGCGCGAAATTGCCCTTCCCCATCTGCTTAAACATTTTTCGCATCTGCGCATACTGGCGCAGCAGATTATTGACTTCCTGAACACTAGTGCCCGAGCCTCTGGCGATGCGCTTACGGCGGCTGCCATTCATCACTTCATGGTGCAGGCGTTCGTGGGCGGTCATTGAGTTGATAATGGCCTCGACGCGGCTGATCTGTTTTTCATCCACTTTGTCGGCAGCTTTTTGTAAGCCGGCGAAGGGCCCGATGCTCGGCAACATTCCCATCAAACTCTGGATGGATCCCATCTTTTTGACTTGAAGAAGTTGATCGCGAAAATCCTCAAGCGAAAACCCATCGCCTGCGAGAGCCCGGCTGGCCATGTCCTGAGCCTTTTTCTTGTCAACATGCTGTTCAGCTTTTTCGATCAATGACAAAATATCGCCCATCCCAAGAATGCGTGACACAATGCGGTCGGGATGGAATGGCTCCAGCGCATCGTATTTTTCTCCGACGCCGATGAACTTAATGGGCTGACCGGTGACTTGCCGGATGGAGAGTGCCGCGCCACCACGGGCATCGCCATCCATTTTCGTGAGCACGACGCCAGTCAGCGAAAGCTTCTTGTGAAATTCCTCGGCGGACCTCACCGCATCCTGACCGGTCATCGCATCGGCGACGAACAGGATTTCCTGCGGATTGAGCAATCGCTTCAGCGATTGCATTTCATCCATGAGTTGATCGTCTATGTGGAGCCGGCCGGCGGTATCCACGATCAGCACATCCGAACCAGTATTGATGGCCTCTTTTCGCGCTTCCTTGGCCAGACGTTCGACGGTGGCCGTATTAGCTTCTCCGACTTCGCCTTCGTAAATGTTGGCTTTGATGGCCTGAGCCACCACTTTGAGCTGCTCGCGGGCCGCGGGCCGATAGACGTCAACGGATACCAGAAGAGGCCGGTGCCCGCCATTCTTGAACCAATTCGCCAGCTTGCCGGATGTGGTCGTTTTGCCCGAACCCTGAAGGCCGGCCATCAGCACTACGGTTGGAGGCTGGGAAGCGAATTTTATTCGAGCCGTGTCCCGGCCTAAGGTCTCGATCAGCTCATCGCGAACGATCTTAATCACCTGCTCGCCCGGCGAGAGCGACGTTTCCACCTGTTGACCGACAGCTTTCTCCTGTATGCGATCAATAAGCTGCTTTACGACTTTGAAGTTGACATCCGCTTCAAGCAGGGCCAGGCGAATCTCGCGCAGCGCCTCTTGAATATTTTCTTCATTGAGAACGGCCTGCCCACGCAGGGTCTTGAATGCACGCTGTAGTTTTTCTGAAAGATTCTCAAACATGGTTAAACGTATTTTAGCAGGGGGATGAGTCCATCTCGTGAAGGCGCGCGGGCATTGGCGTAGCCGCCGAGGCTACCTCCATAGGGCACTCACTGTATGAAATCCTAGCTTTGGAAGAAAAAACGAACAGACAGTAAGGCGGACTAAGCTGAATAATCGAAAGTCATTCGTATTGTCTAAATTTGCGTGGTGGCTTGTAATCATGAGGTTCACGAGGACGAATGATGAATAGACCGACGATCATGCCAGCCCCGAAGTTGCAAGGAGAGCTAAAGCACAATTTTGAAACAGCGCTGGAAGAGTTACACGATGACGATCCCAAAGCTGTTACACGCCACATGCCAATCGTTCAACGAAGCGTCGGGACGAACCGAGGCGACCCCAGAACACGGGCTTTGTCGGTAGCAGCGACCTCATTAGCCACGCTGTGGGGTTTGTAGCAATCAGATTTGGAGGCGCGGGTGAGAATCGAACTCACGCATAAAGGTTTTGCAGACCTCTCCCTTACCACTTGGGTACCGCGCCTTACCATTCAGCCGAACTGACCTGATTCGTGCAAACGCATAATTTGCCGACATTTACACAAGAAATTGGAGCGGGAGACGGGGGTCGAACCCGCGACATCGACCTTGGCAAGGTCGCGCTCTACCACTGAGCTACTCCCGCTCGGTAGGACAGATTATAAACAGCCCGCCAAGGGCAGGCAATGGCACCAAAGATTGAGGGAGCGCCACATCAATTTCAGATGGCAGATTTTAGAGGTTAGATTGCAGAATCGCGAGCGCCGCATTTCCATCAAAAGTCTGAAATCAAAAATCTGAAAATCCGAAATCTGAAATCTGAAATCCCAAATCTGGAATTCTTAAATGCTACTCTGCGATTTGCCCATCCCGCATGTGGATGATTCTATCTCCGTAGGCGGCGGCCTCGGGATTATGAGTGATCATCAGTACGGTTTGTCCTAGCTCGCGATTGGAATGGCGAAGCATATTCAGGACAATATCCGAATTCTTCGTGTCCAGGTTCCCGGTAGGCTCATCCGCAAGCACAATTGCCGGCTTGTTTACCAATGCCCTGGCTAACGCGACTCGCTGCTGTTCCCCACCAGAGAGTTCCGATGGCCGGTGAGGAAGACGCTTCTCCAGCCCGAGCAGGCCGACGATCTTATTCAGGTAGGTATTGTCCTTATCGCCGTTTGTGCCGGCAATCTCGCGCGCCATTTCGATATTGGTGGAGGCATCAAGGGTCGGAAGAAGATTAAATTTCTGGAAAACGAATCCTATTTTTCGCTTCCTCATGCGGGTTCTTTCCGCATCGGAAAGCTTCGCAAAGTCGGCGCCGTCAACAATTACATGTCCGGAGTCGGCGCGGGTCAATCCGCCAAGGAGATAAAAGAGCGTAGATTTGCCGCTGCCCGACGGGCCAACCACGCTTACAAATTCTCCCTTCTGCACGGTAAAGGAAACGCCGCGTAATGCGGGGACCTCGATCTTGCCAACGTGGTAAGTCTTGCGGAGATCTGTTGCTTCGATAATTGCGGGCATGGAAGAAAGCCGTGGATTCGCTATGGTCCATCCAAGGCGACCGAAAATCAATATTACACGACAATTTGGCGAGGCTTGGAGGTGAACCAACTCGGTCGCGAACGGTTTTCACGCGGCTGTGGAGGTATTGCCGGGACCGGTCACTGGTTGGGCGCGTTTGGGGCCGCGCTTGCGCACCAATAGAAGACGAATCCGATCAAGCAATTCGGCGGGGCCGTACATGCCTTTGGATAGAAAAACATCGGCGCGACTTTCGCGATCATAACTTCTCACTTTGGAAGACAGCAAAATCGCAGGCGTTTCCGGGGAAAGGCTCTTGATCTGCTCGACTAACCGGGTGCCGTCAAAACCCGGCATAATCAAATCAGCAAGGACCAGATCAATGCCGCCTTCCTTGAAGCGTTGCAGAGCTTTGTCGCTGCTTGAGTAGGTCAGCACGCGGTAGCCCCGGGTTTCAAGCATAACTTTTCGTATGGACAGCGACTGCTCATTGGCGTCAGCACAAAGTATTGTTTTCTTGGGTTTCATGAATGTTTCAATTGCTCCCGAATGCGCCGTAAATTTAGAAGTATTTTTAGGAAATGAAGGCGAACGAATCGTAGCGGCTGCGGAGGCGGGGGTAAAGTAGCACAGACGCCAATGGCACTGCGGGAGTATTGAAAAATTTTAATGTTTGTGCGTGGACCGCCTTCTTGCGGGAATTTGGATCATTTTGTTGGACTCCTCGGAGTCGTGTCACTAAACATGACAAGGTTTTCCACTGACGTTCACATTGACTAGTTTGTTATTGCCGCGGTCCTGGGGTAGGAAATGGTCATGACGCGTTAGAGAGGTGGCTGCTCCAGGCTGCGCTAACCGAGATTTCAGCTTTTATTTGAGGCCTTCGACGACCCAAAGTTCCGAGAGAACTCGATAATAGGAGTATGCATAGGATTTCGTGTCAGCGCTGAGGACTGGATGATAAATGTCTTCCACGCCAGCCAAGTCGACGGGGGCAATCTGCCGAATCTGCTCACGGCGCCCATCATCGAGAAAAACCCGAGAGATTGTCGTAGGAATTCCCCGCTGGCTAACAAGTACACTCTTGCCGTCAGGATCAAATCGCATAACACGGTCTTCCTCATGGAGAATCGTTGGAAATGGTCTTGGATCTCCGCCCGTCAGGGGATACAACCAATGCTTATGCTCGCGGTCTGAGGCGAACAGATATTTGCTGTCGGCGGTCACCGCTTGTCCAATCGTGCCCTGGGGAGTAATGGGGCGGCTCTTTCCATTCAAGTCCATCCAGTAAGTTCGTCCTGGCTGGTTTGATCCAGACGCAAGGAATACCAGCCCGGAACCGTCCGGTATCCAGCGAACCCCGAAATGTTCGAGCTGGTCGTTCGTCAACCGGCGTGGCTGGCCAGCGCCGGTTGGAAGGAGCACGAGCTGTGTTGGCGACGAGTGATCCAAAACCACCACCCAATTTCCGTCGGGTGACAATGCAGCGCCGCCTCCACTTCCCAACCGGATCGCGGGCGATCCGTCCGTTTTTCGAAGATAGATACCATAGTCAGTGCCTACTGCTTCTCCGGTCTCCGAAAAGACTAGGGTCTTGCCGTCCGGAGAAAGGTCGCTCACAAGCGACCAGTCGAACCATGAAAGGTCCTTTTCTGCTGTTCCTCCGGGCGCCAGGTCCATCAAACCCATTTGCATGTTGTCTTCCGTGAGAAGTACGCGGCCGTTCCGGGAAACATCTTGCAGAGTGAGTGCGGCAGGGACACGCAATATGAGGCGCTCTTTCCCTGACAAACTCAAAGCGTAAATCGCGCGCGCCGAGCCACCCGGCGAAGCTGTGAACCACACTTCCTTTCCGTCCTTGGACCATGCGAGACCTTCCACCGTTGTGTAAAAACTCGATGCGGTCTTGCGTTTCCCGTCGCGATCGGTTACAACGACGCGGCCGTCATCTCCGGATATGACGTGGTCCGCGAATGCCAGCAGATCGCCATGAGGAGAGAAACGGACATGGCTTATCCAGCCTTGGGGCTGATAGATCACTCTGCCCACGGGAAATTCCAGAGCGGCATTAACATTATCTCCGTGCGCGACAGCAAGATCGGAGCCATCAGGCGTCCAGTCGACGCTTCCGACGTTGTCCATAACCTCTCGTGGCGCGCCCCCCGCGAGAGGAAGCCTGGCCAGCGTGCCGGTTTCGGCGAGAGACCTCGCGTGTGCATTCAAGAGGACAGCCAGTTCTCCGTTGGTAGATATCGCCAGCACATCGGTTTTCTGGAGACCCAGAGCACGCGAATCGGTGCTATCGAAGCGGGTGGTGAATAGTTCCGATGGCTTTCCTTCGAGTGCTCCACCATAGACAATGTTCTGCCCGTCAGGAGAAAAGCGGGCGTTCTGAATAGTTCCCCGACGATAAGTCAGACGATGAAAGTTGAGGGGCGCAGAAGAAGAATGCCTTGCCGCAAAATAAACGGCAACGTACGAGGCTGCGACGAGTAGACCGGCGAGTACGGGAAGCAGCCAAGTGCGTTTAGCGGGAGCAGCAACTATTTGTGCCCCGCTCCTACTTGTTGAAGCGGAAGACGTCTCGGTCAGAGCGCCGAGATTGAATGCCACGTCGCTGGCAGACTGGAATCTGGCGGCAGGATTTTTCTCCAGGCAATGATGAACAATCCGATCGAGCGCTGGCGGTACGTTGCGTGCGGTCTCCGAAAGCTCCGGCGGCTCTTCTTTCAGAATGGCGCTCATGGTATCGGCCGGAGTGTCGCCATGGAAAGCCCGCTTGCCGGTAAGCATTTCGTAGAGGATTGCGCCAAACGCAAAAAGATCTGACCGGGTATCAGCCGCTTGCCCACGCACCTGCTCGGGAGACATATAACCCGCGGTGCCCATGACCAGGCCCGCATTGGTAGCCACCTGGATGGTAGGGGCGTCACTGGAAGCGCGGGTTTCGCTAGGCAGCGTAAGTTTCGCGAGTCCGAAGTCGAGGATTTTTACGCGTCCGTCTTCCGTTACGAAAAGGTTTTCTGGCTTGAGATCGCGATGAACGATGCCCTTTTCATGTGCGGCCGCCAATCCTCTTGCAATTTGCAGAGCGTAGTCAATCGTTTTGCGTATGGATAAAGGACCCGTGCGCAACCTGCCGCGAAGAGTGTCACCTTCAAGGAGTTCGGAAACGACATAGGGCGAGCCCAGATTGTCGCCAATGTCGAAAATAGCCATGATGTTGGGATGGCTGAGTGCGGCAGCGGCGCGAGCCTCCTGAGCGAAGCGTTGCAGGCGATCAGGGTCGCTGGAGAACGATGCGGGTAAGACTTTGATGGCGACGTCGCGTGCTAAGCGCGAATCGCGGGCGCGATAAACTTCTCCCATACCACCTGCGCCCAACTGCGAGATGACTTGATACGGTCCAATCTTCTGACCCGTTGGAATAGGCATTTCGCAAGCATTATAGGGGATGCAGGGAGCAATGACGGCACGATTAATGCTTAGGGTGACAATTTATGACGCCGCAAATCGCTGCACATCTTTAATCTGAGCTAGCCGTTTTCGACACGCGCCTTTATATCGGCGTAGGCTGCATGGATGAGCCTTCTTAGTGCTGCGGCATTTGTGGCCGTTCCCGGTCTCAACTTCACGTGGCGCATGAACTTGCCGGTGCCTTGCAACAAGCGAGCCTGATCCGGTAGAGCTGCGCCGTGAAAGAACCCGACGTTTACATGCGACGTGAATACATTGACGTAACCGAAGGGCAGATCTCCCAAACATGCGACCGGACAGCCGTCATGCAAGAGCTCCCGGACTTCGTCCCCGCATTTTCGCATCATCTCGAACCACTGATGCGCGATCGCTCCCAATTCACCCGCATGCTCTTGCATCCACGCATCAATGGCAGGGTCCCTCTCGACAGCGCCGTTGAATCGCAGCAATTCCGTTCTCCGCTCTATAACGTTTTGAGAGCGATCTGCTGGTTCCAGGTGCCACTCTTTCCTCATACTTCATTTCCTTCTGCCGCGTAGGATGGGAGAAACCCTCGGTTTGGACGGCGAGGTGGCGGACGGCAATGGCTACCGGATGAACAGTTCACTTAGTTCGTGGACGTGACGTAACAACGGGCCGTAGCAGACCGCCAGCAGAATCAATCCGCTCAAGATGAATAGCGCCGATGGTTGCCTGCGGCGCGAGGACGCCGGGCGGGGCTGCCATGCCATCAGACGTTCGATACGTGCCCGTAGAGCTTCGTCTCTGTCTCTGTCCGGAACGAGGCTTGTCGCAAGCTCCGGTATTTGTCCGGCGGAAGTTTGAGCCGCTATTTTAAGCAAGGCCGACGCGAGATCGAGGGCGCCGGACTCGTCGGTCACGGCGGCATCATCGGCGGCAACTTCCGCTGCGTGCATCCATCTCTGTTCCAATCCTGACAGAAACGGGAATTTCGCGGCTCGAAGCGTGAGCTTTTTGAAGTTGTCGTGGAAACTGACGTGAGCCAGTTCATGCCGGATTGCCACTTGGGTTTCGCCTTCATCCAAGAGTTGAACCGCCTGCTCTGAAATAAGCAGCTTGGGCCGACAAATACCTGCAACTAAAAGCATGGGCGTCGCAGTAGCAATCTCAACCAGTTGTGACTTGTGCAACTGCCTCAAACGCTTTTCCGGGTATGAGGCGAGAAATTGATCCGTTTTCCGTAAGGCCCAAAGGGCAGAAAGACTTCCGAAACCTAGAACCACGATTCCACCGCAGGCCAGTCCCAGGCCTAAAACGCCAATTCTTTCCCCAGTCTGATAGGGCTCCAGGAAAAGAAACGAGGGTACGACCAAAAAAACGACAAGCGCAACTGCGGCTGCAAGAGGAAGCGCTCGCAATCCGTACAAGAACGAGGCGTTCCACGCCGTGGTCCTTCTGCTTAAGAACCGCCAAGCGCCGGCCACGCCGATGGAAAGGGTGACATAGATCAAAAAGAATGCGGCAACCCATAGCAACGCGCCCCTGAGGAAATAGGTCACAGTCTTTCCCTCCGGCGCAATTCCTGCCGCTTGCGATTGACGGCGCGCTGCAATTCGTCCAGCAATGCGCGGTCATGCTCGGTTACGGCATCAACCAGATAGGAAAGAGGCAGGGAAGGGTTCGCAGCGGATTGCAGCAAGCGATTGAGGTTCGCTCCGAGAACAGCGTGGTAAAACGTCTGCTCGTCCTGCTTCAGGCGATACCGAAATGCCTGCCCCGGAGCATTGGTAGCGCGAGTCAGAAATCCCTTTTTGTACAACCGATCCAAGGTCGTCATGACCGTGGTGTAGGCGGCCTCAATTTTTCCTGAGTCCAGCAGTTCACGGACTGTCGCATCCTTTCGCTGGCACAACAAAGCGAGCAGATGCGTTTCCAGTGGACCAAGTTGAGGCTGCTTTGAACCCGATTTTTTGGTTGAGCTCATCGAGCTGTTCTCTAAAGAGCACTAGCTTACGTCACCCAGCTTCAATACACCAATCGCACCATAAACTGTAGCGAGCGAGCGGGCAGTTGGTTGGTGATTCCAGTGAGAGGCAGCCCGAGCGCGGCGCTCGGCGTGGCCTGGTTGCCAAAGGTACTGTTATATCCGACAAAATTCGAGTGATTGAACACGTTGAAGGATTCGACGCGCGCCCCTGTATTCGAAATCGTTCCGTGAGCCTAAACGACTTCTCAAGAAATGGCGAAAGAAATCAGATTCGGGGCGCTTTGTAACGTTTCGTTCGATTCCAACGCGGGCTACCGCGCCGTCATTGACTGAATTCAAACGTCTTAGTATGCTGGATACATGCGTGTAAGCTGCATTCCGGCAGGCCTGTGTTGTTGTACGCGGGCGCCGGTGTGTGGGTAGCGCAGTAGTTTTTCCGTAACCCACCCGCCGCACATCGGGTGGGTTTCTTTTTGCAAAGAACTTGCCCAACGAGCTTCGGGCGATTCCGCAGTTCCGCCCCGGTAAACCCGGGAGCCTGATCTTATGAGGAGAAAATGATGAGCACAGATACCGCAACTACCGCCGCACCGCAAGCCCTCCGCATCAACGACACCGCACCTGATTTCACCGCTGATACCACGCAAGGCAAGATTAATTTTCACGAGTGGATCGGCGACGGATGGGCGATTCTTTTTTCCCACCCAAAAGATTTCACCCCGGTTTGCACAACCGAACTTGGAGCCATGGCGGGACTTCAGCCCGAATTTGCTAAAAGAAATACGAAGATCATCGGACTCAGCGTTGATCCTGTAAGCAGTCACAGCAAGTGGGCTGTAGATATCGAGGAAACTCAGGGTCACAAAGTGAACTACCCGATGATTGGTGATCCGGAGCTGAAGGTGGCGAAGCTCTACGGCATGTTGCCAGCGTCGAGCGGGACTACTTCGGAAGGCCGCACGCCGAATGACAATGCGACCGTTCGTACCGTGTTTATAGTTGGCCCCGACAAAAAGATTAAACTCCAGCTCATTTATCCGATGAGCGCGGGCCGGAACTTTGATGAAGTGCTTCGGGTACTCGACGCGTTACAGCTCACGACCAAGCATAAGGTCTCTACTCCGGCGAACTGGAAGCCAGGAGACGACGTGATCATCAGCGGCGCAGTTTCCAACGAAGAGGCACAGAAGTTATATCCTGCCGGTTGGAAGACGCTGAAACCGTATTTGCGCGTGGTTGCCCAGCCAAAATAGTGCTGTTTGAACTTTCAAGATAGGCCGCCTCTGCGGTTTTGGTCAGTGGTCGGCCTATCGCCTCCCCTAATAGCAGTGTGGTCTTGTTTTCAATCGTTTTGGCTGCCCGATTCAGCAAACCCGATCTGCGGCAATGGAATCTAACCTTTCCGTTAGAACTTAATAGCTACGTAATTTGGATTTTTTGCGCCTGTACTTGAGGCCATTGTGGCGGAACGAGTTTGGAAAGTCGAGGATCCGTCGGCAAGCAAAACTCTGAAGTTCTTGCAGCTAATCCTTGAGGACTATCATCCGCGCGATTTCACGATCCAACTGTGGGATAGAACCGAATGGTTCCCCGAAAAGAGTCAGTTCCATCGTTTCACCTGGAGAATTAGTAATCCCGACGCGTTGAGGGGAGTGATTCTCTCATCAAACCGCCAAGTCTCCCTCGCTGAGGCGTACGTGCGCGGCGACTTCGATATTGAGGGCGATATCGAGGCAATATTTCCACTCGCCGATTTCCTCATCCATAAGGAGTGGAAGGTTAAAGAGAAAGTACGATTGGCAAGCATGGTTGCGGGTTTGTCCGGCTCAACATCACCTCTTGCGATTGGTGATGAAGCCCACCTTCACGGGCATCCCCATTCGAAGAGCCGCGATCGGCAAGCGATTCATTATCATTACGACGTTTCCAACGATTTTTATAAGCTGTGGCTCGATCAGAACATGGCCTACTCCTGCGCTTATTTTCAGAGCCCAGATGAAGATATAGACACTGCGCAATTGCGAAAGTTCGATTACATATGCCGCAAGCTTCGCCTCAAAGCGGGCGACCGGCTTTTGGACATTGGCTGCGGGTGGGGCGGACTCATGTTATTCGCCGCGCAGAAATACGGCGTCCGAACACTCGGTATCACCCTGAGCGAGCAGCAGCTGGAATTCGCCAAAGCCCGGATCGTTAGCATGGGTTTGTCCGATCAATGCGAAGTTCGCCTGCTCGACTATCGCGACTTAGATGAGCCTGCCGCTTATGACAAGGCCGTGAGCGTAGGGATGGTGGAACACGTTGGGGAGTCAAATCTGGCGGAGTATTTTCAACAGGTGTTTCATATGCTGCGCCCCGGCGGAGTTTTCCTGAACGTGGGAATCGGTAGAGCGGGAAATCGGCCCATTGAAAATGAACCGGCGTTTACGGACGTATATATTTTCCCCGATGGCGAACTGGTGCCCGTTAGCACGATCTTTGCGAATGCCGAGCATGCTGGATTTGAGGTGCGCGATCTGGAGAATCTTCGCGAACACTATTCCCTGACCGCGAAGCAGTGGCTGTGCCGCCTGGAAGCGCATGCCAAAGAGGCGGAAGCGATCGTCGGCGAAATCAAATATCGCATGTGGCGTTTGTATCTCGCGGGATCGGCCTACTACTTTCAGAGGGGATGGCTGGATTTATATCAATCTCTGCTGGTTAAGAACGAGAACGGCCATAATGACTTGCCGTTGACCCGGGAAGACTGGTATTGCGGAAGCGGTCTCGGAATTTCCGGCTGAGATATCGGCGCAGGTTTGCAGACGCCCGGCTTCGCGGTATCTTAGTAGCATGCAAAGTAGCATTCAACTCAGGGGATGCGGTACAGCGCTTGTAACTCCATTTCGTCAGGACGGTTCCATTGACGAAGCCGCTCTGCGAAATCTGGTCGCATGGCAGATAGATTCCGGCATTGATTTTCTCGTCCCCTGCGGCACCACTGGCGAAACCCCTACCCTCTATCATGACGAATGGTTGCGGGTTATTGCGATTACTGTCGAAACGGCTGCGGGGCGCGTCCCCATCGTTGCCGGAGCGAGCTCGAACTCAACCCAGGACGCGGTTGCGAAAGCGAAAGAGATCTCCGCGACGGCCGGAGTAGACGCGATTCTGACGGCCTCTCCGTATTACAACAAGCCCACTCAAGAAGGCCAGTATCAGCATTTTCGTGCGATTGCCGAGGCGGTCAATAAACCGATCATTCTATACAACGTCCCCAGCCGCACCGGTGCGAATATTGAGCCTGCGACTCTGGCCAGGCTGGCCGAGTTGCCCAACATAGCAGGCGTGAAAGAAGCCAGCGGCGATATGACTCAAGTCGCTGAGATGTGCAATCTGGTGCCAGATACTTTTCTTGTCTTCTCAGGCGACGATGCTGTGACGCTACCCGTGATTGCTTTGGGCGGCGTGGGGATTATTTCCGTGGCATCAAATGAGATTCCGCGCGAAATGGCGCAGATCGCCCGGCTGGCGTTCAATAATGAGTGGAATGAAGCACGCCGACTTCATCGAAAATTTTTGCCGTTGATGCGCGCCAATTTCATTGAGTCGAACCCGGCGCCGGTTAAGGCTGTTCTGGCGATGATGGGGAAAATCGAGGAAGTTTACCGGCTTCCGATTGTTCCGATGCGGCGGGACACGCGCGCCAAGTTACAGAAAATCGCGGTTGAAGTGGGCTTACTTCCGAAAAAGGCGGCTGAAGCGCCCGCACCCGTAAACTTTTATATTTACGAAAACTGGGCGGCTGGCCCGCATAAGATTGTCCTACACCGATCGAATTGCAATCAATGTAATCCCAACGGGCATGCTTCAGGAGAAGCGTCGAATCATTCGCGTTGGCATGGGCCGTTCTACTCCTTGGATGAAGCTCGCGACGCGTCGCATGTCATCCCTTCGGTTCTGATTCGCAGTGAATGTAAGTGCATTTGAGATTTGAGATTTTAGATTGCAGATTGGGACGCAGACCCTCCGACCTCTACAATCTAATATCTGCAATCTGTCGTTGCATGTCATCCCTTCGGTTCTGATTTGTAGTGAATGTAAGTGCATTTGAGATTTTAGATTGCAGATTGCGTGGCGCAGACCATTCTGACCTCACCAATCTAATATCTGCAATCCGGCCTTGCTTCTCATATACTTCCTCCTCATGCAATCTCTTCAGTCTTCGATCGAACACCTCGCGTCGCGTCCTGAGGTAGAACGCGAGTCCGATGCCCGTCAGATTTTCATGGATTTTCGCGACGCGCTCACCGAGGGCAAGATTCGTGCCGCGGAAAAGATAGATGGTCAATGGAAGGTAAATATCTGGGTAAAGCAGGGCATTCTGCTGGGATTCCGGCTTGGCGAACTCAGCAAGATGGGCGAAGACGTAAGCCTCTCATTCGTGGATAAAGATACGTTTCCCGCGAGGCGATTCACGGTAAGAGATCGAGTGCGCATTGTTCCCGGCGGATCATCAGTGCGATTGGGGGCGTACGTTGCGCCGGGAGTGATTTGCATGCCGCCGATGTTCATCAATGTCGGCGCATATGTGGACGAAGGCACGATGGTGGATTCACACGCGCTGGTGGGTTCTTGCGCGCAAATCGGCAAACGAGTGCATTTGAGTGCAGCAGCGCAAATCGGCGGTGTTTTGGAGCCGGTGAGTGCGGTTCCCGTAGTGATTGAGGATGATGTGCTGGTGGGCGGGAATTGCGGAGTTTATGAAGGGACTCTCGTTCGCACCCGGGCGGTGCTGGGGGCCGGAACAATCCTGACCCGTTCGACTCCAATTTATGATATCGTGCGCGGTGAAATATACCGGGCGACGCCGGAGAAAGCACTGGAAGTCCCTGAAAATGCGGTAGTTGTTCCAGGCTCACGTGCAGTAAATAAGGGTCATGCGGCCGAATGGAACCTGTCTTTATACGCGCCGGTGATCGTAAAATATAGAGATGAGAAGACGGATCGGGGTACGGAGCTGGAGGATTGGCTGCGCTAGATTGGTTACGCATATGCGGCACCCGATACAACACAGAGTCTCGACATCCCTCGTCTAATTCGCGGCCTGACGAGATGAAAAGCGCGTTGGCTCCAATCCGTGGTCAAACCTTATCGGAATCATTTCCTCTTTATTCCTCATGTGGGCGGTGCAGATCGGGGTCGCGCAGAATTCGGCCTCATCGTCATCTTCATCCATTCAATTGGTTCGCGAGGCCGTCCACAATGAGATCAGCAGCAGCCATAGCGGGCCGAACTTCATGTTTCGAGAAGTGAGCCAGGGATCGGATGGGTCCAAAACTAAGCTTCTTGTCGAAACGCGGGACGCAATGGCGGGTTTATTGATTGCGACCAATGGGCATCCTCTCACTGCGGAGCAGCGGGAGGCTGAACAGAAGCGTCTACAGCATCTGGTTGACGATCCCGACGATTTCGCAAAGAAGTGCAAGCGTGAAAAGGAGGATTCGGAACGAACCGAAAAAATTATGGGCGCGTTTCCAGAAGCTTTCTTATATGAAGAAGACGGAACCGCCTCTGGCGAAGAAGGGCTTGGAGCACCCGGCGATCCATTGGTACGCTTGAAATTTCGTCCTAACCCAAAGTATTCGCCTCCGTCGCACGTCGAGCAAATTCTCACTGGCCTTCAGGGGACCATGCTGATTGATAGTAAGCAGCACCGCATCGCGAAAATTGATGGCACACTGATGAAGGAAGTGGGCTTTGGGTGGGGAATCCTCGGTCACCTTGATCGCGGCGGTCATTTCATAGTGCAGCAGGGTGACATGGGCGGAGGACATTGGGAAATCACGCGCATGGATTTGTCATTTACCGGCAAAGCCCTCTTCTTTAAGACTCTGAATATTAAAGACAAGGAAGTTTATAGCGATTTTCAACCGGCGCCTCGCGGCCTGACATTCGCTCAGGGCGTGGAATTACTGAAAAAGCACGAGGGCTTAATCGCGCAAAACCAGCCGCCTGCTAGATAAAACAGCAGCTTGCTGCGTCTGAAGGCAAGATTTAGCGATCTGCATCGCTGCGATTATTTTGTGCCGATGCTGAAGACCTCTTTTCGCGTAGTCATTTTTTCCACCAAATCTGCTCTTACCGCGTATCCAGTTCCCGGCTTATCGGAAATCGGAATTGTCCCGTGTGGTGTTACTTCGACCTCGGGTTCAATAATGTCCTCTTTCCAATAACGTCTTGACGCCGAAACGTCACCCGGGAGCTTGAAATTCGCCAGCGTGGACAAGGCGATATTGTGTGCGCGGCCGATTCCGGATTCGAGCATTCCTCCGCACCATACCGGGATGTTTTTCGATGCGCAAACGTCGTGAACTTTGATTGCCTCGGTAAATCCGCCGACCCGGCCAACTTTGATGTTTATGATCCGGCACGCTCCGGTTTCGATGGCCTGTTCCGCATCGCGGGCGTGGTGGATGGATTCATCCAGGCAAATTGCAGTTTTCAGTTGGCGCTGTAGTTGAGCGTGGAAGCAAATGTCGTCATCCCAGAGCGGCTGCTCGATCATGAGTAGATTGAATTCATCGAATTGGCGCAAATGATCTATATCGGCGAGAGTGTAGGCGGAGTTGGCGTCGCAGCTGAGCGTAATTTGCGGCCACCGCGAACGAATCTTTTCGAGCACTTTTAAATCCCAGCCCGGCTTAACTTTGACTTTGATCCGTTGATAACCCGCAGCTAGTTCGATTTCAATTTTATTGAGCAGTTGTTCGACTGAATCCTGGATGCCGATGGAGACGCCGCATGGAATTTCACGAAGCGTCCCGCCCAATAATTTCCATAAAGGCATCTGCTTTTGTTTTGCTTCCGCATCCCACAACGCATTTTCCACCGCGGCTTTGGCCATCCGGTGGCCGCGAATTCTGGCCATCAATGGAACGCAGGCGCTCGCCGATTTCAGTTCTCGGCCAAGGATAGCCGGGGTCAGGTATTTTCCCATCGTTGCCCAAGCCGTCTCTGACCATTCCGAGCTGTAGAAGGGGCCATCGTCGGCGACGCATTCTCCCCAGCCATCAATGCCTTCGCTGTGCGCGGTGACGAGAATGATGCGGCGGCTTGAGATGCGTCCAAAGCTCGTCTCAAAAAAATGGACGAGCGGCATCTGAATCTCGCGTAGGGTGATGGCTTCTACTTTCATATCGCGAAATACGTAGGGACAACCGCTTTCGGCGGTCCGGTTGGCTGAGGCTCAACAGATTGTATGGAAAAAGATAAAAGGATGCGTTGGGAAGTTGTGTCTTTGGATTCTATTTGCGGAATTCGCTGCGGAGCTTTGCTCCGCCTGGACAGCCGAGGGCGGCTGTCCCTACGTGGGCGATTCTGATTTCTTGGCCTGTTGCCATAGAGACTCAAGCTCTTCCATTGTGGCTTGCTCTGGAGTCTTACCCTTGCGGCGAAGCTGTTCCTCCACTGTTCCAAAGCGCCGCCTGAATTTTCGATTGGTTTTCTTTAACGCCGATTCGGGATCAACGGATAAATGCCGTGCGAGATTGACTAGCACGAAGAAAAGATCGCCGACTTCCTCTTCAACGCGTGCGGTTTTCAGTTCCGGGGGCTGTTCCAGTTCGTCCTTAAGCTCTCGAATCTCTTCCTGGAGTTTGTCGAACAGCCCGGTCACATCAGGCCAGTCGAAGCCGACTTTGGAAGCCCGAGAACCGAGCTTATGCGCTTCGAGTAACGCGGGCATCGCCACCGAGACTCCGTCCAGTAGCGACGTTGCGCCGTCGCCAGTGGGATCATCAGACTGTTTTTCGGCCTTTTCTTTTTTCTTGATGGCTTCCCAATTCCGCAGCACATCGGAAGAGGTTTCCGCCTTTACGTCACCAAACACGTGCGGATGGCGGCCGGTCAATTTATCGCAAAGCCGGTCCAATACGTCATCAATGGAAAATTTCCCATCTTCCCCTGCCATTTGGGAGTAAAAGAGAACCTGAAGCAGCAGATCGCCCAATTCTCCGGGCAATTCGTCCCAGTCACGATTATCAATGGCCTCCAGAACTTCATAGGTTTCTTCTACCGTATATGGTTTGATGGAATCGAAAGTCTGCTCACGATCCCAGGGGCATCCGCCCGGGCTGCGAAGGCGAGCCATGATTGAGACTGCGCGTTCGAAACGCTCTCCTGTAGTAGGCATATGTGAACCAATTTAAATCAGGGCTGCAATTGACGCAAAACTACGCAGCGATTTAGCGGAGGTTTGGCATTAATCGTGCCTGCATATAAGACAATCCTCTCGCAGACCCCCTCAGCGAAGAGGAATTTGAGCCCTCCTCCTACTGTGAAATTATGAGCCCGGCCGACACCGGGCTCTTCATTTTTTGAATTGATTGGCGCCCTTTTCAAAGTTATTCGCTGCGCAGCGGCATTTCCAGCGAGTGTGTTGCGTTCCCGAAAACCAAAAATAAACGGTTGGACCGGAAATACGTCCTACCATCTTTATTGTGGGAGTGCCGACGCTTCGGCATCTCTGCCGTCTATTCGGCTTTAAGGAAAATTCCCGCCAGCGGAGGAAGCGTCAACGTGAGAGAAAAAGGTCGCCCATGCAGTGGTTCGGCTTCTGCCTGTTTGCCCCCGATGTTCCCCCAGCCGGCTCCGCCGTACTCTTGTCCGTCGCTATTGAGAAGTTCTCGCCAGAATCCGCCAGATGGGACGCCTATCCGGTAAGGCTGCCTCGGCACGGGAGTGAAGTTGAAGACGGCAAGAATGGTATCTTTCGGCGACTTGCCCTTCCGCAAGAGGGAGAGCACACTGGACGCGCTATCGTTGCAGTCCACCCATTCAAATCCAGCGGGATCGCTGTCAAAAACATGCATGGCGGGCTCGCTCTGGTACATGCGGTTCAACTGCTCCACCAAGTTCTGAATTCCACGATGGCTGGCATGTACTAACAAATCCCAATCCAGACTGCGATCGTGAGACCACTCCCGCCATTGCGCGAATTCGTCCCCCATGAACAGGAGTTTTTTCCCTGGCTGGGCGAACATGTAGGCGAATAGGAGCCTGAGGTTGGCGAATTTCTGCCACAAGTCGCCGGGCATTTTGTCGAGCAAGGATCCTTTTCCGTGGACAACCTCATCGTGCGAGAGAGGCAACACAAAGTTCTCGGTATATCCGTAGAGCATGCGGAAGGTCAGCGTGCCCTGGTGGTATTGCCGATGGATGGGATCGTGCGAAAAGTACTGGAGCGTGTCGTGCATCCATCCCATATCCCATTTCATTCCGAAGCCAAGACCACCCAGATAAATTGGCTTCGAAACCATCGGCCACGCTGTTGATTCCTCGGCATACATTTGAATGCCGGGATACGACTTGTAAGCTTCCTCATTGAGTTGCCGCAGAAAATCAATTGCGTCTAGATTCTCGCGCCCACCGAATTTATTTGGAATCCATTCCCCAGCCTTGCGCGAATAATCCAAATAAAGCATGGACGCGACAGCGTCTACTCTCAGACCATCGGCATGGTATTGATCCAACCAGAACATGCCGCTCGAAAGCAGGAAGCTGCGCACCTCATTGCGGCCGTAGTTGTAGATATATGTGTTCCAGTCGGGATGAAAACCCAGGCGGGAATCGGCATGCTCGAACAAATGGGTTCCATCAAAATAGGCAAGCCCATGCTCGTCAGAAGGGAAGTGCGATGGAACCCAATCGAGGATTACGCCGATGCCGCGTTGATGGAGATAATCCACCAGGTACATGAAATCCTGCGGGGTGCCGTAGCGCGATGTGGGAGCAAAATAGCCGGTGGTTTGATATCCCCAGGAGCCATAGAAGGGGTGTTCCATGACCGGCAAAAGCTCAACGTGCGTGAACCTCAGGCGTTCGATGTGTTCGGCGAGTCGCGGAGCAAGTTCCCGATAGGTCAATGACCGCGCGTTTTCTTCGGGAACGCGCATCCACGAGCCAAGGTGCACTTCGTAGATCGAGATAGGCGCTTGCAGAGAATCTTTTTCTGCCCGGTTCTGCATCCATTTCTGATCTGACCATTCGTAATTCAAATCCCAAACAATGGAAGCAGTACGCGGCGCGATTTCGTGATAAATGCCGAAGGGGTCCATCTTGTCGGCGGTGTATCCTCGCGCATTCGAAACGATGTGAAATTTGTAGGTTGCGCCCTTGCCGGGGCCCGGAACAAATCCCTCCCAGATGCCGGAACTCGCGTGCGGATGAAGAAAATGTGATCGCGGATTCCATCCGTTGAAATCGCCGATTACGGAGACCTCGCGCGCGTTGGGCGCCCAAACGCCAAACGCGACTCCAGTTTCGTCGCCAACTTTAGTGAGGTGAGCGCCCAAACTTTTGTAGGCTTGATACTGCCGGCCCTCGTTGAACAGGTAAACATCCTGATCCGTGAGAATATTTTTTGGTGGCAGTCTCTGAGTCGCGGCTTCGGTGGATTTAATCATTGGAAGTGGTCGCAATTCTTACTCAACGCACGATTCAAAAATCAGCTTACTGAGATGCGCCTTTTAGTGTATCGGAGAGTCGGTAATCGTGAGATTCTGCCACCAGTACGGTTGTTCCGCAAAGAATGCCAATGCTAGACTGCATCTTGCCTCTTTGTTCACTTCACCGCCGGGATTCCCGCTAAATGCCAGTTCTGCGCGTCGCCATTCTATGGCACCAGCACCAGCCATTCTATAAAGACCTGGTCACAGGTCAGTATCGGCTGCCCTGGGTGCGCCTGCACGCCTTAAAAGATTATTACGGAATGGTCAAACTGCTGGATGAGTTTCCGCAAGTTCATCAGACTTTCAATCTGGTTCCGTCGCTGATTACGCAAATTCAAGATTATGTAGCGGGGACGGCACAGGATCCATTTTTAAAAGTAGCAACAAAGCCCGCCGGTGACCTGACTTCGGATGAGCGCCGGTTTGCCCTGCGATATCTTTTCCAGGCCAACCAGGCAAACATGATCGCGCGGTATCCGATATATCAGGAATTGTGGGAAACCTTGCGGAGCGCGGACCTCGATCCCCAGCGGGCCGACAAATATTTTCACGCGCAGGATTTTACCGATCTTCAGGTGCTTTCGCAGATCGCGTGGTTCGACGAGTTTTTTCTGGACGATCCGGAGATTGCGGCTCTGGTCAAGAAAGGCCGGAATTACACATTGGAAGATCAGAGTTTCGTTATCGCGCGGGAACGCGAACTCCTAGCCAAGGTTCTTCCAGCACACGCCGATGCGGCGAAAAAGGGACAAATCGAAATCTCAACTTCGCCTTTTTATCATCCAATTCTGCCTTTGGTTTGTGACACGAATATAGGGGCGGTTTCCGCTCCCGGGCTGCCGCTACCACAAAATCGTTTTCGCCATCCTGAAGATGCTCGAGAGCAAATTCAAAGAGGACTCGATCTTCATCAGGAAGTATTCGGAATCAGGCCTAAAGGGATGTGGCCTTCGGAGGGAAGCGTTTCCGAAGAAGTGATAGGTATTGCCTCCTCTCTCGGCCTGAACTGGATGGCTACGGACGAAGAGGTATTGGGGCGAACCTTGGGAATCTCATTCTCCCGCGACGGTTCAGGACGCCTGCCCGAGGAAGCTGGCCGTAAGCTTTATACGCTGTACCGATATGAAAGCGACCAGGCTGCGATGCATTTGGTGTTTCGCGATCACACGATTTCTGATTTGATTGGATTTGTTTATTCCGGCATGCCCCCGCAAGATGCTGCCAATCACCTTATCAGCAGCATTCAGGAGGCCGCGAGGCCAGTTCTCGCCAGCGGACGCGATGCGTTGGTCTCAATTATTTTGGACGGCGAGAACGCATGGGAATACTTTCCGCGGTCGGGCCGGGAGTTTCTGCGCCGGTTCTATGATCGTCTCGACCAAAAGTCTGGAATCGAGGCGGTGACGATATCCGAGGCGATCGAACGGCATCACAATGTTGAGAAACTGAACTCGTTGGTTCCAGGCTCATGGATTCGGGCGAATTTTAACGTTTGGATCGGTGCTCGTGAAGATAATCGCGCATGGGATTATCTTGATAATGCCCGGAATTTCTATACCCGGGTTTCCCCGAATTGCACGCCAGAACAAACTAAATTGGCATACGAAGAACTGCTGATTGCAGAGGGCAGCGATTGGAACTGGTGGTACGGTCCCGAACATTCGTCGGCCAATGACCGGGAATTTGACGAACTCTATCGCAAACATCTCTCGAATGTTTATCAGGCTTTGGGAGCTATTCCGCCGGATTATCTTGCACAACCGATCAATCGGACCGGCGTCAATCCGCTTTTCACACCGCAAAATTCTCACATTCATCCGCGAATTACCGGAGACTCGGTACGCTACTTTGAGTGGATGGGGGCTGCTGTTTACACTCCCGACCGCCGCGCTGGGGCGATGCACGGCAAACAGTTCCTGCTGGACACAATATATGTGGGTACGGACGAAGCTTTCGTATACGGACGGCTGGATTTTGTTGAGGAGTTTTCGAAAGCTGATTTTGAAGTCGTCGTGAATGTCGAGCCGTCCGGTTTGGGCCAATCCGATTCCTCGCACTCATTGAGGCTTGATGTGGCAGTAGTCGGCGGGACGATTCGATCCTGGAACTTATGCGCGCAAGATCAACCGGAAGCCGTGATGACTTCGGCCCAGTTTCAGAATAATTTGCAGGTGGCTCTCGGCCGAAGTCTTGAATTCAAATTGCCGCTGACATTGCTGTCCGCCGCTCGATCGGGCCACGACGGACACGGAGATGCGTCGCCCGTCACCAAACCGGCGGTGACCAAACTTCGACTCCGAGTGAGTCTATGGCAGAACCGACTGCCGGTGGATGCATTGCCGGAGGAAGGTTGGATTGAGTTACAGGCCGAAGCCGAGGACGCCTGGCAATTGTGAGTCACACACGGCTGGTATAATCGCAAGTTCCAACTAAATCAATATTCAACTCAAATCTCTCGTCGTTGAGCGGGAGAGTTCTGTCGGAGGACAATCCAGTGCAAATCGCAAGAGCAGAAGGGAATATTCATGAGCAATATTATTGATGTACGGGCACGCGAGGTACTCGATTCTCGCGGCAATCCCACGGTGGAAGCCGAAGTCATCCTCGGCGATGGAACCCAAGCGCGGGCGATTGTGCCCAGCGGCGCTTCTACTGGAGAACACGAAGCTGTCGAATTGCGTGACGGAGACAAAAAACGCTTCCTCGGAAAGGGCGTGCTGAACGCCGTGGAAAATGTGAACGGCGAAATTGCCGAGGCTCTCGCCAATTCCGATGCCGCCGACCAGCGCGCCGTAGATCAAAAGATGATCGAGCTTGACGGCACTGCGAATAAGAGCCGCCTCGGAGCAAACGCGATTTTGGCCGTATCCATGGCCGTCGCCCGGGCGTCGGCCATCTATTTCCAGCTTCCGCTCTATCGCTATCTCGGAGGCGCAGGGGCTAACACTCTGCCCACGCCGATGATGAACATCCTCAATGGCGGCGCTCATGCCGACAACAACGTTGACTTCCAGGAATTCATGGTCATGCCAGTTGGCGCCGAATCATTTTCCGAGGCCCTGCGCTGGGGAGTCGAAGTTTTTCATACGCTGAAAGGCGTGCTCAAAAAGCGTGGATACAACACCGCAGTCGGCGATGAAGGCGGGTTCGCGCCATCGGTGAAGTCGAACGTCGAAGCCATTGAAGTTGTTCTCGAGGCCATTCAGCAAGCTGGATACAAACCGGGAACGGAAATTGCAATCGCTCTCGATCCCGCAGCCAGCGAGTTTTTTCAGGACGGCAAGTACGTTTTCAAAAAGTCCGACAAATCCACGAAGAGTTCGGACGAGATGGTTCGTTTCTGGGCAAAGTGGGTGAGTGATTATCCGATCGTCTCGCTCGAAGACGGGCTCGCAGAAAACGATTGGGACGGCTGGAAAAACCTCACCGAACAAATCGGCGGCAAAATTCAGCTGGTGGGCGACGATCTGTTCGTCACAAACACCGAATTTCTGCAAAAGGGCATTGATAAAGGTGTGGCTAATTCGATCCTGATTAAAGTTAATCAGATCGGGACAGTGAGCGAGACCCTTGACGCGATTGATCTGGCGCGGCGCAATGGATACACGTCAATTATTTCCCACCGCTCGGGCGAGACTGAAGATACATTCATCGCGGATCTCGCCGTTGCAACCGGGGCGGGGCAAATCAAGACCGGATCCGCATCGCGAACCGACCGCATCGCGAAATACAATCAGTTGCTGAGGATTGAGGAAGAGTTGGGCGAGTCGGCGAGGTTCCTGGGGTTGAAGGCGTTGAACTATACGCGCATAGAAGCACGCAATTTTCAATTCGAACCCAGGTGGTTGAGGGTTTCCCGCGGAGGCCATAATCGCTGTGATGTCCGGGGGGAGGGCACTTAGTGAAGACTGCACGTATGCTTTACTGCCATTACTGTGGAACAACGTTGTTGGCGCAAAACAAACCACAACTTTTGACTCCGAATCAGCTACAGAGCATACCTCGATGGCGTCGAGACGAAGCTGCCTGTATTCCTAAGCCTGACGGAATTGCTCTCGCCGTCCCGGCTTACCGAGGCGAGGACCGTAACAGTGGGCTCCGGGACAGGCATTTAAGGACTGCCAGGAGCTCGTGTCTGGTGGGTGAACAGCGTATTTCCGACGACCTTAACTGAGAGAGTCTCGCCTCGCCTCAAGGAAATCGAAGACCTCTTTTACGGGTGAATGAAAGTCCTTCTCGATCACGCACACCTTTTTATGGGCAATCGCGGATGATGGAAGGCTTTCGCCCCGTGGACAACAAGTCTAACGGGGCAAAACGATCTCTGGCTAGTGTCGCAAGCGTTTGGGAGATTTTGATCAATGTGCGGGCAGGCAAATTGCCCCGGCCTGAGCCTGCTGGAACTTATATTGTGAAAGAACTGGCAAAGAACAAAATTGAAGTGCTGCCCATCAAGTTGGAATCATGTGTTAAGGATCGAAACCCTGCCCTCGCATCAGCGCGATCCCTTCGACCGAATATTATCGCGCAAAGCCGGAGGAGAACTTGCCGCTGGTCACGGCCGATCCAGTATTTGAGCGTTATCCCGCAAAGTTAATCTGGTATAGGTTGGACTGATCGTGAGGCGTAATCCTCCGGCGAAGCCACCCCTCACTGCTTTCGCCAAGTCATCTCCACCCGCACCGGAATCTCGTTCTTGATTGGGAGCGTCAATAGCGTCGGCGGATCAATCTTAAAATCGGAGAGCGTCGCGGGAATTGTCCCTGAGATTTTGCTCTCGTTTCCCTGAGTCGTCAGTTGAAATGGAACCTGCTTATAGTCGGCAGTCTGCCCGGCAAACTGTATCTGCAAGTCGGCATTAATAGTTGCGGATGCTGCGGCTGATTCGGGCAGGCGCGT
The DNA here is from genome assembly GCA_963796015.1 of uncultured Acidobacteriaceae bacterium. Lineage (GTDB taxonomy): Bacteria > Acidobacteriota > Terriglobia > Terriglobales > Acidobacteriaceae > PALSA-188. Next base: position 22,015 of record CAWCJR010000015.1, on the reverse strand, counting down.
ACGCACAGTCACCATGGGAAATTGCGCCCCGCGCGTTACTTGAAGCATGTGAAGGTCGCGATTGCTGTCTCCGGAATCAAACGATTTGACGGGCACCGCGATCAGGAAATCGCATTGCCCATCATGACAGACGCCTTTGCCCCGGGCCGCATGGCTCACTCCGTCCGTCTGATGCAGCGGATGGGAGACGTGATAAGTCAGAGTGCACTGGTCAAGAATCCACTGGCTGTCGGCTGCAAAAACTGGCAGCGCCACAAGCTGTGTGACTAACAGAAAAATCAGCACAGATTTCTTATTCATAAAATTGCCTAGAACTTGAGCGAGACGGCTAGAAGAGCCGCCCCGAATGCTCCCGCTGTAACGATCGCTACAGGCGCATGTGCTGAGGCGAGCCCATGAACTTTCTCCCCGCGGTTTCGCTGATCGAACGCCATGATCCCCAAAATCGGGGTCAGGATCATTCCCGGCCCGTGAATCCAAGCCAGCGCCTTATGCACCCGGATCGGTCCCTTGGTTTGTGTTCCCGGAATCCTGGGTGCGCGAATGGCGAAGTAGGCGGTAGTGAAATAGAGGTCCGCTGTCACCGCTCCCAGTGCGGTATGCACGTCGCGCGAGGTTGAGCTTGTGTTCTTGCCACCGGCATTGAGGGAAGTGAGCAGCGTGGCCAGGAGGGGAACAGTTGTAATTAAACCCATCCGCTGATGGATCTTCAGCATGTGGGTTCGTTTGTCGAGCCTTGCCTGCTCTTCCGGATTGCTCTGGGTCTGGGTTGAGGGAAAGCCGAGGTCTCCCAGCGAGGGCTCGGTTGTCTTGCTGCTCGAAGGCGCGCTCGGCAGATTGTCCTGCGGAGTTGATGTCTTGTCTTGCGGCGCAGAGGTTTTATCTTGAGGCGTGGATGCTGGTTCGGCGTTCGTATCTTGCGAGGTCTGCGCCTGCACCGAAAGCGAAATTGCCAGAGAAAGAACCAGAATTCCAAGCCCATGCACGAGCTTCGCCACTTTGAGATTCATGAATCTACCTCGATGACGCATGATGTCCGAGGACATTCCCTAGTGATGCTGCGACCCATCCTAAAAGATGTATAAGAAAATTGCTTGTCTAGAATCCCATCTTGTCATCCGCCGAAGGACCGTAAGTCGCGGGCACCGGCTTCTCATTCAAACGCAAGTACACGCCAAGTTGGGCGCGGTGATGTACCAGGTGATTCATGAACATCTGCCGGTAGGCTAGAAACCGCGAGCCCTTAAAGATAGTCTTGTCGCCAGCACTCAACTTCCAATTGTCCCTCCATGCCTCGTCCTTAGTATTTTGTAGCGCTGTCCTGACCTTGGCTGCGCCGTCATCGAGAGCGCTTGTAAGTTGAGCGATGGACTCGAACTGCAACGGCTTGAGATTTCCCTGGGCGAAGTCGAATTCAGGCGTCGTCAATATAGTAAGACCAAAGCCCGCAAGCTGTGCGATGTGAGGCGCGAGTTTAGAGAGCGCCGCAGATTTCGGATGCGGCTTGAAATCCTTTTTGTCCAGCGGAACCCGCTCCAAGGCGGTGCGTGTCTTTTTCATTTCCTCATCAAATTCAATCAATAGAAGTTCGCTGACAGACATGAGTTCTCCTCTTTGATACCGAGTATAAAGATACCGAGCATAAAGCTGAAAATCCAGGACCACAAGAATGGGCGGGCGGAATTCATTGGGTATAATTGATGTCTTCTCTCGCGGATTCGCCAAGAGCCAAAAGCAAGAAAAGTATGACTCATCCCAAACCTCTCGTTCTTATCATCCTCGATGGCTGGGGATATCGCGCTGAAATTAAAGCCAACGCGATCGCGCTTGCCCGCAAGCCCACTTATGACAGGCTTCTTCGCGAGTATCCCAACACGCTGATTCATACGAGCGGGCATTATGTCGGTCTGCCGGACGGCCAGATGGGCAACAGCGAAGTCGGGCATCTCAACATTGGCGCCGGACGCATCGTCCATATGGATAGCACTCGCATCGAGTTGATGATTCAGAATGGCGAGTTTTTTCAACATCCCGTGCTGCTGGCTGCCATGAAGAACGCTCGATTTGATTCCCGCCAGCTACATCTTTTCGGGCTTCTGTCTGACGGAGGCGTTCATTCTTATCAAAGCCATCTTCATGCGTTGCTGAAAATGGCAAAGCAGAATGGAGTTGAGCGCGTCTTCATCCACGCGTTCATGGATGGCCGCGACACGCTACCGACAAATGGGCCGGATATCTGGAATTGCTCCAACAGAAAATGCGGGAGTACAACACAGGCAAGATTGCGAGTGTCAGCGGACGTTATTACGCAATGGATCGTGATCGCCGCTGGGAGCGCATTGACAAAGCGTTCAAAGCGATGGTCAACGGAGTGGGCGAAGGAGGAGAGTACGCCGACTCCGTGCAAGGGGTAAAAGATTCCTACAACAAAGATGTCACCGACGAATTCATCGTGCCATTTGTCTGCACCGATGAGCACGGAAAATCAGTCGCAACCATTCGTGATAACGATTCGTGTATCTGTTTTAATTTTCGCGCCGACCGCGTACGCCAAATTACGCGCGCACTCGCTCGCAACAGCGGACTTAATGCACAAGGCGGGACGCGATCTGCCCGGCGCTGATGACCTCGATGCAGCCATCCCTCGAGATCGAGTTCCCAGCAATTTGCATTACGTCTGCATGACGCAGTACGACAAGCATTTCAGTTTGCCAGTCGTCATCCCGCCAGAATCCATGAACAATCTTCTGGCCAACGTCATGGGCGAAATGAATCTGCGCAATCTTCGCGTTGCGGAAACGGAGAAGTATGCGCACGTGACTTACTTCTTCAACGGAGGAGTGGAGACTCCTTTTCCCGGAGAAGATCGCCTGCTGGTTCCATCGCAAAAAGTCGCGACTTATGATTTGAAGCCGGAGATGAGCGCCGCCGGCATCGCTGATGCCGTGGTCAAAGCCGTCGAAGACGGCACATTCGATGTCATCATCGTGAACTTTGCCAACGCCGATATGGTCGGACATTCCGGCAAGATCGAACCCACGATCCGCGCCGTTGAAACTGTGGACGGATGTCTTGAGCGCGTCGAACGCGCTGTGCGTGCGAAAGGCGGAACAATCCTGATCACCGCCGACCACGGCAATGCCGAGATGTTGATTGATCCCGTCACCGGCGGCCCGCACACCGCGCATACTACGAATCCGGTACCGTTCATCGTGATCGCAGAGAACGGAAAAAGAATAACGGTGAGATCGGATGGGTCACTGCGAGATATTTCACCTACGATTCTTGGGATGTTGGGCATCCCGCAGCCCAAAGACATGACCGGGCGGGATCTGCGGGTGGTCGTAAATTCCTAAGTCGCGTTCCCTGGTCATCCTGAGGAATTGGTGCTTGCTGGCGAGCTTCTAACGAAGGATCTATTCACTAAAATAAGTTCGTCGTCCACAAAGACCCGCTCAGTCGGCGGCATCGCTTCCCACCCTTTCGCAAAGTGCGCGAAAGGATGGGCCACCCGCATTTTCTGTGCTTAACGAGATCAAAATCTTCTGAGCTGTGGTTTTCTCGTTTTAATATCATTCCATGAAGCTTTTGATTCTTCCGTACCATCGCGGCAGTTTCTGGAATGCTCCGCCGCACTTTTCGGAGCGGCTGCGGAAAGAATTTCCGCAGCTTGAAGTTGTTCACCTTAGCGACGACGACCAGATCGAAAAGCAGATCAGCGATGCCGAGATCGTGGTTACCTGGACTCTTCGCCCCAATCAATTCAATGCCGCGAAGAAACTTCGCTGGATACACTCCCCGGCGGCAGCGGTCCATCAACTATTATTCCCCGAACTGATTGCGAGCGACGTAATCCTGACCAATGGCCGCGAGGTTCATGGAGCAACGGTTGCCGAGCTTGTGATTGCGCTGATCTTTGCGTTGGCGAAGAAGCTGCCTCTGGCAATGCGATGTCAGCAGCAACGCGTTTGGGGACAGAATCAAGTTTGGGAATCGCGACCACAGCCGCGCGAAGTTGCCGGCGCAACGCTCGGTCTAATTGGGTTGGGGAGCATCGGGACCGAAGTCGCAAAGCGAGCATCGGCGCTCGGAATGCGCGTGATCGCGGTTCGCAACAGAGTGGAAGCGGAGAAGCCCGACAACGTCGAGCAAGTCTATGCTTCGTCGCAGATTGACTTGATGCTGTCGAAGTCCGATTACGTGGTAATCGCCGCACCGCTGACTTCGTCCACGGCCGGGATGATCAACGCGCAGCGACTCGCCAGCATGAAGCCGGATGCTTACTTGATTAATGTCAGTCGCGGCCAGTTGGTGGACGAATCCGCGCTTGCCGAAGCGTTGCGCTCGGGAAAAATCGCCGGCGCCGCATTGGATGTTTTTGAAAAAGAGCCTCTGACGCCCGAATCACCGCTATGGGATTTGGAAAACCTGCTGATTACTCCGCACATCGCCGGCTTTTCGGGAAAGCTATGGGAAAAGCATTACGCATTTTTCGCGGAAAATCTGCGCCGATATCTTAGTCATCAGCCGCTTGTTGCCATCGTGGACAAGAATCAGGGATACTGAATCATCGTTCGGACCTTTCCCCAAATGATCTCGCACGAACCCGCAGAGTCGCTGGCCAAAGTGCAGATCCGCTCCACGCAAGATCCTTCGCAAGCTCAGGATGACGCCTCAAGATTCAAATTGATACGCAAAGTCCTGGTTCTTCTGGTTTTGGGTCTGGCTTCAGGTCAAAGCGCTTTGCCGCAGACTTCAGATCACAGCGCGCCTCCCACGTTCTACAAAAATGTCCTGCCAATCTTGCAGCAGCATTGCCAAAGCTGTCATCGTAATGGAGAAATCGCGCCGTTCCCATTGGTCACTTACCAGCAAACGCGATCAAGGGCACAGCAGATTAAAGAAACTGTGCGCCTGAAAACAATGCCGCCCTGGTTTGCGGATCCATGCTGCGGACATTTTTCCGATGATCCCTCACTCACGCAGGAACAGATTTCAACCATCTCATCGTGGGCAGATTCCAAGGCTCCCGCCGGTGATCCACGAGACGCTCCCGCGCCTCCGCATTGGGCTTACGGATGGAACATCCCCACTCCCGATGTCGTTTTGAAAATGCCGAAGCCAGTTGCGATTCCGGCGCGTGGAGACGTGGAATATACATACGAAATCGTACCCACCGGTTTTTCCACGGACCGCTGGGTACAGATGTGCGAGGTTCGGCCTTCCAGCCGGGCGCATGTGCATCATGCGGTCGTCTATATTCGGCCTCCGGAATCCAATTGGCTCCAGAGTGCTCCGGTTGGCGTGCCGTTCACGGCCTCGACTTTCCGCGACCCCCAACTTATGCATGAGGCGCATGCTACCAACAGCGACATGCTTCTGGTTTACGCGCCGGGCAGTTCTCCGGACAACTGGGCCGACGGGATGGCAAAATTCATTCCCGCGCACTCCGACCTCGTGTTTCAGATGCACTACACGACGAACGGCCACGCTACGCGAGACCAAACCAGCGTAGGTTTGGTCTTTGCCAAACATCCGCCCAAACTGCGCGTGCTTACTCTACAGCTGGCGAACGACCACGACACGATCCCGATTCCTCCGGGGGTGGACAACTATCGTGTCGAAGTCCACGGAACTCTTCCCAATGACGCCACCCTGCTGAGCTTTTTCCCGCACATGCACCTTCGTGGCAAGCGCTTCGAATACAATATCGTCCACCCTGACGGCCCTTCCGATAAGAAAATCGAAACGCTGCTCAGAGTAAAGTACGATTTTTATTGGCAGATGAGTTACCGATTGGAGCAGCCGCTTTTTCTAAAGGCGGGAACTGAACTTCAGGCGGTTGCGTGGTATGACAATTCAGCGAACAATCCGCACAATCCCGACGCGAATTCTGCGGTGACCTGGGGAGATCAGACTTATAACGAAATGATGGTTGGATTCTTCGACGTTGCGGTCCCTGCGGATATGGACAAAGCGCATTACTTCATCCGCCAAGGCAAGTGATTGTCCGGAGGAATTGCATTAGTGAATATCAATATCCCCCGATCCCGTTGCGATCTGCACCGGGACACCGCCGCCGCGAACTTTTCCACGAAGATCTTTTTTATTGTTGGATACTTCCGCAGTGATTGGGAAACCTACCGACACCGTCCCTGAACTGGTATGAGCATCCAGATCGAACGAAACATTGGAAGGCAGGCGCAGTTGAACTTTTCCCGAGCCGGTATGAAGGGTCCACGCGCCTGTGGGATCGCCCTCCGCTTTTATGGATCCACTGCCCGAGCTGGCTTCGAGAGACCCACGAAGGCCGCGCAGATCAAGACTGCCTGAACCGGTGCTCGCCCGAACCGAGCCCGACGAAGTCTGCTCCAGATGCAGATCGCCGCTGCCGGTGCTGCCTTCAAAGCCGCCGGCCACGTCGGTAGCGCGAACCGAGCCGCTTCCGGTCTTTGCGTGCACGTTCCCTTTTACTTGCTCGATTCCTATATCGCCTGAGCCGGTGTCGGCGCGGACGGTGTTACCTATGGAGGAGATTTTCAGCCGTCCCGAGCCAGATGACGCATCGAGAGACCCGTGAATCCCCTCAATGTCTTCGTTGCCCGATCCGGTTTTGGCGCGCAGTTGCGTGTCTGCGGGTACGATCAATTCGTAGCTGATGGGCACGTTGTGCCGCAACTCGGGGTCCTCAATATGACCAACGCGAATTTCGTTGCCGTTCTGCTCAATCGGCGGGTTGTCTTCCAGCCGCTTTACTTTTTCTCCCGCGTTACCGCCAAAAAATTCCGTTACCCTGATTCGTCCAGAAATGCGTACTTCGTCTGAGCTCCCCGTTTTTACTTCAATGTTGCCGGACCCAGTCGTGACTTCGAGATTAACGTTGCCCGTAACCTTCAGTGTGCGATCAAAGGATCCCTCTGAGGCGGCAGAGGCGGAGGCCGTTCCCAACATCAGCACAGACAATAATGCAGTGGCGAAGGCGAGCCTAAGTGGAAGACTCGCCGCGGGATTGATTTTTCGCTTTTGCAATTAGGCCCCTCCCGTTTCGCTGCGGATTATAAAACCCCGAACGACAAAGGGACGGGTGTCTCGCCCGTCCAGTTTAGATGTTTATTGCAGCACTACCTGGTCGCCTTCTTTTAATCCGCTGAGGACTTCCGTTTTGGCGCCGTTGGAGATTCCGATATTTACGGCAAGCTTCACTTTGCCATCCTTTGCTTTGGGTTGGGGAATCTCAACCGAGGCTTTCTTATCCTTGTCGTAAATAATTGAGCCCTCCGGGATTTGCAGAACATTCTTGTGCTCTTCAAGAATGATTTCCGCATTGGCTGTCATCTCGGCTTTCAATTCTCCGCCCGGATTATTAATCGAGACGCGGACCTCGAAAGTGGTGACGTTATCTTTCTCAACGCCCATTGGCGATATCTTGGTGACTACCCCGTTGAAAGTCTTGTCTTTGAAACTTTCCACTTTAATTCGCGCGGGCTGCCCCAAATAAACCTGGCCAATATCACTCTCGTCAACTTTACCTTTGACGTAAACCTGGCTGGTATCGCCCAACGTCATAACCAGTGTTGCAGACGAACCCAGAACAAGGATGGAACTGACCGCATCTCCCAACTCAACATCTCGGGACAGCACCACGCCATCCATGGGAGATTCGATATCTGTATAGCTGAGTTGCTCCTCAAGCTGCTTCAGATTGGCGCGGCCCTGCGCTATTTGCGCTTCCGATTGAGCGATTTTTGCCTGCAATACCGTGACTTGCGCCTTTGAGACGTTCTGCTTATTCAGCGCCATCTGATAATTTCTGTTGGCATCATCCAACGCGGACGTAGAAACAATGCCATCTTTCGCCATCCCCTGCGCGCGCACGTATTCACGTTTCAGCAAGGGAACATCGGGACCTTCGGCATCCACCTTGGCTCTTTGCCAGTCGGCCTGCGAACTTGTGAGACTTGCCTCATCCGCCTGAAGCGCGGCGCGGGATTGTTCAACCTGGGCTTCGATCTCAACTTTGTCCAGTTGGGCGAGAAGTTGGCCTTTCTTGACCTTGTCGCCGGCATCCACGTACAGCTTCGTAACAATGCCGCTCGCCTTCGATTTCACCTCGACCTTGGTGATGGGCTCGACTTTTCCGGTTGCGACTACGCTCTTGGCAAGGTCGCCTTTTTCAACTTTCGCAAGCTTCGATGGATCAAGTTTGGTGCCGCCGCGATTGAACGCGTAGAGCGCGCCCGCAAACACCACAATCAGTAGCACGACCACGGTGACAATGATGATTCGCTTACGTCGCTTTTTCCTGCCGTTAGTATTGCCGTTCACATCGCCTCCTGATTTGAAACCAACAATTCGGCCCACACCCGTTCTACGCGAATGAATTCAACTAAGTTCCGAAAAAACTATTCTCGTCGGAGCTGGAAACCCATCCCACGTCCTCCAAACCGGAAATCATTCTTCATTAGGCCCAGCTTCATTAGACCCAGGGATACGCAAAAAGAAAGCAAGAAAGTCCAGAATTGCTGCACAGGCCTGAAGCAGCAAAAAGAGCACAAAATCGGCCTAAGTACCTCTAATTCTACAGGTCCAGAGCCTGATTGAAAACGCCCCCTAAGGCTTGGAATGCTAAAATTGACCATTCATGGTCGCCTTTGTGCTGCTCCGGGTGTTCCTGGTGATTCTCCTGGTCGCAGCCAACGCATTCTTTGCCGCAGCCGAATTCGCCCTGGTCAGCGTGCGGGATACCCGTATCCAGCAACTCATCGAAGCCCGGCGTATCGGCGCCAGAATCGTTCAGAAACTCCACCGCAATCTGGATGAGGTCGTCAACGGCGTCCAACTCGGAATCACGATCGTCAGCCTGACCCTGGGATGGATCGGCGAACCGATCGTAGCCCACATAGTCGAGGCTTCACGATTCATTCGGGAAGTCCCGCATGCCATGATTTACGCGCATGGCATTGCCATTGTCGTCGCGTTCAGCCTGATCACCTGCATGCACGTGATTCTCGGCGAGCTGGTGCCGAAATCGCTTGCGCTGCAACGCTCTGAACAGGTGGCTCTTGCCGTCGCCGCGCCAATGGAAGTTTTTCTCACTTTGACCAGACCAGTTCTCTTTCTTATGAGCCGCGCCGCTGGTTCGGTGTTGCGCACATTTGGTTCGCGCAGAATTCAGCAAGGGCCCATTCACTCGCCGGACGAGCTTAAGCTGATCGTGACCGCCAGCCGCCAGTTTGGACAGATTCCACCTTTTCAGGAAGAAATGATTCATCAAGCCCTCGAGCTCGATAGCATCACCGTCCGCGAAGTGATGGTGCCTCGTCCCGACATTTTTTCGCTCCCCGGCAATTTGACGCTCGATGAAGCCCTGAAGCGCGTCGTCGAAGAACAGCACTCGCGGATCCCGGTGTACGACCCGCAGAGTGGGCCGGAACATATTATTGGCGTGCTTTATTCGAAGGACTTGATGCGATGGACACGCCTGCGCCTCGCCGGCAATTCTCCGCAACCGATCGCGACGCGCATTTCTAACATGAAGATCAGTCAAATCATGCACGACGTTCTTGTGGTTCCGGAGACCAAGGTTCTTACTGAGCTTCTTGGCGAATTCAGGGAAAGAAAGCGGCATCTGGCGGTGGTGGTGGATGAATTTGGCTCAACCGCCGGCGTGATCACGGTCGAAGATATCCTCGAGCAATTAGTTGGCGAAATCGAAGATGAGTTCGACGTCGTTCCCGCAGATCAGGCAATGGTCAACGGTGAGGATAAATCTCTGCTGCTGGATGGATCGGTGAACATTCGCGATCTCGAATCGCAATATGACTTATTATTGCCGCGAGATCGGGGCTTTGAGACGCTGGCCGGATTTGTGCTCTCCCAATTGCAAAAAATTCCGAGCGTTGGCGAAGCATTTGACTACGAAGACCGTCATTTTGAGATTGATGAGATGGAGGGCCTTCGCATAGCCAAAGTCAGGATCGAAACTTTGAGCCCGAAAGCGATTGCGCAGGCGGGAACATGAAGGGCGGCGCAAACAGTCGAGGCAGGAGCCAACGACCAACGACGAAAGACCAACGACGAATCTGAATGCTCCGTTACCTTTCCCTTCGCGTTCTATATACGCTGCCTGTCATCTGGCTCGTCGTTTCTTTGGTCTTCCTGCTAATTCACCTGGTTCCGGGCGATCCGATTCTGCAAATGCTCGGCGAAGGTGCGCCCGCGACCGATATTCAAGCCGCCCGTCACGCCTATAATTTCGACTTGCCGCTCGGGCAACAATATCTTCATTATTGGAAGGGCGTCCTGCACGGGGACCTCGGACCGTCGGTCAGATTCAACCAAAGCGTTGCGAGCCTGATCGCTCAACATTATCCGTACACTCTGCAACTCACGATTGCGGCTCTCGTCGTCGCGATTTTGCTGTCAATTCCCGCGGGCGTCCGGTCGGCGCAAAGGCGAAATCGGTGGGACGACCGCACATTGAGCGTGGTTAGCCTCTTCGGATTATCGTTTCCCAACTTTGCGCTGGGTCCGATATTGATTTTATTTTTCTCTATCAAGTTGGGATTGCTTCCCGTGTCTGGCTCCGGCAGTTTCGCGCATCTGATCTTGCCGGCGATCACGATGGGTGGAGCTTTGGCGGCGATTCTCACCCGCATGGTTCGCACATCCATGCTGGAAGAGCTCGGCCAGGATTACATTCGCACTGCGCGCGCCAAAGGATTGCCCGAACGGACGGTCGTGTATCGCCACGCCTTGCGAAATGCAATGATTCCCGTCATCACGGTTCTAGGTTTGCAGTTCGGAGCACTGTTAGCCGGAGCAATCGTGACTGAGACGATCTTTTCGTGGCCAGGAATCGGCCGGCTTACTATCCAAGCGATCAGCAATCGCGATTACTATCTCGTGCAGGGATGCATTCTGGCGATTGGACTGACCTACGTCGCAGTCAACTTCCTGACGGATCTGTTGTACTCGGTGGCGAATCCGAGGATAAGGCAATGAAGCGAGATCGCGATGGATAGGGGACAGATCGTAGAGGAAATCAGACGCTTGGCACCCGAGCACGACGGTCAAGCGCCTGGTCGGCAGGTATTCGCGCGCAGCACGGGCGTCAGGATGTCGAGCTGGTATCCCCACATTTGGTTACGATGGGGCGACGCCCTAGCCGAGGCGGGTTATGCTCCGAACGAGTTACAAACGAAAATGCGCGATGAAATCCTCATTGAAAAATACATTGGGCTTGTTAGGGAACTCGGAAGGCTTCCGGTTGAGGGTGAGATTCGACGCAAAGCAAAAGAGGATCGAGCTTTCCCAGCCCACACCGTATTTAGCCGATTTGGCGGAAAACAGAAACTGCTCAACGCAGTCGCTACGTATTGTCGCAAAACTCCTGGATTTGACGATGTCTTAGAACTCTGCACCGTGTTCTTGAAGGGTCCACTCGCATGGGCGCTGCCAAATGGAGAACGCAATCCGAAGATCGCGACCGAATTTGTTTATCTCATGAAATCTGGAAAGCATTACAAGATTGGGCATACGAATTCGGTTGGCCGTCGCGGCAGGGAGTTTGCTGTCAAGATTCCAGTTCCACCGACGACTGTTCATAGTATTGAAACAGACGACCCAACAGGCGTGGAAGCATACTGGCATAAGCGGTTCGCGGAAAAGAGAGGAGAGGGGGAATGGTTTGCTCTCTCGCACGAGGATGTGAAGGCTTTCAAACGGTGGAAGCGGATCGTTTGATACCCCGACTGGTCAAACCAACTCGATCACCACCCTCTGACCAACCAAAGCCGCCGCCCGCTGCAGGCTTGAGAGCGTGATGTCGCGTTTCGGATCGAGAATGCGGTCCACCTGAGAGCGACTCGTCTTCAGCAAAACGGCCATCCGCGCCTTGGAAATCTTTTTCTTCCTTCATGGCTTTCGCGAGTTGCCAGGCTATGACTTCCTTGATGGCTTGCGCTTGCGTTTCTTCGAAGATATTTCCCTGCTTTAAGAAGTCATCGATGCTCGAGCCCATATTCTTGTTGCTCATTTGTATTAACGTACCATAAAAGGTGCGGCATGTGCGCGGCGCGTCTTGACGTATATATACGAGTTGCATAGTATGTATATACACACCCGGGGAGGCGATATGGCAGTAACCATGACATCAATACGGCTCGATACTCGTTTGGCGGATGAAGCCGCAAAGCTTCTCGGAGCAAAATCTCGCACTGAGGCGGTTCATGTGGCCCTTAGAGAAATTGTCGCATTGAAACGCTTCAAATCTCTTATGAAGAAGAACGCCGGAAAGCTATCGTTCGCGGGATACAGTGAGTGATCTTTTCGTTTTCGACTCGTCGGTTTTCATTGACGATCTGCGAACCGGACGGCACCAACAGAAAATCCAAGCCGTTGGCGGCCTCATTCGTACATCCGCCGTTGTTCTGGCGGAGCTGTGGCGTGGCGCGACCACGTCAGCCGAGCGCGAATTTTTGCGTATGTTGGGAAAGAATCATCCGATATTGACGCCTACGGAAAATAACTGGCTAGAGTCAGGGCAAATCCTGGAAAAAATCCACGCAGACAAGGACTTCACACCGGGCAAACTACGTGAATTGCACTTTGACGTACTGATCGGACTGTCAGTGCGATCACATGGCGCGTGCCTGATCACCTCCAACCGGAACGATTTTGAGATGATCAGCCATTATCGAAAATTTCGTTTCGAGGTATGGTAGTTACAATTTCTCCATGTCCACAGCCGCCATCTCTTTCCGGGTCGCTCGCCATAATGTTCTCGCGGTGATCGGAATCGTTCTCGTAACAATTTTCACTTTGTCCGCGCTCTTCGCACCCTGGCTGGCTCCGCAAAATCCTGCCCACATTGATTTGCCGGCGCGGCTGTCCGCTCCCTCGCTTGATCATTGGTGTGGCACCGACGAACTTGGCCGTGACATTTTGTCCCGCCTGATTTACGGATCGCGCATTTCAATGCTCGTCGGAACGTGCGTGGTCGCAGCATCACTAACCCTTGGTTTGATTATCGGATCAATTGCCGGATACTACGGAGGCAGGATTGACCGCTTCGTAAACGTTCTGGTGATGAATGCGTTTTTATCGTTCCCCGGAATTCTTCTGGCGATTGCCTTCGTCGCCTTTCGCGGACCCGGAATATTCAATCTGATACTGGCCCTCTCTCTTGGCGGATGGGTCGGATACGCACGACTGGTGCGGGCTCAAGTTCTTGCCGTGCGCGAGCGCGAATTTGTGGAAGCTGCAAAAGCGCTCGGAGCGACTGACCTGCGCGTGATCGTCCGTCACATTCTGCCTAACATCATTCAGCCGATTGTCGTGCAGGCGGCAATCGGCATGGCTGGGGCAATTCTCGCGGAGGCGACGATGAGTTTTCTCGGACTCGGCGTCCCTCCTCCCACTGCGAGTTGGGGAGCGATGTTGAATGATGGGCGCGCCCATTTGTTCGACGCCGCGCATTTAGTGATTTTTCCGGCGCTCGCGGTCATGCTCGCAGTTTTGTCTTTTAACTTCATCGGCGACGCGCTTCGCGACGTGCTGGATCCCCGATCAAGAATCGAAGCTGGTTTGTAGCCGGATTTCGATTCAGGTCAACCCTCGTCTATTTGGTTCAAAACAATGTTCCTCAGGGGCCCCCGCAACATTTCTTTACACTTCGTGTTCAAACTTCCAGCAGCCAGAACCACCCAAAAAGGCTGACGTAAATAATACGGAGGCAGAGACGATATGAAAAAGCAATGGGGCAACATATTCCTCGCGGCGGCAATGGCTGCACTCGCTTTACCTGCCGTGGCGCAGACCGATACGACCACCCAACCACAAACCATTAACCAACGCAAAGAGAACCAGCAGGACCGCATTGGGCAGGGCGTTCAGAGCGGCCAGATGACGGCCGGCGAAGCTGCCAACGTCGAAAAGAAAGAGTCCAACATCAATGGCGAAGAGCGCGATATGCGCAAATTGGATAACGGCCATCTGACCGCATCCGATCGCGCCACGCTGAACCAGCAGCAGAATCAACTTTCCAACAAAATCTACCAGGACAAACACAATGCGGCGGTACAGAACACAAATCCGAAAAGTGAAGTTGGTAAGCGGGCTGAAAATCAGCAGGATCGCATCGCCCAGGGCGTAAAGAGCGGACAGCTCACCTCCCGCGAAACTGCCAATCTGGAATCAAAAGATGCGAGCATCAATCGCGAAGTTCGCAATGACCGCGCCGCCAATGGTGGAAAACTGACTGGAGCCGAAAAAGCAAAGGTCAATCGCCAGCAAAACCGAGTGTCGCGACAAATCTACCGCGACAAACATAATGGACGCAAACAGTAGATCGCCAAATCAATTGTCGCAAGGGCGCGGCTTCAGGCCGCGCCAACATTTACTCCGGCTCGTCTCGAACCGGCCGACTCAAAACTTGGGTCTTAACTTTTATGGCGATAGGTGATTCACCTTACGACCGCTTTCGCCATGATAAGCATCTTTCCCATGGCTGCTTGTCATTTCTAGCATTTTGAATCTGGAGGATTCACAACGTGAAAAAAATTGGGTTGTCATTAATCGTCTCGCTGGGACTCATATTGAGTGCTTGTGGCGGCGGAAATAGTTCTGGAAATATTAATGGAAATTGGGCCGCAACTTTGAGCGATCCAAATAACAGCACCGGTCCAGATTTCGCTTTCACAACTACTTTTACCCAAAGTAGCGGTAGCAATGTGAATGTCGTGAACCTTGCATTTACCACAAAAGATTCGTGTTTCGGAACATCCGGAACCGAGACGGGATCATTTGGTCTGGCAGGGGATTTTAATGGCAATGTCACCGGAACATTTGCGATGACTATTCAGTCGGGAACCCCGAGCGGAAACACTCTTACCTTGAATGGGACCGTGAACAATAGCGCGATTAGCGGCACGTGGACCCTAACCGGCGTCGGATGCACCGGGGCAGGCACCTTTACGATGAACAAGATGTAGCTTGGGGCCGAAGGTGGGGCACGGGCGCTTTTCGTTCGTGCCTACCTCATGCGCTGGCCTTGTCTGTTAAAGGAAGGATCTGTTCCGCATTCGCTGCGTCGAGTTCCAGTTGCTCTTGGCCGCTGAGCGCCGTGACTTTTCCGCGATAACTCTTTAAATGCCGTTGTGCTGTCTCAAAGGCGTCTTGCGCTTTGTTGAGGTTTTTGCCGACGTTCTCGAATTGACTCTGGAAGTGGTCGAACGACTTTTGTGCCTTCGCCAGTTCGACGCGGCTCTTCTCGAATCGGCTGGCGACCTCATACCATTTGTGAACCAGGGCGATCGTCTGAAGGGTCATCAGCAAGGTATTCGGTGAGACGGGGAACACGTGTTGCTGGTTGAGCCAGTCAGCCAGTTCGCGATTGCGCACCGCCTCCATGTAAAGAGTTTCGCTGGGCAGGTACATTAAAGCGATTTCTGTGGTGCCGTGTTCCGGCTGAATATAGACCTTGATGCGCTTCGCTTCCGCCTTCATGACGCGTACAAATTCGTGGCGCGCAAGCTCGATCTCGGCTTCCACATTGCTTTCAAACAGTGCAAGAACTTGCTCGCGAGGGAACTTAGCATCAATAGGTAGTCTTCGGTCGGGAAATTGAATCATCGCGTCAACTCGTCCGCCGCCATTTACCGTGCACTGCATTTCAAACATGTGCGCGGGCAGGAAATCCGCTAGCAGACGTTCCAAACTTGCTTCTCCGAAGGTTCCCCGAAGATGAGGCAGCTTCAGTAAATTATTTAAATCATTAATGGAATGCCCCAGTGCGCCCACTTCGCGTAATTGTTCTTCCGCAGCCTTTAGATGCTGCTGGACTTTTTCAAATTGCGCGAAGCCCTCTTTGATATTTTGATCAAGCTTTTGCTGAACCTGATCGGTGATCGCGAGCAGCTTCGCGTCCACGCGGTCGCGGATTGAATCCAGACTCTGCATCGTTTTTTGAGTCAGATTGTCGAAGTCGGATTTGAGCTGTGAGGTGGTGAGGGCCAGCGAAGAGGTCAATTCGGTACGAGCCTCGGCAAGCCTTCCAGCCTGTTCATGGCGTCCCGCTTTCATCTGCTCTTCCACCCCGGTGCGGATGGAAGAGAAGCCGTCTCCAAGGCGGTCGGCAACCTGCTGGCGAAGATCGCCCTTGGTCTGCTCAAGCCTCATGGCCATATCGGCGGTAGAAGCAGCAAACTGCTTCGATAGAGTCTGATGCAGCGATTCCGCCTGCCTGGCCAACTGCATTACAGCCTCAGAATGCCCGCTGGACTGGGCAAAGCGTTGATATAGCAACACCGCAAGCACCAGAAGTACTAGGTTCGAAACGAGAAGAAAGCCGAGAAGGAATGTCTCCATTGTAATGATGCGTGACTGAATTCTAGAGCGTATCGTCCTAGGAACAAAGTAATAAGTTGCATCTCCTGGTTCTGAGCAGGGTTAATAACACCATGTCTCGGACCATCATAATTTGGCTAGGTATTTTGCTGGTCGCGGAGGCAGGCGGGGCTCAAAACCCGCCACCAAAGCCAGCAACGGTGAACAACGTTTCGCTCCATGAGTTTCCATCCGGGGCGAACGCCTTTCCCTTTGGGTCTGAACAGGAGCGGAAGCTTTTTGATCTGGCGAACCAGGCCCGAATCGAAGCCGGACTTTCACCCTTGCAGGCCGATGAAGGATTGACCCAGGCAGCGCGTGCACATGCCGCGGCAATGGCCGCGCAACAGCAGCTTTCGCACCAGCTCTTCGGTGAGCCGGCGCTTCCACAACGCCTGGCGGCCAACAGCAAGTTGCATCTCGACGTGGCCGGGGAAAACGTCGCCTATGCGGGAAGCGTGGAACAAGCCGCGGACAGCCTAATGCATTCTCCACAGCATCGTGAAAATCTGTTAAGCGCGGATTACAACGTAGCGGGATTTGCCGTCGTCCAGAGCGGTCCGAGACTCTATGTAGTGCAAGACTTCGGCCACAGTTTGCCGACACCTTCCGTCAATCAAGCGGATAATGCAATCGCCACCGGAATCACGCGCATGCGCTCAGAAGCGCGCCTCTCGCAATTGCGGCAGATGGATGGTACAGCTGCAAAATCAACCGCGTGCGCCATGGCTCGTGTCGATTCCTTGAAGACTCCATCTCCGCAAGGCCGCTACATCATGCGCTACACCGCGATGGAACCGGGAAATCTGCCGTCCGGAATTTCGCAGATCATCTCTGATCGCTCAGTAAACAGTTTCGCAGAAGGTACTTGCTACTCAAAGACCGCAAGCTATCCCAACGGGGCGTATTGGGTCGCGCTGATTTTCTACTGAACGAGATCGAATAACTGCCCTGAGACATTCCTCACCGACCGCCAAGGGTGAAGTTCACCGTAATCTGAGTATCCACTTCAACCGGCTCATTATTCTGGATATATGGTTTGTACCTCCATTGTTGCACCGCCCCGATTGCTGCTTGAATTAGTGGTTTTGGCCCCGATATTACCTCAAGACCGGCGATGCGCCCATCCTTGCCTATCACGGCGCGTAGTAAGACAGTTCCTTGGATGCGGGCTTGACGAGCCCCTTCAGGGTAAATGGGTAAGACATCGTGTATTTTCATACCTTGTACAATGCCCGGAGCCACCTGCACTCCCTTCCCGTGCCCGGCGACATCTGGACTTAGGGAAATTGGCTTGTCCGTGACTTTGTCACGAAAGGCAAAGTCCATGGGCAACTTCACGGACGCCTTCACGGCCTGACCATTCCTGATGTAAGGTTTAAATTCCATTTCTTAAAGGCGTCAACCGCCGCTTTGGCTAGGATCGGATTGCCACTGATGACATCAACGCTTTCCACATCTCCTGTTTCAGAAACTAATAGCTTGACCCATACTTGCCCCTGGAGTTGCTCTGTTTCTGCCTCATGAGGATAAACTGGCTTCGGGGCCGTTATTGCCTCCAGTAAAGTCGAGTCGCCGGGCTTTGAAACCGTCGGAGAGTTGTTACTGGAGGCGGCGTCGGAGTGGGGGCTTGCTTCTAGATTTGGCTTCTGGTGTTTCAGGGGCTGGTCCTTGGACCTGCGCCCCCAATCGTACCGGCAAAATCAGAAGGATGGCTAAAGTTAGGAACTGTAGCATTGCGAAGTGATTTTACCCATTATGAACTCCACGCCACAAATCCGCGTCGGCACTGCCGGGTGGTCCTACAAAGATTGGGATGGCATCTTCTACCCGTCCGGAATGCAGCGCCGCAAGGAGCATCCGCTGGAATATCTCGCGCAATGCTTCGACATGGTCGAGATCAACACATCGTTTTATGGACACATCAAGCCTGAGCTGGCAAAGCTTTGGGCACGGCGGGTGTCATCGAATCCGAACTTCGTATTCACCGCGAAACTTCACCGCTCGTTTACACATTCTCCGCTGGCAGTGATGGAACCGACATCCGCGGCCAGTATTAAGCCAAACGATGAAGACGAAAAACTGGCTCGCGAGGGATTGGAAGCGCTGGCATCCACGGGAAAATTCGGCGCGCTTCTCATTCAATTTCCAATTTCGTTCAAGAATACTTCGCTGAACCGGGAGTACGTCGAAGTATTGTTGCGGCAGTTCATCGAATATCCGCGAGTGCTCGAAGTCCGGCACTCAAGTTGGGACAATCCTGAAACTCTTGCTTCATTCGCGCAAAATAACGTTGCATTCTGCAATATTGATCAGCCGCTGATTGGCAAATCCATTGAGCCAACTGAATACGTGACATCGGGAATCGGATATGTGCGAATGCACGGACGAAACTACGATCAATGGTTTGAATCCGAAAATCGCGACGACCGTTATAACTATCTTTATAAAGAATCCGAGTTGACCGGATGGAAAGGAAAAATTAAACGCATCTCAAAAAAAGCGGAAGTAACATACGTGGTTGCAAACAATCACTTCGAAGCCAAAGCCGGGGTGAACGCGCTACAACTGAAACATATGTTGACAGGGCAACGTGTCAGGGCACCGCAGCCCTTACTATCGCATTACCCCGAGTTGAAGAGTATCGCCGATCCTCTCCCGGATGCCGCGTCCAGCGGGAGCTTGCCTCTACTCGCGTAACAAATTCACACTACTGCAACATTTCTGCTGGAACATTCGCGTGAGTTGCGCGTATCTCCACTAACGTTTGATCGTGGGTTTCGTCAAATGAGACAACGGAGGAAAAGTTATGGACGCAAAATACAATTTCATCATTGATAGTTGGAGATGGCGGATTGGATTAAATGTAGCGGGATTCGCGCTGTGGCTGACAGCGGCTGTGGGCCTGCTTAAATTAGCGGCTTGATGGGGTTTAGGATTTCAGAGAAACAAGCGTCAAAGATAGAAGTAGGGGTCCTTCGACTTGGTTCTTCTTCGCTAGCGAAGAAGAACAGGCGCTCAAGATGACAAAAAAGTCTGCGGAGCTTAGTGAGCCGCGACCGCTTCTCGCGCCGCATAGTGCGACTCGACGTAATCATCCAGAATCTCAATGAATTCCGCGACGATTCGGTCGCCCTTCAACGTCGTGAACAGGCGGCCGTCAACGTAAACGGGAGCTTTCGGCTCTTCAAATGTACCGGGCAGCGAAATGCCCAAGCTGGCGTGTTTCGATTCGCCGGGGCCATTGACCACGCAGCCCATCACCGCGACCTTCATCTCTTCGACGCCCGTGTAGTGCTCTTTCCACACCGGCATCTGCTCGCGCAGATAGGTCTGAATCTGCTCCGCCATTTCCTGGAAGAAGGTGCTGGTGGTGCGGCCGCATCCCGGACACGCCGTCACTTGCGGAGTGAAGCTGCGAATTCCCATCGATTGCAGAATCTGCTGCGCGACTCGAACTTCTTCGCTGCGATCGCCGCCCGGCGCGGGCGTCAGCGAAACGCGAATCGTGTCGCCGATGCCTTCCTGCAGCACCACTCCCAGCGCGGCGCTGGAAGCAACGATTCCTTTCGCTCCCATGCCGGCCTCGGTGAGTCCAAGGTGCAGCGGATAATTGCAGCGTGCCGCCAGCGACACGGTAAACGTCAATCAGATCCTGCACGCCGCTGACTTTTGCACTCAAGAATAATCTGGTCGGGACGCAATCCGTATTTCTCGGCGAGGTCCGCGGAATTCAACGCGCTCACCACCATCGCTTCCATCGTCACTTCGCGAGCATCTTTCGGCTCGGGCAGCCGGGAATTCTCGTCCATCATGCGCGTCAGCAGGGCCTGATCGAGCGATCCCCAATTCACGCCGATGCGCACCGGCTTCTGATTCTCCACCGCGACTTCGATCATGGTGCGGAAGTTGGCGTCATCCTTGCTTGCCGATGCCAACGTTGCCGGGATTAATTCGGTACTTCGCAAGAGCGCGCGCGCACTCGGGATATTTCGTCAGCAGAACGATGTCCGTTGTAATGGAAGTCGCCGATGATCGGGACGCGGACGCCTTGCGGTCGAGTTGCTCGACGATGTGGCGCAACCGCCGCGGCCGCATCATCATTGTTGACGGTTACGCGAACCAGTTCCGAGCCGGCGCGCGCCAGGGCCGCGACCTGCTGGACGGTGGATGCGATGTCGGCGGTATCGGTATTGGTCATGGACTGCACCACGACTGGTGCATCGCTGCCAACGCGGACGCCGTTAATCGAGGCCGTTACACTTTTCCTGCGTTTAATGTCAGCCATGTTTGTTCTAAGTTTAGATCATTCGCACGAAAGTGAAAACCTCCGCTAACCAAAGAGCTCGCTGTGCGAGCCAAGTCGCACAATCTGCAACACTTCCCGATCAGTTTTGCGGTAAATCATAAGCAGGTCGGGTTTGAGATGGCATTCCCGGTGGTCTTGCCATTCACCTCCAAGGCCATGGTCGCGGCTCTTTTCGGGAAGTGGCTTGTCTTCCGCCAGAAAAGAAATCGCGGTGAATAAGAGTGAGTCCAACTCGCGTTTATGCGGTCCGGATTTCTCCCGCTTGTAGTCACGCTTGAAAGCGTTGGTGTGCTCAATCGTCCTCATTCAGATCGGCCATCAAATCGGAAACGTTGGGAAATGACCGCAACCCACCCGCGCGCGCCTCTCGGATGGCCGCGACCGTCGTAGAATTGGGCACCTTCACTTCGAAGGGGAGGGCCTTTTCCGCAGCCACTCGAGTTAGCAGCACTCGAACTGCATCTGACACAGAAAGACCCATGGTTGCAAGAGTCTTCGGGCTTTCGCTTTAATCCGCTTATCAATTCGGACATGAACCATCTCTGTCGCTGGCATAAATCCCCTAGTGAGATACATTGTATCTCAAAAGAGAGGGCCAGGGCAATGTGCGCATTTATGCATTGACGCCCAATAAAACCGAGAATAAAGTCGGTAGAATACGATGCGTCGTGGTGTAAGGGAATAAAGCGAGAGGGTCTGAGCGACCTACTGTAATCGCTGCGCAAATCCCGGCATCATCTTGGCGATATCGTTGTAAATTACGACGACCGTGAATAGCACCAGGAATACGAAAGCAACTTGATAGATGCGTTCTTTAATTTGCAGGCTGATGTCGCGGCCAATCAATGTTTCGACGAGGAGCAGCAGAATGACGCCGCCGTCGAGAATTGGAATTGGCAGCAGGTTGAGAATACCGAGGTTGAGACTGATTCCTGATGTCAGTTCCATCAAGGAGTCCAACCCTTTTCTTGTGCGGCTTCGCCCGCATCCTGGGCGATCCCTATGGGACCCGAAAACGCCTTAATCGAAACTTTGTGCTGCACCAATTTCTGCACAAGTTGGAGAATCAATACGGCGTAGGTTTTATTTTCCTGCAACGACTGATCCAAAGCCTGGATGAACGGCAGCGTCTCCACTTTCGTCTCCGGCTTGTCCTTGAAACCAATGCGATATCGCTGCTGGCTTGGATCTTGGTGTTCGCCAAAAGCGGTTGAACTTTAAAGTTCAGAGTTTGACCATCCCGAAGCGCGGTAAGTACGACAGGTTTATCCTTCGACTGCTGCATGCTCTCAATCATGGCTTCGATTGAGGGTACCGGCT
>CAWCJR010000014.1:0-167334 GCA_963796015.1 uncultured Acidobacteriaceae bacterium | reverse complement strand
GCCTTGTATCTTCCATTTCTAGACGCGAGGTAGTATGAGGTCGCGTTTTCGGCGGAGAGGCCGTCCCAGCCTTAGGCCACATTGAGCCTGTGCGAAGAGCGGCCCCCGCCCCTCTCTTTTTGACGCCGTGGAGAATCGAAGGCCTTTTGAGCCTGCATGTTCAAGGTTGGCGGCAAGAGTTTCGCCGGGGCGGAAGCCGGAACCGCAGATTAACTCTAGGAGGCGGTCATGGACAAGTCGGCGGCGGAAGTTTTTCTCTGTTGTGGCATTGATGTCAGCGCGGCCCATTTGGTCGTCGCCCTCAGGGAAGGCGGCAGAGGGCTGCAACGCAGTTTCCCTAACCGCGCCACCGGACACCAGGCGCTGATTTTGTGGTTACAAAAAAACGGGATTCCAGTCCGGGTTTGCCTGGAAGCCACCGGCCTTTACAGTCTCGACCTAGCTTTGGCATTGCACGCCGCAGAGGGAATCGAAGTGGCGGTCATCAATCCCAAGAAGGTGAACCGCTTTGCCGCCACGCTGTGCCGCAGCAAAACCGATCCCGCCGACGCTCAGGTGCTGGCCGAGTATGCCCGTCGCATGCCGTTCCAGCCCTGGCATCCGCCGCAAGCAGCAGCTCTGGAACTGCGCGCCATTACGCGTCACATCGCAGCTCTCACCCAGCAGCACACGCAGGAGTCGAATCGTCTGCACGCAATCTCGGCTTCTACCATCGGATCGCGTTGTGTGAAGCAGGATCTGAAGCGCTCCTTGCGCGATCTGCAGCACCGGATCGAGAAGATGCGCGATGCAGCTCAGACTCTTATTGACCAGGACGCAGAACTGCGCCCGCGTTTCGCCCTGCTGCTGAGCATGCCCGGCATCGGCGAGGTCAGCGCCCTGAATCTTTTGGGAGAACTGGCACTGCTGGCTCCCGGTCTTACCGTGCGCCAGTGGGTCGCACACAGCGGACTGGATCCCGCCCATCATGACTCCGGCACCTCCGTCCATAAGCGCTCGCGCATCAGCCGCGCCGGCAACCGTTATCTGCGCCGCGCCCTCTACATGCCCGCCTTAGTCGCGGTGCGCCACGATCCCCACTTGCGCGGCTTTTACCACGCCTTAGTGGCACGCCACAAAGCCAAACTGCAAGCCCTGATAGCCGTTGCCCGCAAAATGCTGCACGCTATCTTCGGCATGTTCCGTTCGCAGTCCGCCTATGACGGAGCCAGGCTCTTACCGAAAATTGAAATCACTGCTCTGGCTCGCTTGGCTTAAAAGAGAGGTTCTCCTGCACCTCTCCAGAGAAAATACCCCTTGACTCGCAAGAGAGAATCTTCGCAAAATGCGCGAAGGATGGGCCACCCCCAGTCGAGCGATATCAGGGGAGATCAAAGGCGATCGGCTCTAGTTCATTGAGTCTTTGTGCATTTCGTCGAGAAGCTTGGCTAGAAGCGCGGCGCGATCGGGGCTGCCAAGTTCCCGTTGCAGCTCTTCGAGAGCGAGAGCCACGATGTGATAGTGATGAGCGCCGGCGTATTTGGGGTCAGATGTAATGTCGAGCCAGACTCTGTGCATCAGCTCGAGATCCTGGGGACGCATGCGCGGAGTGTGCGGTCCGAGGAGATACTCGCGCACTTTTCCATTGGGCTCGTGAACCTCGATGATCAAACGAGGTCGGGGTTCGGGCAGGCGCTCCCATGCGTCGCCGGTAAGTTTTGCCTGCTCGTCGGTGGTTAATTTGTTCGACAATCCGCAGACGATGCGGCTGGATTCTAATCTTTGCGCGGTTACGACGATCGCGTCGAAAACGTCTCCGGCGGGAACGACGAGCAGTGAAACCGGCCGGCCTTCCTTTTCGGCTACCGTTACCGCTGCGGTGAAGAGTTCCTGCTCGTAGTGGTCAAAAATTTCTGTTGCTTCAAAAACGGTTCGAGCGCTGAAAGAATGTTCGCGCTGATAAAGGCGCGCGGTCATGACGACTAAATCCTGCTTGGTTGTGTCGGTGCGGCGCAGGACTTCGCGAAGATAGTAAAGATTTCTGGGATCGCGCACCGCGACCAAAACGTTTCCGGGACGCACTCCCAGTTCGTTGCTGCCAAGTTCCTCGTTTCCGTAGACGCGGAACTGCGCCAATCCTTCGGGCTTGCCTTTATTAGTTTTTGAGACGCGGTGTTCGGAATAGGTAAAGATGCTGAAGAAGAATCCGCTGAAAATGACACCGGCAATCGTGGCTTCAGACTTGGTGCACAGATTTACCAGCGCAGTAATGAACAGGACGACGGAAATAATAAACAAACCTATCGGCACTTCCTTGCCGGCGATGGTGATGTTGCCCGGCACTCTCCACTCGCGGTTTCCGGGATCTTTATAGCGGAGAACCACAACCGCCAGCGACATGAAGGCGAAGCTCCAAATGACTCCGAAGGCGTACAGGCCGGCAAGAATAAAAACGTTGCCACGAGTGAGGATGATCGTGAGCACCTGCATGATCACGATCAGGTTGACGATGCGGTAGCTGGTTCCGAAGCGGGGATGAGGCTTCTGGAAGCCCGATGTCAGAACGCCATCTTCTGCCATGCGGCTGAGCACGCCGTTGGCGCCGACAATGGAAGTATTTTGCGCTCCCGCAAGAATCAGGACTCCAACCAGCACCACGAACGCGCGGAAAGTCAGCCGGGCCCACGTCGGGCCCGCTAAGAACATGGCGATGCCGCCGATTAGGTTTCCGAAATATTCCGGCCTGACTTTGTCAGGAATAATCATGACCGCGAAAAACGAAACCAGAGACGTAAAAAGCAGGCTGTAAATAAAAATTACCGCGCCGGTTTTTTCCAGGTTCTTCAGCTTGGGATGTTCGATCTCGCGATTCACCTGAGCCAGGGTCTCCTCGCCGCTCATGGCGAGGACAGAATGTCCGAATCCAACGAAAGCAAATAATCCAGGTCAGATGGCTGATCCATGAGCCGTAGAGCCATCCCATGGATTCTTTGGTGAGCGGCACTACGCCGGGATGGAGCGGGTTTGGGGGCATTTGAATCGGCGACTCGAAGAATAGTGAACGTGCACCAGGCAATCAGGATCACCACCATGACGGTCGTGATGATCATGATCTGGAGGGCTTTGCTGCTGGATTCGTGGATGCCCTGAATGTTTTTCCACC
The DNA here is from genome assembly GCA_963796015.1 of uncultured Acidobacteriaceae bacterium. GTDB lineage: Bacteria > Acidobacteriota > Terriglobia > Terriglobales > Acidobacteriaceae > PALSA-188. The sequence continues at coordinate 164,192 of CAWCJR010000014.1, read as the reverse complement.
AGAAATAGAGGGCGATGAGGACCGCGAATGCCGCCGCAAAAGTATTCTCAGGAAAATTAGGAAAAGGATGATGCGAGTATCGCGCGATGTCTTCGACGAAGCCAGCTAAATATTGTCCGGCCGAAACCGCGCTGATTGGGCCAGTCAATACGTAATCAAAAAGCAAAGCCGAAACGGATACCTTTGCCAGCGTCCCGCCCATCGCCTCTTTGACCACGCGGTACACGCCGCCGCGAACAAACATGCTGCTCGATTCAATGTAAAGTGCACGCACGGCATAACTGAACAGCATGACGGCGAGAATGAACCACGGCGCACTTTTCCCGATTACCTTCTCGGCATCCCCCCCAGCGTAATAGGCGGACGACGCGAGATCGGCGAGGACAATGGCTGAAGCGCGCCAGAAGGAGATGAATGTCAGCATCACCGTGGTGGCGACAAACACCTTGACCGCTGGCCGCATGTTTTGAGTTGGAGTTGACATTTAGCTTTTCAGGTAGAAAGGTATAAGTTTAAAAATCTAACACAAAGGGGCGGAGGTTTGGCGTTTCCGATCTGGGCTTGCGAAGGGTTGTTACTCTTTTGGGGCGATGTAGGTGCGAGTGATCCGGTCGTGCCAGCACAACTGGTCCTCGTCGAGGAAGCACCATACATACCCCAAGCCCAGCGAGAGTCCAGAGAGCATGGCCGCGAGCACACGCCAGCGGCGCATTCTTCGCGGAACAGGACTGCCGTCAAAATGGCTTAGCTTCAACTTTGCAATTTTCAGGCCCGGCGTAGTTCCGCAATAAACCAGCAGCAAATATTGGTAGGCCGCCCATAGACTCGCAGCAACAACCAATAGTGTAGGAGCGACGGCGCGGATCGGCGGAACGGAGGCCGTAACCCTCGAAAAGATATAACCAAACATCGCCAATCCAGCGATGACTATCCCACCATCCATCAGGGTGGCCGCGATGCGCCTTGCCATTCGTGCTGCCTGCAATGGCATCTCGAAGCCAGGGCGCTTTTCATACACCGGTGCGACCACCGGTTCGATCAGAATGCCCCCGAGGGCGGGAGCGTCAGGAACAAGTTCCGGAGCTTCCATAATTCGCGGCCGGACAAAGACCGGCTCCGCAAGTTCCTCCGAATGACTTGGCACAACGGTTAACGAACGAGGAAACTCAATAAGTCTGGAACTAGATTGCATAGGCGACGGCGGAATTGTTAGCGGAACAGTGGCCGGGGCCGGTGTACTCTTCGCAAGCGCGGAACTATTGAGAATAGGGCCGGAATGTGATTCCTCCGGAGGAGTGGGGCGCCATGTTTCCTGCGTCTCAAACTTAAGCTGCAATGATGGATATCGGGGTTGTCGAACGCGCCGGCGAGCCTGGTACTTAGTTAATCGGGCGCTTACCTCCTGTCGCCAGGGAACACTGTCAAATTCAGCCTGATTCAGTTCATGATGCGAAAATCCTAAAGAACCGTCTTGCTTCGAAGTTGGTATGACTGTGGCTTCGCCGCTGATGTCCTCGTTTTTTTTTGTATCCGATAGTGTTCCTTCGTTCTCACCAATATCCGCGTCCGAAACGCTCGGATACTCTTCCACGACAAACGATTTAGCAGCTGATTCGTTCAGGCTGATGGCGAAAGAACGTTCGCTCGCATCATACGTATCAAGGCCAAGAGACTCGGGGTCAACGTATCGTGGTTCGATCGCGTCAGAATGAATAAATTCCGTAGCGGCCCGTGCCTCCGAGGCGTGGCCTTCGAAAGTTCGATCGGGTTCAAATCTGGATTTCATGTCCTCTGATTTGCAAGCGACAAGAGATCGAACGGTATGCGTTTTGCCACTAAGCTGGTGACGTGCTAAGGTCACCGATATCCTAGGCCGAGATCGTGTCTTCTTTATTCGAAGAGCTTGTGCGTTTGCAATGAAGTCCCGCTTACGATTCCTTATCACGGCGGCCCTCGTTTGTCATGCACTACTGCGTCCTCCATTAGTTACCAGCCAGTTGCGTACGCCGCCGGTTCTTCCGCAAAATCTCTCGGACGCCCCGTCACGAACCCATGAGGATGTCGGTTGGAGTGCGATCACTCAGGAGCTCGATGGTCCGGTGATTAAGTTGCACGGAGAGGCCCAGATTCACTATGGGGTCTTCATTCTGTCTGCCGATGAAATGACTTACAACCGCGATTCAGGGGACGCTACAGTAGATGGCCATGTCGTTCTCGATGGCGGTCCGAATGACGAACATATCAGCGCCAACCGGGGAACCTACAATCTTCAATCGGAAGTTGGAAATTTTGAAGATGTGCGGGGAACCGTCGGTATGCGCATGAAGGGATCGCGGCTAATTCTTACCTCGGCGACGCCATTCGTCTTCAGCGGCAGGTCAGTGCGTAAAACGGGCCCCGACCACTATGTTGTGTACGACGGAACCATCACCACTTGCGAATTGCCGCGTCCCAAGTGGCAATTTTATGCGCATAAAGTCGTAGTAGAAGTTGGCGGCAACGCGAGCATTTATCGCAGCACTTTTCGCATTGATGGGGTTCCAATTCTTTACCTGCCCTTTGCCACACATCCAATTGAGCGATCGCCAAGACGCTCGGGGCTTCTTGTCCCCAATATTGGCCGGTCTTCTACAAAAGGCAATATTCTGGGTGAATCGGTTTTCTGGGCCATCAACCGCAGTATGGATGCAACACTGGGTGCGGAATATTTTTCCACGCGAGGATGGGCCCCGCAAGGCAATTTTCGAGCTCGCCCCACCGATACCTCATTTTTAGACCTTAATTTCTTCAGCGTGCTTGATCGTGGGCTGAAGGGCGTCAACGAGGGTGGGACCGAAGTTCAGCTCGATGCCGAGGGCGCCTTCGCGCATAACTTCCGCGGCGTGGCTAATATTGATTACCTGAGTTCTTTTGTATTCCGCCTCGCCTTCAATGATGTATTCACTCAGGCGGTTAACTCAGAAGTGAAGTCAGAAGCTTTCCTTTCCAACACGACGAACGGATACTTTTACAACGCTTCGGTGCAGCGCTATCAGAATTTCGAGAGTACTACGTCCGGAGATCTAATCACCATTCTTCACGCCCCAGGACTGGAGCTCTCGAGCGTGGACCATCAGATCGGCCGATCTCCTTTCTTTTGGTCCTATGACGGTGCCGCGGAGGGGCTTTCGCGGAGTGAGCCTTCATTTCGCACCGCGCCTTTGGTGGGCCGCTTCGATGCCGCTCCGAATCTATCGCTTCCTCTGAAATTTCACGGCTGGTCGCTGCGTCCAGATTTCGCCATCCGAAACACTCTTTATACCGAACAGCTTCTACCGGTCGGTGAAGTCGGAACCCCGAAATCCAGCGTCATTGACCGCAAGGCGTTGGAGGGTTCCGTGGAACTGAGGCCGCCGTCCGTTGAACGCGTTTTTGACAAAGAAGTCCTGGGCCGAAAGTGGAAGCATGTCATCGAGCCGCGCGTGGTTTACAACTACGTGACTGGCATAAATAATTTTTCCAACATCGTACGCTTCGACGAACGGGATGTATTGAGCGACACGAACGAGGTTGAGTATTCCGTGGTCAATCGTTTGTACGCAAAGTCGAAGACCAGTCAGCTGGATTGCGAAACCGAAGGAATGCCCACGTTGATGGTCGGTGGGCCTGCGACCTCGAGTTCTGTTCCCTGGGAGCGCCCGAAAGAGCCCGGCAAGCCAGCCTGCCAGCCCGAACAACAGACGCGGGAAGTGGTCACATGGGAGCTTGCACAAAAATATTTTTTTGATCCCACTTTCGGAGGCGCGCTGGTACCGGGGCGTCCCAACGTCTTAAGTACAACTCTCGACCTGACCGGCATAGCCTTCTTGACGGCGCCCCGGAATCTTTCGCCGTTAATTTCGCGACTTCGCATCCAGAACAGCGAACACACGGACGTCGAATGGGATTTTGATTACGACTTCAAACAGCACCGCATCAATACCAGTACCGCGCTGCTAAATTTCCGTTTCGGACAGTTTACTGTCGGTGGCGGCGATGCGTTTTTGCAGGCAGCCAGTGGAATTCAAGTTTCGCAGATCAATACTGCTGAGGCCGCAACGGCGCCACCCTCTTCTGAACAATCGTTCAACCAGTTCCGCGTTGTTTTGGGATATGGACACACTGGAAAACGCGGCTTCAGCGGGGCAGCGAATATCGGTTATGACGCCAATCTTAACGCCCTGCAATATGGGTCCATACAAACTGCCTACAACTGGGATTGTTGCGGAGTTGATCTCGAATATCGCCGTTTTGCCTTAGGCTCGGTGCGCAACGAGAATCAGTTTCGTTTCACGTTTGCTTTGGCCAACATCGGCGCGTTTGGAAACCTACGGAAGCAGGAACGCTTGTTTTAGCAGGCTAGCTGCCGGGTGTTTCCTTCGGACAGCCCGCGGAGCTTTTGCTCCGCCTCGACGGGCGGGGACGCGCGTCGCGCCATAAGTTGTAAATAGCTTCTGCGTTAGACTTCTTCCCATGGCATTTGCCGATCAGCTAGGGTTCACGTTCAGGCCTCCCGATAGGCGGGTGTGGACAGTGCGCGATCTGGTGACCGCTGTTCGAACCTATATTGAGCGCGACTACGGAGATACATGGGTGGAGGGCGAGATCTCAAATTTCCGGGCGCATGATTCCGGACATCTCTACTTCACATTGAAAGATCAGAATTCGCAGCTCAGTGCGGTGATGTTTCGATCACAAGCCAAACTGCTGCGCTTCCGTCCTGAGAATGGAATGCAAGTTGTCGTGCGCGGGCGGATTACGATTTACGAAGATCGCGGCCAGTTGCAGATTTCCGCGGAATACCTCGAGCCTAAGGGAGCAGGCGCTCTCCAGATTGCTTTTGAGCAACTTAAGGCCAAGCTGGAAGCGGAAGGATTGTTCGATGCTGGGCGCAAAAAGCCGATACCGACATTGCCGCGTCGTATTGGGATTGTGACCTCTCCCCAGGCCGCCGCGTTGCGGGATATCTTAAACATCTTGCAACGCCGTCATCACACGGCAAATATTTTGATTTTTCCTTCGCAAGTGCAGGGGGAATCAGCGCCGTTAGAAGTGACGGCCGGCATCCGGTATTTCAATAAAGCGGGCAATGTGGACGTGATCATCGTGGCCCGCGGAGGCGGTTCAGCCGAGGACCTCGCGGCATTTAATCATGAGGGGCTGGCTCGCGCCGTCGCATCCTCTCAAATTCCGGTGATCTCCGCGGTCGGCCACGAAACCGATTTCACGATCATTGACTTTGTCGCCGATCTGCGCGCTCCAACGCCTTCGGCTGCTGCGGAATTAGTGATTCGATCGCGACAAGATATCGAGGATAAATCCCAGGAACTGCATTTACGCCTTGCGCGCGCGATGAGATACCGGTTGCTCATGGGCCGGCAAGCACTCACCGAACTAGCTCAACACGGTGCATTTGCGAGGATGATGGACCTCATCAATCAGCGCCAGCAAAAATTAGACGACTTTACATATCGTCTGGAGAAATCGCAACGAAACCTGCTCGAACAAAGCAGACGGCGATGGGAAATGGCAGCGGGCGCCGTGCGCCATTACGATGTTCGGCGGGTACTGGCGGGAATCCGCAAAGAGCTGGACTCCCACGTGGCGGCGGTGATTGCGGCCACCCGTAATCAACTGCTTCAGCAGAAGGCACATCTGGATAGAGTTACGCGACAGGTTGAAGCGCTTTCGCCGCTGGCGATTCTAGATCGCGGATATGCGCTGGTGTTTGATGCGTCGGGCAAACTGCTAAAAGATGCATCTCAGGTTGAGCCAGACTCTGAAATTTCGGCGCGACTCTCGCGCGGGACGGTTACGGCGATTGTCAAGAAAGCGGATTCTAGTCCGTTGTGATTCACCTTCCCATTCTCGCCGGGGTTGGAACCCTGGATTACAATTGCAAATAGACCGCCATCTTAGGGAAGGGGCCTTGTGTGACACATTTCTCAGCCGCATGGCCGCATCTGTCACTGATTGCAATCATTGACATCCTATTGGTGGCGTTGGTTATCTATGAGTTCCTGGCCCTGATCCAGGGAACTCGCGCCGCACTGATGCTGGTAGGCGTGGCGGCAGTGGGATTCGCTTTTTATTTTTCCCGCCTCGGCGAACTCACCACCCTGAATTGGCTGATCAGCACGTTGCTGCCGTATGGAGTATTCGCCCTGATTGTAGTCTTCGCTCCCGAACTACGGCAGGCGCTGACGCGAATGGGACGAAGGTTGACCCTTAGCCGTGTGCACACCTCTGAGGCCGACGCCTATGACGACATTGTGTTGGCGGCAAACTTGTTTTCGCAAAATCAAACCGGCGCGCTGATTGTGATTGAGCGCGAAATCGGGTTGCGAACCTACATTGAGAGTGGAGTTCCGCTGGACGCGCACATTTCCTACGATTTGCTCGCTACAATTTTCAGGCCGAGCGCGCCTCTTCATGATGGCGCTGTAATCGTGCAGAAGGACCGGGTTGCAGCGGCGGCGTGTTTTCTTCCTCTTTCCATGAACCCAATCTTATCCACCCAACTTGGCACTCGGCATCGCGCGGGTATCGGAGTAACGGAAGAGACGGATGCGATTGCAGTGATTGTGTCGGAAGAGACCGGGAGCATCAGTTTGGCGGTTGGAGGAAACATCGAGCGCGATCTATCAGTTGAGGAACTGCGTGAGCGCCTGGCTGGATTGCTGCGGCGCTACGTTCCGCAGTCAACCTTGCCTACAGTGATCACCGATGGAAGCGAAAGCTTGAGTGAGCCGGAGGACGCAATGTCTCACCGTGCCGGTTTTCGAAAGAGTGATGCGGAACCGAAGGTGGGGCGCTGATGGCAGGTTCGCTTCGCAGCCGGCTGACACACAATCTCGGGTTGAAACTCCTCTCGCTGGGCTTTGCGGTGGTGCTGTGGCTGGCGGTTGCCCGTGACCCGCAGGCTGTGGTGGCAGTCGAAGTGCCGATCGAGTTTGACAATATTCCACAAAATCTGGAAATCAGTTCGCAGAGTATTCCGCGAATTCAGATTCGATTTCGCGGGCCCGAACACAGCATCCGACGGCTTCAACCGGCTGACGTGTATGCCGGAATTGAACTTGATGGACAGAATCCCGGTGATCACACATTCGATATTACTTCTCAACAAATCCATCACCCTGGGGGGCTCGAAGTAGTACAAGTAGTGCCCAGCCAGATTCATTTGAGCTTCGATACCCGGATGGCGAAACAGGTTGATGTGCGGCCACGAGTGGTCGGAACTTTTGTGCAGGGGTACGGGATTGGCCGGGTTGTGACTAATCCTTTGAGCGTCAGCATTAGCGGTCCCCAAAGACGGGTGGAAGCTGTAGATTCGGCGATCACGGATCCGATTGACGTGAGCGGAGTAATGGACCACATCACCGTTCAAAGACATGCCTATGTATCCGATCCCTTAATTCAGGTAACTTATTCTGAACCCGTGCAGGTGACCGTGTATGTCGAGAAGACGCCCGTCGAGAAAGAACCTGCCCAGAGCGGGAAGAATTGACAATAAGCATGACCCCCGAAACAAGACAGTTGTTCGGCACCGATGGAATTCGTGGCGTCGCCGGAGAGTTTCCGCTTACGCCGGAGTGCACATACCTTATCGGCCGCGCCTTGGGTCACGATCTGGCGAAGCGAAGTTCTCTTGCCAGGGTAGTGATTGGGCAAGATACCAGAGAATCAAGCGAATGGATTGCGGACCACATCGCTCATGGTCTGGCTTCCGCCGGCATCGAAGTGCACAGCGCGGGAGTGATCACTACTCCTGGAATCGCTTATCTGGCGCGCTCCAAAGAATACAGCGCGGGCGTGGTGATTTCCGCGTCTCACAATCCCTGGACCGACAATGGAATAAAAATGTTTTCCGGCGACGGATTCAAGTTGCCTGACACCGAAGAACTCGCCATCGAGCGAGAGATTTTTTCATTGATACACAATCCTAAGGCGCGCTCGGAGCCAAGCGCATCAGTGACCCCAACATTGCCAGGGGAGTCCGGGCTGCGACGAGCTTACATTGATTGGCTGGCTAAAAGCGTCCATACAGATATGCGCAGCCTGAGGGTAGTCGTGGATTGCGCGAATGGCGCCGCCACCGCGGAAGCCCCGGAGCTGTTCGCTGCCTGCGGTATCCAAGCAACATTCCTTAGCGCCAAACCGGACGGCAGAAATATTAACGACGGCTGTGGCGCGCTTTATCCGCAAAAAGTTGCCGCTGCTGTCGCCGAGAGCAATGGCTCCTTTGACTTGGGAATCACTTTCGATGGGGACGCCGACCGGGCGCTTTTCAGCGATGAATGTGGCCGCGTGGTAAACGGCGATGGGATTTTGCTTTTGGCGGCGCGGGATATGAAGTCCCGAAATGTTTTGTCAGGCTCAACCGTGGTAGCTACGACAATGTCGAATATGGGTCTTGAGCTTGCGTTGCGCTCTTCTGGGATCCGCCTTTTACGTGCCAATGTTGGCGATAAATATGTGTTGGATGAGATGCTGAAGACCGGGGCGATTTTAGGCGGCGAGCAGTCAGGCCACATAATTTTTCGCGACGGCGAGGCAACTACGGGAGATGGATTGTTGACGGCGCTGCGTGTGATGGAACTCATGGTTCGAGGCGGGAGAAAGCTATCTCAGCTGATCGGCGATTTAAAGACTCTTCCTCAGACAATCCAAAACGTACGCGTGCGAGAAAAGATTGCGTTTGGCGAAATCCCGGAAATTCAACGCGCAATTCATTCCGCCGAGCGGGAACTAGAGGGCAGTGGACGAGTCGTGGTGCGCTATTCAGGAACAGAACTTCTGGCGCGAGTTATGGTCGAAGCAGAATCAGAAGACAAGATGAAGGCACTTACGCAGAGAATTGCCGACGCAATTCGAGAATCTCTAGGCGTCGAAGCCAATGCATAACCTCTCAGAGTTGTGTCTCACGAAGCGCAGGCAGGCAGGCATTCGGAGCAGCCGGAAAATAAATAAATGACGAGCCTGCTGAGAAGCGTTGTAAATATCTGGAGTCTGAGTCTTCTGCTTGTGGTGGCGGGAACTTTGTTGTGGTTTATCTATGCGGTTTGTTTGCGGAAACTTATCCGCGCCCGCAGGATTTCCGGCGCACGCGCAAGGCGATTATTGAGGGAAGCCGCGGAGCGTGCCTGTTAACTCGCGACTGGTACGATCCCGAGCACTAGAATATTTTCACGTGGATGGTCAAATACTTTTTCGGGTCCTGCCGCATGGCTTTAATCAATGACCGCGTTTCGAGAATCATGTCGTTCGAATTATTGAAGAGTGAAGGATCGCGCATCAGTTTGCCTACTGTGCCTTCCCCGGCATCCATGCGATCGGTAAGATCTGACAGTTTGGCGATTGCGTCCTTCAGCTTATTCGCGAATTCCTGATCCTTCGCGAGTGTGCCAAGCGCACCCTTGCCCGCTTCTACATCGTCGGTAAGCTTTTTGACGTTGGTTATGCTGTCATTGAGATTGTTATAGGCGGATGGGTCTTTAAGGAGTTTCCCCGCAGTACCCTTGCCAGCATCCAGATCAGCGATGATCGCATTGAGCTTATCCACCGTGTCTGTTGCTTTTCGGTACAGTTGATCGTCGTAGAAGAGTTTGCCAAGAGTTCCATTTCCAGCGCTCAGCTGGTTTACCACACCCTGAAACTCAGTGACCGTGGTGTTGATTCGGTTATAGAGGCCCGGATCATAAATCACTTTTCCAATAGATCCCTGGCCACTTTCGACAAAGGCGACGATCCTGTCGAGCCGCTTCAAAAGAGCGTCCATATTTTGAAGGGTTCCCTGGCTGGCGCGGACCACATCCTGAATGTCCGGAGTATCGCGGGTCGCAAGCACGTCTCCATTTTTTGCCAGTGGACCTCTTGCGAACGCGCTGTTGATATCAATATAGGTTTCGCCCAAAACTCCCGCGGTAGCAAGTGCGGTCACGGAATCAATGTGAAGGTTGTTGCGATAAACAGTACGCACCTTCATGGTCACTTCTACTGGCGTGAGCCGTTTGTCGGGGTCGGCTACGACGCGGATGCCGGTGACGCTGCCAATATCAACTCCCTGGAGGCGCACAGGCGCACCTTCCCTCAAACCGCCTGCGTTGTCGAAGTATGACTTCAGAGTGACCTTCTTAGTAAAAAAACCGCCGGTGCCGGTCATGAGAAGGATCAGAATTCCGAGAGTAATGCTGGCGATCAGCACCGTCAGGCCGACCTTCAGTTCAGACCACTTCAGTTGTTTTTGGCTAGGCACGTTCTTCTCCCGAGCAAAGTCAATGCGTGAAATTTATTAAGGGCCGACGCACACCAAGAATTGGCTGATCATACCAGACCGTCTACCGCCCTCCCAACGCAATACCGTTGTAGGGTCGGGGTAAGCAGTAAAGCCAAAGAATAAGCCGCCGCCCCGCACGTCAACGTAATATTCAGTCCGAATTGAATCGCCACCAGAATCGCGGTGACGGAGCCAAGGACACTGGCGCCGGCATTCAAGGCCCACGCCCATTCGACAGGCCCTTGAGTTACATCGCTTTGATTTGTCATTTGAGGCGTGCTTCGAAAGCTGGCCAGCGTCCGCAAACCGGTTGGGAAAGGCGTTCCCATTATGAATCCCAACGGAACCAACAAACCCGCGCTCACTAAAAGCTTGGCCACGAATGGTAATCCCACGAGGAGATCCAACATTCGGGGAAGAATGCCAACATAGAAAAGCAATACTAAGACAATCATGGACAATGGCAGCCACAATCTTGCCGAATCGCGCAGCCATCGTTTCGAAAACATGCTGCCCATGCCGCTCGAGAGCAGCAGCAGAAAAACCACGACGGTGAGCGCGTAGGTAGGATGGCCCAGAAATAAAACGAAGCGCTGAATGAACGTAATCTCGACGATGATGTATCCCAAGCCCTATTGCCACGAAGTAAAGCAGCGGAAGTACAGGGGCGCTGGTTGCGTCCACCGCCAATGGCGAGTGGAATGATGAGAAACGCGAACTACCGCGACGAGTGATATCGCCAGCACCATCAATAAGACCGCGACTCCAAGATTCACTTTCCAATCAATGCCTCCACGAAAAGCCTGAGGATGCATTACTTGGCTGGGCTTTAGCGTGAAGAAGAAAAAGGGAGCGTTGTCGGTGACCGGGGCAACGTTATAGGCATATCCTCTTGCGAACGCATAGGGATCGTTCATGGCAATCAATTGGGAAAACTGATTGTCTGCGGGATCGGACGGAAGGTATTGCGGGACCAATATCTTTTCCTTCGTCAGATATGCCATTACCGAGGCTTCTTCCTCCGCGGTTGAAGGCGCTTTTCTTTGCCAGCACTACAACGGGTATTCCGTCTTCATCCAAACCGCCCTGCGAAACAACGATGAAATTGCGGGCGGGATTCTCCACGCCGAGCCGGTGCAATGCCTCCATGGCAACGGAAACTACTCTCAAAGCTTCCCGGGGCTGCTGAAATTCCCAGCGAGTGATGGCAATCATTCCATCTGGCTTCAGATGGTCGAAGTATTCGCTGAAAGGCTTCCACCGTGTACAAATTATTTTCGCTAAGCGCAAATGCGCCAGCCGCCGTCGAGGCCCACGTATCCACGAGCGTCATCTGTATCACGTCAAATTCTTGTTTCGAGGTTCGAATAAACGACCGGCCGTCGGTAACGTGCATGTGGACATCCGGCCGATCATAGAGGTGATAGGCGTAATCGGCGTAGCGATGTCGCATGATCGTGTTGGCAATGATGGGATTGATTTCGATTCCCGTCACGCTCGGGCTTCCGTTTGCGACCGCGCGCAAAACGTCTACACCTCCGCCGGGACCGATAATGGCGTAACTGCCGCGAGGTCGAAGAACGTTCGCAATCGCAGGAGGAGCCGCCATGAGGTTTTTTTCCCAAAGCGAGCCGCGCCATTTTACGGGATCGGCGTTCATGATGTAAGTATTGGCGTCAGCGTCAATCACAATTGCCTTGGCATCGCCAATTCGATCTACTTCCACTCGTGAAATCGCATTCCAACGTGCGAACTCGACTTTAGCCTTATCTCGAAATGCTCCCTTCGCGTAGACAATATCAATCAGACCGCTCGGAATGATTCAGCCCTATAACCAAAATAATGCCGCACCTCAGCCCAGCAGCCCATCTTCGAAGTCGCGCACCGGGCGACAGGACAATGGCCGCCACTGCCGGCGCTCGCCGCGGAAACAAGAATCGCGTTCGGTCCGCCAATCCAGTTCAATAATGGAACGACGCCCAGGCACGCCATGGCACCTCCGGCGAGATCGGCGCTATAAAGGCACGAAATATGTGCTGGCCGACGCCCAAAAATGACGGACATTTCGATACCGGTGACGAAAAAGGGTATTGCGGAATAGATATAGATAGCGGTCAGCCGCAGAAAGTTTTGGCGTGTAAGCTGCACCGACACTGGGATGTGCAAAACAATTTCAAACGCAATGGGAATGACAATCGCATTCACGGTGCAAAGTGCCGCGGCCAACTTCCTTAGCTCAAAGCGAGACAAAGAAGGTTTGCGAATGTGAGCGAAAACGCCGCCCGCTCCGAGTCCCAACAAAGCAATGGAGATTGCCAAAAACGCAAAGTGATAGAAGAGGATGACCGAAAAAATCCTCGTCAGCGTCAGTTCCAGCAAGAGAGCGGCGAAACTGCTGAGTGCTACCCCCGCGAGCAACACCTTTTCGGGCACATCACTCAGCGCCCCAGTTAGAGCTCCAACCGTTCTGTCGGTTGTTACGGGCATAGTGTTGCGAAGGGAATGCGACAGTCTAACAGAGGATTGATTTTGCTTTGACGGAGGTCCCGCTATTCAGTTTAAGAGTCCTGAATTATACTGCCACACAATCTGAACGTGAATCGCAGCGAAGAAGGGCTGTCATCTCATGAAGCACTCGATATTGTGTTTTGTTTTGGTCTTGTCATTACCAGCTTTCGCGCAGGATAAAAAGCCGGTGCCAACGCTTAAGAGCATCTTGCTGGAACAATTGAAGTCCACTCACAACAGCGAAGAGTGGTTTGTTCCCGCGAACGTCGCGATAGAGGGGCTTACTCCAGAGCAAGCGAGTTGGACGGACGGCAAAGGCAACCATTCCATCGGGCAGTTGACGAACCATTTAATTTATTGGAACCGCCGGTCGCTGGAAAAATTCAAAGGCGAGCCGCAGGAGAAATACAGCGGCAACAATGACGAAACCTTTAATAGCTTTGACAGCAAACAATGGAATGCCGCGGTGCAGCAACTCGACGGCGTCTTGACCGATTGGGAGAAAGCCATCGACGCTGCGGACGAAAACAAATTGAAGGACTGGTACTCGACCATTTCGCACATCAGCACGCACAACGCCTATCACATCGGGCAGATTATTTATGTCCGCAAAGAGCAGGGATCCTGGAATCCAGCGAAGGGCGTTAAGTAGGACCGCATATCTCCCGTTTGTGTCAGAGGAGCCGATCACCGCAATAAATCAATTGGTCATCAATCAATCGGGCTTCGAGCATCAGCTTGTGAGCGCGAACTGGGCCCACGCCATCTATATGCAAGACTTCGTGTCCATGCGCTACCAGCCAGTCTGATACCAACATGCGATGACATTTGAAATAAACTCGCTCGGCGCACATGTAAGCTGTGTTGGATTGCTCGGCCATTTGGATCAATCGCGCGATGGCGTTCTGGAATTCCTCACTGAGCATGTGGTCCGCGTAGTTCCTAAAGCTTGGACTTCGCAGAGCGATATTGGGCGAATCTTCCAGAGTCTTCTTACGGCGGCCTCCGAGCTCTTTCATCCACACGTAGCGAATTCCATTTTGCGGCAAGGTCTGTTCGAGAGAGTCGCGATTGAAATGCGGAAGGCGTCGAGACATGGGGATGGAACGAATATCTACGAGCGTTTGAATGGAATGAGCTTGAAGAGTCTTGAGAAATTCGTCGAAGGATCGCGTTGAGTGGCCGACGGTGTAGAGGGTTGCCAATGGGAGGTTTAATGGAGCGTCGGGCGTCCCCGCCCGTCTCTCCATTGTGACCTTAAAGAATGTAGCGCGACAGATCTTGATCTTTCACGATGTCGGCTAACGTTTTGCGCACATAGTCGGAATCAATCTTGACGTGCTCGCCCTTCTTCTCGGGAGCCTCGAAGCTGATTTCGTCGAGCACCCGCTCCATGATGGTGTGAAGACGTCGCGCGCCAATATTTTCCGTGCCTTCGTTTACACGGAAAGCGAAGCGCGCAATTTCTTCGAGAGCATCGGCGGCGAATTCGAGCGCGACGCCTTCTGTTTCAAGTAGAGCAGTGTATTGCTTTACCAGCGACGACTTTGGTTCTGTGAGGATGCGAATGAAGTCGCCCATGGTGAGCGATTGCAGTTCAACGCGAATCGGAAACCGTCCCTGTAATTCGGGGATCAAATCGCTGGGCTTCGAAACGTGAAACGCGCCTGCGGCCACAAACAAAATATGGTCGGTGCGAACCATTCCATAGCGCGTGTTAACGGTAGTTCCTTCGACGATTGGCAGAATGTCGCGCTGCACGCCTTCGCGGGAGACATCAGGACCATGTCCGCTCTCGCGGCCGGCGATCTTGTCAATTTCGTCGAGAAAGATGATTCCTGAATCCTGCACGCGGTCGATTGCAGTGCGGGTCACCTGGTCCATATCAATCAGGCGCTGCTCTTCTTCCTGAATCAGATATTCGAATGCTTCATTCACCTTCATCTTGCGCTTTTTGGTGCGCTGGCCGAAGAGGTTGGGCAGCATGTCTTTGATATTGACGTCCATCTCTTCGACGCCCTGATTGGAAATAATTTCAAAAGATGGAAAATTGCGTTCGCGGACTTCGATTTCGACGGTGCGTTCGTCGAGCTTGCCTTCGCGCAGTTGCTGCCGCAATTTTTCGCGGGTGCGGCTGTGGGATTCGGTGAGTCCGGTGATTGCCGTCAATACGACTGCCGCGCCGTTCGATGGCTCTGGCGATCGCGGCGCAGAAACTGGCGGCAGAAGAATGTCGAGCAAGCGTTCTTCGGCGTTCAGTTCGGCTTTGTCGGACACATCTTCGAGCTTCTCTTCGCGAACCATTTCGATCGCGATCTCGACTAGATCGCGAATCATGGATTCAACGTCGCGTCCTACATATCCGACTTCGGTAAACTTCGAAGCTTCGACTTTCAGGAACGGAGAATTCGCCAGCTTTGCTAAGCGACGGGCGATTTCGGTCTTACCCACGCCGGTAGGACCGATCATGATGATATTTTTGGGGATGACTTCTTCGGCCAATTCAGGGGCGAGCTTCTGTCGCCGCATCCGATTACGCAGAGCGATGGCTACGGCACGCTTCGCGGCGGCTTGTCCGATAACATGCTTATCGAGTTCGGCGACGATTTCGCGAGGGGTAAGCTCATCCAGCGCGATCTGTTCGTCTTCGACAGTTCCGGGTAAGTAAATTGCCATAAAGCGGTAGTTGTCGTTCGTCTTTGCCCCTTGGCCCACGACCAAAGACGAACGACCAACGACAAGGTCCTACAGTTCTTCGATTGTTACCTTCTCATTAGTATAGATGCACATTTTGCTGGCAATCTTCATTGCTTCTTCGGCAATTTGGCGTGCGCCCAATTCGGTGTGCTCTAACAGCGACTGTGCCGCTGCCTGGGCATAAGGACCACCGCTGCCAATCGCGGCAATGCCACTGTCCGGCTCGATCACGTCGCCCTGACCGCTGAGAAGAAATGTCTGCTCCTTATCGGAAACCAGAAGCAAGGCTTCGAGATGGCGTAGAAACTTGTCCGTCCGCCAGTCTTTCGCCAGCTCGACGGCGCCGCGTCCGATGTTGCCATGATACTGCTCGAGTTTGGCTTCGAAGCGGCTGAATAGTGTGAAGGCGTCGGCGGTTGACCCCGCAAATCCGGCGAGAATTTTGTCCTGATATAGCCGCCGAATCTTCTTCGCGGAATGCTTTATAACGCTCTCGCCAAGCGTAACCTGGCCGTCTCCGGCCATGACGACCACGCCATTTCGGCGGACACATAGAACTGTAGTGGAACGTATCAGACGCTTCGGGCTCATGAGCAGAATTTCTGATTATAGCAGGGTGAACACATGTTCATTCGTCACAGACAAGTCGTTCCATCATTCATCACACTCTCTAAAACTTTGTCATCCTGAGAAAAGCGAAGGACCTATGCATCCCCCTCGTGAACATAACTACTACGTCTACATCATGACGAATCGTTCGAAGACGCTTTATACGGGAGTAACAAATAATTTGCTTCGGCGAGTTTGGGAGCATAAGCAGGGAGAAGGGTCGGGGTTCTGCACGAAATATAAGCTGGACCGGCTCGTGTACTTCGAGCGTTTCCAATATGTCGGCAATGCGATTACGCGCGAGAAGCAAATCAAGGGCTGGCTTCGGATCAAGAAAATTACTTTAATTGTCGCGAAGAATCCTGCCTGGCGCGATCTCAGTGCCGATTGGTATAGCGAGTACCAGCCCAAGCACACTGCATAGGTCCTTCGCTGCACTCAGGATGACAAGAGGGTAGGTGTCGCTCCGCGTGTAGTAAGATGACGAACGAGGGAGCCAGGAAGGTCACAAAGAAATGTTGTGCTACCAATGTGAACGGCGTGAAAGACACCAGATACACGTCGGCAGGATAGAGGGATGTTTCCTTATCGAAGGGAAAGTGGATTCTGCCGACCGTGCCGCAACGTTATGGAACTCGATCTTACAAAGGCTGAAGGACCATCAAGCGGTGGATCATAAGCCTGGAATCATTTACGAAGGGCAACTTGCTGCGTAGCACTCTGCCCGCACTACTTTGAAATTTTTCTTTTGAGCAGAATGTAAGCCTCTTTTTCTTGGGTCCAAACGGATACCGCTTCCCATCCCTCCTGTCCGAGCGGATCAAGCTGCCCGCCTGCAATTGTGCTGCGGATGAACTCATCCGTGCTCATGCATTCTATGTGCTCGATGCGATATTCCCATTTTGTCATTGTTCCCACCTACTTTCCACTCGCTGCCTTCAGGGCCCGCGCTTCGCAGCCTTTCGGGGCATCGGCGGCGAGAATAGCACCCGTGGCCGAGCTTAGCGACGTGCCCCTTCTCGACTCAATTAGTGGGATGGTGATTGGGAATAGGCGACATTCATAGCCCCCATTTGCACCCTCTACCTCCTTATGGTATCTTTTAAAATTGTCCCGGACATTTGTGGGGATTAGGGATGCTTGTGCCTGCGAGGGCCTCTTGTCCCAACTGCTGGCGTAGCTCAGCTGGTAGAGCATCTGATTTGTAATCAGAGGGTCAGGGGTTCAAATCCCTTCGCCAGCTCCAGTATAGATAATAGATAAAGCATTTGCGCGGCGCGCGGCTCGGCATAGCACTTCGTCCAACGGCACTCCATAGGAATAATTTCCGATTGTGGTGATTGCGTGCGAAAGCAGTTTTTGTGCGCGCTTATGTGCCTGTGTTGCCGGCTGTGAGTTTGCGAGTGCCGGGCGATTTCGCACAGGTGGGTGAGTGGTTAAAGCCAACAGACTGTAAATCTGTCCCTCCTAGCGAGGTACGAAGGTTCGAATCCTTCCCTGTGCACCAGAGATTTGAGTGAGAACCGGATTGTGAATCCTGAGCGTTGGGCGCGTATGTACGTTGCCTTACGCTGCGCTGTTGTGCGTGGACGACGATCAGCGATCAGAAGATTCGATTGGTGACGCTGGCGATTTTGGCGATGTTCGCGGTGAAGACGTTGCTGCACAGAAAAGACGCGATGCATGCCGATGACAAGAGCAGCGATACTGAGTAGGATCTTTGCCAGAGCTGAAGCTGAAAGCTGGCGGTTGGTTTGAGCCGATGTAGCTCAGTTGGTAGAGCACTCCCTTGGTAAGGGAGAGGTCACCAGTTCAATCCTGGTCATCGGCTCCAGAGTTGGATGGTTGTGCGGCGGAGGCTGATAGCCGGCATTGGCTGAGCCGCGCAGCTCACGTGGTAGAGCACTGCTTAGCCGTGGAGTTAGCGAGCGTGTGAGTCAGCCGTGGATCCTGAGAGCTGACGGCTGAAAGCTGACAGCTGATTTAACAGGGCGGGAGTAACTCAGTGGTAGAGTCACAGCCTTCCAAGCTGTTGGTCGCGGGTTCGATTCCCGTCTCCCGCTCCAGAAATTTGGGATGGTGCGATAAGTGGGATTTGTTCAGCCGGCAGTAAAGATCGACAAAGAAAAAGAATTCGAAGAACTGAAGAGCTTGATCAGCCGGGCCTCGCGCCGGAGGAGATGGAACGTTTCCTCAAGAAGGCGGAGAAAGAAGGGCGTTCGGGATGTCGAGGCAAGTAGAAGCGGCTTTCAAGAACGGAATTTTCGACGATAAGAATCCGGAACGACTGCGTCTGAGTCTGTATCAGGCGCTGACAGTTTCAGATCAGGCGCAGATGCGGGAGTTTTATCTGTCGAAGATCGAGGAAATTGAGCCGACTTTGCGACACAAGTTTAGGAAGCTGTATCAGTATTACTAAAGCACTCAGTCGAGCATTAGAAACAGCCCCGAAGGGGCGACCGATATTAGCCCAGGACGTAAGTCCTGGGCAGGCGAGAAATAGGAAACACGCGGGCGAGTTCGCCCGCAGTCAATGCAAATGCACAGGTCCTTCGGCGGCTGAGCCGCCTCAGGATGACAAAGCTTAAGAGCTAGAAGCTAGGAGCTAGAGGCTGAAAAATGGCGAAAGAGAAATTTGATCGCAATAAGCCGCACGTGAACGTGGGGACGATTGGTCACATTGATCATGGCAAGACCACGCTTGACGGCGGCGATCACCAAGGTGTTGTCGAAGCATAATCCGAAGATTCAGTTCCGGTCGTTTGATTCGATCGATAACGCTCCGGAAGAGAAGGCGCGCGGAATCACCATCGCCACGGCGCACGTCGAGTACGAGACGGCGAACCGGCACTACGCGCACGTCGATTGCCCGGGCCACGCCGACTACATCAAGAACATGATCACCGGCGCGGCGCAGATGGATGGCGCAATCTTAGTCGTCGCTGCGACCGATGGTCCGATGCCGCAAACCCGCGAGCACGTGCTCTTGGCCCGTCAGGTCGGTGTTCCCTACATCGTCGTTGCGCTGAACAAGTGCGATGCGGTGGACGATCCCGAACTGCTCGACCTGGTCGAACTCGAAGTGCGCGAACTGCTGAAGAGCTATCAGTTTCCCGGCGACGATCTTCCGGTGATTCGGCTTTCCGCGCTGGGCGCGCTGAATGGCGAAGCCAAGTGGGAGAAAGCGCTCGACGACGCTGATGGAAGCGGTAGACAAAAACGTTCCGCAACCGGCGCGTGAACTCGACAAGCCGTTCCTGATGCCGATTGAAGATATTTTCTCGATCTCGGGACGCGGCACGGTGGTGACCGGGCGTATCGAACGCGGCAAAGTGAAAGTGGGCGAAGAAGTCGAAATCGTCGGCTTCCGCGAGACCCGCAAGACAGTCGTCACCGGCGTCGAAATGTTCAAAAAGCAACTCGACGAAGGCATGGCAGGAGACAACGCTGGCCTGCTGCTGCGCGGCATCGCGAAAGAAGATGTGGAGCGCGGCATGGTGCTGGCAAAGGGCGGATCGATCACTCCGCACACCAAGTTCAAGGCCGAAGTCTACATTCTGACCAAAGAAGAAGGTGGACGGCACACGCCATTCTTCAAAGGCTACCGTCCGCAATTCTATCTGCGAACGACCGACGTGACGGGAGTGGCGGAGTTGCCGGCGGGCACAGAGATGGTGATGCCGGGAGACAACGTCAGCCTGGTGATCGAGCTGATCACGCCGGTGGCGATGGAAAAAGGCTTGCGGTTTGCCATCCGCGAAGGCGGCCACACGGTAGGCGCAGGAACGATTTCAGAGATCGTTCAGTAAGCAAAAAGCGGGTAGGAGCAGGTGTCACACCTACCCAGCGGAGCAAGGCTTCGCAGAAGCTTGAAGCGGAATTAAACGACGAATTGATAGAACCAGTAATCAGTTCCTGGTTCCCAGTTCGCAGAAGTTAGGAGTTTTTATGCCACGAGAGATTATTACGTTGCAGTGCGGTGAGTGCAAAGAACGGAATTATTCGACGACCAAGAATCGGAAGACCATGACGGAGCGGCTGGAGCTGGAGAAATTCTGCAACCGCTGCCGCAAGCATACGCCGCATAAAGAAGTAAAATAGATTGAGGAATTGGCAATTGGGTAATCGTGCAATTGAAAGTCAACAAGGTTTTCAATTGCCCAATTCCTCGATTGCAAAATTACTGAATGAATTTAGGGGCGTAAGCTCAACGGTTAAACTGTCGGTCTCCAAAACCGAACTTGGGGGTTCGAATCCCTCCGCCCCTGCCATATTTTGGAGGCTGAATGCGGCGGGCGATACGGAGTTGTAAATGGGCGTTGAGATGGGAGTCGAGAGAAAGAGAATGGCAAAGTCGATTGCGGCAGCGGCGAACGACAGCTTTGGCAGCCGGGTAAAATCCTGGCCGGAGCGGGTTAAAGTTTTTTATAACGACGTCCGCACCGAAATGAAGAAGGTTACCGCGCCGGGGCTTAAAGAAGTCCAGGCGACGACGGCGGTGGTCATTATTACTGTGTTTCTTTTCGGCTTGTATTTCTGGATCATTGACTACGTCATTCGGAAGAGGCATTGATACTCTGTTCCGCTATTTCACGCATCGTTAATAACAGGACTAATGGCAACTAAAGAAGTTGGAGTTTTACAACCCGATATGCAGGACCACGATTCGCAAGATAACGAAAAGACGCCAGCAGCAGTTCGAGCGAAGCGACTTCGCCGAGGCGGGCGCAGCAGCGGTCGCCGAAGCTCCCCGCAATCCGAACATGCGGTGGTACATCATTCACTCTTATTCGGGATTCGAGCGCAAGGTAAAAGAGTCGCTGGAATCGCGCGTGCAGGCCTTTGGCTTGCAGGAGCAGATCGGCAAGGTGCTGATTCCTACGGAAGCCGTGACCGAAGTGCGCAACGGCAAGAAATACACCGTCGAGCGCATGTTCTATCCCGGCTACGTGCTGGTGGAAATGGATATGGACGATCATGTCTGGCACGTGGTGAAGTCCACGCCGCGAGTTACTGGATTCGTGGGCACCGGCCAGCAGCCGACGCCGCTGTCGGAAGAAGAAGTGCAGCACATTGTCTATCGGGTCGGCGAAGCGAAAGACAAGCCGAAGCTCAAAGTTAAGTTCGAAAAGAACGAGAACAGTGAAGCATCACCGAAGGCCCGTTTGCGACTTTCGACGGGCATCGTCGACGACGTGAACGAAGACAGCGAGACCGTTAAAAGTGATGGTCACGATTTTTGGGCGTTCGACTCCGGTGGAGCTGGAATTCGGCCAGGTGGAAAAGTCGTCGTAATGTCTACATTCACTGTAAAAGTGAAAGTCTGGAATCCGGTGAGTCCTGAGCGATTCGTGGAGACAGACGTTTGGGCGGATACAGGTGCTGCATATAGCTGGATATCGAAATCACGGCTGGAGCCCCTGCACGTCCAGAAGGTGCAGCGGGTTGCAATTCCAAACCATCGAGGGACGCAAGATAGAACGGGACCTTGCCGCTGTGTTCTTGTCGGCGGACGGTTTTACAGGTGGCGACAATGTGGTCATCGCAGAGACCGGGGACGCTGAGGTTCTAGGGGCCCACAGCTTGGAGTCTTTAGGGTTGGCGGTTGATCCGGTGCACAAGAAATTGGTTCCATTAGTGGTGGCTTTGGCGTTGCACAGCAAGTAAAGGTTGGGAGTAAACGACAAAAATGGCAAAAAAAGCTACAGGATCAGTAAAGCTACAGATTGCGGCGGGCAAGGCGACTCCGGCGCCTCCGGTAGGACCGGCGCTGGGTCAGGCGCAGATCAATATCATGGAGTTCTGCAAGCAGTTCAACGCCCGCACCGGCGCGAAGGAAATCGAAGGACTCATCATCCCGGTTGTGATCACGGTTTACAGCGACCGCTCGTTCACGTTCATCACCAAAACTCCGCCGGCGTCGATTCTG
Source organism: uncultured Acidobacteriaceae bacterium (assembly GCA_963796015.1). GTDB lineage: Bacteria > Acidobacteriota > Terriglobia > Terriglobales > Acidobacteriaceae > PALSA-188. Next base: position 142,152 of record CAWCJR010000014.1, on the reverse strand, counting down.
TTGAAACGGGCTGCGGGATCGCCAAGGGTTCCGGAACTCCTAATAAAGATAAAGTCGGCAAAGTCACTCTGAAGCAAGTGGAAGATATCGCGAAGCAGAAGATGCCGGACTTGAATGCGGCTTCCGTCGAAGCGGCGATGAATAGCGTTCGCGGGACGGCGCGGTCGATGGGCATTGAAGTCATTGGGTAATAGAGCATTGAGTAATTGGGTAATTGTAATTGGGCAATTGAATTTCAGCGACTTCGCTGGTTTTCAATTACCCAATTACCCGATTACCAAATTACTCAATGAAGGTCGAATTACTACGGCTCACCGAAACATTGTTGAGCGGTGGGAGACGAGGATTACATGAGAAAACCAGGCAAGAACATCACCAAAGCGCGAGCGGCGGTTGAGAACCGCTCTTACACGCTGAGGACGCAGTTCCGCTGCTGCAAAAATCAAATACACGAAATTCGACGAGACAGTCGAAGTCACGCTGCGTCTGGGAGTGGATCCCAAACACGCCGACCAGATGGTTCGGGGAACGGTCGTCCTTCCGCATGGACTGGGCAAATCCAAGAAAGTTCTGGTCATTGCCAATGGCGACAAGATTCGCGAAGCTGAAGAGGCTGGCGCGGATTTCGTTGGCGGCGAGGACATGGTCGAGAAGATCACCAAAGAAAATTGGACCGACTTCGACGCGCTGATCGCAACGCCCGACATGATGAAGTCCGTAGGGCGTCTGGGAAAAGTGCTCGGCCCGAAGGGTCTGATGCCGAATCCTAAGACCGGGACCGTTACCTTCGATGTTGGCTAAAGCTGTGCAGGAAGTTAAGGCCGGCAAAGTGGAATTCCGCACTGATAAGACTGCGCTGGTTCACGTTCCGGTCGGGAAGATTTCGTTTTCTCCCGACAAGCTAATCGACAACGCCACTGTGTTGATCACCAGCGTGGTTAAGGCGAAGCCTGCGGTGGCGAAGGGAAAATACATTAAGGGCTGCTATCTAAGTTCGACGATGGGTCCGGGAATTTCATTGATACCAGCGTGGTGGAAGCCGCGGCGAAGGCGTAAAATCATTGGGTAAGTGGTAATTTTGTAATTTGATAATTGAAAGCCAAAACAATTTGTAATCGGTGTTTTTGCAATTGGTGATTGAAACCGAACTTGGGCGCCTGATTTTCAATTGCTAAATTACAAATTACCCAATTACGAAATGAAGGAATTGATTATGGCGGTTAGTCAGGAGCAAAGAAAATCGAAGAAGCTGAGAAGCTGGGCGCGGAGCTGAAAAAAGTCTCGAGCCTGATCGTCACTACGTTCAGCAAGCTGACGGTTGCACAGGATTTCGAGCTGCGCAAGACCGTGCGAGGTTCGGGGGCAAAGTATGCCGTCGTAAAGAACACGCTGGCAGAGCGCGCTGCAAAGGGTACCAAAGTCGAAGACGCTTTGAAGAATCTTACTGGCGTGACTTCGATTGCCTATACCGAAGGCGATCCGGTCGCATTGGCCAAGGCGCTTTCGAAGTACGCCAAAGATAATCCGGAATTTACGTTCAAGTCCGGAGTGGTCGAAGGCCGCGTGATCTCGATTAAAGACATCGAGGCGCTGGCCACCATGCCGTCGAAGGAAGAAATCTACTCCAAGCTGCTGTTCCTGATCTCGGCTCCGGCGCAACGTCTGGTTACGGTGATGAATGCCGTTGGGCGCGATTTGGCGGTGGTCATCAATCAAGGCGTGGAAAAGCAGAAGTTTAAGAACGACGCTCCGGCGGGAGTCGAGGGATTGAGTACAACTGAGTAATCTGGTAATTGAGTAAATTTGAAGTCAAGAGCTCAGCATTGGGCAGATTTGGTAATCGGGTAATTCAGGAGTTGCGCAGTTCGAAATCGAATCGTTGTCTGGTGCGACTGGAAAGCTGACAACTAGGTCGCACTGGAAACCCGGCACAGATTACACAATTGCGCAATTACAAAATTAAGAAAAGGGCGGAGAAATCACATGGCGGATTTACAGCAGTTAGAGGAATCAATTGTAGGCCTGTCGCTGCTTGATGCGGCGCAACTGGTGAAGAAACTTGAAGAGCGTCTTGGCGTTTCGGCGGCAGCGGCAGCCCCGGTGATGATGGCGGGCGGCGGCGGGGGGCGGCGGCGGCTCCGGCGGAAGAGAAGACGGAATTTGCCGTCGTCCTGAAAGAAGTTGGCGCCAATAAGATCAATGTCATCAAGGCGGTACGCGAAGTCACCAGCCTGGGCTTGAAAGAAGCCAAAGACCTGGTCGACGGCGCCCCAAGACCATTAAAGAGGGCGTTTCCAAGGACGAAGCGGAGACCATCAAGAAGAAATTCACGGATGCGGGCGCCGTTGTCGAAGTGAAGTAGCGTTTGCGGCCCATTCGGCACCTCGATTTCCCGGTTCCGGCAGGCTAGAGAGCTAAGCCCGCTGCGGTCATCCCGAGCGCAGCGACTGATCTGCTGTTGCAGGGATGTCAAGAAGGGGATTGTCAGGCCCGGTGACACAAATGGGTCCGGTTGGCGATTTTTCTTACTGTTCCTGAAGCTTCGAAGACAGTGGTAGCATCTAATATTAACACTGCTTCCTGTTTCATCACGAGTGGCTGCGCGCACCGAGCAGTACCGTCCCGAAGAACGGGATCGGATCGCAGGCACGGGTTGGCAGCTGTTCCGCGGGCAGGCGGAACCGGAACAGGCCTAAAAGAACTGGCGCGGAAACGACACAATTGTAATCGAGATCGAGTGCCATCATTGGCGCCCGCGGGGAATCTTTTCCCTCGCGGGCGCGTCCGTGTCTTCGCTGCAGGTTCACGCACGTTCGCAATCAGTTAGCAGCGCATGGCGCGTTCGTCCTACATTCCGCAGTTTTCTCGCAGCGCACAGCTGCGCATGAAAGTTTGGAGTTCTAATGTCACCAGCAAAAAGCAATGGATTCCGTCACCGCTTCGATTTTTCAAAAATTCCAGCCACCATCCAGATTCCGAATCTGATCGAGGTGCAGAAGCGTTCCTACGAACGGTTCCTGCAAATGGACCGTCTGCCCAGCGAGCGCGACGATGCCGGATTGCAGTCGGTATTTCAATCGGTATTTCCCATCACCGATTTCCGCAACGTTTCACAACTGGAGTTCGTGGACTTACGCCATTGGTAACTGGGAGTGCAAGTGCGGCCACCTGAAGGGCCTGCATCACCTGCGCACCACTTGTAAGAATTGCGGACACACCGTCATCACCGACCCGTTTCATCCCGGCGATGTGCTCTGCACGAAGTGCGGCACCTACAACGCGAACACTCCTGACTTCTGCAACAAGTGCGGCGACCCGGTGGGCTTGCAGCTGAAATATGACGTGAACGAATGCGAAGAGCGCGGGATGACCTACTCGGCGCCGCTGAAGGTCACCATGCGGTCTGACCATCTTTGACAAGGACGCCGAAACCGGAAATCGGTCGATCCGCGACATCAAGGAACAGGAAGTCTTCTTCGGCGATGTGCCGCTGATGACCCAGAACGGCACCTTCATCATTAACGGAACCGAGCGGGTTATCGTCAGCCAGTTGCATCGTTCGCCTGGCGTGTTTTTCGAGACCGCCAACAACCGCACCTACTTCCTCGGCAAGATCATTCCTTACCGCGGATCGTGGGTCGAATTCGAGTACGACCAGAAGAACGTGCTGTACGTTCGCATTGACCGCAAGCGCAAATTCCTGGGCACGATTTTTTTGCGCGCTCTCGGACTGCGTTCCGGCGAAGACATTCTGCGGACTTTCTACACCGTTGACCGCTTGTCGTTCGCGACAAGAAGCTGTTCTGGACTCTCGACTCCGCTTCCGAAAAGCCGACCAACCTGCTCGGCATGAAGCTGGCCCACAGCATCAAGAACAAATCCGGCGACGAAATCGCGCATTCCGGGCGCAAGATCAATGCCGCAACGCTGAAAGAAATTCAGAAGGCGAAGATTTCGGAAATCGAAGTCGATGTCTCCGATCTTGAAGGCGCATGGGTTGCCGGCGATGTTGTCGACACCACTACCGGCGAAGTGCTGCTCGAAGCCAACTCCGAACTGACCGCCGACAAGGTTTCGAAGATTCTCGAATCCGGCGTTGTCGAGATGAGCCTGTTCTTCCCGAGCGCGACGATGTGGGCACGGTCATCAGCCAGACCTTGAAGCGCGATGCGGTGAAGACCCCGCAGGAAGCGCTGATCGAAATCTACCGCAAGCTGCGTCCCGGCGATCCGCCGACGCTGGACACGGCTACCGCGCTGTTCCACGGCATGTTCTTCGATCCGCGCAAGTACGATTTCTCCCGTGTGGGTCGGCTGAAGTTCAACATCAAGCTGTTCGAAAACGCAGGAAGCATCGAGCCTCGACAACCGCACCCTCGAGCCGGAGGATTTCTACGGAACCATCCGCTACCTGCTTAAGCTGCGCAAGAACATCGGCACCGTGGACGACATCGATCACCTCGGCAACCGCCGTGTACGAGCGGTTGGCGAATTGATGGAAAACCAGTTCCGCATCGGATTGGTTCGCATGGAACGGGCGATCAAAGAAAAAATGTCCGTGTATCAGGAAATGTCGACGGCGATGCCGCACGATCTGGTCAATGCCAAGCCGGTCATGGCGGCGATTCGCGAGTTCTTCGGATCATCGCAGCTTTCGCAGTTCATGGATCAGACCAATCCGCTGTCGGAAATCACCCACAAGCGGCGTCTGTCGGCGCTTGGGCCGGGCGGGCTTTCACGAGAACGCGCGGGATTCGAAGTGCGTGACGTTCACCCAACGCACTACGGACGCATTTGCCCGATCGAAACGCCGGAAGGTCCGAACATCGGACTGATCTCGTCACTGAGCTGTTACGCGCGCATCAATGACTACGGATTCATTGAGTCTCCATATCGGCGCGTGAAGGGCGGACGCGTGCTCGATTTCGTGAGCATCGTGAATGCCGGCGACAGCGACCTCAAAGTAGGCGACCACATTGAGAAGCATGAACTCGAAAAGCTGAATGCTGAATTGAAAGACCGCAAGAAACGCCCCGCGGAGATTGAGCCGTTTTCGTTCTATCAATCGGCGTGGGAAGAAGACCGTCACATCATCGCGCAGGCCAACGTCGAGCTCGACGATAAAGGACGCATCGTCGGCGAACTGGTCAATGCTCGCAAGGCTGGCAACTTCGTACTCGTCAGCCGCGACGAAGTTGACTACATCGACGTGAGTCCGAAGCAGCTGGTCTCAGTTGCTGCATCGCTGGTTCCGTTCCTCGAACACGACGACGCGAACCGCGCTCTGATGGGCGCGAACATGCAGCGCCAGTCTGTTCCGTTGCTTCGCGCTGAAGCTCCGATCGTCGGCACTGGAATGGAAGGCGTCACGGCGCGCGATTCGGGAGCGGTCATTCTAGCGCGACGCAATGGCATGATTGACTCTGTCGACTCCGAACGCATCATTGTTCGAGTCGAGGGCGAACACCATCCGGGGCAACTTTCCCGCGAGGTGGGCAGCGACATTTATCAGCTCACCAAGTTCAAGCGCTCGAACCAGAACACTTGCATCAACCAGAAGCCGGTCGTCACAAAAGGCCAGCGGGTCGTCAAAGGGCAGGTTATCGCCGACGGTCCCTGCACCGATCACGGCGAATTGGCTCTGGGACGCAACGTGCTCGTGGCCTTCATGCCGTGGCGCGGTTACAACTTCGAAGACGCGATTCTGGTCTCCGAAAAACTGGTGAAAGAGGATTACTACACTTCCGTCCACATCGAGGAATTCGAAATCGAATCCCGCGACACGAAGCTGGGGCCGGAAGAAGTCACGCGCGACATTCCGAACGTCAGCGAAACCATGCTGCGCAATCTGGATGAAGCGGGCGTGATCCGCATCGGCGCGGGCATCAAGCAGGGAGACATTCTGGTCGGCAAAGTCACGCCCAAGGGCGAAACCCAACTGACGCCGGAAGAGAAGCTGCTGCGGGCGATCTTCGGCGAAAAGGCCGGCGACGTGCGCGATGCTTCGCTCTACTGCCCTCCGGGAATTGAAGGCGTCATCGTCGATGTAAAAATCTTCTCGCGCAAGGGCCAGGAAAAAGACGAGCGCGCGAAGTCCATCGAAGCGGCGCAAATCGGCAAGCTGGAAAAGAACCTTTCCGACGAAATCCGCATTCTGACCGACGAGCGGCTCAAGCGGTTGGAAAACATTCTCGGCGGCAAAGAAGTGCATGCCGACCTGCACGACGAGCGCACCAACAAGCGCCTGTTGACCAAGGACACGGTCCTCGATCGCGACGCTATCGAGCGCATTTCCACTCGCAATCTGAAACGCATTAAGTATGCCGATAAAGATCCGCGAGTGAATGAGCAGATCGACGAGATCGAGGAAATGACTTCGCGTCAGATCGATGTGCTCAAGAAGATCGTCAACGAGCGCAAAGACAAGCTGACCAAGGGCGATGAACTGCCGCCGGGCGTGATCAAGCTGGTCAAAGTCTACATCGCGATGAAGCGCAAGCTGAGTGTCGGCGACAAGATGGCCGGCCGTCACGGGAACAAGGGCGTGATCGCGCGCATTCTGCCGGAAGAGGACATGCCTTACCTCGAAGACGGAACGCCGATGGAAATTGTGCTCAATCCGCTTGGCGTTCCTTCCCGTATGAACGTGGGGCAGATTCTCGAAACCCATCTGGGATGGGCTGGACACGAACTGGGCAAGAAGATCACGCAGATGCTGGAGGAGAACTCAGCCGAAGCCACGCGATCCGGCGCGAACTGAAAGCGCTGTTCAAAGACACGACGCTGGCGCAGGACACATTTCCGAGATTCCGCGACGAAGAATTGATGGCCGTCGCGCCAACTCTTGAAGCGCGGCGTGTTCACGGGTTCTCCGGTATTCGACGGATCGCGCGAGAGCGAAATCAAAGCGCTGCTGCGAGCAGTGCGGGCTTGCCGGAATCGGGCAAGACCACCCTGCACGACGGCATGACCGGAGACAAGTTCGAGCAGCCGGTCACCGTGGGCTACATCTACATGCTGAAACTTTCGCACCTGGTGGACGACAAGATTCACGCGCGTTCCATCGGACCGTACTCGCTCATCACCCAGCAGCCGCTGGGTGGCAAGGCGCAGTTCGGCGGCCAGCGCTTCGGAGAAATGGAAGTCTGGGCGCTGGAAGCTTACGGCGCGGCGTTCATTCTGCAGGAGCTGCTGACGGCGAAGTCCGACGACGTATATGGCCGCACCAAGATTTACGAGGCCATCGTCAAAGGCGAAGCCGCCATGGAGCCGGGCGTGCCGGAATCGTTTAACGTGCTGATCCGCGAATTGCAGTCGCTCTGTCTCGATGTGGAATTGATCAAGGCCGGAGAGAAGAAGCCGGTGGTGAGCGCGGCAGACGATTAAACCCGTCGTTGGCCGTTGGCCGTCCGTCGTTGGCGGCCAACGCGCACGACATACGAATTTTTAAAAAACGATTCACGGTTCATGCTCTTGAAACTGTGAATCAAGCTTCGCTGGCGGGCCAAGGAACAACGACTAAAGGCCGACGACCAACGACCAGATTTCAGGAGCCGCCCGCGACGGCGAACGGCCGCAGGAAGCGGAGGAACACCTTGTTTCGTTCGAGCCCTTTTGATCTGGCAAACCCCATCGCCGATTTCGATGCCATCCGCATCAGCCTGGCCTCTCCGGAAAAAATCCGGAGCTGGTCGCATGGCGAAGTCACCAAACCCGAGACCATCAACTACCGCACTTTCAAACCGGAGCGCGACGGCCTGTTCTGCGCCCGCATCTTTGGCCCTGTAACCGATTGGGAATGCCTCTGCGGCAAATACAAGCGCATGAAGCATCGCGGAGTGATCTGCGACAAGTGCGGCGTGGAAGTCACGCTCTCGAAAGTCCGCCGTGAACGCCTCGGCCACATCGAGCTGGCGTCGCCCTGCTCGCACGTGTGGTTCTTCAAGGGCCTGCCCAGCCGCATCGGCCACTTGCTCGATATTTCGCTGCGCGATCTCGAATCCGTTCTTTATTTCGAAGCTTATGTCGTGGTCGAGCCCGGCGACGCTCCGGTAAAAGAGCGCGAAGTCATCAAGGACGAAGCCAAGTTCCGCGAACTCGACCAGCAATTCCGTCCTGCCGGCTTCAAGGCCATGATGGGCGCGGAAGCGATCAAAGAACTTCTCAAGCGTGTCGACATCGAGGGCCTTGTCGGTCGAACTGCGCGAGAAGATGAAGCACGAGAGCTCGCTGCAGAAGCGGCTCAAATACACCAAGCGCTTGAAAGTAGTCGAGGCATTCCGCAAGAGCGGCAACAAGCCGAACTGGATGATTCTCGATGTAATCCCGGTCATTCCGCCGGAGCTTCGTCCTCTGGTTCCACTCGATGGCGGCCGCTTTGCCACTTCCGATCTGAACGATCTTTATCGCCGCGTCATCAACCGCAACAACCGGTTGAAGAAGCTGATGGACCTGCACGCGCCGGAAGTCATCGTGCGCAACGAAAAGCGCATGTTGCAGGAAGCTGTCGACGCCCTGTTCGATAACGGACGCCGTGGCCGCGTGCTGCGTGGCGCGAACAACCGTCCGCTGAAGTCTTTGTCTGACACGCTCAAAGGCAAGCAGGGACGCTTCCGCCAGAACCTGCTCGGCAAGCGCGTCGATTACTCCGGACGTTCCGTCATCGTGGTCGGTCCCGAACTCAAGCTGCACCAGTGCGGACTGCCGAAGAAGATGGCGCTCGAACTGTTCAAGCCGTTCATCTATCACCGGCTCGAACAGACCGGGCACTGCACCACCATCAAGCAAGCCAAAGAAATGGTCGAGCAGCAGGAACCGATTGTCTGGGACATTCTGGAAGAAGTCATCAAAGATCATCCGGTCATGCTGAACCGCGCTCCCACGCTTCACCGCCTTGGCATTCAGGCGTTCGAGCCGGTGCTGGTGGAAGGCAAAGCCATCAAGATTCACCCGCTGGTTTGCACGGCATTCAACGCGGACTTCGACGGCGATCAGATGGCGGTACACATTCCGCTGTCTCCGGAAGCGCAGGTCGAAGCCAGCGTGTTGATGCTGTCGTCGCACAACATTCTTTCGCCGGCATCGGGTCATCCGATCACCGTTCCTACGCAGGACATGGTGCTCGGGCTTTATTACCTGACCAAGGGCAAGCCGGGCGCGAAGGGTGAAGGCCGCGCCTTCGCCAACATCGAAGAAGTTTTGCTGGCGCTCGAAGCGGGCGAAGTGGAAACGCTCACGCCGATCCGCCTGCGCTACACCGGCGAAGTGATTGACCTGACCACCGCCTACGACGATCAGGACATCACTCACACCGAGCCGGTGCAAGTACGAGCGCACGTTCATCAACACGACCGTGGGCCGCGCCATTCTGAACGATCACCTTCCCGAAGGCATGCCGTACATCAACGGCCTGCTGAAGAAGAAGGGTATCGGCGCAGCTGGTGAACTACTGCTACCTGCGCTTCGGACTCGAAACCACGGTCAAGATGCTCGATGAAGTCAAAGACCTCGGCTTCCGGTACGCAACCCGGGCCGGCCTCTCGATCGGCATCGACGACATGGTCATCCCCGACAACAAGAAGACGCTGGTCAAAGATGCCGAGAAGCAGGTGGTCGCCGTGCAGCAGCAATATCTCGACGGCGCCATCACCAACGGCGAACGCTACAACAAGGTCATCGAAATCTGGTCGGGCATCACGGAAAAAGTTGCCGACGAGATGTTCGGACAGATGCAGCAGCGCGATAAAGAAGGCTTCATCAATCCGATTTACGTCATGGCCGATTCCGGCGCTCGAGGATCGAAACAGCAGATTCGCCAGCTCTCCGGCATGCGTGGATTGATGGCCAAGCCTTCGGGCGAAATCATCGAGACGCCGATCACGGCGAACTTCCGCGAAGGTTTGACCGTGTTGCAATACTTCATCTCGACTCACGGCGCTCGTAAGGGATTGGCCGATACCGCGCTCAAGACGGCCGATTCCGGCTACCTGACTCGCCGCCTGGTCGATGTGGCGCAGGACGTCATCATCAGCGAATACGATTGCGGCACCGTGGACGGCATCTACGTTGCCGGAATCGTCGAAGCCGGCGAAATTATCGAGCCGTTGCGCGACCGCATTGTGGGCCGCGTTTCGCTCGAGAAAATCAAAGACTACGACGGCAACGTGATCGTCGACATCAACCAGGAAATCACCGAAGAACTCGCGGGCACGATTCAGGCAGCGGGTATCGAGCGGGTGAAAATCCGCTCGGTGCTCACCTGCGAATCGAAGCGCGGAGTTTGCGTGATGTGCTACGGCCGTAACCTGGCCTCTGGACGCCTCGTCGAACTGGGCGAAGCCACCGGAGTCATCGCGGCGCAGTCCATCGGCGAGCCTGGAACCCAGCTCACCATGCGTACCTTCCACATCGGCGGTACGGCATCGCGAGTTTCCGAGCAGTCGCGTCTCGATGCCAAGAACAACGGCACGGTGCGCTTCATCGGATTGCAAACCGTGAAGTCGAAGTCGGGCGATCTGGTGGTCATGAACCGTCAGGGTTCGATCGCGGTGGTCGACGAAAAGGGCCGCGAGCGCGAGCGCTATGCAGTGGTTTACGGCGCCAAGGTCAAGGTCAACGAAGGCGATCCGGTTCAGCAGGGCCAAGTCATGGTCGAGTGGGATCCGTACACCTTCTCCATCCTGACCGAAATCGGCGGCACGGTGCAGTTCAAGGACTTGCAGGAAGGCGTCACGCTGCACGAAGAAGTGGACGAAGTCACCGGCCTGTCGCGTCACGTTGTGGCCGATTCGCCGGACGAGAAGCGTCAGCCGGCGATCGTGATCAAAGGCAAGGCAAGCAAGCGCTACCTCATGCCTTCACGCGCTCACTTGATGGTGCAGGATGGCGACACGGCTCATCCGGGAGACGTGCTGGCGAAGATTCCGCGCGAAACTACCAAGACGAAAGACATCACCGGTGGTCTGCCGCGCGTGGTCGAATTGTTCGAAGCCCGCAAGCCGCATGAAACCGCGGTCATCAGCGAAATCGATGGCACGGTGAAGTTCGGCGAAGTCTCCAAGGGCCAGCGCAAAATGTATGTGATCGCCGACAACGGCACCGAAAAGGAATACTCGGTTCCGCGCGGCGTTCACATCAACGTGCAGGAAGGCGAGCGCGTCAAGGCGGGCGAACCGCTGATGGACGGCCCGCTCAACCCGCACGACATTCTGGCCGTCCTCGGAGAAAAAGAACTTCAGTCTTACCTGGTGAACGAAATCCAGGAAGTCTACCGGTTGCAGGGCGTGAACATCAGCGACAAGCACATCGAGGTGATCGTTCGCCAGATGATGCGTTGGCGCAAGGTGGAAGACGTCGGCGACACCACGTTCCTGCTGGAACAGCAAGTCGATAAGTTCCGCTTCCCCGAAGAGAACGAGCGCGTGATTCGAGAAGGCGGACGTCCGGCAACGGGCCGGCCGCTGCTGCTCGGCATCACCAAAGCATCGCTCTCGACCGATTCGTTCATCTCGGCGGCGTCGTTCCAGGAGACCACGCGAGTGCTCACCGAAGCTTCCATTCAGGGAGCGGTGGATCACCTGCGCGGACTGAAAGAAAACGTAATCGTCGGACGCCTGATCCCTGCCGGAACCGGCATGGAATACTACCGCAACGTCCGCCTCTCGCCAGAAATGGAAGAGGCTGCCGCCAAGGTACAGGAAGAAGTTTCGCAAGCCTACGAAGAAGCCGAGCGCGCGCTCGAACTGATGCGTACGGAAGGCGAGACCGAAGAACTGGCCGCGGAGTAGAATTAGAAAACGTTAAGAGGGCGGCTTAAAAACCGCCCTTAAATTTTGCCCCAATGCACGCTAACCCCCAGCGATTGCAAACTCAGGAACCTGCGCGAATTTCGCAGTTGCGTCCTGCGCCTGCCCACACTACTCTGAGGCCCATGCTGCGTTTTGCCCGGCTATTGCGGCTGGCGTTCTGGCGCGCGTTTGAGCACGACGCGTTTGCTGTTGCAAAAGCCTCAGCCTATTCCATGATTCTGACGTTCTTTCCCACCTTGCTGGTGGTCGGCTCAGTCCTGGCAAATTCGAGAAAGACGGCAGCCTATCTTCGAGAAATTTCATACGCGCTTGGCCGTATTCTTCCCGCTGGCAGCGCCAGCGCTTTGGACTACCTCAAAGCCAATAGTTCACAACGCTCCGCCGGCCTGCTTATTACGACTTCGCTGATCACGCTGTGGACCGCTTCCGGCGTAATGATTTCGTGGATGGAAGGCTTCCGCCACGCTTACGAACTTCCCAAAATTTGGGGGCTGGTCAAAGAGCGAATGATGGCGTTCTTGCTGGTCATTTTGGCGGGCATCCCGCATGACCTTCGCCACGATGCTCGTGGCATTCGGAAATCGCATTGAATTGCGAATCATGTATTACATCGGCGGTGAATATGGCCTCTACGTTCTTCTGATGTGGGCGGCGGTTCGCTGGACCATCGCCACCCTCACTAGCGTTGCTGTAATCGCTCTGATTTATCACTATGCCGTTCCCCGCACTCAACCCTGGCACAGCGTCCTGCCCGGAGCCACTCTGGCTACAGCAATGTGGTTTGCGGCTACCGCCCTGTTCGGAGGGTACCTTCAGGCATATTCCGATTACAGCGTGATCTACGGATCGCTTGGCGTGGGTATCGCGCTGCTCGTGTGGATGTATTTGATTTCTCTCGTCATCCTCATTGGCGCAGAATTCAATGCCATGCTCTTTCCTCGAACCCTGCTCGGACGCGAACTGCGGCAAATGAATGTCTTAAAGACGCTACCGCAATAACTCCACACGTTTATAATTACCTCGCTACCAACCATCTCATTCAGGAACAACTTTGAAAAAGATCCGTGATCTCCAGAAATCTGGAAGCCCAAACTCTATTCCAGGTATTGTGGCTTCAACCCGCCACGCAAAGATCATCTGCACCATTGGTCCAGCCTGTAGTTCGAAAGAAATGTTGCGCGACCTGATGCGGCTTGGCATGGATGTTGCGCGATTAAATTTTTCACATGGAAGTCACGAGGACCACGCCTGCAATATCCGCAGGCTTCGTCAGGTCGCGGAATCGGAAAATCGAACGATCTGCATTCTTCAGGATCTGCAAGGACCCAAAATCCGCACCGGAAATTTGAAGGATCACGCGGCGATCATGCTGAAGGCCGGGTCTGAGGTAACAATTACTCCGCGTGAAGTAGATGGGACCCCGGCTGTCATCTCGACCACGTTCAAGACGCTGGCGCGCGACCTCAAACCCGGAGCGCGAATTCTGATTTCTGATGGACGCATTGAACTACGTGTCCTCGGTATTAAAGGCAAGGATGTTCAGTGCGAAGTCATCAATGGCGGTCTTTTGGTCGAACATCAGGGCATCAATCTGCCGGGAGCCATTCTTAGCATCCCAGCATTGACGGATAAAGACCGCGAGGACTTGGAATTTGGATTGGCTAATGGCGTAGATATGGTGGCGCTCTCGTTTGTGCGATCCGCCGCCGATGTTTTACTGGTTAAAGAAATTATTAAGAGTCATGGCGCCGCAACTCCGGTGATTGCGAAACTTGAAAAGCCGCAAGCTTTGGAACAATTGGAGCAAATTTTCGAGGCATCGGATGGCGTGATGGTGGCGCGCGGAGATCTGGGAGTAGAGATGCCGCCGGAAAAGGTTCCGGTGATACAGAAGCATGTGATTCGCCGCTCGGCCGCCTGGCGCAAGCCGGTTATTATTGCCACGCAGATGCTTGAGTCCATGATTGAACATCCGCGGCCTACCCGCGCGGAAGCGAGTGACGTTGCGAACGCCATCTTCGACGGCACCGATGCGGTGATGCTTTCCGCAGAAACGGCCAGTGGATTGTATCCGCGGGAAGCGGTGGCGATCATGGGAAGAATCATCATCGAGGCGGAAAGTAATATGGGCGAATTCACACAGCCTCGCCGCCGGCGCGATCGCCACTCACTCACAATTGCAGAGACGATTTGTGAGTCGGTCGCTCATGCCGCCGAAGATCTTCATATGGCCGCAATTGCGGTCTTCACCGATACTGGAAATACGGCGCGGTTGATTTCCAAATTTCGTCCCCGGCCGGTAATTCATGCATTCAGCCACGTTCCTGCCGTCTGCAATCGCATGAATCTGCTTTGGGGAGTGCAGCCGATTTACCACCCTCAAACAGGCACCGTGGAAGGAATGGTGACTGCTGCGGAAGAACAATTGGTGGGACGCGGCACAGTAAATCCAGCCGACGTAATTGGCGTCGTGGGAGGAACCCGAATGTCAACCGGTTCGACAAACTTTATGCGCCTGCAAATCGTAGGTTCCGGAGAGCGGAAAAAGGCTTGAAATGAATCCCTCGATATGCTCGATGGAGGGACGGGCGTCCCCGCCTGTCATTCGCTTTAACTTTCAAGGCGACGGGCTAGGACGCCCGTCTCTCCATCAATCTGAATATGTATGACGTCCACCCTCGAATCTTTCTCTGACGTTTCTCTCGATCTCGAGGTCCGTGGATTCATTCATCGTCCTACCACGTCAAACGGGAACGGCCTCATCCTCACCCACGGCGCCGGAGCAAACTGCCAGTCGGTGTTGCTGATCGCTCTCGCAGACACCTTTGCGGTAGCGGGATTCACGGTACTGCGCTGCGATCTCGCGTTCCGTCAAGCCAGACCTTACGGGCCTCCGCGCCCAGGCGATGCGGCAAGAGACCGCGAGGGTCTAAAGAGTGCAGTCGCGGCTCTTCGCAAAGAAGTTTCAGGACGCATCTTCCTCGGCGGGCATTCCTACGGGGGCCGCCAATCAACGATGCTGGCCGCCGACGAACCACAACTCGTAAATGGACTGCTTCTGGTCTCCTATCCGTTGCATCCGCCGCGCAAGCCATTGCAACTCAGGACTCAACACTTACCGAAGTTGCAAACGCCCGCGATGTTTGTGCACGGCACGCGAGACCCATTCGGCTCAATCGAAGAAATGGAAGCAGCCCTGACGCTGATTCCGGCGAAACACCTGCTGATGCCAGTCGAAGGCGCAGGTCACGATCTGGGGTTCAAAGGAAAGCTGAGGAATCACAACCTGGTCGGCACGATTCTGAATCTCTTCGAGACTCTATTCAAGCCTCAAAAAACCGACGCCGCTGAGTTGACCTAATTCACCCAGCCCGATTTCGATCCGCCATTTTTCTTGCCGCCTTGATCTTCTTCCGGAGGGATGTAATTACCGTGTTCGTCGAATGTCACCTTGCGGTCATGCTTGCGCATATAGACTTCGAATTTGCGGGCTGCGCGGCGGCGTTTCCATCGGTAATATGCGTTGCGCATTCCATCCGACGGCTTTGAGGATCGGCGCGAAATTGGCCGAGTGAAAAATACGAGGTACCAGACGTATCCCGCACCCAGTCCGAGCAATTGGATACAGTAAAATAGGGCGAAGTGGTTCAGCAGCAGGTAGGCTGTTTCGATAGCTGCGATAAAAATAACAATCCATTTCACTGGAATCTGGATTGGAAGTGGAAAAAGCATGATCGGTGCGTCACGGTTGAACATGTAAAACACCATCAAGATGGCGTTGGCAGCCGCGCCGGAACCAAACGCGGTGCCCTGCGCAACCACGTGCGTGAACGAAAGCCCGAATCCGGCGATCGCCGAAAGGATTACGGTGCCAAAAAATAATCCATAAAATCGGGCCGAGCCGACGCGGTCTTCAACCGCCCATCCTAAGAAGTAAACTCCGAGCAGGGACAGCACAAAATCAATGGGATCCACATACATGAAAGCGTAAGTGACGAATTGCCATAGCCATCCATGCCGAATATGCTCCGGGTCTAGGAGACCAAATGCCAAGACTGTCTGGCCTGCCCCCGGCGCGAACGCCATCAGCAGCAGGATGACAACATAGATTGCGCCGCTAGCGATGATGATCTGCCGGACGGCCCCGCGAAGTGGCGGAAATCCCAGGTTGGAAGAAATGTCTCTAGCCATGGTTATGAGCCATTGGATGCGCCCGACTACCTATCGGTCGTCATTTATCCGGCTACTTCAGCGCTCGGGCGACGGCACTACCGCAAGGCTTTTGTGTCCTGCGGCGTCAATCGCCCGAATCGCAAAGATTACATTATCCTTCGACAGTGGTGATGTGAACTGGCTAACATTTCCCAGCGGTTGGACATGATCCCATCCGGGACTGGTCGTGTTGCGCCATAACAGTTCGTATCCCTTGGCCCGACCACCCGGCAAGGCATCCCATTTCAACGTCGAATCGTTCTCGACGTTCGTAGTAACTATGCGGACATTCGCGGGGGCGCTGGCGCCGCCGCTAACGACGCGAGCGTGGCCGCATTCAATCGGGCAACATTCGCTACATAGTCGTAATTCACAAACTTCGGTAGATCGCCAAATTCAATGCCATTCTCCGTGCGTACATTCTGATGCTGATGATCAAAATTCTCGCGAAACTCAGTAAATCGCACGGCTGCATACCCCTGTTGATTGAATGAGTAGTGGTCACCGCCTCGAAGAGAGCGGTCCAATCGGAAAATCAGCATGGGTTTAACGGGACCAGCATACTCACGGCCCACTTCCGCGATGTATCGTGCCAGCTCGCGAGAAGAGGAATCGCTTTCGCCGCCCAGATTTCGAATCATTTTCAACTCAGCCTCGGTGGCCGCAACAGGTACGCCTTCGGAGAATACCCGCACCACAGTGTCATCCTGGTGCGGGCTTCGGTCGCCGCCAACTATGTCATTGTTCAATGCCGCTTCGATGTCCCACCCTTCCGACTTCGCCATTTGCGCGAAATGGCGGCTACCATTTAGTCCCTGTTCCTCCCCTGCAACGGTAAGAAAAATAATAGTGGCCGGGAATTTGAGCTTGCTCAACACGCGAGCACATTCGAGGCTTACGGCGGTACCGCTCCCCTCGTCGTTGGCACCGGGAGCGGCATCAGAAATATTGAGCGTGTCGCTGTTGCGCGAATCATAATGCCCGGTGACGAGCACGATCCGCTTGGCGTCTTCTGGATCGGTACCCTTCATTATTGCGTATACATTTGTAATCTGAGTGGGAGTTGGAATTCGTTGGCTGGGCCCTCGGTGAAACTGTCAGTCTTGACTTCCAAACATCCGCCGCAATCGCGTGAATAGCGTTCAAACTCGGATTTGATCCACTCGCGCGCCGCGCCAATGCCGTGTCCGGACGCAATCGAAGCTGGGTCTTGGGCTGACAAAGTTGACCGTGTGTGGAGGGTTACGAGCCTGGCAATCGTCTCCTGAATTCGTTCGGCAGAGACTTGCTGGAGTGCCGCTGCAATCTGGGGGTCAGGCGCGACTGGCGCTTCCTGAGATAATAAAGGGGTAACCAAACACTGCAGCACTGTGCAGACAAAAACGGCCCTGAACAAATTGCGTATATTCATTTGGACACTTTCAGGTTTTGCGGGTTATCGGAATAATTTATTCGGATCTTGAGCAGCCTTGTATCATCAACTATCATCCGAAGCCGGACAAGTTGGAACGGCCACTTGACCTGAACCCCCGTAAGACACTAAATATTAGCAGGGGACAATTCATAGAACGGAGGCAAGTTTTGGTTTACTGTCCGGAATGCGACACCAACCTCGATCTTGAAGAAGACGAAATAGATGAGGGCGAAGTAGTCTCTTGTCCCGAGTGTGGAACAGAATACGAAGTTGTAACCATTAATCCTATCGAGTTAAAGCCCGTCGAGGGTGAAGGGTACGAGGAAGAAGAGGAAGAAGAAGCCGAGGACGGCGACTTTTCGTAACTTTCTCTCAGTCCCCGCCCGGTGTTGTTTTCCCCCGTCCTCGTCTTGTCCTGCCTTCATCCCACTGAAACCGTTCGCCTTGGATTGGCCCGGGCAACGATTGGCCGGGTAACAATGCCCCTGTTGCTCAATCCGCCACGGCGCGATTCTATTTTCGTTTTAATGCATCTACAATTGTAGGTTCGATGAACCTCCTCGGGCAAAGCCATGAGAACTAACCGCATTCTCCCTCTGATTCTGCTGATGATATGTACAGCTGCGTGCTCCATAATCTCGTATGCCAAGGATAAAGATGCCAGTTCTGGACGTTTTTTAAACGGTAGAGTCTTGGACCGCCAGGACAACCCATTGCCTGATGCCGTGGTTTATTTGTCGAACGCTCGCACTCGGGCAGTGAAAACGTACATCGTCGGCGAAAGCGGCGCGTACGATTTCCCGGCACTCGCTCCCAACGTGGATTACGAAGTCTATGCTCAATATCGTGGGCACAAGAGCGATACCAAGACCGTAAGCCAGTTTGACGATAGAAAAACGGTGAGCATAATTCTAAGGATTGATACCAAATGACGGAGTAGTCATTCCCGCATGAAAAGTATTTCCCGCACGAACCCTCTCTCGTACCTTTCCGAACAACTCGATGATCTTAAAGCAAAGGGCACGCACTTTCGCTTGCGTGTGCTCGATGACGAACAGGCTGCCGTCTGCACCTTCGACGGGAAGAAGGTGATCAATCTCGCTTCTAATAATTACCTGGGCCTGACCACGCATCCGAAATTGCGTGAAGCCGCACTGCAAGCTACCCGAAAGCATGGCGTTGGGTCAGGCGCGGTGCGCACCATTGCCGGCACGATGAAGATTCACATGGAACTCGAGGAAAAGATCGCGCGCTTCAAGAATGTGGAAGCCTGCGTGGTCTTTCAGTCCGGATTCGCCGCGAATGCGGGAACTGTATCCGCGATCCTCGGTAAGGACGATTTCATCATCTCCGATCAACTGAATCACGCCTCCATCATTGATGGCGCAAGGCTGTCACGGGCGAAAATTCTTGTCTTCCGGCACAAAGACGTTGCCCACGCCGAAGAACAGTTGGCAAGCGTGAAAGATGCTCCGGGCAAGAAATTGTTGATCACCGACGGAGTATTTTCGATGGATGGCGATATTGGCCCGCTGCCCGGACTATGCGATCTCGCCGAGAAATACGGCGCCATCATGATGGTGGATGACGCTCACGCCTCCGGTGTATTAGGCCGCAACGGGCGAGGCACGGTGGATCATTTCAATGTGCACGGACGCGTAGACGTGCAAGTTGGCACGTTGTCGAAGGCGATCGGAGCGCTCGGCGGCTACGTCTGCGGAACGCGAGACTTAATTGATTTCCTGTACCACCGGGCGCGTCCGTTTTTGTTTTCTACTTCACATCCCCCATCGGTCGCGGCAACTTGCATCGCGGCTTTCGAGGTGCTGCAAGACGAGCCTGAGCGCATCGAAAAGCTTTGGGAGAACACTCGCTTCTGGAAAAAAGAGCTGGGATTGCTGGGGTTCGATATCGGAGGCAAAACCACCCCAGCCAGCGAAACGCCGATCACGCCGATAATCATCGGCGACGGCAAACTCACCATGGATTTTTCCCGCGAATTGTTCAAAGAAGGCGTTATGGGAACAGGAATCGCATTCCCAACCGTTCCGGAAGGCAAAGCCCGCATCCGAACCATTGTGACCGCAACGCATGCAACAGAAGAATTGCAACAGGCGCTGGAGGTGTTGAAGAGAGTCGGAAAGAAGATGGCGATTTTGGGGAATTGATTTCAGACGGCGAGGTAGTGCCGTCCCTGGCGGGACTCTTCCGCATCCTTCGACTCACCCAGCACTCACGTGCCGGGCTAATGGATGCCATCGCACTTTTCCTGTGAGTCACAGCCCCTTATAAAGCCCATTCTTCCGGATGTACTCGGCTACGGCCGGGTCCAGAAACTTCGCTAAAGACCGCTTAGCCTTTACCGCTTGTCGAATGACGGTTGCGGAAGCCTCCTCATTGAGATCTCCCAAAAGATGCAGCGTGGCGCCAGTCAATGCCAAATCGCCGTCGGCGAGTTGTTTCGCGAAAGGCTTCGTGGCGGCGGCTTTCGGCCGCAATTTTTCGGGCAGCGCATTGGCAACGTCGGCGAGTGAATATCCGGGACGGCTGCCCACAATAAATTCGCATTCTCGAAAGAGCGCTTCGGCTTCACGCCATTTCGCGATGTCTTTGAATGCATCCATCCCAATTAGAAAGAAAAGCTTGTCCGCCTTCTTGAGTGTCTTCTTCAGACGCATTACCGTATCAATGCTGTAGTTCGGAGATTTTTTTCGGTCCTGCGCCCGCGAACTACCGCTTTCAGCATTCACGTCCGGAGCTTCGAGGAGTGAGGGCAGAAACGCCTTCTCGCTCATGGTCGCCAACGCCACCATTGTGTACCTATGGAAATAAGAAGCCATAGGCTGCTGCGCCTTGTGGGGTGGAATATTGGACGGAACGAATTCGATGCGACCGAGATTGAAATGATCTCTCGCCGCCCGCGCCAATGCCACGTGGCCCTTGTGAATCGGGTCGAAAGTGCCACCGAATAATCCGATATTCATAATTAAAGTTAAATTGCGGAGCTGATGATTTTTTAACCGCGATGACGATTCACGATTCCCAGTTGCCTGTGGCATTAGTCGTGTCTGGCACGTCCTAGCCGCCAACCGCAACATGCCCTCTCGTAACTCGCGGCCATTCCCATTCCGGCACTACGATGGCGAATATGCGAGTGAAGCCCCCTCTTCTCCGCAAACGCCACATCGCCCCCGCCCGCGCTGCGGCATTGCGCTACGGAGTTGCCGTCCTCAGCATCATTCTGGCCATAATACCCGCGTTTTTGCTATCTGACGTAGTAGAAAGCCGGTTGGTCGTTTTTGCCGTCGCCATCATGGTCAGCGCCTGGTATGGCGGCTGGAAGCCCGGCTTGGTTGCCACTTCCTTTGCGCTCACCGTCAGCTCATATTTTTCTTTTGTTGGAGCGCGATCCCCCGCCGACTACCGCAAGGCAATCATACATCTCACGCTGTTTGTATTTGTTGCCCTCCTTATTTGCTCGTTCAATGCCGCGTTGCGCTCCGCCCAGGAAGGCCTGCGGCGCTCGGAATCCAATTTCCGCTCGCTGGTGATGAATGCCCCGTACGGAATTTGCCGCTGCAACGCGGATGCGATCATTCTCGACGCCAACCCCGCACTGGTTTCCATGCTCGGCCGCGTGACTGCCTCTGAACTGGTTGGAATGAACGTCGCAAACCTATACGCGGACTCGCAGGAATGGTTCAAGGTCGCGGACTACTTCCGTTCTCTGCAATCTTTTAACGGGCTGCTCGCGGAATGGAAGAAAAAAGATGGGGTCAGTACAAGCTTGCGCCTCTCCGGCAGGGCGATCCGCGCCGAGCGCAACACGATTTTCTTCGAACTCTTTGCGGAGGACGTCACCGAGCGTTATTCCCTCGAACAGCAATTACGGCAATCTCAAAAGATGGAAGCTGTGGGCAGGTTAGCCGGAGGCATTGCTCACGACTTCAACAACCTTCTGATGGTGATATCGGGCTACTCGGAATTCCTGCTGGAAAAAATCGGCGACAACCCCGACCTTCGGCCGCCTGCACAGGAGATTGCCAAGGCCGCAAACCGCGCGACCGCGCTTACAAGGCAACTGTTAGCGTTTAGCCGCAAACAGATGCTTATGCCGAGAGTTCTCGACCTGAATGATCTGGTCAGCGAGAACCTGAAAATGTTAACCCGCGTGATCGGGGAGGATATTGATCTGGTAATGGCCCCGGCCACTGACTTGGGAGCAGTCAAAGCCGATCCCGGACAGATCGAGCAAGTCATCATGAACCTCGCGGTCAATGCCCGGGATGCCATGCCGCAAGGCGGCAAGCTCACCATTGAGACAGCCAATGTCACACTTGACGAAAGCTATGCGCGCTTCCACGCATCCGCCGCGCCCGGCGAGTACATCATGCTGGCAATCAGCGACAGCGGCGTTGGAATGGATGCGGAAACACAATCGCACGTCTTTGAACCGTTCTTCAGTACTAAGGGCGCCAAAGGAACAGGGCTCGGGCTTTCGACCGTCTACGGAATCATTAAACAAAGTGGTGGCTTTATTTGGGTTTACAGCGAGCCAGCAAAAGGCACCACATTCAAAATCTATTTACCGCGCGCGGTTGCCGATCGCGAACATGAAGTTGCACAGCCTGCCCTTCCGGCTCAAAAAATTAATGAAGGATACGAGACTGTCCTTGTTGTGGAAGACGAGCCGAACTTGCGCAGGTTGACCAGCGACTACTTACGCAATCAGGGATACACAGTGATCGAGGCTCCCGAGGGCGATGCGGCGATTCGAGTCTCGGAATCCTATCCCGATTTCATCCATCTTCTTCTCACCGACGTGATCATGCCGGGCATGAATGGTCGTGAACTCGCGGTTCGGATCTCGAAAGACAGACCCCAGGTGAGAGTGCTTTATATGTCCGGCTACACAGAAAATGCGATAGGCCACAACGGCACACTGGACGCAGGTATCACGCTGCTCCAGAAACCCTTCACGCTCCCGGACCTGAAAGCCAAGGTCCGGGAGTTGCTTGATACTCCACTCCCTCAGGAGGCTGTAATGTCATTTCGTGAAATTCGCCCGGCTCGACCAACGCGTGATCGCAAAGATGCCCTCTCATCCTTCCGCGCCAAACGTTTTTCGCTTCAGTTGCCGCTGAAATATCGCCCGCTGGGTGAGCAGAATTGGCACAGTGGCACGACCGAAAATATCAGCCGGTCGGGAATGTTGTTCCGCGCCGAAGAGCTGATCTCCCCGAATGTTCAATTGGAGATCAATCTCGTGTTACCGCGGGAAATTGCAGGATTGTCCGACGCCGAAGTTGTTTGCCGGGGAGAGATTGTGCGCGCGGTAGAAGGGTCGGAATCTAGAATGAGCCCGGCCATCGCGGCGAAAATACTGCAATATCACTTCCAGCACGGATCCAAAATGCCGTCTGCGTAAATGCTACGCACGCGCAATGGAGAGACGGGCGTCCTCGCCCGTCCGCGAGAACGCCCCGGCCTGCCCGGCTCTTGCTTACGCGCCATTCTTCTGCCGTCGCCGTATCCAGCCTGGGTCGCGTACATGTTCCTCTTCAAGCCGGCGCATACGTGCAGCCATAATTCCGGGACGTCCGAGGTATCCGACTACCTTGCCAGAATTTTGCCGGTCAACGACCGGAAGGCGGCCAACATTGTTGCGCAGCATTTTGGCGGACGCTTCATGCAGCCCTTCGTCTGGATAAGTCACGATGACCCGAGACGTGCCGGCTTCGAGCACGCTCATCTGGCCGGTAGAATCCTTCGAAAGAGCTCGAAATAAATCTCCGCGCGTAATGACCCCAGCAAGTTTCCCCCCTGCGTCCACAATGAGAATTCCTTGATGCCTGCTCACTAAGGGATCATGTTTCGCGAGCCGATCTGCGAGCTCTTGGATTCGCATGTCGCCGGTGATGGTAGGTGGTTCACTATCCATAGTTTCGGAAACGACCATCTGTTGAAGCACGTCCGTTTCGTAGTTCTGGTCAATTCGCAAGCCGCGCCTGGCAAGCTTCTCAGTCATGATGGACGCTCGTGGCATAAGTAGCATCGCGATGCCGTCCGCGATTACGCAAACCAGCATCAGTGGCAGAACCGAGTTGTAATCACGGGTGATTTCAAAAGCGAAAATGATGAAGGTAAAAGTCGCACGGGAAGCGGCCCCAAAGACGGCGCCCATGGCCACCAGCGCGAAGGCTCCGGGGGAAAGCTGTGCGGCGGGAAATATTTTGTCTATGCCCATGGCGAACAATCCGCCTAGAGCCGCGCTCGACATGAACATCGGCGCCAGCAATCCTCCAGAAGTGCCCGAACCCAGTGACACGACCAGCGCAATTGCCTTGGCGACCATTACGACAACGAGCAACTTAAACGCGAGGTTCGCGTTAAGAATATCGCCAATCGTGTCGTAACCGACGCCGAGGACGCGAGGAACGAAGTAGCCAATAATTCCCAGGCCCAGCGCGCCTATTGCAGGCCACCACAACTCGTCAATGGGCAGTTTTTCAAATTGATCTTCCGTCCAGTAAAGCAGCTTGCTGAAACCGACCGCGGCCACTCCGCAAACAAGCCCGAGGATCAAGTAAAACGGCAGGGCATGGGGAACTCCGAAATCCATCGGAGTAACCCGAAACATAGGCCCCGCGCCCAAAAGCCGCATATGTACCGCCGTTGCAAGCACGCTGGCAATCACCAGTGGGATAAACGAGCGCGCTTTAAATTCGAACAGCAAAAGTTCGATGGCCAGAATCACGCCTGCAATCGGCGTGTTGAACGTAGCGGACATACCCGCCGCCGCGCCGCACGCCAAAAGAACCTTTCGTTCCGAACCGGTGGTGTGGAAGATCTGGCCAACCAGCGAGCCGACCGCGCCGCCCGTCTGAATGATGGGCCCCTCGGCGCCGAACGGACCGCCCGTGCCAATCGCAATAGCCGCTGAAATCGGCTTAAGGATCGCGACTCGCGGAGCAATGCGGCTGCGGTTGACGAGAACTGCCTCCATGGCTTCAGGAATCCCGTGCCCCTTGATCTTCGGCGTGCCGTACTTGGCCATGATGCCGACAATAATGCCGCCAATCACCGGCATGACAATCACCCATAGACCCAGTTGATTGTGACGGGCGCTCGTGAAGTCCGCGACAAAGCGATGGTAGAAAACAATATTGGTGAACAGTCCAATCAGACGGTACAGCAGGAAGGCAATCAGACCCGCTAGCAAACCAACTCCGGCAGATAAAAACGAGACCATTACCATGCGAAACTGCGCCGGTTCTGCTGCTCTTACATCCCCAACTTGCGTTCCTGTGACGCCGATAGTTGCGGGAGGGGATTTGACGGTGTTGCCCGTCACATTGGCAGAATTGTCTTTATTCGTGAACATTTCTGGATCCTTTTATCCTTCTCTTTTCTGATTTTCGCTGCCCGGGATTTCTACCCGAAGCTCATCCGGTTCCATGGCGAGATTGCCTATTGGATTGAATGACCCGTTTCAACGCAGCGAACAACTCAGGGCCCTGCGTTCGGAGTTCTGACTGATGATGGAGTGACAGGTTTCGCAGAACGCGATCGCCTTTGGGGGTCAAAAGGAGAAAAACTTCCCTCCGGTCAAAGTCTCCCCGGTGACGGCGCACAAAACCGCCTAATGCCAGTCGATTTACCAACTCGACCGCGCTATGATGTTGAATTTGCAGGCGCTTCGCCAGTTCGCCAATCGTCGGTCGCACCTCCTTTGGCAGCCCCTTGAGGGCAAGCATGAGTTGGTGCTGGCGTGGCTCCAGACCGCTGTTGCGGGCTGCTTCCTCGCTGAAGTGCAGGAAAAGGCGTACCTGATGGCGAAGTTCTGCCAGCGCCTGATAATCAGCCAGAGTGAGTCGTCTTACCATGGGCAAATTGGGTCGTATCGCAACTATAATTATATCGTATCACGACATATAATCCGATTATAAAAATCGAGATGCGGCTCACGATAGTCATCATGACCTTTCCGTTTGCGAAAATTCCAAGGCCATCCATCGCAACTCGGGGGATATGCCACAACCCCGCACTGGTCATCCGCATCCTCCTGCATTTAGAATCCCTAGTCCTTGAGTTTTTATGGCAACACAATGAGGGAACTTTGATTTCACGCTATACGCGCCCCGGGATGGGCAAAATTTGGAGCGAGGAGAATCGCTTCTGCACCTGGCTGGCAGTTGAAGTGGCCGCCACTCAAACTCTCGCCGAAGCCGGATTGGTCCCCGAAGTGGCGGCGAA
Organism: uncultured Acidobacteriaceae bacterium; assembly: GCA_963796015.1. Lineage (GTDB taxonomy): Bacteria > Acidobacteriota > Terriglobia > Terriglobales > Acidobacteriaceae > PALSA-188. Next base: position 116,464 of record CAWCJR010000014.1, on the reverse strand, counting down.
GGTCATCAAACAACGCGCCGGCTTCAAGTTGCACCGCATTCATGAGATTGAAGCGGAGGTGCGCCACGATGTGATCGCGTTTACCACCGCGGTTGCCGAGATCGTAGGTCCCCAGGCTCGCTGGTTTCACTACGGGCTGACTTCGAACGATGTTGTGGATACCGCTCAAGCGCTATTGATTAAAGAATCCTCGGCAGTGATTGCCGGAGATTTGTTAGCGCTGGCAAAGGCTCTGGAGCGGCGCGCGTGGGAATTTAAAGACACGCCGATGGTGGGCCGAACTCACGGGGTCCATGCTGAGCCTATTACCTTCGGATTTAAGCTGGCAAATTGGTACGCGGAAGTTCAACGCAATATAGTTCGGTTCGAGCGCGCCGCTGAGGATATGCGGGTGGGAAAGTTTTCAGGGGCGGTCGGAACATTCGCCCACCTCAGCCCGGAACTGGAAGAGAAAATCTGCAAACGCTTGGGATTGAATGCGGCTCCGATTTCATCTCAGGTTATCCAGCGCGATCGTCACGCGAACTATATGGCGACACTGGCCGTAATCGCCTGCACGCTGGATAAGATCGCAGTTGAAATCCGTCACTTGCAGCGTACCGAAGTTCGCGAGGCGGAAGAGTACTTCAGTGAAAAACAAAAAGGCTCGTCGGCAATGCCGCACAAACGCAATCCCGTGACCTGCGAACAAATTAGTGGATTGGCGCGGATTGTGCGATCGAATTCGCAAGCCGCCTTTGAAAATGTCGCCTTGTGGCATGAGCGCGATATATCGCATTCGTCGGTGGAGAGGGTAATCATCCCAGACTCCACCACGCTCGTGGATTACATGCTCGACAAAACCACCAACCTCATAGACACGATGTTCGTTTATCCCGAGCGAATGAAGTTGAATCTGGAAAGCACCGGCGGCCTTGTTTTCAGTGGCCAGCTTCTGCTGGACCTGGTTGAAAACGGACTGTCACGCGAAGACGCCTATCGTTTGGTGCAATCTCACGCCATGAAAGCCTGGAAAGAAGGACTGAACCTGCGAGATCTGGTTTTAAAAGATACGGAAATCACCAGCCGGGTTCCTGTGCCGCAAATCGAGCGCGCGTTCGATTTGAAGCGGCAGCTCAAGAACATTGACAAGATTTTTGAACGGGTCTTTAAAAAGAATCGCAGCAAAAAGAATCCGTCCGAAAAGGATCGCTCCGTGAAACGGGCAACTATTAAGCGCCCAATGTAATCAATACGGAGCGACTATGAATCGAGCATCTTCGTGGCTAGCGCTTTGAAAGCCGCCAATGTTCTTCTATTGGCGGCATGTGTTTTCCCCACCTTTCTCGATGCTCAGGTCACGCCGCAGCCAGTCACAAAAACAGAGCCCAAAACCACGCTCGCAAGCAAGGCATGGGATCTTCTTAGATCCGGAACCAAAGAAAAGGGGGCCGACCATCGTGCTTCCGCTGTCCGCGCTCTCTCGCTCTTACGGGGCGAGAAGCGCGCAGTTGCACTTGCCACCCTCGCGTTGAGCGACCCTAACGCCGAAGTTAGGACAGCCGCTGCAACCGCATTGGGTGAATTGCGTGCCACTTCTGCCATTCCAAGCTTGAAAGACGCGCTAGCGGATAAAGAATTGACCGTGGTATTAGCTGCCGCCCATTCCCTACTCAGCCTCAAAGAAACAAGCTCCTACGATGCGTACTACGCAATATTGACCGGAGACCGAAAGGGCAGCGGAATGATTTCCGGTCAGGTAGCCATGTTGAAGGATCCGAAAAAGATGGCGCTTCTCGGACTAAGGGAGGGAATTGGATACATTCCATTTGGCGACATTGGATACACCGCCGTTAGAACGGTTACCAAAGATAGCAGCGCCCCAGTTCGCGCCGCCGCAGCAAAGGTTCTTGCCGATGACCCCGATCCGGTGACACAGAATATGCTCGCGCAGGAGGCTGTTGCCGACAAGAGCGAGCTCGTTCGAATTGCCGCGCTTGAAGCCGTAGCCAAGCGCGGTGACTCATCTGCCATCGAGAAGATTGCGGATGCCCTGAATGATCCCAAGCAGGGCGTCCGATACGCGGCTGCCGCCGCCATTCTGCACTTGGACGATCTATCCCGGCGTGAAAGGAAAGCGAGAAAGTAGTCACTTGCCGTCAGGACTTTCTGTGAAAGATTCCATCGGTCGACAGTGCGCCAGCACCTGCGAGCATCAGGCACAGACTCGCGGCAAGCAAGGTCAGTGGAAACTCGATTCCCGCAGGTACGAAAAAACCATTCTTCGCGTGGACGAATAGAATTGCACCGGCCATATCAATGGCCAGTAACGCTGCGGCAACCCGCGTGCCCAACCCTGCAAGAAGAGCCAATCCCCCCAAAAATTCGACCAGCGTAACCACGACGGCCGACACCGCGGGTAGAGGAATGCCCATGTGGGCGAACATTCCACCGACCCCGTGAAAGCCAAATGTAAACAGTTTTTGCCTGCCGTGAAACAGAAAAACGACACCCACAACCACGCGGAGTATGGCAATGCCGCAGGATCGCATGTTCAAGTTGTCCATTCACTTCTCCTCTGACGCAGATTTGATTGACGCAGCCTTGATCAAAGCATAGTCAAGATTTATCTTCGGTTTCCAAGTATTCCTTCACACTCATCCAGCATTCCGATTAAATTTCTAAGTCGTTTCTTGTTTACACGGCCCAGTAATTGACGATGAAAAATCTCGATCGGTCCGTCCATCGTCTCAAGCAAAGTGAGGCCAGAAGGAGTGATAAGAGTTTTAATGATCCGGCGGTCCTTCTGTCCTCTTCTTCGCGAAATGAGTCCGCGGCGTTTCAACCGGTCTAGAAGTCGCGTTATGTCAGGATCATGATTAATCATTCGATCCCCGATTTCGCTACACGCCAAGCCGCCAGGCCCCCCGCCGCGAAGAATCCGCAGAGCATTGTACTGGGTTGCATGTGAGGCCGTATCTCTTAAGCATAGCGGCAGCCTGCTGCTCCAATCCGTCGGCAACGCGCAGTATAGCGACAAAAGCCTTCTCTGCCAAAGGTGCGCTAGCGTGCTCTCGGAATGAAACACTCATTGTTATGAGTATAATCGTGATAACGAATAATGTCTAACAAGACGGGATGCGAAGAGCTTCTATGCGGAACTGCCCTCACAGGCGGTTGATCAGCGACGCCACGTAACCGGCCCCAAACCCATTGTCAATATTCACCACGCTTACATTCGAAGCGCACGAATTCATCATGCCGATAAGCGCCGCCAAACCTTTGAAAGAAGCTCCGTATCCAATGCTGGTTGGCACGGCAATGACTGGCACTCCGACTAAGCCACCCACGACACTCGGGAGGGCTCCTTCCATTCCCGCACACACAATCAAAACCCGCGAGCGGGTCAAAACGCTTCGATTTGCCAATAGACGGTGAATGCCGGCGACTCCGACGTCGTATAGAGATTCGACCTCATTTCCCATGATCTGCGCCGTGATCACGGCTTCTTCGGCAACTGGAATATCGCTGGTTCCCGCGGAAATTACAGTAATTAACCCCTTTCCATAAATTGTTTCATCCTTACGCAGGACGATGGCGCGGGCTGATTTATGATATTTGGCGCGAGGGACTTTCTTCTTCACTGCCGCAAACTGTTTTTCATTCGCGCGGGTGGCCAGGACGTTGCCGCCGTGTTTCGCCAAACTAGCGAAGATATGAGCTACTTGTGTGGGCGTTTTCCCATGGCCGAAGATCACTTCCGGCATCCCAGTCCGCAATCTTCGATGGTGATCAACCTTGGCGAATCCCAAGTCCTCGAATGGCAAGTGTCGCAATTGCTCCACCGCGTCGTCGGGCGAAACATCGCCGTCGCGAACCTGCTGAAACAATTTTCGAAGTGACTTGGAATTCATCGGGACGCCCGCACTTAAGATAGCGGGATTCTACAGCACGGGCAAAGGATTGGAATTTCAGTGAAGGTATAAGCAGTTACGGAAACAATACTTCGACCCTCGCGGCAGTCAAATTCAGATAGTTGATCATTGCCTGAGCGCCTGTTCTTCTTCGCTTGCGAAGAAGAACCAAGTCGAAGGACCCCTACTCGCTACCTGATCGTTGGAAGTTTGTCTGGGATGCGCGCCAAGCCTGCATCTTTACAGACTCAATCGCAACCTCTTACAGAGTTGTGAGCAAAGCTCAGTGGCCCTCCCCGGTTCTTTGATGGAGAAGAGGAATAGCCGCTTAAGATCTGTCCTGGCCAAGTCACCACGAAGGTGCGCTGCATACAAGGCAACGCCGAGCGCATGACCCGATTGGCGGGAACGTGGTGGGTTGTTGTTGGAAGGTGTCTCGTCCCTGCATTCCGCTAGTGGGTCCGCCGTCACCGCTCGCGAAAGTATTCGCGAACCCAAGTAAACCAGCGCATGTTCAAGCGCCTTCGAATAGAACTGATCTTCCGAGTCAGCCGTCTTCCACTTGTCCGAACGCAAAGAGAACCCTTGGCACGCGTGATGCACGAAACGGGCAACCTCTTCGGCGACGACGTCAATCCGGACTTCGCGGGCAACAAGAGTATTGAGTTGGGGCCAATACAAACATCCGCGCTCTTCTAATTGCTGAAAAAGTATTTTTGATTCTTCGTCGGTTACTTTGTTCCGGATCAGCAGCTTCCGGAATTCGACTGTTGACGGGCCGTAAACTTCAGGCAACAAATCAATCAGGAATTTTGGCTGTTTCCCGTTGCGAGAAGAGTAGCGATCAATGTCAAGAAATCGCAGCAACCGGTCAATCAATTCGTAAATTACAGGCGCGAAGTCGAGTTCTTCATCCTGATTCCTTCGCCATCGGTTGAGGCAAAGCCGGTAACTCTCATATTTTTCTAGCGGCGTGGAATTGAACACGCAAACCGTATTTTCTTTTAAACGGACAGCTTGTACATCGTCTTTCTCTCGAGATGCGCTCCAATACAGAGCATCCACGTTTTGCAGAACCTTAATGACATTCTCTTGTGGCAAATTCTTGTCTACGAGCGCGGGCAAATGCGATGGCGCGAGATGGGACTCGCCGATTAAAGCAACTATGACTGCGTCAGGATGGCGTTCTCGAATCTCGGCGATCTTGTGTGCAGCATGCCGGTCGCGAATGCCAATCTTGCGCAAATCTTCCCGGGGCATGCAATCGAGGCCGAAAACGGCACCGGCGTTCTTACGGGCCGACAGCAGTAACTCGTAAAACGGATCCCAATCGTATCCCCAGTCCAAGTCGAACCGAATGCGCTGGCGCAGTTCTCGTTCGCCAATCTCTCCCTGCCACCATTCATCAAGAATATGTTGATCGCGCGCGAAGACCGTTTCCACTGCCAGGACCACCGGACGATCTTTTTCCCGCGCAGAGGCTTTGATCAACTCTGCAACGTACTTCTGGCAAGCAGGCAATGCGTGGTAGTCGCCGACTAGAATTATGCTGGCGTCCGCAATGATTGTGTCGAGTTCTTCGGATCCGAGGACAGTCTCGTAAGACCGGAAAGCTTGGGTGTATTCCTGAAGATATTTTCGCCGCCAAGTCTGGTCGCAAGCTCGAACTTCAGGCTCAATCGCAGCCAAAGCCCGAACCTGATCGGCGTTTCTACGAAATCGCGAACTGGTGATTGTCGCCATTTATATCTTCTGGACCGAACTACACCGTTGGCATGCGGCGATCGAGCGACGGGCGTCCTCGCCCGTCCTGCGGAACGTATCTCCTGCCACTTTTCCCGTTCCTTGACTTCTTCTCCGCCGCGTCCCTATGCTCAGAGATCGTTTGTCCGACTTCTTACGGAGAATCGCTTGTCCACCGAACCGCCCGCCAATCTGACCGTTGCTACAACTGGCGCCAGCGGATCGCTCTTTTTGAAGCACTTCCTGCTCGCGGCCGAACGCGACAAGCGAATTCGGAACGTAAACTTCATCGCCTCCGATAGCGCTCTACGCGTCATGGCCGAGGAGCTTGCCTTGCGCGGCCGCGATAAACTCGTTGCGCAACTCCTGGAAAAGCCTTCCCGCAAAATTCATCAGCAATCGAACGCCGACATTGCCGCCAACGTTGCCAGCGGTTCCTACCCGGCGGACGCGATGGTCGTCATCCCATGTAGCGTCGGCACTTTGGCGCGTATCGCCAATGGCATCGCTTCACGACTGATCGAGCGAGCCGCCGACGTGAGCCTCAAGGAAAAGCGACCCCTCATGCTGTGCATCCGCGAAACCCCACTCAATAAAATCCATATCCGCAACATGTACCGCGCAGCGGATGCCGGTGCGACTATCTTCCCGTTGATTCCCGCCTTTTATACCCACCCGGCCACTGCTGACGACATGGCCCATGAGTTCGCGAATCGCGTGCTCGCCCACATCGGCTTACCCCAGCCAGACGCCTATCGTTGGAAAGGCTGAGTAGTAATCAGGAACGTTACTTGCGGGGAGATTTAAGTTTAGGGGCGTCCAGGCGACACGATACAGATTCCGAGCGGACATGTACCGCGGAGAGCAGCCAGCAATCAGCACTTAGTATCTCAGCAAAGTCGTTCTCGATAAAACGATCATGGCTTGACATCATGATGTCTATGAATATAGCATCATGATGTGCGAACTACTCTTTCCCTCGATGACGATGTCGCCCGGCTTTTAAATAAAGAAAGCCGGCGCTCCGGCGCTTCTTTCAAACAGGTCGTCAACCATTTTCTTCGTCTCGGCTTGATGGCTTCGAAGCGTCCAGCCGCGAAAGCCATTTGTGATTAAGCCATGGGATCTGGGCCCGCCCGCAGGTCTCAACTTCGACAATATTGGCGACCTCCTCGAAGCACTGGAAGGTCCCTATCATCGGTGAAAATTCTGGATGTCAACATTCTGCTCTACGCGTATGGGGCAGCGTCGCTGCATCACGCGAAAGCAAGGGCGTGGGTGGAAAATGCTTTTTCTGATGCTGAACTCGTGGGATTGCCGTGGCAGACCATTGGAGCGTTTCTCCGAGTCGTGACCAATCCGCACGTGCCGGGATTCCGCCGTTCGATCACGGACGCAACCGCTGTCGTGGACCTTTGGTTGGAGCAGCCGAACGTTCGTCTCTTAGCGGTGGTCGATGACCATTGGCCGCTTCTGCGGCAGATGATTGTTGAAGGACAAGCATTGGGACCGCTGGTCACCGACGCCCAACTGGCTGCCTTAGCAATGGAATATGGCGGTGTGCTTTATACGACGGATCGAGACTTCGCGAGATTCCCCGGATTGCGTTGGACAAATCCGCTGGCCTAAGACCTTTCGCGAATATTCCGGCCACGGACAGCCGTTGCTTGACACTGCATTTCTGCGCACTTACCCTTATGTTCATGGAAGTGCGATTAAGTCCCGATCAGGAGGCGTTTATACGCCAGGCCATTGAGTCGGGACGATTTCACCGTCCCGAAGACGCCGTGCGGGAAGCATTGTCGCTGTGGGAGGAAAAGGAGCGCGCCCGCGCCGAAATTCTTGCGGCGGTTGACACGGCAGAAGCGTCTCTCGCCCGCGGCGAAGGGCGGACCATCACAGCAGAATCCATGCAACAGTTGGCCGATGAAGTGAAGCAACGCGGTCGCCTTGCGGCCGAGCCATGCTTTCGCTTGTAGCTCGAACCTACTTCGATTGGGACCACACTGCTGCGTGACCGGCTACAGATTCATATTCGATAACGATTCCAGAAAAGCAGCCGCGTTCTTTCCGCACTCTCGCATCATCACTCTTGAGCAGGCAGGATTGACCGAGAAGGCCAGCGACCGAGAGATCGTAGAAGTAGCTTCAGACCGGAAGTGGATCGTTGTCACGGCGAACGGTGACCACTTCATCGCTGAGATAAAGCAGTATCTTCGGCAGAGTACAAGACTTGTTTGCCACGACCTTTCGGGGCTGGTCGTCATTCCCAACGATTACCAGCTTCAACAGCGTGTTCTGCCACGGCTTGAAAAGCGGCTGCACTTTGGTGGCAAGCATATTGGCTGGAAAGACGTGTGGGAACTGGATTGCTGTGTGCGAGCGACCAAGAGCGGAAAGGCACAGATCACGCGCTTCGAGCGTTGCTTCTACTGCAAGAAGAAAGGTTTGGTCTGAACGGTACCCGATAAGAACTTTTCAACCCGAAGACAAAACTCGATAAGGAGAATCGCTTTAGTCGGTAGACATTGACTTTGCCCCGGCGGAGCAATTCCTGAGCAGAGATAACTTTTCGTCGGCGCACTGTAGATCAAAGCCTTGCTGCGTGGCATCCTGCAGGAGCTTCACCGAACCTTCGCACAGTAGTCTAAGAAGCTCGGGATTTTGCCGCTGAAGGAACTCGCAAACACCCTCTATGGTGTCTGTGCTTTCGCATAGAAGCGCTGGTGTAATTTCCTCAGGCGTGATAGATGTGTCGTGGCGCCATATCTGCGCAACGAACGAGTTGAACTGCTCCTGCAAGGCATCTTTTAGTGACTCTATATCTGACTTTAGGTCATTCCGCTGACCTGCGAGAGATTCGAAACTGACATCGCGGATGTTCTCCAGCACTTTGAAGAATCCGCGGGCTGGTTCACCAATCTCGGCTGTCCTCCGCATTAACGGGTCGAGTTCTTTCTGGAGGAAATCAAGGAGAACCCCACTGGGAATCGTCTGTTGACCGCCAAAGCGTTCGGTAATTTGTAGCGCCGCTGTTACGTCCTTCTGAAGCCTCTCCAGATCGGACTCGTCCTTGGCACGCGCCTCGCGGATTGCCTCTTTTGTCGGCTGACGTTCCGAGACTGGAAAGAGAACATTGCCTTCCTTCCTTTGCAGGTGTCTATCAAAGCAGCCAGGCATCTCATTCCAGCGATTCGTCGTTCCTTTGTACATGGTTTCGCGTGTCACCATCACAACGGAAAGGGGATCGAAATCTGGCCTCGCTACAAATTCGGGAAAAAGGTGTTGGGCTGAAATACGTGCACGGCTCAACGACTGCGCCAACGGAAAACGAACCGCCCGCCTTTGTTCATCGGATTCTCCGAAGAAACTTAGGATTTGGTCGGCAACTTGGAGATCAAGCCTCAGGTCGGCGTTCTCGGGACTTTCCAGTTCTCGTGTCTTGTCTTGAGTAATGGGGCCACGGCGACGAGAGCGGACAATCGCTGCGTCGACTCTGGAAAATATCGCAAGACCATCGACATCATCCACAATACTGGCGAAACTTGCTTCAACCAGCTTCGAGATGCCAGACCCAAATCGCTGTTTTAGCAGGTCGAGGAAAATCCGAAGTTCGTAGAACTCGCAGGCAATCGCGACGGCTGCATCTGCTTCTTGAGGAATTTCGATGTCCGGCGTTCTCCACATATTCCCGCCATCGCGCACTAGCTGTAGCATTCCAACAGCAAGGCTATGGGGCGTCACATTCCTCAGGGTAGCTTCTGGAGTTGGCTGAGCTGGTTCGTGGTGTTTGGGAGTGACAGCTTGAATAGAGTTCTCTTGCTTCCGCCTTCTCTTTTGACGATCTCGCAGGCTCAGAATTGTGAGACCCGCTAGCACGACGAGTGCCCAAATACCGTTGTCGGTTACCAACAGAGCTACCGCAGCAAGCACGCCGAACAACCAAGCAGCTATCTCTTGGCGGCGATTCACAACGCCCTCCTCTTCCGGCCGCCTGAACTTTACCAGCGTCTGCTTGCTGAAGCAATGGCCTCCGCGTCGCCCACGCTTCGCCTCCTCGGAGGGATTTCACCGGACATCGGCCCGTCACATCGGCCAGGTCTAAATCTCCAATATCACCGGCATGATCAGCGGACGCTTCTGGGTCTGCTTCGAGATGTATCGCTTCAAGTCGGTGCGGATTTTTTCTTTGATCACGCCGTAGTCGGCCTTTTCTTCGGAACTGGACATATTCAGCGTCTGCATCACGATCTGCCTGGCTTCGCCCATGAAGCCGTCTTCACCAGGGGAGAATCCCCGAGTCACGATTTCCGGAGAGGTTTCAACTCGTCCGGTGAGTTTATTGATGGCGATAATCGGCAACACAATACCGTCTTCGCTGAGATGCCGGCGGTCTTTGATTATTAAGTCTTCCACAACGTCCGTGCGCGATCCGGAATCAATGCAGACTCGTCCGACATTGATGCGTCCGGCTTTGCGCGCACCCAGTTCGTCGAATTCGAGAATGTCTCCGCTTTCGATCAGCATCACGTTTCCGACGGAGCCATGCATCGCGCCCGCCAATTCGGCGTGCAACTTAAGCTGACGATATTCGCCGTGAACCGGGAATAAAGTATTTCGGCTTTACCAGATTGATAATCAGCCGCAATTCTTCCTGGCTGGCGTGCCCGCTCACATGAACTGGCGGCGAAGATCCGTCGTCGTAAATGACGTGGGCTTCACGCCGGAACAGGTGATCTACCATGCGATAGATCGCCTTCTCATTGCCGGGAATGATCCGCGATGAAAGCATCACGGTATCGCCCTTCTCAATCTTAGCGTGCTTATGGTTGTCCACCGCCGCCCGCGACAACGCGGACATCGGCTCGCCCTGGGTTCCGCTGATCATCACGCAAACTTTTTCCGGAGGATAATTCTTCATGTCGCCGGGATGGATCAGCAAGCCTTCAGGAATCTCGACGTAACCAAGGTCTTCTGCGATTTCCGCCGAACTGTTCATCGATCGCCCAACGAAGGCAATCTTGCGGCCGTGTTCGAAGGCCATCTCCACTGCCAGTTTCAGACGATGAATCGAAGAAGAAAAACATGAGATAAACAGCCTTCGCCGCGTATGCGCAAACACTTCATCGAACTTGCGTCGAACCGCGCGCTCGCTGGGCGTGTATCCCTTGCGCTCGACGTTCGTGGAATCCTGAAACAGCGCCAGCACGCCTTCTTTTCCGTATTCCGCGAATGAATGGAGGTCGAAAAGCCTATTGTCCGTCGGCGTAGGATCAACTTTGAAATCACCGGTGTGAATGATCACTCCGAGCGGCGTGTGAACCGCCAACGCCACACAATTCACGAGGCTATGGGTAACCTGAATCGGATGAATGGTGAAAGGGCCAATCTTGAAACGCTCTCCCGGCGTGATTTCGTTTAACTCGGCATCATCAAGAAGGCCGTGTTCATCCAACTTGTCTTCGACGTAGGCAAGCGTAAACTCCGTGCCCCATACCGGAACATTTAGTTCGGAGAGAATCCACGGCAATGCGCCGATATGATCCTCGTGGCCATGAGTCAAAACAATTCCACGTACCCGCTCGCGATTTTCGATCAGATATGAGATGTCCGGAACGACGATATCCACCCCGAGAAGTTCGGCTTCGGGGAACATCAGGCCGGCATCAATGACGATGATGTCATCGCCCCAGCGCACGGCCATGCAGTTCATGCCGAACTCGCCAAGGCCACCGAGCGGTATGACGTGAAGTTTTCCAGTTGGCATCGAAAGAAGAAGGAAGATTGATCGTAGCACAAGCCCGCGGAGACGCACTTAGCCAAGGGAGTAGGATGGTCATTGAGGATGCCTGCGCGAGCCTAGGCGAACGCCATACTCTGACACGAAGTGCTGACCACCGTCCCGACGCAATTTTGCATCCAAATGAATCATTATGATTGAGCAGATTCGCAAGTCGTGGTTGCGGCGGAAGGTTGAGAGTGCGCTTCAGCGCGGCTTTCAGCGCGCTTACGAAACCGTCAAAGTCAATCCCGCAAAATTTCTTCGGCAATTGCAAACCGTCTATGGGGTTCCGGTGGTGAGTTTTGAGGGACTTTATTCCGTTGAAATGAATGTGTTGGATGAACTGGCGGAACGAGTCATTCGCAGCGGAATGAAGGTTGCAGCCGCCGAAGGCGCAGGTCTCGGTCTGGGCGGAATTATGACGATTGTCCCCGATTTAAGCTTCTTGGCCGGGATTACCCTGAGAACGATTCAAAAACTCAGTCTTGTGTATGGTTTCGAATACAGCAATGACGAAGAAATCGCCGAGCTCTGGATTGCAGCCGCCAGCGCCGCCGGTGTGGATATCAGCCGCGATCTGTTGGAGAAGGAAGTCATAAACAAATTCGTGCCGCGCGTGATTCAGCGCATCGCCGCACAGGCCAGCAAAGAAGTTGTCGAAAAATGGGCAGGGCGACTTATTCCTCTAGCGAGTTCGATCATCGGAGCGGGATTGAACTACTATTTCCTGCGGGCGTGGGGAGAGAGAGCACGGAAACATTTTCGCGAACGCCATCTGCGGGCGAGAGATCGAATGCGCGCCCAAGCGCGGGTGATTCAATTGCCAGTCACCAGTTCCTTGTAAAGTTCTTTCCGCTGGAAGCACTCACGGTATAATCCTGCCTACTTTCCATGCCCCTGACTCCCGGAACGATCCTCGGGCAGTATGAAATTCGCTCACCGCTTGGCGCTGGCGGTATGGGCGAGGTGTATCGCGCGCACGACACCCGGCTGGACCGCGAAGTCGCGATCAAGGTGCTGCCGGAGTCTCTGACTGCCGATCCCGATCGCTTGCGCCGTTTCGAGCAGGAAGCACGTGCCGCGGCGGCGCTGAATCATCCCAACATTCTTGCGGTTTACCAGATGGCGACGCACGAAGGCGTGTCGTACATGGTGTCGGAGTTGCTGGAAGGCGAGACGCTGCGCGAGCGATTGAGGCGCGGGCCGATACCGTTACGCAAAGCAATTGATTATGGCGTGCAGATCGCCCACGGCTTGGCGGCAGCACACGATAAAGGCATTGTCCATCGCGACCTGAAGCCCGACAACCTGTTCGTCAGCAAAGATGGACGGGTCAAGATTCTGGACTTCGGCCTGGCCAAGCTGGCTCAACCAAGGGACGCCTCCGGAGCGGAAGCGACAATCGCCGAGGGCAACTGAGTCCGGCATGGTGATGGGAACCGTGGGCTACATGTCTCCCGAGCAGGTTCGCGGAAAGATGGCAGACCACCGCTCCGACATCTTCGCCTTCGGCACGATTCTTTACGAGATGGTGACGGGGAAGCAGACGTTCCGCAAGCCCACCTCGGCGGAGACCATGACGGCAATTCTGAATGAGGATCCGCCGTCCATTTCGCAAGTCACGGCAGCCGCGCCCCCAGGTTTGCAGCGGGTAGTACACCGCTGCCTGGAGAAGAACCCCGAGCAACGCTTTCAATCGGCCTCCGATATGGCATTTGCGCTGGAGGCGCTGTCGGATACGGATATGACGCCTTCCACCGGCAGTCATGCACACGTAGGTGAGCCCGCGAGTCGTCGGGGGATTGCGATCTCTGGAGCGACTTTGGCCGTGCTGCTTGGCGTCGGCGCGCTGGCATATTTCTGGATCAGACCCGCAGCAGTGCCCAAGGTCTCCAATTACGTTCAACTCACGCACGACGGCCAACCGAAGTACATGGCGGGAACGGAAGGTTCGAGGCTCTTCCTGTACGTACCATCCGGCGATAACCAAGGTATGGCCGAGATGTCCACCTCAGGCGGCGAGCCCATAAAAATGCAACTTCCTCCGTTAAGTTTCAACTCGCCTCAGCCCTTGTCCCTGTCGAAGGACGGGTCCGAACTTCTCGTGATGGACGGGCATGGAATACCACCTTCGGGACCACTATGGAGCGTGCCCCTCATTGGCGGTTCGCCACGCAAGCTGGGAGACATCGCCGGGCAGGGCGGCGCCTGGTCGGCTGACGGTAAATTCATCGCCTACAGTAACGGTAACAATTTATTTACCGCCAAGGCTGACGGAACCGATGCAAGAAAGGTAATCACGGTTGGGGACTCAGGTTTTGTCTTTACCCCGGTCTGGTCACCCGACGGGAACCAGTTGCGATTCATTTATGGTACGACGCAGGACGCCCCGGAATATTTCATGGAAGTTTCGCTGGACGGCACAGGTTTGCATCGCCTCATGCCAGGGTGGACCAACCCCGACTCCCCGTGCTGCGGCGGGTGGACTGTCGATGGGAAGTACTTCGTCTTCACGGCGGGCGGCCAAATTTGGGCGTTGCCGCGAAAGGCAGGTTTTCTTCACTCGGAACCAAAACCTAGTCAGTTGACTTCCAGCCCGATACCCTTGTCTCCACCGGTTCAAAGTACGGATGGTAAGAAGCTATTCGTTGTGGGGCGCACGGTACGCGGCGAATTGACGCGCTATGACTTGAGGTCTCGGCGCTTCGAGTCCTATCTCGGAGGTATCTCTGCTGAGTTCGTCTCCTTCTCGAAGAATGGCCAGTGGGTGGCCTACGTCTCTTTTCCGGAAGGCACTCTATGGCGAAGCAAAATGGACGGTAGTGAGCGTTTGCAACTGACGTATCCGCCCTCGCAAGTCATGTTGCCCCGCTGGTCCCCTGACGGCAAGACTATCTTGTTTTATGACGCGGGCACCAACAAGCCTCCTAAAATTTATGAGGTTTCAGCGGAGGGGGGAAGCCCGCGGCCACTGATGCCCGACAACCCTGACCCTCAAACAGACCCGAACTGGTCGCCAGATGGAAGCAAGATCGTCTTCGCTGGCCGTACCGCGGACCCTGCATCCTCGATCCGGGTCTTTGATTTGGCGACCCGTCAAGTCTCCACGCTGCCCGGCTCGCAAGGGATGTACTCGCCCCGTTGGTCTCCGGACGGTCGCTATATTCCCGCACTCTCGATTGACTCGAAAGAGACTTCTCCTATTTGATTTCCAGACCCAGAAGTGGACGGAACTTGCCCAGGGCAGCATCATCGGCTGGCTGGAATGGTCAAAGGACGGCCAGTACCTTCAGGCAGCCGATGGCACCGGAACGGGTGCCATCATCAGGATTCGGCTGAGCGACCATAAAACGGAACGGGTTGTGGACCTCAAGAATTTTGCCACCGCGGGCTTTTACGGAGCTTGGTTTGCGGTCGCCCCCGACGATTCGCCTATCATGCTTCGCAACGCCGGGACCCAAGATGTTTACGCCCTCGACTGGGAAGAGCCGTAATCGGTTCACTAGGGCACAGGTACGGGCGAGGAGACTGGCCAAAGTTCGGAACCCGAATCACGGGCACATCGTATGTCGGCTGTCCATAGATAGCTGGCGAGAACAGCCCATCTCACACCCTATCCGTCTCGGACAATTGATCACCGAATCTTTCATTGTCTCATTGTCCAGAAACGGCTTGTGGTCAGTAACCGAGCCAGGTCCCGGAGGGTCGACAACTCGAAAACGTGAGCCTGGCTCACAGTTGAGGTCTAAATCGCCATCTCACTCATTGACACAATTGTGAGTGAAACCTCAGGGTGTCCGTGACCCAAACCAACGGATTCCGCTTACTTGTTCGCTCCTGTACCATTCTTAAACAATGCCAACATTCAAATGCTCAGCCATCCTTTTCGACCTTGACGGTGTTCTCGTGGATTCCACTCCGTCGGTTTCCCGCCAATGGTCTTTATGGGCGCGGTCAAATCACATTGACCCGAAAAAAGCGGTTGAAATCGCTCATGGACGCCGCACCATCGAGAGCGTCCGCCTGCTCGCTCCCCATCTCGATGCCGAAGCCGAGACAAAGAAAATCGAGCAACGGGAAGTGGACGATAACGAGGGCGTCATAGTCATGCGCGGGGCCGACAAGTTGTTGGAGTCGCTGCCTGCCGCGCGGTGGTGCGTGGTCACTTCGGGCACGCGCCGGCTCGCAGCGTCCCGCCTAAAAGTCGGGCATCTGCCTGTTCCAAAAGTATTGATTTCCGCCGACGATGTTGTAAACGGAAAGCCCCATCCCGAGCCTTATTTAAAGGGAGCCGAGCGGCTAAAGATGAAACCCGCAGAATGTCTGGTGATCGAAGATGCTCCCGCGGGAATTGCCGCCGCCCACGCCGCCGGAATGAAAGTAATCGCACTAACGACAACTTATCCAGCTAGTGCCTTGCAAGACGCCGACGCAGTTGTGCCCGCGCTGAAAGATGTGACGGTGAGCACTTCGGACGACGGCCTAACAGTAGAACTGAATGAATCAGATTAAGGTTCGTGCGGGTGCCCAGTCCTTGTCTCCCCTCAAGCGTGGGCGTTCGCCGTGTTCAAAGCAGGCATCTGTTCTTTTCCATCACTGAGAAAATTCACTGCGCACGTCTCCAATTTTTGTCGCACGGATGCTTATTGATCTTTTCAGCGGACCTCCAACCTCGCCTACATCGCCCGTTTGCGTGAAAGACGTGGGAGTAAAGTCAGTAAAGACCTCGTGCCATAGCATCCTCTTGCCCTCACTCGGAAATTCCATGTCTATCACATATTGCTTTCCATCCCATTTCAAAACACCCTTGGTGGATTCGACATTGCATCCCGCCGGGCCGGAGTTGTTACATAGCATGCCGTGAAAACTATTTGTGGAGTTATCCCACCACTGCAATGCGAGCAGAAATCGGTCTCCGTAGAGCGTCTGGTGATGTTCTTCTTCAAGAAGAGTGAATCCTCCGGGACCCGGCCGCCAGATCTCTTCGCCCTTTCCGGTACCCGCATTTGGGGTCATTTCAGAAGTTTCCGGCTTGATGGTAGTGGACCATCGGCCGGCGATTGCTTTGATCAGGCTCTGCATTTCTGGCGAAACGTTCTGGGTGTCCGCGACCGAAGGCGGGTTATTCGCCGTACTCGATGGTTGAGACTGCGCAGATTTAGATATTTCCTGTGCACACAGAAAGCACGTGCAGGTAACGGCGAGCAATATGACTCGAAGAATCATCGGAATACTCCTGACATCACTTGAGGCCGCTCAAGCGACCGAGACTCGGAAGAGAGGAGCCAAGTGACGATGATTATAGGATGTGATTTACATACGTGCTGTAGGATAACCTCCAACTGCTTTTCCGTCTCGTTTCAAGTCCCTTGACTGTGCTTCGGATGGTGTGCTACCCATTGTCAAAACTCGTCTGACACGCAACGGGTCGTGCTCTGCGAAAGGGGACAAGCTCATGAGCATTCGGAATATTCCAATGATTCGTCGCGCGTCAATATACCTGATCGTAACCCCGATCTTGTTTCTCGCCGTCTCACTGTTAGCCAATGCGCAGGGCTGCACCGGTGTTTCCCCTGCCACTACGGGAACGGTGACGTGGAATCCGCAATGGTGCCAGGAATTTAACGCGACGACGCCTGCTCCGCCCGATACAACGGTATGGAGTTTTGACCTGGGAAACAGCGGGTTCGGCAACAATGAAATAGAAACATACTGTGGACCTCCCGGATATGCCGGCAATCCGAGTAGTTGTCCCGGCACGTTCTCGACGGCCACGTCTAACAGCTACCTTGATGGCGGCGGGCACCTCGTCATTCAGGCCATAAATAATAGCGGCGCCTGGTCTTCGGCCCGCATGAAAACCCAGGGGCTCGAGAATTTTCAGTATGGTCGCATCGAAGCAAGCATCCAGTTGCCCAACACCACGAACCAGGGACTTTGGCCCGCCTTTTGGTCCCTGGGAAGCGACATCAATGCGACTCCATGGCCCGCGTGCGGAGAAACTGATTTCATGGAAGACTGGTCCCCTCAAGTTTTCAACGGACCAGGTCCGTTAGGAAACAAGACCACTATCCACACGACCGCGACGGGAGGCAACGGAATAGGAGGCCTCTTTACTTTCCCCAGTGGCCAGCGCGCTGACACCGCCTTCCATATCTACGGAACAATTTGGTCCGCCAACATGATGCAGTTCTATGTGGACGACCCAACCAAGCCTTTCCTCATTGAGACTCCCGCTAATCTCGCGGCCGGTGACACATGGCCTTTCAATGCCAACATTTTTCTTCTGATGAATGTGGCCGTTGGCGGCACCCTGGGCGGAACACCGAGTGCGTCCACTCCCAATCCGGGGGTCATGATGGTGGACTATGTGCGGCAATATATGCCGTCCGCTACGGTAACCGTTCCGGCCCTGGGCACTCCTCCTTCCATTACGGTGAAAGCCGGAGCGACGTCGGGAAACGTCAGTACGTTTTCACCCACGCTGGCCACGGGCACAGGCTACGTGTATTTCTCTTGCAGCACCAATGCCCCAAAGGCGAGTTGCGCGATAACCACCACTGACCCACTAAATCCACATGTGATTAGTGCAAGCGCCGCGGAAAGCGTTACGGTGACGGTCACGACGACGGCAAATACCAGCGAAGCGAAGGCGATGCCGCCCCGGCTATTTAATCATCGCTCATTGAGTCGTCGCGCCTGGAGCCATGGAATGCGAACATGGTTGCCAATTGTGTTCGCAGGATTTTTTGTCACGATAGTCGTGCCGAGCGGCGGCCGCCGACGAATCTCTCTTTGCTTATTCGGCCTAGTCGGGAGCTTGGTTCTTATCGCAGTACTGACAAGCTGCGGCGGCAGCAATAGCACTACCACAACAACGATCACACAAGGCAGCAATGGCACGACTCCGGGATCGTACTCGGTGACCGTTTACGCCTTTACCGAGAGCAACGTCAGTGACGGCTCGAACGCCAAAGCCGACGCGAACGTGACCATTCCCCTGACTGTCAATTGAGCAGTCGTTGGTCGTGCGTCGTTGATCGTTGACAAAAACCCTGTTTGCCCGTGCGCGGGCCTTATTGCAGCTTCGCGTATTCCGTCTTCGCTTGCTTCAGCAGCGGAATGTCCGGATCGGCGTCTTTCCAAAGCGCAAAAAAATCCTGATAGGCGGCGCGGCTTTTGGCCTTGTCACCGGAAAGCGCATAGGCGCGGCCCAAACCTAACTGGGCCATAGACATAAAAGGTTCGGCTGGGTAAAGGCTTCGTAAAGCCAACATCCTCTGAAACTCCTGCGTCGCTTCGTTCCCTTGCCCAGTTTTAAGATAGGCGAGGCCGCGAACATACATGACACCGACAAACGTCTTATCGTAAGGCAACGCCGGTTGCAATAGCGCGACCGCCTTCTTGCCATCACCGCCGTTGATCGCAACCACAGCTTGTGCTGCCGGCACCCAAACCATCTGGACCAAAGTATCGTCTGGGCGCTCTCGTGCGACTTCCGACGCAAGCTGAAGCGCCTTCGCATTCTCTCCTGCCAAGGCGAGAATTCCGCCCACGAAGAGCTTCGTAGAGTAGTCTTGCGAGAGCGCCAATGCTGCATTTGCGCTTTGGACGGCTTGCTTTGGATAACCGAAGACTGCCTCCATCCATGCTTGTGATGTGAGTGATTCCGCTTCCTGGTCTTTCAGTTGCAATTGTTTCGCAGTCTGTCCCATCTTCTGATAGAACTCGCGGGCCTTCTGAAGTTCTCCGTGAGAGGCAGCAATGTCTCCGTGACGGTTGTTGACGCCCATTGCCAAATCCGGTTGATCGCCCAGAAAAGCTTCTTCCTTCTCCATCGTGGCCGCATCGCCCTGTGCATAAGCAATGATGGCAAGCACCTCGTGCAAATATACAAACTTCGGATTGCGCTGTAACCCGGCCTTCAAGACAGTTTTAGCTTCGTCCAGGCGGTTTAAGCCCTGATAAGTAACCGCTGACAGGTAGTAGCCGCGAGATTCGTCCGGATCAATCTGAATAGCCTGCTTGGCGTCGGGTAGCGCCTTCTCAAATTCGCCGAGATTATAAATGTAGGTTGCAGCGAGATTCACATACGGCGTCACATCCCGGGGATATGTTTGTTTGTACAGTTCGTAGGTTTGAATTCCCTTATCCAGTTCGCCGTTGTCGGCATAATAATGCGACGTGATGTACAGTTTCTCCAGTTCGCTGGCGCGATCTTTTAGATCGAAGGCTTTTTGCCGGTTTTGTTCGGACATATCCACCTGGTTGAGATTGCCGTAAATCGTGCCCAGCCGCGCGTACGCCATGGCAAAATTCGGATCGAGTTCTATGGCATGCTTGTAAAGTGGGATTGCTCCAAAGTCGTCTCCCGTCGAGTGCTTCACATCTCCTAGCGTGAAACTCTTCAGCGCCTCCAGCGAAGATGTCGTGGCCTCTTCCAGGGGCTTGTCAAACTTTTGAATGGATGCCAGCGATTCTCCCAATCTTCCGCGTAACTGAGTTGTTGCCGCGTCCAAAGTCTTCAGAACTTGCTCTTTGCTGTCGGCTTGGCCTTGAACCTCGGCAAGATTATCGCCCGTCGCGGCATTCACAGCGTCAAGAGTGACCACGTATTGTGTTCCAATGTTGGCGATGGACCCCGCCAGCAAAGCCTTTACTCCGTCCCGCTGGCAGATTTCGCGGCCAATCTCCACGGTGACGCGCTCGTCTTCCGACTTGCCCATCAAGGCCAAAGTGTGTCGCACCTTAGCATCGGAAAATACATTCAAATAAGGCGACTGCTCCAAATCCACTGCCAGCGCCTTTTTGAGGGTGCCATCGAACACCGGCTCGTTCGTCGTATTAACGAAGTCGGCGATCAGGATCGAATCCTTTTCAGTGATGGCATGCGCTTTCTGAGATCGTAGGAAAAGGCCTCCACCAACCAGCGCCGCTAACACGACTGCTGCCGGAACGACTATCTTCCAGCGAGAGGTTTTTGAAACTGGGGTGCTAACACTTGCCGGCCCGCTCTGAGGTACCGCTGGCACCGCTGCGGAACTGATTCTCTGTGCCGCCTCGGATGTCCCTGATCCGTGAGCCGCATCAACCACTGCGCTCGAAACTGCTGCTACCTCTGGGGCCGAAGGTGCCACCGCTGAACGTCCCGATTCCGTATCTCGCTTGAGGCGCTGCAAATCCGCTTTGAGATCGGCAGCATGCTGGTAACGCAGATTCTTGTCTTTCTCCAACGCCTTGTTGATGGTGCGTTCCAGGTCCGGAGGTATATCGCGGTTCAGCCGCACCGGCGCCACAGGAGCCTTATGCAGAATGCCGTCAAAGATTGCGCCCGAAGTTCCGCCGCTGAACGGCAATCCGCCGGTCGCCATTTCATACAGCACTACTCCGAACGAAAAAAGATCGGTGCGCGCGTCCAGTTCCTTCCCCAAAACCTGCTCGGGGGACATGTAAGCCACCGTGCCCAACGCCGTGCCCGGGCTGGTGAGATGCTCGACCGATTCCGCCGCCGTCGCCTCCGACGCAACCACGTCCAGCATCCGGCCCGTTGGCGTTAACTTCGCTAATCCAAAATCAAGAATCTTTGCGTGCCCCCGTTTAGTGATGAAGATGTTGGCCGGTTTGATATCGCGATGAACAATTCCCTCGGTGTGGGCCGCGTCCAGAGCATCGGCGATTTCAATGGCTACAGCGAGCAGCGTCTCGGTATCCATCGGATGGCCCGCAATGCGGTGCTTCAGCGTCAGGCCGTCCAAAAACTCCATGGCGATGAACGGATGTCCGTCGTGCTCGCCAATATCATGAATTGTGCAGATATTCGGATGATTCAAAGCAGATGCGGCTTGAGCTTCGCGCTGAAACCGGGCCAGCGTCTGCGGATCTTTGGCTACTTCATCGGGAAGGAATTTGAGAGCAACGAAGCGGCGCAGCCGGATGTCCTCGGCCTTGTAAACCACGCCCATACCCCCGCCGCCAAGCTTCTCTACGACGCGGTAATGCGAAATGGTTTGACCGATCAAGGGAGGCGCTCGCGCTGCGCGACCATCTTAGGGGGACGTGCAAAGCAAGTCAATCACCTCGAACCCATTGGGGATGCCCCGTCCTTGTCTCTCTGTTTTTCGGAGAGACAGGGCGGGGATTTTGTTCGTCCCCTCCCGTTCGCCCAGCCAGTAGGCCGACTGAGGCAATTTCAACTCGTTGACTTCATCTATTCAGGCTTGCCCGATTAACCAATTAGGAACTGTGTGCAATTGTGTATGACCTATATTGACCAGCCAAGCCACATTTACGGGCCGTATGCTTTAGCCTCTTTTTTAGGCACTGAGAGTAGATATTTTCCGCGTGAATTGATCGTGTCAAGGAGACAGGTTGGCGAAACAAAATCTCGGTCTCAGTTCCACAGTCTTCCGCAAAAAGTTCCGTTCGGGGATGAGTGGTCGGACCTACCGAGACAACGAGATCATTTTTGCGCAAGGGGATGCAGCCGATGCCGTATTTTATGTCCAGAGCGGTACGGTAAAGCTCACGGTGGCCGCCACGCGTCGCAAGAAAGCCATAATCGCCGTCCTGCTACGGGGTAGTTTTTTTGGCGAAGGCTGCCTGGGAGGTCAATCTCTGCGGATGTACACGGCGAGATCAATTGGGTCGTCCAATGTCACTCGTCTCGAAAAGGAGAGCATGGTTCGCGCACTCAAGCGAGACCCGCAGTTTGCAGCGCTGTTTAATGCATATCTTCTCTCCCGCGTCATTCGAGTCGAAGAAGACTTGGTAGATCAATTCTTCAATTTCAGCGAAAAGAGGCTGGCGCGGGTGTTGTTGCTGTTTGGGCAAATCATCAAGGAATCCAACTCGGAGAGCCCTCTGAAGGTGAGCCAGGCAACGCTCGCGGAGATGGTTGGCACCACCCGTGCCAGGGTAAGTAAATTTATGAATGGGTTCAAGAAGAAAGGGTTCGTCCAGTACAACGGCGGCTTGCTAATAAATAGCGAACTGATCAGCGCCTTTCTGCAAAATCGGCCTATGTCCGTTGTCAATAGAGGATAGACCCGGGACCGATTCGAGTTGGCCCCCCTTTTGGACATGGGAGTTGTGATGACAAATAGACTCAGCCCAAACCAAAAAAAGATACTTGCCATCCCATGTCCGACGTGTGGAGCTGCTCCGGGAGAGCAGTGCGAACTTAACACTGGCCAACCTCGCGACACCCCGCATCTAGACCGCCAACTGAATCGCAAAAGACTGATCGCAAAGGATTGAGACGACACAGGGGCGGCGGGGATTCTTGTTCGTCCACTTTCGTGCCCCCTGCTAACGAGAACCTAGCCAGGAGTACGAACGGTTTCAATGGACGCCCTCGCTAGTGAGTATTGCCGATGCACCCCAAAACTTCGTTTTCCCGTTGAACGCACAATAACAGTGGGATTGCGCCCCGTTCAGATGTGGTATCTCCTGAAACATGATCTTAAGGTGAATCGTCAGATTACAATCGGGATTCAATGGCCCTCACCCTTGCTTCCGCTTCGCCACGACGGCAGGAATTGCTGCGCAATGTGGGTATTGAGTTCACGGTTCAGGTCGCTAACATCGCTGAAAATTTGATTAGCGGCGAGCGTCCCAGGGATTGTGCGGAAAGATTGGCGTCCGAAAAGGCACACGCGGTGTTTAGTTCGCGTCCGCCGGAGGTCGTTCTAGGCGCGGATACCATTGTCGTTGTGGATGGCGAAATTCTCGGAAAACCGCGCGACGAAACCGATGCCGAGCGCATGTTGCAAATGCTATCTGGGCGAAGGCACGAGGTGATAACGGGGGTGTGCCTTGCGGGCCCAGATTTTCAGGAGGTCCGCTCGGAAAGCACGATCGTATCCATGTCGGAACTGCGCGACGACGATATTCGCCACTATGTTGCCGGCGGCGAGCCGATGGACAAAGCTGGCGCTTATGCGATCCAAGGCATGGCCTCACGTTGGATTTATCGGATCGAAGGAGATTACTTCAATGTGATGGGATTGCCGGTGTCGCTGGTTTACCGGATGCTGCGGGAACACGGCGTGATCTGACTGCGATTTGCCTCAGTTTGTTGCGCAATCAGAAAAACCGATTAACCACGAAGGATACGAAGGATCGCGAAGCCAATTTCGGCGGTTCCTTTATGCAGCTTCGTGTCCGTTATTTAGTTGTGACGATCTATAAGTCACGTCGTGAGAATCTGCGAATGGCGATCATGACTGCGATTGCCAGGTACATTGCGGCATAGAAGACCATTGCCATGCTTGGAACGGAAAGCACGGTGAACGGGGAGATTTGCATGGCATTCCCCAGTGGAGATTGCATTTCAAAGGCGGCGCGACGCCAGAGAGACTCACTGGGCATCAGGAGGCTGGCAATCACGCCAACATTTACGGCCCGTTGCGTCTTGGTGATGGCACCAAATTGTTCGATCCAGCCGCCAAGAAACGCGAGTCCGTGCAGGCCGAGAACGAGCACGCCAGTCGTCATCGTGGAAAAATAAGTCGCGAAAGCAAACGTAACCGAGAGCAGCACGACACTCTCCATCCAGATGAGGAGAAGACCGCTCAACAAGTGGCGCGCCGTGACACCCGCTATCACGTACGATATCGCGCTCGCGCCACCGACCATGATCGCAATGTATGCGGTCAACATGCCGATGAACCCAAACCACTTGCCAAGGAGCAATTGCCATCGGGGAATGGGTTTGGTTGCGATTGCCTGGATAGTGCCGGATGCAATTTCACCAGAGATCGTGTCCACCGACGTGAGGATGGTCATGAGCACCGCCAGCAGGTCCACGGCATAGAGGCCCATGGTGAGCATGGTGGATGAGAATTCCCGCCGCAGGATTGGATTGACGCGCTGTGCGACAAGGTCCCTGGCCTGAAAATGAACGGCGGTGGCGAATAGGATCAGGAACGCACCGCCTGCGGCAAGCGCCATCCATAGCATTTTCTTTCGCGCCGCTTCGCGAAATGTGACGCCAGTCATGACCCAGATGCCCACTACAGTCCCCCGTCACTTCCGACGATTTGCAGGAATCGTTCTTCGAGCGAAACCCGTTGCGGGGTGACCTCGTAAACATCCGCCCCCTTGGCGACGAGGTAGCGAACAATCTCCGGTAGAAGCGTACGGGACGACAATGAAAGCGTCAGACGGTCACCCTCAGAGCGAAATTCGGTCGTCCATTGGGTCAGGCCGTTTACAATTTCGGCGGTCAGATTGGTCGCCAGAATCGAAACGCTGATTTGTCCCTCGATCTCATCGCGAAGATGGCGGGTCTCCAACACTTCGCCATCTTTGATAAAGGCAACTCGGTCGCACGTGATCTCTACTTCTCCGAGAAGATGTGAGTTAAGCAAGACTGTCGCGCCTCGAGCGCGCTCAGCTTTAATGATGTCGCGCACCAGGCGACGGCCAATGGGATCGAGGCCCGAAGTAGGTTCGTCGAGAAAGATCAGGTCAGGCTCATTCAGCAGAGCCTGGGCGAGTCCTATGCGTTGCAACATGCCCTTGGAAAAATTGCGCAGCAGCTTTTCGCGATGCGGCGTGAGTCCCACCGTATCCAGCAAGAACGGAATGCGCTGCCGAAGAGCGGCGTGGGACATGCCGTAGAGTCGGCCGTGCAGTCTGAGAAGTTCGGCTGCATTGAGCCAATCGTAGAAACGGAAGTGCTCAGGGAGGAAGCCCACCTTGGTGCGCGTCTTCACATCGCCGGCAGGGCGGCCAAGAATCTCTGCTTGACCACTCGTCGGAAACACCAAACCCAACAGCATTTTGACAGAGGTGCTCTTACCGGCGCCATTTGGTCCCAAGAAGCCGAAGACCTCACCCCGTGAAACTTCGAGGGTGAGACTTCGAACGGCTACTTTGCTGTTAAAAACTTTCCGGAGTCCGCAGGTGCGGATTGCGAGATCGGAGACTGAGCTCATCTGTCGGGTTCAGTTCATGCGAATACGAATCACTGTAACGAAGCGGCCAGGGCCAGGGCATCGGACGAGCTGCCATGACCTGTGAGGGATTGAATCACCCCGTTTTTGACCCACAACAGACTATACCGATTGCCCTGCGGGAGTGTTTCGGTGATCAGAGTCCCTTCGACTCCGTCCACGGCCACTGTCTCATACGAACTCGTATTTCGCGGAACTGGAACTACCAGTGTGGACGACCAATCCACCGTCTGGCAGAACGAATGAGCCTCGGCGGAACTCATGCCAGCCAGTTCCAACGCTGCCTCCGCAATTTCCGACATGTTGAGATCAGGCGGAACGCTCACCGTCGGGCTGGGAGCTTGAGCGAGATAGGTGCAGTTATCACTGTTATGGGTTTGACAGTCACCGTACATGGAGATGGCTACCTTCGGAATGTGAACGGCGATCAACGCACCGTTGGCCGACTCGGGAATGTGGATGTCGGAGCGTCCAACTTCATCCAGCAGAGCTTCGATGCGATCGCGGTTGAGGTTCATCTGGAATGCAGTTTCGCCGTGGACCAGGATATTTTGAGGCGCGCCCAAACTTTCAATAGTGCGGATTGGATATCCGGCCAACTGGGCGGCATCGGCTCACGTTAGAAGCGATGTTGGGTTTGCCGGGTCCATCGTGACCACTACGTTGTCGGCAATAAATTGGTCAATCAGTTTGTCAGGACGAGAGTTGGGTCCGTCATTGCCCATCAGGGTGCGAGGTTCGATTGTGACCACGGCAATCTTCTGAACTCGCAGCATGGCGAGAACCCGCTGCGCCCAAGTGCTCATCGGATTCACGCCAACGAACATGGCGACGATGATGACGGTCGCTGCCAAGCCCCACGCCGGTCGCCACCGGGGAACGAAGAGGCGACTGAACCAATGGGTCGGGGGCTGATCGGCGTTGCGTGTTGACTGCGAAAATGGGCATAGGCCACCTCGGGGCTGACGGTGGAGTCACTTGCAGTTGCGGCCAGCGTTGTGAGCAAGTCTCCGGTGCGCGCCGTCTCTGCGCTCAGCTTTTCGAAACGAGCTTGGCAATCGGCGCACGAGGTGAGGTGTTGATTGGTCCCTGGGCAAATTCTGTGCCCGACAATTCGCCGTCCAGAAGGGCGCGAAGAATTCCATCATCTATGCACTTCATGATTCCTCCTCGTTCGGATAAAGTTCGAGGTACTGGTTTCGAAATTCTGCCTCGGCACGGTTCAACATGGTGCCGATGCCGGTCATTTTTACAGCGAGGGCCTCGGCGAGTTCTTTGTAGGAAAATCCGGATGTGCGCAGGATCAGGAGCTGTGCCTGGGCTGGCTTGATCGAGGCCAGCACTGCACGTACCCGGCGGCATCTCTCTTCACGCAACAAGACGTCTAGTGGTCCGCTGGTCGTGCGGTCGTTCTCCAGCCGCTCGGCGTTTGATTCGTGTTGACGGCGGCGATTAGCAGCGCGCAGGGCATCAATACCAAGGTTCGTCGCGGTCCGGTACAGCCAGCCGCCGACATTGCCGCCCCCGTTGCCCTCGGTCTGCAACGCGGGTTGGCGGTATAGCCGCCAAAAAGCGTCATTCGCCACTTCTTCCGCTCGCGAACGTTCGCCAAGCAGGCGCACAAGGATGGCGATAATCCGGGCATAATGCTGAAGAAACACGGCCCGGAAATCATGTTCATCCCAATGCCCGGTTGAACTCTCGCGGGTGGCCATAGAGCGACTCAGCGTTTGCGCAGTTCCCACGATAAAGCCCGCCTTCCTGCATTCACATATTTAAAACGACGCTGAGGGGCAAATTGTGACAATGTGGGTTATGGCGATTATTTGCGGGAAGAGGGGCTTCGGGGAAAAGCGGATATGCGAGATCTGCCAGGGATGAATTCTGAAGGAAAGTATCGAACCCCAAAATCGCTTGGGGTGATCGTGCGCCATAGGTTAGGACTTCTGCTCTGGTTTCTTCTCGTCGTCCTTCATGGCTGACTTGAAATTTCTGATGCCCTCGCCGAGGCCTTTGCCCAGTCCGGCGAATTTGCTGGGACCGAAGATCAAGAGGGCGATTCCAATGATCAGCAGAATGTGCATCGGCTGAAATAGACCTTCACCCATGTTTCCTCCTGTTAGCGACGCCTACTGTCAAAATTCTAGGCTTCGCGGGGGTCAGAGTCAAAGCGACGGCAAGTCGGACGCGTGGGTCAAGGTGCGAAACCCTCAACCACGACGGATACGAAGTTGCACCAAGGGAACCGCCAGCCGGAGCAGTGTTACTTACAGGGTCTCGATCAGTCGTGCCAGAAGCGCGGCTCGGCGCGGCAATTCTGCAATAACGACCGACTCGTGATTGGCATGGGGGCCCTCCCCGACGGCACCCAAACCGTCTAACGTCGGGATTCCCAACGCAGCAGTGAAATTTCCGTCAGAACCTCCGCCGACCGAGGCTTCGTCCAATTTCCAGTTGAGTTCTTTGGCGATCTGAGAAGCCTTCCGATATAGCGAGACAATTCCTGCATTGCGCTCCATGGGAGGACGGTTTATCGCTCCCAATACTTCAATTTTGCGATGGGGATTGATTGGCTTGAGCTTTCGCAGCTTCCGGTCAATGGCTGCGGCATCTTTCATGGTGGGAACTCGAACATCAATGAATGCGGATGCTTCTGCGGGAATAACATTCGACCGCGTACCTCCGCGGACGATGCCTACGTTTAGCGTGATGCCGCGTTTCAAATCAACCATGTTTGAGATCGCGAGGATCTGGTTTGCCAGTTCGATCACTGCGCTCTCGCCTTTCTCGAAATCCAGACCTGAATGGGCAGCCTTTCCGGTGATCTTGAGTCCGTATTCGCCGACTCCTTTTCGGGCGGTTTTGACGGCGCCGTTGAGGCCGTAAGCAGGTTCCAGCACGAGCACAGCCGCGGATTGGCGCGCGAGATTTTCGGTAATTTTTCTGGAGGATTCGCTGCCTACTTCTTCGTCGGAAACCAGCAGAACGGTCACCGACCTGGGTAGCCGATTGCCGTTCCAGATTCGCAAGGCTTCCAGTGCATGCAGCATCAAGGCAATTCCCGACTTCATGTCGAGCACGCCGGGACCCCAGACACGACCGTTCGCAACGCGGCAGGGCATTTTCGAGATTGTGCCCAGCCGATAGACGGTATCGAGATGTCCGAGGAGCAAGACTGGCTTGCCGGATGCGTGACCCCGAAAATCTACTTGCAGGTGGTTTCCGAACGTTTGCGCGCGATGAAATTTTACTTTTCCGCCAATGGCGTCGAACCTGCCGGCCACGACCGTGCTCAGACGGTCAACCGCCTGCTTAATGTCGCTCGGGGATTCGATCTCGACCAGTCGCTGGATGGTTTCGACGATGTCATCTTTAATCCCTTCGAAATAGGCGAGGACGGCATTAGCATCTATGGACACGGCGTTGGCGCGGGACCTGCCAGCCGAGATTGTTTTCGTCATTCTTCCTTTCGCTTAGCATTCAGCATTCAGCCAAAGCACTTGACTGCTAAGTGCTGACTGCTTCTTCGCCGCGCGGTACAGTATAATCTTCATTCTCAATGGCACCGGTTATGACTGACACTACACAGGCAGCAGTGGACGCTACCGCCACGCCGGGCACGCTGGATATTCACGAGATTTTCAAGATACTGCCGCATCGTTACCCGTTCCTGCTGATTGACCGGATCGTGGAACTGACCCGCGAGAAGCACATCGTTGCCATTAAGAATGTCACCATCAACGAACATTTTTTTGCGGGACACTTTCCGAATCTCCCCATCATGCCGGGAGTGCTGATCGTCGAGGCGATGGCGCAGGCCGGCGGGGTGCTGCTGCTCAGCGAGTTCGAGGATCGCAACGAAAAGGTTGTGCTCTTTACCGGGATCGAGCGTGCGCGGTTTCGTCGTCCCGTAGTTCCAGGAGACACTCTGCGGATCGAGGTCAACGTAAAAGTGTGGCGCGGGGACGGCGGACGCATGGAGGGTATCGCGTACGTGGAGGGCAAGAAAGTGGCGGAGGCCACGATCAGTTGCCGGCTCGTGGCGAGGGCGCGCATGAAGGGACCGTCTGCCGAACCCGCGTAGGAACAGCCGCCCCCGGCTGTCCAGTCGAGCGAGGCTCGACAAATTTTTAGTCACGCCAGGGCCAGATGGGCCTGCGGCCAACGGACAGCCGGGGGCGACGTCCTACGCAATCTGAATGAACATTCATCCGACGGCGATTGTCGACCCTAAGGCCACCATTCATCCTTCTTGCAACATTGGCCCTTATTGCGTGATTGGTTCGGACGTCGAAATTGGCGAACGCTGTGTATTGCATTCGCACGTCGCAGTGCAAGGCCCGACGAAAATCGGCAGCGATAATTCCTTTTTTCCGTTCTCTTCGATTGGACTGGCTCCGCAGGATATTTCCTACGCGGGCGAGCCGACGCGACTCGAGATTGGGGATCACAATGTTATTCGCGAATTTGTGACGATCAATCGCGGGACGGTTAAGGGCGGTGGCCTGACCCGGATCGACAATCGTACTCTGATCATGGCCTATGTCCACGTCGCGCACGATTGCGTGATCGGAGACAACGTAATTCTTGCCAACGCCGCAACCCTGGGCGGGCACGTGATCGTCGAGGAATGGGCCACGGTGGGCGCTCTTTGTCCGGTACATCATTTTGTGCGCATCGGCGCTCACTCATTTATCGGAGGAGGAACCACTATCACCCGCGACGTGCTTCCATTTTCCAAAACTGTTGCCGCCCGCGACACCCACGCCTACGGACTGAATGCCACCGGCCTCGAGCGTCGCGGTTTCACTAAAGACCGCATCCGCAAGCTTCATCATGCCTACAAAGTCCTGCTGGCGTCCAAACTGAACACCACCCAGGCGCTAGAAAAGTTAAAAGGAGAGCAGGACCGAGGCGAAGACGTGGAGATGTTGATTCGGTTTATTGAGGCGAGCGAGCGGGGAGTGATCAAGTAGTGTAAGTCGCTTGCAACCACTAGCCCGGCGGCAGCAACATTCCTTTTTCCAGATGCCTTACAACGTGCGCGTAAGAGGCGGCGTGAGGGTCATGCGTCACCATTACGACCGTCTTCTTGAACCCCTCATTGAGCCGTTTCAGTATGTCCAAAATTTCCGTGGCGGAATTGCTGTCCAAGTCGCCCGTAGGTTCGTCAGCAAGCAGCAAAGTCGGATCGCTGACAATCGCCCGCGCGATGGCGACGCGCTGTTCTTGTCCGCCGGACAGCTGTTTTGGCAGATGGCCGACGCGATCTTCGAGTCCAACCAACTTTAGCGCGGTCATGACATGGTCGCGCCGCTGCTGGGAGCTAAGTTTGGTCAACAGAAGAGGAAGTTCAACATTCTCAAACGCGGTAAGCACGGGTATCAGATTAAACGTTTGAAAGACGTAACCAATATGCACGTTGCGCCAGTGAGCCGACTGCGCATCACTCAAGCGGAAGATATTTTCGCCGAGCACCAGCAATTCGCCCGCAGTCGGGCGGTCTATCGCCGCAATCATGTTCAGCAGCGTGGTCTTGCCGGAACCCGACGGTCCCATCAGCGCAAGAAATTCTCCTTGGGCGATTTCGATTGAGACATCGTCCAGAGCCTTCACTTCGAACGCATCGCGCTTGAAGACTTTGCTTACGTTGAGAGCTCGGACGACTTTCGTTTGAGTCGCGGTATCTGGAAGAGTAGCTGTGCTCATGATTGTCCCTTAACCTTTATTTTGTCGCCATCCTTCAAATTGTCTGGTGCCGTCGTAATTACATCTTCGCCGCCGTTGAGGCCTTGTACCAGTACGCCGCCGCTTCGTTGCGACAGAATTTTAACTTCCCGCTGCATTGCTTTGCCGTCAAACGAGAGAAAGACAACTTTCTTTCCGTCACGGTCGCGAACCGCCGCGGTGGGCACAAAAACGCCCTGAGGTTGAGAGTTCGGGTGCTGTGATTCGTTCGCCAGAAACTTCACGGTGGCGTTCATGTCTGGCCGCAGATAAGCGTCGGGATGGAGGATTTGCACCTTCACCTGGACAGTCGCCTTAGCCCGGTCTGCCTCCGGCGAGATTTCGGAGATCACACCGTCGTACTTGCGGTCAGGGTACGCATCCGTCGTGATTATTCCCTTTTGCCTGGGACCAAGTTTCGCAAAATCGTCCTGCGCGATATCGAGTTCGACCTGAAGATCATTCAGATCGGCGAGAGAGACAACCATGCCTTGAGGGCCGCCCTCGGCCGTGCTGGCAAATCCTGAAGTCACAAGCTCGCCCTTTTCGGCGGAGCGCTCAAGAATTGTTCCAGTTACCGGCGCGCGAATCACAGTCGCATCCAGTAAAGACTTGGCATAATCCGCCTGTCCCTGGGCTTGTTCGAGAGCTCCCCGCGCGCGGGCAATCTCCTCTGCACGCGGACCAATCTTGGTCAGCTGAAAACCCTTGTCCAACGAATCAACCCGCTGCTGGTCAGCGTCAAACTTTGCGGTCGCGTCGTCCAGGGCTTGCTTGGAGAGCACGCCCTGTGTAAACAGGTTTCGCGTCCGATCGAGTGTGAGTTTGTCATCTACGAGCGTGGCCCGGGCTTCATCTAGATTGTGCTGGGCCTGTTGAATTTCCTGCGGCCGGGATCCATGCTCCAGCTCTTCCAAATACGCCCGGGCATTGTCGGCAGCGCCTTTCGCTTGCTCGTATTGGGCGCGGAATTCGTCATCTTCAAGGCGCACGAGAACCTGGCCTTCTTTGACCTTGTCTCCCTTTTCAACGCCGATCCACTTCACCCGGCCCGTGACCTTCGAATTCAAGTTGATCTTGTGATGGGCGACAATGTAGCCACTGGCGGAAAGAACCACACCACCGACATCTGTGCTTTGCGCCGATGCGCGAACCACTTGTACTTCCGGAATGTCGTGAGCGAAAAGACGATAGCCTGTGGCCGCTATGCCAAGGAGCACCAACACGCCGATTCCGATGAGAATGTAGCGCCGCGCCCAGCCCGCAGGTTCGCCGCCAGCTGCGTTGCGATCAATTTGCAAGCTTTGCAGCTCTTCGTGTTTTGTATCTATAGCCATGATTCACGTAGGGACAGCCGCCCTCGGCTGTCCTGGTCTAAATCTAATCCCGCAGCGCGCTCAGAATATCTCTGCGCGACGCGTGCCACGCCGGCGCGAACCCTCCCAAAACTCCCATAATCAACGCAAACCCAATCGCGCTGACGATCACTAACGGCGTCATTTGCAGGCTGAATACAACTTCGCTGAACGTGACCTGGTTTTGCGTTCCCGTTGTCATCCCATTGAATGGCAGCATCAGTAGAATTCCGAGAGCCGCCCCAATCAAAGACAGCAGCAGCGATTCCAGCATGAACGAAGTCAAAATGCTGGGACGCGAGAATCCGATTACGCGCAAGGTTGCAATCTCGCGCCCGCGGTAGGCGACGGCAGCATACATAGTGTTGGCGGCAGCGAAGCACGATCCGACTGCCATAATGAAGGCGACAATCCAGCCAACGATTTTGATCGGAGCTCCTGACTTGGTCTGCGAGGCGTAGTAGTCAGTTTCCAGCATGCCATTGAGCTCGAGACGCTGGTCGTCGTTGGCGCGATTCTTGAGCGCCTCGGCTGACGCAGGATCGGTTGCTCGCACCAGCACCGAGGAATACACCGAACGCTCGAAATCCGTGACTAATTGATTGACGTCGCCCCAAATTTCGGATTGGTGAGCTGTGCCGCTCGCGTCAAAAATGCCCACGATAGGCCAATCGCCCTTACCGATGTGAACTGTGTCCCCGATATTTGCGTGTTCAAAACGTTGACTGATTGAATTGCTTACCACCACTTCGCGTTGTCCTGGCGTGAACCAGCGCCCGGCGGTGATATGAATTTTAGGCCGCATCTCAAGTCCTACGGGCGAGAGGAAACGCGTGGTGACATTGGTTTCTCCCGTTCCGCCCTTACGCGGCATCACCACGACCAGAATATCTTCACCGGAAACCAGCGGCTCGCCCTTGCTGTTTTTGGCGACTCCCGGCAAGTTCTTCAAAATCTCAACCGCGTTTCGCGATACACCACCGGCTGCAAGCTCGGAGTCGGAGCCTTTGCGCAGCATCAGGACGTTTAAGGGATCGCCGGTACTGCCAAAGGCGCGTCCAAGCCCCGCCAGAAGGGCCATGATAAAAACTGCGGTCGCAACCGTGAGTGCGATGCCGAGCGCAGTCATGATGGTCAGGCTCTTACGCAGCCGCAGATTACGCACGTTATAGCTCAGGGGGATTGCCATTTATTCTTCCTGCCTTTAATCCTGTACCTTCTTTAGCCGATGTGACGTAAGCCATCCACAATATTGACCTTCGCAGCATGATACGACGGGACAAACGAACTGACGAACCCCACGACCGCCGCTATGAGCAGCGCTGCCGCCATGGTGAGTGCAGTGACCTTCATTCCAGTGAAATAGCCCCCCTGGCTTGCCATCCCGGTCACGATGGCAAAGCAGAGCAGCGTTCCTATCAGGCCCCCTACCAGCGAAAGTGAAACCGCCTCGCCGACGAATAAACCGAGAATGCTGTTTCGAGTAAAGCCCAGAGTCTTTAACACAGCAACTTCCCGCGTGCGTTCACGAATGGACATCGCCATCGTATTCGCAGACACGAGCAGGATGGTAAAGACCACCGCCAGGCAGATGCTCATGATAAAGGCCTTGATATTCCCCAGCATCCCAATAAAGCCCAACTGAAAAGCGTGCTCGCTCTCAGTCTTTGTGGCGCGATCAGAATTGCGAAACTGTTCGTCAATCGCTCCAGCGACCTTGGGAACGGATTCCGGTGAATCGGCCAAAACCGCGAAGAATCCATCGCTGCCTTTTAGATTGGGGAAACCTTCGTCTATATAGTCCTTATTAAAGTAGATTGACTGGGTTGGATCGGGCGGCGTGAAAATTCCCCGAATCGTCAACTCCAGGTTGACAGGGAAAATCTTGCCTGTAATGTTGAGCCGGTCACCAATTTTCCAGTGAAACTTGTTGGCCAATCCCACGTCCACGATTGCGCCAGCCCGATCGTGCTGCCACGCTGCCAGTTGATCGGCGGGAATCTTAAATTCCGGGTACACCTTGAACAGTTCCTGCGGGTCCGTTCCGAACTGGGCGAAGTAGTGTTCCGGCTTGTCGTCTATATATTGCCCACCAAACCATTGCTCGTTTACCACTTCTTTCACCCCTGGGATGGCTTGAATCTTCTGGCGATACGAGCTCGGCAAATTGAAAACGAGTGAAACCTTATTGCGAACAATCAGGCGCTGCGCTGACAGCTCGGTCGGCTTGCTGTCATAAAAGCTGCGCCAGATCGTAATCAGGAAAGTCAGCAGAAGCAGCGAGCCCCCAATGCTAAGCACGGTCAAAATGCTGCGCCGCTTATTGCGGAATGAGTTCTTGCGAACAAAGCTGACCAACGTCATAAGAAAACTCCAGTGACAAAATCGCCGGTGCTACAAACTCAGAAAATCCAAAATCTGCCCCGATAATCGCCGACGAATGGACGGTTAACCCGAATGATTGTCAACCAGAATAGCCGATGCCGCTAAAGTGGACAACCACCGCTTCCAATATGATCGTCACCGATTGGCGTAAAACGCAGTAGTGGAGATAGTCACACCAGTGCGATGACAAATGTCATTCCCGGATTCCAATTGGAGTCAGGTCGCGGCGATTTGGTTTACTCGTCAGAAGAAAGGTCGGAGTTCCTTCACAGTTTTCCCGTCTTACCGGCACGACATTTGGAATTGTGTTTAAGGCTTTTATGTGCAGCCAAGTTTCGCACCCCGGCGTCACTTAAAACACAAGGTCTGTGCGTGCAATGACGAGTACACTGTGCGAGGCGGCATTCTAGTTAGGAAAGTAATCGTGAAGACTTCTGCTGTGGCGCAGTCCGCGTCAGACCGTTACCCCCAAATCGCTAGCCCAATCCACACGATTTTGGTGCTCGCTGTGTTGGGCGGTTGGGCGTCCTGGCACAAGATTTCTGCGGATCAGTTGAGCGCGGCGCCTAATCCGAATCGCATTCGCTTTTATCTGATCACTCTGTTCTTTGAATGGCTATTGTTCCTTCTAGTAGTGGCGGGCGTGCGGCGGAGCGGCGTATCTGTTCTCATTGTTCTCGGAGATCATTGGCGTTCCGTTCGCCAGGTGCTGCGGGATATTGGAATTGCCGCTGGGTTCTGGATCGTTGCGGCGATGCTCCTTTGGATATTCGGCTGGCTCCTGCGCATCGCCGCGCTGAGTCGCAATGTGTCCATGCTCTCCCAGCGAGGCATCGAACTGACATTTTGGATAGCACTCTCCGTTACCGCCGGTATTTGCGAGGAGACAATCTTTCGAGGTTACTTGCAACGGCAGTTCATGGCACTGACTGGGAGTGCTCCCGCAGGCATTCTGCTTTCTGCTGCAGCATTCGGTGCTGCTCACGCGTACCAGGGTTTCCGCATGGTGATTCTGATCGGTCTCTACGGGGCAATGTTCGGGATTCTGGCGTATTGGCGCGGCAGTGTTCGTCCTGGAATGATCGCCCACGCATGGCAGGATTCATTGAACGGAGTCCTTGCCGTTCTGATGCGGCATTAGAGTCTCTTTGCTACTACCGATGTGGAGTCAGTGGACAATAATGATGTGCTGGTGTGGTGATTGCGCTTAGGTTTCTGATGCGGAAGCTGGGGACAACCGATCGAAGGTTCTGGTTTGCTGCCAAGAGATCCACTTCGTCTCATTCGCCGCAAAATGCGGCTCAAGCTATAATTGCGCCCACACATGGCTGTCACTTCCGGTACTAAACTCGGGCCCTACGAGATTGTCGCTCTGCTCGGCGCGGGGGGAATGGGCGAAGTCTATCGTGCTCGTGACTCTCGCCTCAAACGCGACGTCGCGCTTAAAGTCCTTCCACAGGCACTTTCTCTGGACGCCGACCGGCTGCGCCGTTTCGAGCAGGAGGCCTTGGCAACCGCCGCCCTGAACCATCCTAATATTCTGGCCGTATTCGATATTGGCACCAGCGAAAGTTCGCCTTACGTAGTCTCGGAATTGCTCGAAGGAGAGACGCTGCGGCAGCGCTTGCGCAGCGGTCCTATTGCGGTACGGAAAGCTTTGGACTATGCCCTGCAAATTGCCCACGGACTGGCTGCAGCTCACGAAAAAGGCATCATTCATCGTGATTTGAAGCCGGAGAATCTCTTTCTCACGAATGATGGGCGTATCAAGATTTTGGACTTTGGTCTGGCAAAGCTGACCCAGAACGAACCCACTTCTCATTCCTCGCTGCCAACAGTCACTCACGGCACCGAGGCAGGCTCCGTGATGGGAACTGCCGGATACATGTCTCCCGAACAGGTACGCGGGATTGCATTGGATGCGCGGTCTGACATTTTTAGTTTTGGGGCAATTCTGTACGAGATGCTGTCGGGAAAGCGGGCGTTCCATGGAGACACTCCCGCGGACACGATGAGTGCAATCTTGAAAGAAGATCCGCCCGAGTTGAACGAAACCAATCGCAGTGTTTCTCCGGCGCTCGAGCGCATTGTGCAACATTGTCTGGAGAAAAAGCCCGAGGCTCGCTTCCATTCCGCAAGTGATATCGCCTTTGATCTCGAACATCTATCTGGAATTTCCGGCAGCACGTCGAAGATTGCGTCCCCGATATCGGCAAGGCCACATAATTGGCTACTGCCGCGGATCGCGGGTGGCGTAGTGCTCGCATTGATCATGCTGGGTATCGGGTGGTGGCTCGGTAAAGGCAGCAGTCCCGCACCGCTAGCCCGGTATCAACAAATCACTTTTCGCACTGGCTCCATCGGCAATGCGCGATTTACTCCGGATGGGAGCATCGTTTATAGCGCGTCGTGGGAGGGAGGCGGATACGAGCTTTATATGTCACGCACCGACGACCCAGGGGCGCGCGAACTGGGGCTGAAAGATGCAGAGCTGCTTGCGATTTCCAAGAATGGCGAGCTGGCGGTTCGCCTCAATACCGTGACTTTTGGTGGTTACGCGAAAACCGGAACGCTGGCTCGGGTGCCCCTGAGTGGCGGCACACCGCGAGAAGTGCTCGACAACGTGCAGGACGCGGATTGGGCGGCTGACGGCGAAGGTATGGCGATCGTCCGGTACGTCCCGGAAAACAATCACTGGCGATTGGAATACCCAATTGGCAAAGTACTGTTTGAGAGTATTAATTGGATCAGCGCACCCAGAATTTCACCGGATGGCAAGTGGATAGCTTTCGCCGATCACGAGAATCCGAGCGGTGATGACGAGGGTTCAATCGCGGTAGTCAGCACAGATGGCAATGGCAAAGAAAAAAAACTATCCTCCGGGTGGGAGACGATCGAGGGAATTCTTTGGTCTCCTGGGGGTGACGAGATATGGTTTACGTCAGCCAGTAACAGCAGTGCCACGAATCCGAATGCCGTGACTCTTTCAGGAAAACAGCGGGCAATCACGAACGTACCCGGA
This sequence comes from uncultured Acidobacteriaceae bacterium, assembly GCA_963796015.1. Lineage (GTDB taxonomy): Bacteria > Acidobacteriota > Terriglobia > Terriglobales > Acidobacteriaceae > PALSA-188. The sequence goes on along the minus strand of CAWCJR010000014.1, from coordinate 78,599 downwards.
GGGATGTGGCTGGAAGATATGCGGAGTGGGACGGCACTGATGATCACTCATCAGGATCGTATTGGGATTCGGGGTCTCGCGCCTGGCGCAAAAGAAGAGCGGGAACTTGGATGGTTCGGGTGGTCCATTGTGCGCGACATAAGCCGTGATGGCCGCAAGATTGTGTTTGAAGAGGAAGGAAATGGTGGCGGTCCCAACTACACCGTCTTCGTGCGTGATACGGATGGTTCGCCCCCAGCGCGCGTCGGCGAAGGGCTCGCCCTCGCAATTTCACCCGATGCGAAATGGGTCATCAGCAAGCTCCCAAGAGGCGGACCTTTGAACCTTGTGCCTACAGGAGCAGGCGAGGCGAGGCAACTTACGCACGATGCTGTGAGCTATTCCGCAGTTCGCTGGCTGCCGGGCGCGAAACACTTACTTGCCCAGGGTATCGAACCGGGACATGCTGCGCGAGATTACCTCATTGATCTAAGCAGTGGCGACTCAAAGCCCATTACGCCTGAAGGGGTTTCCGGCGTGCATCCTTCGCCAGATGGGGCGAGCACCGCTGTCCTGGGCCCCGACGGAAAGTGGGGAATCTGGCAGCTTGAGGGACGAGAAATTCGTCTAATCCCCGGACTGGACTCCACTTATTTGGTTATTGGTTGGTCGCCCGACGCCGGATCGGTGTACGCGTTCCAAACGCGGGCCAGTGAGACAGTAGCTAAGGTGCTCAAGGTGAATATAGTGACGGGAAAGATGGAGCCATGGAGAACCTTCGGCGCAGAAATGGCTGCGGGAATCAATGATGTTGGTCCGCCCAACTTTTCCGCCGATAACACGGCATACGCGTATACGTATGGGCGGGAACTCTCGGAAGCCTATGTCGTGACCGGATTGAAGTAGGACCTGCCCGGTGGCGACTGGGCTGAGTCGTCCAAATCTAAGTTATACTGCCCGCGTCCGGATTGCGGAGTTTCTGTGAGTCGAAGCATTTGCGTTTTTTTTGTTTCCATATTTCTGCCTTATAGCATTCTTCTGTCTGCATCCGATCACAAGAAAATAAGCGATACTGAACACGACGGATTAGCCGGACCCGTAAGATCAGTTTCGACGAGTTCAAGCATGCTAAATCCACCCCCAAAGGCACCATCCAGCTCATGGGTGGATTTTGGAAGTCAATTATGCCAAGTCTGCGCTTACGACGACAAAGGCACTCGAACCCTGCGTGGTCAGTTTTGGGGAATCGCTTTCAGCGGCGAAACCACCGAGCCTGTCCTTGACGCGACTGGCAAAATGGAGGTTGTCAAAAACGAAAAGGGGGAAATTGTACAGCGGATTGCGCTCGGTCCGTTCGGGATGACGGAGCAGAGGATGTACCTCGGGGGAGCGCTCCAGCAAAGGAATGCTTTTAAGTACGACCAGAATGGTCAGTTGGTCGAATCGTCGTCCTTCGACTCATTAGGAACGCTTAATGGGTGCTCGGTATTCCGGCGTGACGAAAGCGGGCGCATGGTCGAGTTCTGGAACTTTGGACCCATGGGCGCGTTCCTCAGCCATTCGACGGATGTCATTGATCCAGACACGGGTGCCGAAACCTTGACGCAGTTTAACCAAGACATGACGGCGAAGAACATCTTCACTCTCGCAGACGGTAAAGTTGCGTCTTACTGGCAGGAGGACACTGCCGTGTCCTCGTACGGCAATGGAATTCGCTTCGACAGCGGACCTACCCAGCTAATTTACGAATGGCACTACCCCAATGGAACCTTTGTGAAAACAACCCTGGAATTCGTTGATGACTCGAGGCGTGATCCCATTCACGAGGAGTTCCGGGATGAGCATGATCAGATCCAATTGAGGGCTGATTACGATTACGAATTCGACAGTTACCACAACTGGATTAAACGTACCATCTGGGCCTGGACACCCCAGCGTGGCGTGAAGAAGTTGATCAGAATTGACAAGCGAACGATTGAGTATTGGCAAAGCGGCCGTTCCGGCGAATCGGCGGTTACGGACGCCCCGCCTCGCTAGTTGAGTCACTTTCGTAACTCCCTTGATTTGTTACTCCGCATTATCCTAGCTGTACTCCTCCTCACAGTTGTAGTCCTGCGTCTTTAATGCGACGACGTTCTTGCACGAGGCTCGAAGAAAATGTCCACTAAGATTGGCCGCTTTGAAATTCAAGCTGAAATTTCACGCTCCTTCACCGGATCGGTAAATAAGGCTTGCGATTCTGCCGGTGGGCAGATCGTTGCGTTGAAAGTCGTGGATTTGAACCCTTTCGGAGCGAACGCTGCGCCGGTCGTAAAGCGCATTCTTGAAGAAGCCGAAAGTTCAAAACTTCTCAATACCCATAACATCGCAATGCTTTTTGGAGCCGGCGAGATTGAGGGCAAGTTCTGCGCCACCATGGAATACGTGCAGGGTAACAGCATTGAAACCATGCTGGAGAGGAAAGAGGTTTTTTCGATTTGGGATGTCCAGGACATTGCGCGTCAATGTTGCCAGGGCCTGGACCATGCGCGGGTAAACAAAGTTCTTCACTACAGTCTCGAACCTGGAAAGGTGATGGTTCAGTGGGACGGCATCGTCAAGATGCTTGGTTTCGGAGTTTCGATGATGGGGGTTTCTGCGGCTGAATTTTGCCCGGGCATCCCCAAGATCCTTCATTACATGTCTCCCGAGCAGATCCAGGGTCAACCGCTCGACGCAAGCTCGAATCTATTCAGCCTGGGCGCGATTGTGTATGAGATGGTCACCCAGCAGAAAGCCTTTGACGGCGAAAATCCGGATCAAGTGCAGCAATCGGTACTGGAGATAATGCCCGCGCCGCCCTGCGAAATTAATCCCAAAATTGATCCGGCTTTGAGCGACGTAATCATGAAGTCGCTGGCCAAGGTCCCATCTGAGCGATATCAATCGGGCCAGGAACTCATCAACGACCTCGAAAAGTGCAAGAACAATCCGGTAAAGACGGTAGCCGCCAACAAGACGGTGCAACCCGCCGCAACCATCAAAGCCTCGCAAGGCAGACCCGCTCAGGTCGCCCCCGAACCACAGAAAAAACGCGAGGCGCCGGTTGCTCCTTCAACTGCTCCCCGGGTGGAAGTTCAAGCTCCTGCAAATGCCCGGACGGCCGCCGCGGCCGCTGGCGCGGGTACGCCGCAAACAGCAGCGCCCACCCTTCAGTCTCTGAAGGCGGCAAAAATGGATTCTTCGCAGCAATTTATCAGTACCTGTATCAAAGCCTCCATTGACGCCGTCATAAAACCCGAAGCGAAGATGTCGACAGCTACTCTCGAACCTGAGGTTAAGTCGCCGAAAATTGCAGTGGATCCGATGATGGATGAAAGCAGGAAAGCTGGCGCCACTCCGAGCCGCAGCTTCTCGGAAATTGATGAACTGCCGCCGCTGAAAGAAGTGTATGTCTCACCTCCGCCACCGACGTCCTCAAGCGGTAGCGAGGATATATTGCTGGATGAGCCATCAGCGCATGTTTATGCGAGATCTGAAACTGCTCCGGCGGCACTCCCTGTCCGGGAGATAGCAAGAAAAGCTGTCGTAGAAATTAAAAAAACTCCGCCGAAGATGTTCCTGTACTCGATCGGCGCAGCAGTCGCCGTCATTTTGGTGATTTCAACCATCATCGCCCTTCGGATTCGCTCCGACAGTGCCGAAGACCAGAGCACGCCTCGGACATCTGTTGAATCCCCTCTTGCCAGTGCATCCACGACCACGAGTAGCAGCCAGAGCGCGCCCGTGAGGCAATCAACAATGCAGTTACCGATTGCTTCTGAGTCGCCGGGCAACGACGCTTCGGATGTTTCAGTAAAAGGCAAGTTTGCAGCGAAGAAGAAAGCCAAGGCAAAAGTTGAAGCGCCCCAGCCGTTGCCCGTTGTTATCCCGGCACAATTAATGGTTAATTCCAACCCCGCCGGAGGACAGATCCAAATTGATGGCCGCACCGATCCGAACTGGATAACCCCGTACAACATTTCGGGACTGCCGCCAGGCCAACATACTGTTTACATCAGTAAGGCCGGCTTTGCTCCAGAAATTCGGACCATAGATGCTATTTCCGGCGGCAAGTCCACGGTTACGGTTCACTTCAATCAGCTGCCCTCAACTGTCTTCTTTGTGAGCGCGCCAGTTGGTGCTTCCATCTTTGTGGACGGCAAAGACACCGGACATGTGACCCCGGCGCAAATCTCGCTCGATAGGCCTGGTAGCCACACTCTCCTTGTGAAAAAGGCAGGCTACCTGGATGAGACCACGACTGCAAACCTGGGCCCCGGACAGACCTTCCATTACTCGCCAACCCTGATCGCGCTCGGCGATACCGACAACATTAGGACGGTTGGGAAAATAAAGAAGTTCTTCGGCAGCAGTGATCCCATTGGCATGGGAATCGTCAGCATCAAGGTTCAGCCTAAAGGCGCACAAATCGCGGTCAACAGCCGGCTTCTGGAAAAGCTGTCGCCCGTAGATTTTTATCTAAACCCTGGAACTTACGTCGTTGACATGACTCTCTCAGGCTACAAGACAGCTCACCACGTGGTTACTGTAACGCGCGGCGGAAAAGTAACGTTGGACGACGTCCTTGAACCTCAGTAGAGATCCCTTCACAACTTTTACGCTATGGTTCGAGACCCCCGCGGGATTCTCCGGCTTGTCGTTCCGCCACCCGGGGATAAATCTTCTCTTTTCGGCGCCGCAGCTCCTGAAGTAATTTCGATCTAGTGATCCAAAGACCTGCCGCGACTGCTCCTGCCCAGGTGACAAGTATTAAACCCACTGCCCGAACGTCGGCGATTCGGCTGCCAGTGATTCGCACGGTGCGAGCCATTTGAAAGCTCAAAATCCCCGCGATGACAGCAGTTATAGTTGCCTTCCCCAATTCCCTCCAGGGCAATTGCGCGATCGGAATCAATTTACGGTGGTTCAGCAGGATGGCCATAGCCAGACAGTTGGCCGTGATGCCCAGATCGGAAGCGATTGCAAGACCGACAACCGAATACTTGTGATAAAGAGCGGCGTACATGGGATAGGAAGCTATTGTGATAAGCGTGCTTGCGACCATCGGCGTCAGCGTATTGCCGGCCGCATAAAATGCGCGTGCATACAATCCCTGTGCCGACCAGAAGACCAGTGACAAGGAAAACCAGAAAAAATAGACCGCTGTTTCTTTGCTATCGGAAAAATTGAAGCTGCCATGGCGGTAAGCGAGATCAATAAGCGGGAGAGCCGCCGCCGTCATGAAACTTGTCGCGAGTAGCGAGACGGCTGCCGTCCGATACACAGCGCCGTTCACAATGTCGGTCAGTTCCTGAAGCCGCTTCTCGTTAAATAGCCGCGCAAAAAAAGGTAAAGAAGCTTGGCTGACTGCCTGTCCCAGAATGGCGATCGGCACATTAAAAAGTTTCTTAGCGAAACTCAAGCGTGCGATCTCTCCGATGCCCCCTGAAGCGAAGCGGCGAATAAACCAGTCATCCACGGTAACGAGTGAAAGTCCGAGCATCAGCGGTACCGAGAGCCGCACCCACTCGCGAAATGCCGGATTGTGCACATCAAAAGAAATCCTGTAGCGAGCTCCCGTGCGCGCCGCGCCAATTGCGTAAAGTACGAACTGCCCGAAGAACGCGCCAGCCAAGGCGCCGTAGGCCAGGGACGACGCACCGATCCGCCGTGAAAGCGCCACGCCGCCTGCAATGATGAACGCGTTGTACAGGATGGGCCCCAGCGATGGCAGCAGAAAAAGTCGCCGGGAATATAAGACCGCTGACAGAACGCCGCCGATGTAAAAGAATATCTGCGTCGGCAAAATAATCCGGGTAATGTGCACACAGAGCCGCAGCTGCTCAGCATTGAATTTGTTGAACCACCAGTGAGTGATTTGCGGCGTAAAAATTTCCGTCAAGACGACCCCAGCCCCCAGGATGGCCGTCATTACGGTGATGACGACGGAAAAGGCCTCGTGCGCATCCTGCCGTTTGTCCTCGGTTAAAAACCGCGTGTATATAGAAATGAACGTGATGGATGTTGCGCCACCCGCGACCAGGTACATTAAGAAGTCTGGAATGGTAAATCCGGCATAGAACGCGTCCGTCTGTACTCCTGCTCCGAAAGTCCACGCTACATAAAGCTCGCGCACATAGCCGATGAGGCGCGACAGCAATACCGTGGTCATCAAGAGCAGAGTCGCGGAAAATGCGGTGTGCTGATGAGATGGGCGAAGCTGACGCAGCATACGTTGCCAGAGCCCGCCGGTTTGCCCTGGTTCAAGAGCTTCAGAGGAATTCGCCATCAAGTGGCGATTCTACACGGGCGTGACACTTCATCTGCTGCGGGAAATGGTTCGTAGAGTAATGAATCAATCCATATGACCGGGAGCCTGGCGCTCAACCGACCATACGTCTTCCGGATTTTTTTCGAATGGATACACATGTACCATCCATCCGAAAATTTGGGGAATAAATTTTCCGCCTGCGGCGTCACACGCATCCTGAGACGCAATAGATCCGGCCAATCCGAACTTCGCATTCGGACCAATTGCCTCGCTCTTCTTGTCCGCCGGTGGCATACACAAGTTGACGTGCCGGTGCCATTGCGCAATGCTCAAAGGAACGCGTGAATCAAGCTCATCCTCACTGGCGTCCTTGGCAGCCGTATACATAACTCCAATCAACTTGTAGCCGTCGCCGTTCTTTTGGTAGAGCAATGAAGTTGGATGATCGGGATTGAAACGCATTCTCGCTTCAAAGGCGTATGAATAATTAGTGAAGTGATAGTGCTTTTGCGGGACGTTGGGCAAAAAGATCTTGAACCCGTCAGCCAGCGCAAGTTTGTAGTCCTGATACTTTTCGCCGACCTTGCGTGCTGCCTCCACAATTTGATCAGCTTTTTCTTGATCGCCCGGTTGCGGTTTGCGCAATGCCGTCATTGCCATGTGTGGACCCATGTCCATGTGGCCTTCCATCGCATGCATCGCGGATGCGCTTCCATCGCTATTCGTGTCCGGCGTTCCCGGCATGGCGGAATTGTTGGGCGACGCGTCGTGAGAAGACATATCCATATTCGACATATCGCCTGAGCCATGGGAGGCTTGTTGTTGCGCCCCTGCTGGGTACAAGCCCAACAGGACGAATATCAGGACCGATGCAAGTGTTGTCATGGCCGGTTTCATGAAATGATCTCCCTGTCTTGTAGAACCCTGAGCGATCCAACTAGTTCTGGCGTTTACAGAACGTTACTACAGATTACGGTAGTGACAGCAAGTTAACGGACCTGAGAATTTCGCGAAGGTCTATGAAATTGCAACAGTCTTGAAATCACCCAGTCCCACTGCCGCGATGGCTTGGCTCGCCGCCTCCTTGCCGGAACGTATGCAGTCAGGAATGCCGATGCCTTTGTAGGCGTTTCCCGCTAGGAACAATCCTGGAATATTCCGGCGCAGTTGTTCGATCCGATCCAGCCTTTCGAGATGGCCAACATTATATTGCGCCATTGCTGCTTTCCATTTATGAACGCGCGCAAAGAGCGGTTCGGCTTCAATCCGGAGAGTCTGACGGAGTTCTGCCCGAACGATACTTAAGATTTCATCCTCCGATAAATCGAGAACAGCCATGTCTCGAGTTCCACCCAAAAAACAACGGATCAACGCGCGGTCGTCAGGTGCGCGATCAGGGAATTTATTGTGCACAAACGTCGCGGCCAAAACTCTTTTGCGCTCAGTCCGAGGCACCAAGTAGCCAAAACCCGCTGGCAAACTTGCGCGGACCTTTTCATCGTAGACAAGAGATACCGTGACCGACGAACTGTAGCGAATGTCGCGCAATTCGGACGAAAGTTGCGGACGGGAATCCTCTAGAAGTTTGGCCGCGGCGTGCGCCGGAATTGCCATGATGACCCCATCAAAATTCTCAACATTCGCGTTCGATGAGATCAACCATCCACGCTCTTGCGCTTGCAGTGACTGGATTTCGCTGTTGGAACGGACACACGGTGCGGAAACGTGACTCAAGATAGCGCTGACCAGTTGCTGCATTCCGTCTTTCAGCGTTGTAAACACGGGATGCGCGACCGTGTTAACCGCTTCTTTGCGATTTGCGATCAGCGCTTTGCCCAAGCTGCCATAGCGCGCCTCCATGCCCGCAAAACGGGGCAACACGGCCCGCAAACTGAGGTCGCTCGCATCTCCTCCATATATCCCCGCAAGGAGTGGATCGGCTAAACGCTCGACCATTTCCTCACCGTAATGGCGTTCTACAAACGAAGCTACACTCTCATCGGCATCAATTTCACCCGGGCGGTAGAACCATTCGCTAGCCATTCTAATTTTTGTGCGGAGAGAAAATAATGGCGAAAGAGCAGCAGGCATCAGCTTTGTGGGAACCATAAAGGCGAGCCCGTCGGGCATCGGAATCAATTTCCCGCTGACTGAAATGTAAGTTCGCCGTTGGAAGTCATTCGATCCAATCAATTGATCGGCTAACCCAAGTTTATGGCACAGCTCAGAAGCCCATGGCTTTTCAGTAAGAAACGAATCGGGGCCAGCTTCTACGGTGCAATTCTCCACGTGCTCGGTAAAAATCACCCCGCCAAAACGAGGACTTGCTTCAAGCAACACGTAATCCAGCGGCAGTCCCGCTTGTCGCTGCCGTTCAAGAGTAAAGGCCGCAGACAGTCCCGAAATTCCGCCGCCGATAATCGCAATGTGTTTCATGGTTTTGAACGGAGTTTCGAAATGAAGTATTAGTTTGCAGGCATGGAAGCAAAGAGATGGTTCGTTCCTTTTGCAATGCGCGACCGTGCTATTTCCGCAAGCGCAGCCGTCAATAACGATGATTCATTCAAAGATCCCGCCCGCCAAAGCCGCATGCCTTCGGCATCCGCAAACTTTCTGAATGCGATATCAATGTCGAATAAAACTTCGACGTGATCGCACAGAAACCCGATGGGCTGGACAAACACTCCGCTATGACCGCGAGCCTTCAGCACCAGTATCGTTTCTTCAACCGTCGGCCCGAGCCACGGGCCTCCTGACATTCCCTGGCTCTGGAATGCAAATGTCCAGTCTTCTCGTGCAAGCGCTGCTTCGGCTGCAACCAACTCCGCAGTTTGTTTTGCCTGGTGCTCGTAAGAATCGCCTTCCAGAATGGTGCGCTCGGGCACGCTGTGCGCCGTGAAGATCACCGGAACACTGCTTCCGTTTTCCGCGCGAGCCTTCGCCAATCCTGCGGAAAGTTTTTCCGCGAAGGCTTTGACGAGCAAAGGATGATCGTGCCAGGATTCGACAAAGTCCACGCTAAACGGAAGATCGCTTTCAAGACCGAGAGCGGAACGATACAGGCCCACGCTGGTGCGGGAATTCTGGGGCGCCAGGCAGATCACGATAGCGTGTTCAACACTGTCCATCGCCATTGTCTTCAACGTGTCGGCAATAAAAGGCGTCCAATTTCGCATTCCCACATACACTGGTAGACCGACCTCAGCCGATAGCAGTTCCGCTTGCCGCATAGTCAGCTCAGTCAGGGGAGAGCGTCCTATCAATTCGTACCTGTACTTTACTTCCTCGACCACCTCGGACGGGAGCGCACGCCCGCGCGTCACTTGCAGCAGGAATTCCGGAACGTCTTCCCCCGAAGCCGGGCTTCCATGAGCTAGAAGCAATACAGCGGCTTTTTTTGAAGACGACAAATTATTTCGACTCCTTAGGATGCCGGCTAAAACTCTGTACAGGCGTCTCTTGAATGAATTTTGTCAGTGCCTTCACGTTCTCGACGGGAGTCTCGGGAAGGATGCCATGACCAAGGTTAAAAATATGTCCCGGTCGTCCGCCTGCCAGTTCTAAAATTCCAGTGGCCCGCGACTTGAGCAACTTCCAATCTGCAAACAGGAGAACTGGATCAAGGTTGCCTTGCACAGCGCCTTTAAAATTCAGACTGCGCCATCCTTCATCAAGCGGAACACGCCAATCAAGTCCAATCACCTCGGCCCCCGTCCTCTTCATCCAAGGCAATAAGGCCGTACTGTCAGTTCCAAAATAAATGATAGGGACGCCGTTGCTCTGCAATTCATGAATGAGTTCAGAGGTGCGAGGCAACACGTAATCGCGATAATCCTCGACACTCAAGCAGCCAACCCAACTATCGAAGACCTGAATTGCGTCCGCGCCTGCGCGCACTTGCTGTGCCGCGTATTCGGAAACAACCTTCACCAGTTTTTGCATGAGTTCGTCCCACGCGGAACTGGAATACATCATGTTCTTGGTATTGAGATAGCTGCGGGAGCCACCACCTTCGATCATGTAGCTGGCAAGGGTGAAAGGCGCTCCGCAAAAACCAATCACCGGCAATGAAGTTCCAAAGTGTTTGCACACCAGGGCGATGGCTTCGGAAACATACCCCAAATCGGCCGCTCGATTTGTTTGAAGGCGGCCAATATCACGTTTGCTGCGTAACGGCTTCTCAATCACGGGGCCTTCCCCTATGGAGAAGTGGAATGGCAGGCCCATGACTTCAAGAGGAAGCAGCAGGTCGGCAAAAATAATTGCCGCGTCCACGCCCAATGCTCCAGCCGCGGTAATCGTGACTCCCGCAGCCAGTTCGGGCTTCTTGCAGATCTCGATTAAAGAGTATTTCTTCCGGAGGGCGCGATATTCGGCCATGTAGCGCCCCGCCTGCCGCATAAACCAAACGGGCGTCCGATCAACTGCCTCGGATCTGCACGCTTTGACAAAACGGGAACCGGGGGCCGACATGACCTCTCAATGTAGCATTTCGCGGCAGAAGTTTCGGTCTTGATGGGACATATCCCCCTGTCGTCCCTACCGCGGTACCCGTAAGAACAATTCTTGGCTCGGAAGGGAAGATGATTTCACAGACGCATCCGCTCGAAGATCTAAGCCCAATCCCTGCAATATATTGCAAATGGCCTTCAACCTGCACTCGCTGACACTGGATTGTGTATTTCGCCTAGGAGATTCCATCCCTGGCAGAAGCGATTCAGATATGGATGGAAAAATGGCTCGTTTCCTGAGCTCGCTCGCTTGCAGTTCATTGGTAATGCTGGCGCTGGCTATGCCCGCCGGCGCTACCCCTATAGTGGGCGGAACAGTCGGATTATCCCAGTCGTTTAAAGCCAACGTTGGGGGACTCTTCAATTCTTCGCTAAAGAGCGACGGCGCAAGCAATGGCGATCACCAAATTCCTGGTGCAACTGGGCTGATTCAAACATCTGGCTTTGCTCCACACCAATTCATTTTGCGCGTTCCTCCACCAGTCGTTACCGAGACGCCCGAACCCTCAACTCTTGCTCTGTTCGGTACCGGCTTACTTATGTTGGGCGGGTTAGTGCGAAAGAGATTTGCCGATTAGGATCCAGCAAAATCGTTGAGTCCAGATAACGCGCCGAGCGTCGCGCAGTGCTCTTATCCCACTTTTGAGCTTGTCCTTCCCGCCCCGGGATTTCTGCCCGGCCTACGCCCCCTTAAGAGTACTTCCGAGTTGAGCCGCACCAAGAGAGTACCCTCGGTTCTTACTGCCAAGGCTTTATCATGCAGGGAAGAGTTCGATCACCATCGCCAGGCGGGAGGTCTTCACTATGGCGGCTAGCCAAGTTGTTCTCTATTTCGACAGGCAGGAAGACGCATTGCTTTTTACGCTCGCGGCGAGTTCCGTTATCGCTGAAGATGAACCAAATCGCGCGAATCAGTCCGCGCTGAACATCGCGAAAGAAATATCGAAAGCCACTCGGATTACTACTGAAGGATCATTGAACAGGAACTCTGACGCAATAAAAGCATCCGATTCGCATTCAAACCGCTGTGCCTGAGCCTCTTTTAGCGAGTGTCAATTCTGGGAGTGTCAAAGCGGTAACCAATTCCTCGCACGGTCTTCAAGTAAATGGGATTCTCCGGATCTGGTTCGATCTTCTCTCGCAAGCGGCGCATATAAACATCTACCGAACGCGGCGTCACAAAGCATCCTGCGGACCACACCGCATCGAGCAACTGATCGCGCGTAAAAACCCGGGCGCGATGACATGCAAGGTAATGTAGCAATCGGAATTCGCGCGCCGTTGTGAGAACCGTCCGTCCCTCCACCCTCAGGATCATGGAAGAAGCGTCAATCTCGATTGGTCCGAGATTGAGGACTTCAGGCGGTTCAGGTTGACCTGCGCGCCGGAGAACTGCTCTTACCCTGGCAACCAATTCTCGCGGATGAAAATGGCTTTGTGATGTAATCATCTCCTCCCAGTTCAAAGCCCTTAATACGATCGGCCTCACCTGTTTTTGCGGTGAGGAAGATGATTCGGCTTCCGGATAGTTGCTTGTTTGCCCTGATGTGGCGGCAGAGTTCAATGCCGTCGCTGCCGGGAATCATGATGTCCAACAGAAATAATGCAGGGCGCTCCTTCTCGGCTTCCTCGATGACCGACGTGGAATTGGAAATCCATCTCGCCGCGTATCCCGAGTTATTCAAATGGAAGCAAACCAACCCGGCAATATCGGCGTCGTCTTCCACCACGAAGACACTTCGTCCCGGCGCCTTTCTTTCTACGTCCAGTATTTGGGGATTCATTCCCGCAAGGCTCATGGTCTAAAGCACAATCGTGTGTCTGGAAATTATGCGACAGCGCTGTTGCATTAGTGTTGCGCAGATATTAATAAATGATGAATTTCAGGAGGATGGGCCGCGAAAAGCGATTGCTCACTGATCTCGATTCAAGCTGCTATTTTTCAATCTCTTTCGCTTGATAGAACTCTCTGCAACACGTAGAAGGCCTTTTTTCTCTGACCGCGATTCGAAATCAAACCTTTCCGGTTGTAGAAGTCCTGAATACCGGGGAGCATGCGCCTTGGTGAGTGGAAATCCATTAAAACCCATGGGGACATCCCCGCCAAAAACGGAATTTTCTTCAGCATGTTGATCTGATGGTCGAATAGATTCGCCTGATACTCTTCCGTAAAGCGGGTCTCGGCGTCGCCGTGTTTTCCGGCAACCGCGCCCGCACCGAATTCGCTGAGAATTAGCGGCTTTTGATAGGAGGATTGCCATTGAATTCGGTCCGTATCTTCGACTTTTCCCTCGTACCAGCCCACATACTCGTTTAATCCCAAGACGTCCAGATATTGTCCCAAAGGATCATTCAGCGTTCTGATATCCGGACCTGTCTTATCTGTGTGGTTCAGTGCAGATGTCAACAGCCGTGTAGGATCGAGTTGGCGGGCATACAGTGCGAGCGATTTTATAAATTCTGTGCGCCCAGTCTCGGACGGTGGAGTCTCATTGGACAGCGACCACAAAATCACAGACGCGCGATTGTGATCTCGGTCAATTTCATCGCGTAGCTGATCTTTCGCGTTTTCCAGCGTGCCCGGATTTTCCCATGCAATGCTCCAATAAACTGGGATTTCGGACCAGACCAGCAGCCCCATGCGGTCAGCCAGCCGCGTCATGGCTTCGTTGTAAGGATAGTGCGCGAAGCGAACGAAATTACAACCCAGTTCGTGGGCCCACCCCAGCAGCACTTTGTCATCTTCTTCGGAAAAGGCACGCCCGCCTCGAAATGCCGCCTCTTCGTGCATGGAGACGCCACGAAGAAATATGGGCTTGCCGTTGAGCAGTATCTGCGTTCCTCGTGTTTCAATGCTGCGGAAACCGATTTCATCTTTTATAGTATCTCCAGCCGCAGAGACGACAACGCTGTAAAGTTTCGGATTCTCCGGCGACCACAGTTGTGGCCTTGCAGGGAATTTAAACTCGCCCAAGCCGTCTGCGTCAGTGGGGACTGCTTCTTTGAGATGCAGTTCGGGAATTTCAATGGTGATTTTGGTGCCCTGCGGCGCTCCATTAAGCCGCACCCATCCGGCAATTGTGTCCTGTGAATTCTTTGCCAATTGCAAGAAATAATCCTGAATAAAGTTCTCAGGGACTTCGATGAGGTCAACACTTCTGGTAAGGCCACCGTAGTTCCACCAATCCGTGTTCCTGGCGGGAATGCCGTCAGCTTCGCGGACGTCATTCACCTCAACCACAACGCTGTTCTCGCCTTCGACGACGTTGCTTGTAACCTCAAAATTGAATGGAGTAAAACCACCGACATGCTCCCCTACTTTTTCTCCATTCACCCAGACGCGCGCCACGTAATTCGCCGCGCCAAAGTAGAGAAATAATCGGCTGTGAGGGTGCTTTGAGTATGAAAAATACCGCTGATACCAAACGGTGCCCTCGTACAAAAACAGCGACTCGCGCTGAGAATTCCAATCGCCCGGCACATTTAATTTTGGCGATGCGTCAAAATCGTATTCCACTAGATCGTTCTTACTGCGCGGTTTCGCATTCTGATAAAAGCGGGCGCCCACTCCGCCGTCATATGGATCCACGATTGCGTTCCAGGTACCGTCCAGACTGGTTGTAGTTCTTCCCGCAACATTGGCAATAAGATTAGCGGGTGCAGGTTCGGCTGAACCAAGCCCAGCCAATACGCACACGGTAATCAGCAATCGCATCGCCGACGTTGTTGGCGAGACGAGCCGTCTAGACCATTGGGAAATCGTATGCTCATCGCCCTCGCTGGGGTGATGCTGGCGTTTCCGTCGAATAAAGATCATTTTGCTTGTTCTCAATGTCGCTGCGCGCATGCAGCATGAAGAATTATCGTCAAAGCGCAAAACTCCACGCTGTTACTCTCTCAGTCGGCTCTACATTGCCGCAATAATTGTAGTAGTGTAATCGAAAGTATTCAGGCAAGGAGACACGATGGATATAAACGTCCGAAGACGCAACGACGTCAGCGTGATTCAACTACGCGGTCCGCTCCGGCTGGGCGACCCCGTAGATGAATTGCGTTCCGCCTGTGATGAGGTTTTCGGGGCCGGCGAAAGCAAGCTGGTCGTCATTCTGGCGGACGTGCCACATATTGATTCCAGCGGCATCGGCCTCCTCGTGAAATACATGGTATCGGCGAAGCAGCGGGGAGGCGGCCTGAAGTTGGTCAATCCTTCCAAATTCGCTGCTCAGGTGTTGCGTCTTGTAGGAGTTTTGAATCTGTTTGAAATCTTCCCTGATGAGAACGCCGCGGTAGAGTCTTTCGTTTGAACGTTTAAGCCTTATTCCCTTTCGATCAATTCTCCGCAGCCTGCCATTCAAACCGGACATCTGAACCATCGAAACGCACGCTAGGACAGCAACGAAGTTAATCGTCTCATCCCCCGCAAACACCCAGTAATTCTTTCACGGACATGTTGCAATAAAGCCGGCAGTGGTGAATACTTCTCGCGATTTCTTCAGATCACAAATTAGAGGAGGCCACATGAAAGAATATTTGGCCGAACTGGTTGGGACGTTCGTATTGGTATTCGGCGGAGTAGGAAGCGCCGTGCTCGCGGGAAGCAAAATCGGTATCGTAGGCGTGGCATTTGCATTTGGCCTGGCGCTCCTTGCGATGGTTTACACCATCGGACCGATTTCCGGATGTCATATCAATCCAGCAGTAACAATTGGGTTGCTGATGCACCGGAAAATCGCCGCCCGCAAAGCCACCGGATACATCGCTGCGCAGATTGCGGGTTCGATTATTGCCGCATTTCTAATCCTGATGATCGCGCGGGGAGCCCCTGGCGGCTACGATCCAAGTGCGTCGGGATTAGGGGCGAATGGTTTTGGAGAGCACTCGCCCGGAGGATATTCTCTTCTCGCCGCATTCATCACTGAAGTGGTTCTCACGATGTTTCTGGTACTCACCGTCCTCGGTTCGACCGACAATAAGGCCCCGGTAGGGTTTGCTGGCGTCGCCATTGGACTGGTCCTCACGTTGATTCATCTTGTGGGCATACCCATCACCAACACTTCGGTAAATCCGGCGCGCAGTATTGGTCCCGCATTGTTCGTGGGAGGCTGGGCAATCAATCAGCTATGGCTATTCATCGTTGCCCCCGTGGTGGGCGCGATGGTAGCTGCTGGCGTGTTCTCGATGATTCAAACTCCGAGTGTGCCTATCACTGCGAAACAAGCGGAACGAGCACTAGCCAGCGAGAGTGCCGAGCGCGGACGAGGCGGGACATAGATTAATGAGACTTCCACATAGGGGCGATCCACCCTTATCGCTCCTTTGCGACGAGATGGTTGAGCATCAGAGCGCTCTTCCCCTTGCGGTAGGGTGTTGCGGAACCTAGTCCTCCGGAATCACGGAAAACGAAGGTTGGTAATTGGCACCTAATGCCCGGACGTCAGACCAGCTCAATGCCTATCAGACATGTTTAGCTCCAACAAGTAAATTCCAACAAGGAGGAAACATGAAACGTAAAACCGGATTATTGCTGGTATGTTCACTCGTGATAGCGGTAGCTGCTTTTTCCAGTCCCGCGCAGGCAAAGCCAAAGTGGGACGTAAGGACGGTCACAGGATGTTTGTCGAAGGGGGACAGTGCGGATGAGTTCCTGCTTACCGGAAACGATGGCAGCACGTGGGAGGTCCGTAGCAGCCAAGTGGCTCTCGCGGATCATGTCGGACACACAGTAACCGCGACCGGAGCTGTGTCTAATGCGAAAATGCATAACATGAAAGAAGATACTAAAGACATGGCGAAGGATAGCGGCATGACGAAAAGCGATACTGAACACGGCCATATGACCGTCACTTCGCTAAAGCACCTCAAAGATACATGCGAGAATAAGTAGGTTTTGTGCAGGGCCCCTTCTTTATTCATTTTCGGAAGGGGCCTTTGTTTTGTTGATTTCCGCGCTCGGGCCGAGCGCTTTGAAGCGCACAGCTTGTGCTTTAACATCGTTCTTCAATGATCGCTCGTCTTCGCAGCTCGCTCAGCGACCCGTTAATTCTTCTTTGTCTCGCCGCCGGACTCGGTGCGTTCGCGGTTCAATCGGGCGAACTTGGCAGCGCCGACACCATGCACCGCCTGCAGACCGTGACATTCATTTTTTACTTCGGAACCAGCGGTTTTTCCGGAAGAGTACCCAGAGTTTGGGGTCCATGGCCGCGGAGGCAAGCTCTATGACTGGTATGGAATCGGCCAGCCGCTACTCATGTTGCCGCCGACATTATCGGTACATATATTGAAAAGTTGCACGTATTCGACGCCTATAACGGCAACGATCCAAGTGTTCGGAATATCTTCGTCAGTTACATCACCAATATTCTGATTAAGTTTTGACCGCGCTGATCTGTTTTCGTTTTCTGCGCCTGCTGGAATTCAGTGTTAGGCAGTCCATTGCCGGAGTTCTGGCTCTGCTGTTCTGCGACGACACACCTTTGCACTACACCCAGAACATGATGGAAAACAATTACATCCAGCTGCTCACGCTGGCTGGTTTCGCTTTCAATTTCAATGGCTGCGCACCGGCAGTCATCGAGCCTTGCTGATCGGCTCGGCGGCGTTTGGATTGAATCTACTGACTCGACTTACCACAGGCCTCGATCTGCTGGCGGGGGCAGTCTTCCTGATTGCTGTGCTTTGGTTTGGGCAGACAGGTTCGAGGCAATGGTGGGAGCGAGCTTTTGTTTACGTAAAAACGACTGCGCCAGTGTACGCGGTATTTTTATTGATGGATCGCCTTTACCAGTTCTACCGTTTTGGATCATTCACTAATACATACGTCCACTATTTCACTCTGGAACACCGGCTCCAGGATCCATCGCTTCCTTCGAACTACCCATTCGAGACGCCGTTCCATGTTGGATTCTTCGGCCCATTGTTCGCCCCGGAGAAATCTATATTTCTCTTCGACCCGCTCCTGTTGCTTACGATATTGATCGTGATGCTAGCTTGGAAGAGATTCTCGCCGCAAGTCAAATCATATTTGATCGCTGCATTGTTCCTACTGTTTGCCTACATCTGCTTTTATGCGAGGTACACGGTTTGGAGCGGCGACTTCGCATGGGGGGACCGCTACGTGTCAACCGCAGCCGAGTTAGTGGCATTTATCTCAGTACCGCTGTTGCTCCGATACCGGCATGAATTGGGAAGGTTCGTTTGGGCAATCGGCGTCGCGCTTATCGCGGGGAGCACGATCATACAGGTTGCTTCCTTGGCTTTTTGGTTGCCGCTCGAAATTTATCAGATCGAAACTCTGGGCCATCCTACATTTGTCATCGCACTCCGCTTCAAGAATATCGCCGCATTCGCCTTCGGCAAAATGGATGCTTGGGGCCTGAACAACCATGCCATGACCGAAGACCCGTGGGACTACGTCCACATAACCACCTGGAATTTTTTTCCATTTCTGCTTAAAAGAGTCGGCGAAGCTCCCGCCTGGGTCGTGAGGATTGCCTTCTTGTTTTGGGGCGTTCTGCTAGCAGCACTTGCATGGACTTTGGCCAGGTTGAGAACGGTTGTCGGCGAACAAAACCGAGACGCCTATCTCGAGACATCCTAAGACACCTCTGCAAGTAGGGCGTTAGCCCGGTTTTTCTGGCAGTGCGTGGCGAGCCGCAAGCGAGGCGGCCAATAACCAAGCGATGCTACCGCAGCCAAGGTTATAGGCGGTCTTGCCCTGCGAAACCATCTGTGGACTGGCGCAGTTTCACATCCTATGGGAAACTGTGGGCATGGGAAACAAAGACGCGCCGAAACGCGAAAAGAAAAAACCGCCCAAGAAGAAATAACCGCCTCAAGGATTTCTTGAGAATGGCGGCATGGACTGGGCTGCTTTAGGCTGGCCTTATTTGTCTTTTTTGCCTTTATCTTTATCTTTGCCGAGAGCTCTGCGCACGGTTTTGGCAAGAGGCGACGGCATTTTTTTCAGGGCATCGCGGCTAAGGTCTTGCACTGTCTCGCGCAGATCATGCTTGCGAGTCCATGTGCGATCGCGGCGGTAACGTGAGATGGGGACAACAATTCCTCCGAACCTCCGGAGGAATTGATGCGCGCCACCCAGGGAGTGGCGTCGCAATCCATTCTGGCAGGCCCATTCAATCCCGCGCCACTGCAACAACTCATTGGGCTTAAGGTGCAAGAATTCGTCCAAGGAATTGTTCGCCGCGGACTGCAAACAATCCGCCCGGAAAAAATCGAAATATGTTGATTGCGATTGCCTTTCCAGAGAGCCGGGCCAGCAGCATGATGCGGTTGGTAAGATGTGCTGACTTTTCGAAAACTTCAAAAGTGTTGGTCTCTCCTTGAACCGTTTTCCTGTCGGTTTGCCGCCATGCAACATACACCTCGTAAGCTGCGGCAATGTCTTCCGCCGTCGTCGCGAGCCTCACTTCGATCCCATTTTTTTCAGCGAAGCGGATATTTCTGCGCCGGTCCTTTGAAAATTGTTTGAAGAGCGCTTCGGCCCCGAGGGTAAGGTCCAGCACTACGCTGCCTTCGAGTCGCCGGTGCCTGAACCCACACTCCGCGAATGCCGGTAGTTCCAGCGACGACCACGTATAAACTGTGATCAACTCAGCAGTGCTTGCGACCTCCAACAATCCACGCGCCAGAGCATCAAGCGTGGCACTCACATCTTTTTCGGGATCTACGCTGATCTGTGGCCGGGACGCGACGCCACAACTGACCTCGTTGCCCGTCCCAAACCCGTCAGAACTCCCGTTACTGTTTCGCCGTCCAAAGCGAGAACCGCGAATGGTCCCTTGCCGGCCCAGAGCGGCACCAGAAAATATTCCGGCGCGTTGTAATGGGAAGGAAATTCGACGTGGTCAAGCAATCTCGCCACATACGCTCAACGTGTACGGCAGGAAATTCCTTAAGAACTATAAAGTCCATTCGCTCCTCGCCGAAGCCGCCATTACGTTGCTAAGGATTCTATTGATTGGCAAGCAGGATAGTGTAACCGCTTTACGGCAATCTGATCCGGAAGCCAGAAACTCAAGGAAGGGTTTGCACTACGGGGCTGTCGCAGCGGTAAACTGCCGCGAGAGCTAAAAACAAATTTCTTCCGTAGTCGTGTTAGTAAGTTCCGGGCACAGAGATACACCGTCAGCACCCTTAACGATAAAGCTTTTTGTAATCTTATCGCTGGGAATGTTGTACTCAACGGCGGTCCATAGCACCCCAAGATATAGATTACCCTTTCCATCGGACTTGATTCCGTCCGGGTAATTGAGTTTTCCGGTCTGATAGAGAGTAAAACCAGAAAGGTCGGTCGGAACTTCGATCAGCCCACCTTCAGCCTTCTCGTCGTGAGCAATCCACAATTGGCCAGTGTAGCTATCATAGGTCATCCCATCGCCGCCATTTGACCCGTGATGAAGCTCCAGCACCAGAGTCTTCAAAACCGCTCCGCTGCCTGGGTCAATCTGAACAACCGTATTGTGATTCGCTATAGCAAATAAATGTCCGGAGGCATCATAGGCAAGACCATCAGTTGTGCCGAGTTTCTTCGAAAGAATCGTTGTAGTGCCTGTAATGAAATTGAAGCGCGCGATCTGACCACGTGCGTACAAGCTGATCAGCATACTGGTGCCGCCCGGTTCGATTACTAAATCACGGGCGTAGCTAAGCCCACTTACCAGAACGGTATTCGTGTTTGTCACCGGATCGTAGCGGTAAACGGTTCCTATTCCAGGTACCGAGTAGATAAGCTGCCCTTGGGAGTTCACAATCAGGTCATCGGGATCTTCCCCAATGTGATACAGGTTGGTTTGCTGTCCGGTAGTTAAATCCAACTTCATGAGTTCTTGTTTGGGCTCATTGGCAATGTACAGTTGTTGCGCGACCGAGAGCGTCGCAGTGCAAAGCACAAGGATGGTATAGATAAAGGCTGCCCGAGCTGAATTCATAGAAATCCTTACATGCGCAGATTTACTGTAAGGTTGCTGGAGGGGGGTCCCAACCGGAGCAAAAATCATAGCATATGAATTGCATGTAAAGGACAACAATCACAAGTATCGAATCCGCAATTTAGCGAAGCAAGTCACTCGGCGATTCGGATGCATATTTTGCGGTGATATCATCGCTTTTCGTCGGTTGTATGCGCCTAATGGCTTTTCGATTGCTCAAATCGCGAAAAGATTTGCATATGAGTTTACGCAATGGAGTTCACAGAGCGATTCTCTCCTGTCTGATTCTGGTTCTCGGGACAGTTGTGAATTCTGCTCAAGCGGGTGAAGATACTGCATCCGCAAGCCGATTTGATGGCCCGGCGGAACTTCCCCGGCAATACGTTCAGAGCTCCCTACGTTTCACCCCCGCGTCTGGCCGGGTGATTAACATTCGCGAAAGCGACGACCTGCAAAAGGCGATTGACGAAGCGAAGTGTGGAGATACTCTAAAACTGGAAGCGGGAAAAACTTTTCGGGGTTTGTTTCGCTTGCCAGCCAAGCCTTGTGACGATTCGCATTGGATCATCATCCGGACGAGCGCTTCGGATGAAAGCTTGCCCCCAGAAGGAACGCGAATCTCCCCCTGCTACGCCGGTGTAACGTCATTACCGGGGCGTCCTGATTTGCACTGTGCGTCAGCGCAGCACGTGATGGCGAGGATTGAATTTGATGGCAATGGAGATTCGGGGCCGCTTTTATTCCTCTCGCACGCAAATCATTACCGCCTGACTGGCCTTGAGGTCACAAGAGCGAAGCCTGAACTGCACATGCGCAATCTAATCCAGCCAAAAGATCCGGAGGATACGGCCGACCATTTGGTGTTTGACCGCCTATGGCTGCATGGCACGCCCCAGGATGAGACGAAGGGCGGTATCCACCTGAGTGGCACTACGTTCGTTGCGATCGTTGATTCGTACTTCAGTGATTTCCATTGTATTGCCCGAAAGGGATCTTGCACGGATGCTCAGGCGATCAATGGCGGAGGAGGGGACGCCCCCGGCGGCCCGTACAAGATCGTTAACAATTTTCTCGAGGCCTCGGGAGAGCGCATTTTCCGGCGGCGCACCAGGCAGCACAACGCCGGCGGATATCGAGATACGCGGCAATCATCTGTTCAAACCTTTAATTTGGACGCCCGGCTCGGCTGATTTTGTAGGCGGCTATACAGGCGATCCGTACATTGTAAAAAACAATTTCGAACTCAAAAATGCTCAAAGAGTTCTATTTGAAGGCAACCTGGTCGAGAACTGCTGGGGAGGTTTTACGCAGAAGGGCTTTTCAATCGTCCTCACTCCCACCAATCAAGGGGGGCATTGTCCTGAGTGTCGCGTAACGGACGTCACCATTCGCTACGATTTGATTCGTCATGTTGGCGGCGCGCTCAACATCGCTAACGTACCCGGAAGCCAGAACTCCCCTTCAGCGGATGGCCAGAGGTATAGCATCCACGATCTTCTGGTGGATGACATTGACGGCGAGAGTACAACGGCACAGGGTTGTTTGCACTGATGATTTCGGTCTCCCCCCCACTAAAAAGCATTCATTTGGACCACGTTACGGCATTTCCGCAGCGCGCTGTTTTGTCGGTACTCAACCGGGGATCGAAAGATCGAGGACTTTGCGATTTCCAATAGTATTTTCGGCGCTGGAGAGCGCCAGATGATAGGCGCAGGAGGAGGGCCTGCCACTGTGCGCAACCTCGGGACGATCCTGACGCCCTGTTAAAGAATTGTTTTTCCAATGCCGTATTCACGAATAACCTGATCTTTGGCGAAGGTGGCGGCGGTAGTTGGCCGCGTGGAAATATCTCGCTCAGAGCGCGATGCAGGACTACGCTACTTCAAGGAAGGTCATGGCGGCGATTATCACTTGTGTCGCGAAAAAGGCGATGGCGCGGATTGCAATAAGGCTTCTCGCCCTGGCGAAGGGATCGGATGGAAAAAACATCGGCGCCGACGTCGATGGCATCGAAAAAGCAATTGCTGGGGTAATTTGACGACGCACGATCACCTGTTGGAATTGTGTTTATAACTCTGTCAAAATCCTCATTCGTGTCTTTTCAGCAAAACTCGCCCTCAAGCGCGCGAAGCCGATGTCCTGTTTTTATAGTTGGATGTCATGGCTGGGGAACAAACCTACTCTACGACACATTGTTATCTGCTGGCGGGTTCGCAATTTACAGGGGATATTTGCCGATCCATAAGATGCTTATCCCGCACTTCGGCAGCTTAAGCAAGATACAGAATCGAAAGCGTGTTATTCAGGCATGGATTCGAAGCAAGGGATTTCGCCGATCCGGGCTTGATGCCGGAAAATTATCCGCCAATTTGCTCGCTGGGCGAAAAATGGCGGCGAATTCATCCGTATTGTGATGGATGAAATCGCAAGCTCGCAAAATGCCTTCCGATGGGGTGTATACGATCCCGATAACGTCCTTTACATGCACAAAATAAGTCTGAAATTCGAGAAGCATTATTTATTCACATAGTCCGCGATGGACGCGATGTCGCGCTTTCCTTAAAGAAAATGGGAGAATTCCGACCATTCCCGTGGAACGAAAATCCGGCAGCCTAAGAGCAACCGCGTTGTATTGGAAGTGGATGGTTGAAGCAGGAAGAAGGCACGGCAAAGCGATTCCGAATGACTACATCGAAGTGAACTTTGAGGAACTTGTCGCGGAACCTCAGCAGGCTCTGCGTAAGCTAGGCACCTTCCTCGATCAGGACTCGGACTTCGAAAGGATCCAGGCTGCGAAGTTGGGGAGATTGCGGGAACCGAATCCATCGTTTCAGATGGAAGGCCGGCAGAATCCGGTAAATCGTTGGAAGGAGAGCTTGTCGCCCGCGCAAGTCGCAGACATCGAAGCGCTGGTGGGAGATTGCCTGAAAATTCAGGGTATTCTTTGACAACACCTCCTGATCAAAGAGAACCCCGCCTTGGGGATAAGGTCATGAAATACTTTTTCACAGCATTTCTTGCCGTAAAGCGATGGGTAAAAATCAACACTCCGGCAGGAATGATGACGAATTTATCCGCACTGGAACGTCAGATTCCATGGGTGCAGAATCCGAAAAGTAGAGGGTTGACTTATTTATCAATCAAGATGGCTGCATAATCGAGCGTCCAGCGCGAGAGCGGAGTATTCACCTTCGCCCATTGCTTAAATTCGTAGAAGTTCTTATAGACCAGCCGCTTTCTCCGGATTGCGCCGTTGTGATCGGTAAGCGCCTTACCGCCCAGAACGTATCCGAGTTCCTTTAGGTAATTGCCGACGAGCGCTTCGAACCTATTTAATTGTTGGGACGACAGCTTTACCTTCCAACGACCTACCGGGCGAATCTGCCCTCGCTCAAATCTTCTTTGAAAGAGGTCAAAGGCTTTTTGACGGAGCCTACACTGGCTTGTTGAATGCGATCATAATCAAGATCATGCTGTATGAAATTCCCTAATCGCCGTAGTTCTTCCGCAGGTCTTTCTACTAAGTCTTCATAGCGAACTTCGATGTAATGCGAGCCCAGCGCTGTTCTGGAGGCTCTGCCTTTGCGTACAATCCATTCCCAGTACAATCCGGCCGCAAGCACCCCGTTGCTTTTGTCCCAAGGGAGCGGTCGGCTCCATCCGTGTTTATCCAGCGACAAAGCCGCGTCCCGCCCATCGCGAATAATGTGAATAAAAAGAGCGTCGGGAAAATCCTGCTGAATTCGCAGGATGTGCGGTACGTTCGTTGGTGTGGAATCAATCCAACGGTCCACGCGTTGCTTTTGTGCGATCTCACCCATCACGATTCTCAGAAAGTCGCTCGCGTTCCGGCATTCCGATAAAATTTTCTGTTCGATCTCATCGCGATCCAGTTCAGAAATTAGAAATGCCTTGCTCTGGAGCCAGTCCTGCATCATTTTTTTCCTACTTTTAACCTGATGGAGATCGCCATAAACGGGCTCAAGAACGTCAAAGACATTCATTTGAGTGTGGAACCTGGCGAATCCTCCTGCGGAAAGCAGGAGATGATAAAGAAAACTCGTTCCTGACCGTGGACACCCTACGATGAAAATTGGTGGTTTCATAAACAGAAACACGTTCAGCGTCACACCTGCAATGGGATCTTCGTCAACGTTGCACGCTCGGCGATGTTTCTCTATCTAACAAATAATAGACCTCGAGCCATTGCTTCCGGACTGCTTCCCACGAATAGCGTTGCAACTCCTCATGCGCATTGACGGCTAATCGTGATGCAAGCTCAGAATCGTTTAACACACGAACAACATTTTGTGCCAGAGTTTGAGGGTTGCCTGGCTCTGAAAGCAATCCAGTGCGCTCATGATCAATAAGATATCGCATGCCTTCAGGAGCAGTGCTGATGACCGGCGTCCCGGCTGCGAACGCTTCGAGAATAGAAACCGGCATGTTATCCAGTCGGGAAGCATTCTAAAAATGTCGGCGCGCTCATAATATTGTCCGATTTGATCCCGCTCACCCCGACGAAATTTATGCCGGCAATACCTAATTGCTTTGCCAAAAGCCGGATTTCGCCTTCCAAAGGTCCCCCACCCACAAGGTCCAGACTCGCCTCCGGAAAGGCTTGTTGTATTTCAGCAAAAGCGTGCACGACCACGTCAATTCCGTAATACCGATGAAATCCTCGAGTGACACAAGACGAGGGCGTAAAGGCTTTCCGAGGCGAAAGGAAAATTGTGATGTGTCTATGAAATAGGGGCGATTTTACCCCTGAATTAGAATTCCCGGAACAGTCCAGATATCAACAGTCCGGGCATCAGCTTTCTTCAAAACCCGCCGACGGAGTTGAGCCGCCAAGATAATGTCTTGCGTCTCCGCCGCTGTGGTAATGAATAAGGATCTTGTTCCCTGGCCACCGCGCCATTAACCAGGCCGGAACAGGTGCGATCCGAGATGGCGGAAAACTGAACAAGACGCCGAGAAGGGATTCGCCGCGTCGGCCCTTGTCAATCCGCACCAAAGGGCAAGCGGATGCAAGGGTCCGCGCACGATAGTGCGGAGTAAGGCGATGCGTCCCACCAGAGCAAATAAGCGAGGAAAAGTGAGATCAATGGGACCAGACTTATTTTGATCCTGTTTGGGATCGTACCCGGATTCGCGCAGCAATCGTAAGCTTGAACAGCCTGTCCGCCAACGTAACGCAGTAATGGACGGCGCGACGATCCCACGCGCACCCGTTTCCTCTGCATTTCCAGAAGCTGTGAAACCCATGTGCGCCACGACCGCAGCTCTTTTTTTCCAGTAATTCAAAACGTTTTGCCGATAATGCCGGGCGTTGCATTTGCTTGATGAGTGAAATTTGCTTTTGCGAATCGCTGCGCGTTTTCAGGGGTATGCCAGCGTCATCCTGGCCTTTTTCACTAAGAGCTGGATAGCAGTCGCCAAGGCTTACTGATCGACACCAGCATTCCTTTTTGTCGCGGTCTTCATTTATTTAACTTCCAATTCCCACGGCCCCACAGTTTTTTTCAACTGACCACCCGGCCGCCATGGACTCGATAATTAGATTTGAACCATTAAGAGATGACAAAAACGCCACGGAAACATCCAGTGCGATCACAGTACGAGCTGGGATATCCCAGGCAATCTCCCAGAGAGAAAAATAAACCATTAAGACTCTTGTCATCTGCGTAGCGCTCCAGGGTTACTACGCCCAAGGGGCCTGCCACGAGATATTCGTTGTGGGCTGAGTGTCGCTCCGGATGTAAGAGAGCAGCATCTATCTATTTGGTACTTATCGCCTAGCTTATTGATTCTTGCGGTGGTTTGCCTACGCGTAGAGTTCCATGCATTTTTTAAATGGCCGGCGTCGTTTTTTTTTATCCGGGTGCCGGGAGCGTTTCTGATCACCACTACATGGCTTTTTGGGAGTCCTCGTTTCACCCGATTTTCCGTGGCGGCGCGTAAGTGCAAACCACGGCGTCACTGCCAGGCGACACCCTCCCCGGTGAACTCGGGCTGTGTCAGGAGTAGGCGAGTAGCCTGATGGAGCGCTAGCTGCCGATCACGACCGGAAATCTCGCGGGATCGGAGCTGCCCAAATCAGCGTCAGGTTTGTGTAGAAATGAAATGCGTGCGCCTCTCTGATGTCCAATCCAAGTAAATGGCGGCGGAGCCTTCTCAAACCGGGCCCCCGGTGACTGCGAACCGCGTTGTGGGCTCACGCCCGATGGGAACTGCGGCACTTCCCCAAGCCCTACAAGGGACGCACTTCGCCTTTGAATGCAGCCAAGATTAGCACGAAACGCAGTCAATCGAGATACTTTGGCGGGCGCAACCAACTGACGTTCACTTAGAACCGTTTTTGAGAAACTGTAATTCGTCCGGAAGACACCAGGAAGGGATAGCTTGGGCGGACGAATTAGACTGGCTTCACCCTCCACGGTGGTGTGGAATGGTTTCTTCCATTTTATTTGTGAGTTGCCCATGGAGCATTTGAAGTATATAGTACACGCGAAGCGCTAATTCCTCGATTTCTGATCCCCGTCGAGTCCCTCCAAAACATCCAACCAGCTCTCGCTGCTTTTGGAAAAGGGTGGCGGATTGCTGAATTAGGGTTCGCCCAACAATCCAGATGCCTCCCGGCTTTTTTCTCATGAAAGCCTCCTTTAATTCCTTCGACGAGATGTCGGCGGAGAAATGATTCAGTATTTCAGAAGTGCATAGTACGTAACACGTCACCCGTATCGGGAAGGTACTCTAAAAAAACCAGGGATGGGGATTGCAACTGGAGGGTGGGTATTTTCTTTGCTGTATTGCACCGCTTTCTTTGGGATGAACGAAGGGAATCGTACTGATTGAATGATACACTCCATTCATAAGTCCGTCCACTCTTTGGGCGGCGGAAGCCGGTCAAATCCCCACTTCGCACCCGCTGCAATCAGGCGATTGATTGGATATGGCCAAGTTTCCAGCGTTGGAGCCATACAACAAAAGGCCACTTTATATACTGAAGGGCCGACCATGAGGCTCAAGGACATAAGTCCCGCCGGTATTCAGCCACAGCTTAACCAGCCTGAGCATATTGTAGACGCCTCAGATGTGGCCAAGGGGAAAAGTTGAAACAGTTTTAAAGCCCACTCCAGGGAAGTCAACGCATGCGAGGCAGCCCGGTCTTGCACCCGGAGTTCAATGTCGCGGGAAAAAGATTTCTCCGATCCACCGGATTGCTAGATCGTCTAATCATGGAATCGGTTGGGAAAGGTAATCCGGTAGTTCCTTTGAAGTTCGTAACGTACGGCTTATTTCCTCGAAGGTCTGTATCTGTTCTGCGGTAGGCTCATCGCCGACATTAAGAAGATCATAGGATTCGAGAGACACACGCGATCTCGGAATGCGCTTATCGCAGTGCCCGCACATATTGGTCCTCTTTGAATATTCCGAATCGCAGCATGAAGCTTTTCCTGCCCGATCGAGTTGCGTTGAATTTTCCGCCGCGCAAAACCTCTATCCCTGCGAAGACTAGTTCTCAGACGCAGAAGACGAAATCACGAATTTCTTTTCAGGCGATAATCACGGTATCCCCAGGATCGCCTTCCCGCCCTCACAAGCCGCGAGGGCGATATTCACCATTTCTCGCGCAGTAACAAAGTGAAGCGTTTCTGTTCTCCGCGGTGCCCCTTCCACCAGTTCCCGCAAGAAGCATTGCATTGAGGATCCCAGTACCGCATCTTCCTGCGTCGAATCCATGCTGTGGCAGTGCAGCTTTATGAACAGCCAGTCTGGGCGGCCTTCCACACCAACGGTTGCCCGTTTCCACAACCGCAGCCGATGTATGCTGGGAGGGTTCGGCTTGGTCAGGGCGCCATTCTCAATACTTAGCCAGCGTCGGCTCGGCGGATGAAAATCCAGATGAAAGTCCGGTAGAAGCGGACCCTGCACCATCAGCGGGAAAATTTCGGCGTTATACCACGTTCTAAATCGCGGCCGTTGCGGTGAGCAGCGCGAGTGTTCAGCGGAAGACCACATTCGTACAACGAGTTTATCTTTCCGATTTGACCCGGATGAAAAGGTGCCGTCGGAAGCGTGAGGTCGGCATAGCAGCCGGTTTCGGCAAGCACTTGTATTTCGCTATCAACGCCGCATTTATGCCCCCCGCAGAATTTGCCAGGGCAAAGTTCCCATGAACGAAGGCGTAGCGTGGAGTACTGTGGCCATCCATGTAGCAGAGAGATCCGTGTTGCGTGGCCAGGGCGTCTCGAAACTCGAGCAATTGGCGGCGGACATTTCGAAGTGTCGGGAGTGTTCATCCCGTGATGCAGTTGAATCTCGATTTCTCCCCATCCCGCAGACAGTGTTGCGCTAGCCGGTCAATCAAATTCTGGTCATATTGTTCAGCGGGATAAAAATAAGTATGGCGAAATGGATAGCCCTCGGCGTCTCGCCACCGTGTCACAGCGTGGCGGTATTCCCGGCACCAATTTTCGAGCTTCGTTCCTGCACCTCAAGGGGAATGGGCGAGGCGCCCTGATCAGGAATTACCGAGGCTCGAAGTGATCAGCTAGAGCAATCACCAAATGGACTGGTCTGGACTTGGCACTTCGGCGCACCCTTTGCCACAAATATTTAGGCAACCACCTGGCGCCATAAGTCAGCTTGGCCGAAATACTCATCTGCGGAACTTTCTCCCCGGACATGTGAACCAGATATCATTGCAACGCAGATACAAATTCATCCAGTTTATTTGCTGCGATCGCGAGCTAGAGTCGCGCGATGCGGGAGCTTGGACTTGGTTGACGTGCATATTTATCCAGTGGCTGTTGAACCATAGCCACGGTTCAAGAGCGAGCGCCTCTATCTGATTGGTCCTCGATGATGATGGCGAGAACCGATGTATATGCGACGGCGAAAAAGGGAAAGAACTGATACGCTTCTGGGGCAAAAAGAGCGCCAACCGCAAAACCAATCAGCGAACTATGCAGGGCTCCCGCGAATAGTGTGCTTTGAGGGTCGAGGTCTCGCTTGCGCCGTAGTTTTCGAAGGTTTGAAAATCCCCGGTTGAAGAACATGAGTATACAGGACAACGAAAAAATGCCCCCCTCGACCGCAATTCGAGGTAGGTCATGTGAACCTCGTGCCAGTCTCCTGAAAGACTCATGAAGTTGTTCACGCCAACGCCCAATATTGGGTAATGCTCAATCCCTTCCACGGCGCGGCGCATCAGCATCTGGCGCGCTTCGAAGGAGGTGTAGGCTTTCCCCTCGATGCTCGTGTTCAAGTCCTCACCGGACATCGCCGTAAACCGGTCCTTCAACTGCCTCCCAGCTACGGCCATCAGCAACGCGCCGAGAAGGAGAGCGACCACAATCAAATATGGACGCTTGCCTTTGACTCCGAAGTGCCACAAGCAAACTGTTCCAGCAATAACCAGATCTATGAATCCGGCACGCGAAGCCGTCAGAAAAGAGAAGCTGCCATTGCTAGCATGGCCAAAGCCCACACCAACTCTTTATCGCGCTTTTCGCACTGATCAGGAAAGCGAGACAGAATGGAAGGGAAAGGACAATCGCAAAGGCGAGATCATTGGGATTTCCGTAAATGCCTCCCAGAACCCCTCCAGCCGCGGATGAGAATAGCCCTTCGCGATTGAAACCACGGCTATGACGGCCACGGAACCAGCCTGCACAAAAATGATGCGTCTCAATTTTTTTAATCTGTAACCACCAGAAAAGTGAGCACCCACGCCACATATACCTTGGCGAAATCGAGCGTGTTTATTACCGCGCCCCCTTTCCAGACGGGAGAGAGTAATGCGGACACAAACAATATGCCGATCAATGCCAGCAGATAGTTGGCTTCCTTCGGAAGATCCTTATACCTACGCTTGTTTGTTCCTGCCGCGACCATCAATCCCGCAAGCGAAAAAGACGGGAAATCTTGGCTAGCGGAATGTATTTCAACCCCGGGATCCAATCCTCGGGACGGGCACAATAGACTACATAAAAAGCGGAGAGCCACTGGATCGCCGCGTTGGAAGGCTCCTGACTTGCTATAACAGCGTTGGCCGCAAACGGTCGTGCCGATGTTGCCGCCGGTTCTCTATTGTTATCAAGTGATTTCATCATTTCCGGTATTTCGGGGGGACACTGTCGAATATCGACGAATGGCGTGCGGCCCGAAAATTACAATATTCGACGGGGATATCCGCCGCCCAATAACTAAATCCCGCAGACAGCTATGACCTCGTTAAAGTTTCCGCGATCCGTCTGTATGGTCAATCTTACATCCGCGAGGCAGGCCCAATGATTTTCTCTGATCGTCGGTAACACTTTCGTCAGCCATCGCTGTTTTTGAGCTACACGATTACCTTCGTAACGTTACGTCCAGCAATTACGCGCTAATCATTTTCTCAACGGAAAATGATTTCCTCTGCGCCTTCGCCTCACCTGCGCAACAATCGCGAGAGTTGCGCATTCCCCTCAATCTAAACGGCCTTGCAATTGGCTACAGCCTTGTTAATTGTTTGCAGGCTCTGAGAAGGTAATGCCGAACATGCCGCGGGCAGTGACCTTGCCCGGGCGGTAAACCTTTCGGAGCGCTCTTAATTCGATTTGGACGCGAGGCAAGGTCTATGGCAAAGTTTCTGCGATGCTTTTTATTACCCTTTCTTGCGGCGATGACCGCGTGCGGCGGCGGGATTTCCAACAACAGTACCGGCAGCACCGGATCTCACGCCAGCGTCGTCCTTCAATCATCCAAGTCGTCGCCAACAATCCGTCGTTTGCCGCAGGACTGAGCCAGCAACTAACCGCTACCGGTTCCTATAGCGACGGCTCGACCAAAGACCTGACCAACACAGCTGTATGGAGTTCCTCCAATTCCAGCGTGGCAGCAGTTTCTGCTACTGGAGTTGCAAAGGCACTCTCACCCGGTTCATCTAAGGTGACGGCAACCCAGGCCAACCTTTCCGGACAAGTTTCCCTGACCGTTTCATCCCCTATCTTGACTTCGATAGTTGTTAGTTCAGTTGCGCCTTCGATCGCCGCGGGTCTCAGCGATCAATTTACCGCGACCGGAGACTACAGCGACGGAAGCATGCAGAATCTTAGTAGCTCGGTCACGTGGACTGTCTCCAACCCCGCCGTTGCGTCAATTTCAAACAGTGGCCTTGCATCTTCAAAAGCCGCAGGCACTGTCGTAATTAGTGCAACGCAGGGAACTATTTCCGGAATTGCCAGCCTTACAGTTGGATCCCCATCACTTGCCTCTATTTCGGTCAGGTCCACGACTTCGTCGGTTGGAGTAGGTTTCACCGATCAGTTCACAGCAAGTGGTCTCTATACCGATGGGAGTACCCAAGACCTTACCGGTTCGGTCAATTGGAGTGTTTCGAATTCCGCACTAGCAGTCATTTCTTCCAGCGGCCTTGTTACAGGGAAATCGAATGGCTCCGCCACCATTACGGCGACGGCGGGATCGATCACCGGCACGGCGCCGTTGACGGTCACAAT
This sequence comes from uncultured Acidobacteriaceae bacterium, assembly GCA_963796015.1. Lineage (GTDB taxonomy): Bacteria > Acidobacteriota > Terriglobia > Terriglobales > Acidobacteriaceae > PALSA-188. The sequence goes on along the minus strand of CAWCJR010000014.1, from coordinate 46,363 downwards.
ATCACTTGCTTCGATAACCATTACCCCGCCTTCTCCAACCATCGCCGCCAATACTAGCGAGCAATTCAGAGCAAATGGAACTTCACCGACGGAAGCACGCAGGATGTAACTGGCACCGTAAACTGGAGTTCGTCCGACACAACCAAAGCAACGATTAGCAATTCCGTACCGACCAGCGGCCTGGCTCATGCACTGCACTCCGGTTCTTGTGTAATCATGGCGTCCACCGGAGCTATTTCCGCGACCGACACTCTTATCATCAGTAATGGAGCTTTGACGTCCATTTCCGTTACGCCGGCAGCAAGCACCATCCCACTCGGAGTGCTTCAACAGTTCACCGCCGCCGGAACATTTTCGGACGGCACCACGCAGGACATTACCAATACCGTTACATGGAGTTCGTCGCAACCTGCGCTGGCGTCAATCACCGTGAGCGGAGCGGCGACGGCCGCAATCTCGGAACCGTGACAATTCTTGCAAGCTCGGGATCAGTGAGCGGAAGTACCTCCCTAACCGTGAACGCCGCAAACCGGACATCTCTGTCAATTCAGCCGGGAAGCATCACATTTGCGCAGGGTACAACTTCAAAATTGAATGCGATTGGTCTGTTCAACGACGGTAGCACAAGAGATGTGAGCACCCAGGCGAGCTGGAGTTCTTCGAATCCTGCCGCTGCCACGGTTCAAACGAATGGAAAACTGCAAGCAATTAATCCCGGCTCAACTTCCGTGACGGCAATGCTTGGCACACAGAGCATATCTGCGAACGTTACTGTGACCAACGCAACTGTTGTCTCCATCTCGGTGACGCCTTCCATTTCTTCGCTGGCTTCGGGAACGCAGGTAACTTTCGCGGCCACCGGTCAATTCAGTGATTCGAGCACGCAGGTTATTTCAAGCAACGTCATCTGGGCTTCCAGCGACAATCCAGTAGCAACCATAAGTAACAACTCAGGCACTCGAGGTATCGCGACCACCATCGGAGCAGGAAGCGCCAGTATTACCGCTGCTTTTGAGGGAGTTACAGGCAACGCCCAATTGAACGTTTCGGGAGCCAACCTGACAGGGGTCGTGATTAACCCGCCAACCGCGGTCATAGCGCCCGCGTCTACTGAGCAGTACAGCGCCGTCGCGAGCTATGATGATGGCACTACCCAGTTCGTGACTACAATTGCGAACTGGAGTTCTTCCGACACGAACGTTGCCACAGTTACGCCCTTCGGCCAAGCAACCGGCCAATCTGCGGGGCTGGCAACAATCACGGCTTCCTTCGGACATTCACGAGCCAAGCGGATGTCTTGGTAGAATGGCAAATTCGTCATCCACACCGTCAGCCCATCCCTCTCTGACCATCCCACAGGAATCATGGCGGGATTTGCTGGAATCGGCCATTTGCCGATGTCAGTTCACAGGTGCTGACGTCAGCCGTCACTTGGACGTCCTCGGCGGGTTCTGCGCAACCGTAGCAATGCCGCAGGCACAAGAGGCGGTGCAAGGGTGGTCGCACCGGGCACTTCCACAGTTTCACAGCATTCGCCGGACAGTTTGTTACAGCGGAAGCCACCGTCACGAATGTACGTTGGTTTCCATTAGCATACGCCAGGCAATCCTGATATTACCCTCGGATCCCCAGTCTTTGTGGCCACGGAACTTTCAGCGATGGAGCACATGGTTCTTCCACGCAGGTAGCCTGGAGTTCGTCGGACGTAAATGTCGCGGTGATCAATACAGTTGGGCTGGCCACCAGCGCAAGCTCCGGAACAACAACCATTACCGCTACGCTTAACGGTGTCAGCACAACCACAACGCTTACGGTCAACTAGCAAGCAGGCACAGATTTCTTCTTGCAGAATGGATACGGCCCGGCTTTCCGCCGGGCCTTTTTTTAGTCCCATCAATATTCGGCGAGCTGTTTCATTGCGCTATAAAGATCTGAGACTTGTGGCAGGATGGCATTTTCGAGGACGGGCTGGTACGCAACGTATACGTCTTTGGCTGCCAGGCGCCGAACCGGCGCATCCAAATGTTCGAACATCTGATCGGCGATTCTGGCGGCGATTTCGGCACCATATCCCCAGCTCAGAGTATCTTCATACGCTACCAGGGCACGATTGGTTTTTTGTACGGAAGTGGAAATCGCATCCCAGTCGAAAGGATTCAGGCATCGCAGATCGAGGATTTCGACTTTGATCCCATGTTCCCGTTCCAGCTTTTGCGCTGCTTGAAGAGCCCTAGGGACAACCGCCCCATACGTAATGACCGACAAATCCGTCCCCGCCTGAACGACTCGCGCTTTACCGAATGGAATCATGTATTCCGGTCCCGGATCGATGGCGCGTCCATAGGTCTCCCGATACAGCCGCTTGTGTTCGAGAAATAGAACGGGATCGTCACAGCGAATCGCCGTTCGTAACAATCCAGCCGCATCAAGAGCATTGGAAGGAAAAACCACACGCAAGCCGGGAATATGCGTAAAGGCACTCTCGCCGCACTGAGAGTGATAGATTGCCCCTCCCGTAAGGTATCCGCCAATCGCGACTCGAATCACGAGCGGCGCAGAAAATCCGTTGTTTGAGCGCCACCGTATGACCGGCAATTCGTTTCGCAACTGCATCATCGCCGGCCAGATGTAATCGAAAAACTGAATTTCCACTACCGGCTTAAGTCCTCGGGTTGCCATTCCGGTGGCGCGGCCCACGATATTTGCTTCCGCAAGCGGAGAATTAAAAACTCGATCCGATCCAAAGTCGCATTGGAGACCGGACGTAAGCTTGAAAACTCCTCCTTTGCCTTTCACCATTTTTTGTTTCAGATACTGTTCCCGGCTGCAATCTGCCACATCTTCGCCGAAGATAATGACGCGTTCATCCCGTTTCATTTCATCGCGCAGCGTGGCATTGATAAGGTCGGCCATGGTCTTAGGAACAAGTTTTTTTGCATCCGGCCGGGTATCTGAAGAAATCGCTGCTGCCGGAGTGTCGAAATTGGCCGAAGTCGGATCTATGTTCGGCGAATAAACGTAATGTGCGACTGTATTGGGATCGGGGAAAGGCGCGCCTAGGGCCCGATCCACCGCAATTTGCAAATCCTCATCCACTTTCTTTTCAAGATCAGTGATGCCCTTTTCGTCGAGAATGCCTTCTCTTATCAGGAACATTTGCGTTTGCGGTACCGGGTCGCGGGCCGCGTCCCGCTCACGTTCGGCATCGGCTCGATACAGGCGTTCGTCGTCCGAAAGCGAATGAGAATACGGGCGAATGACATGCGCATGGACAAACGCGGGTCCGTTGCCGGCCCGGCAATAATTAACGGAACGAACAAAGGCTGCATAAGCCGCAACTGGGTCTGTGCCATCTATTTCTTCAAAATGAAAATGAGGAAAGTTTGCAACCAACCGGGAGATGTTTCCTCCTGGCGTTTGCACTTCTACAGGGACGGAAATTGCGTATCCGTTATCCTCAACAAGGAAGATGATTGGCAGTTTCTGATTCGATGCGGTATTTAGAGACTCCCAAAACTCTCCTTCGCTGGTTGTGCCATCGCCCAGCGAAACCAGTGTCAACTCATCTTCATGAGACAGAATCTCTTTGAACTGACGATAATCGCCGTTCACTTTTTCCCCCGCATTGGGATGAGTCGAGAGATAACGTCCAACTTCGGCGCAACCGACGGCTTGAAGAATCTGGGTCCCGGTTGGAGATGAGCCGGTAACGATGTTTAGCCGCGGATAGCTCCAGTGCGAAGGCATCTGCCTCCCGCCAGAACTGGGATCATCCGCAGCGCCGACCCCCTGCAGCAACATTTCGTATGGCGTTGCCCCTAGAGCTAAACAAAGGGCACGGTCACGATAGTAAGGATAGAACCAGTCATAGCCGGCTTTCATTGCAAACGCCGCTGCAACTCCGACCGCCTCGTGACCTGCTCCTGAAATCTGGAAAAAGATCTTCTGCTGGCGCTTCAGCATGATCTCGCGGTCATCAATTCGCCTGGACGTGTACATGATCCGATAGGCATCAATTAACTGATCGCGAGACAGGCCTTCGTAATTTCTTGTAATGCGCCGCACGTTGCTTTGAACTCCATTTCCCGGAACTCCAGCATCTTTAACGCTAGCGCTTACAGTCCCGGTGTTTGTGACGCCGGCATCGGTAATCCCGGCGGATTTCGGAGTTGCCTTCATGGTAGCCATTCAGGCTCCCTCATCGTGCAGTGCGAACCTTATGCATTGTAAATCTAGCGAGGCGGTTCCGAATATACTGGATTAGCCGTATAGGTCAAGCCAGCCTATTGAAGAATGATCAAGTTTAATCGAAAGTTCGATCCCAGCCAGATTGGGCTCTTAATCTTCGATTTGGACGGCACGTTGATTGATTCCCGCCTCGATTTGATCCACTCCGTCAACGCGATGTTGCGTCACTTCAACCTTGCCGAATTGCCCGGGGACGTTGTGGCTTCTTATGTTGGGGATGGCGTATCCATGCTGGTCCGCCGTGCCCTTGGCGACCCAGCCGATCAGGGTTTTTTCGAGCAAGGCCTGGAATATTTTCTTTCTTATTATCGCCAGCATAAGCTGGACTATACCGTCGAATACCCCGGCATCAAGAGCGCACTGGGCCAGATCCGTGACTCCAATGGGTCTCTTCGCCAGATGGCAGTGCTTACAAATAAGCCTGTTCTTCCGGCGCGCGCGATCGTGAGCGCACTCGGATTAAGTGATTTCTTTGTCAACGTGTATGGCGGGAACAGCTTTACAACGAAGAAACCTGATCCGCTGGGCATAAACACTCTTTTGAGGGAGACGGGTCGTCACACCAGCGACTCGATCATTATTGGCGATTCGTCCGTTGATATCGTGACTGGGCGCAACGCCGGAATCTGGACCTGTGGCGTCACGTATGGCTTCGCCCCGCAAACGTTGGGCATTGCTCCGCCCGACGTTCTAATAGACGAACCGCAGGAGCTTGCAGAATTATTTGAGTGACGGTGACGTGCGAGGACGCCCTTCTCTCCCCGCGCAACGAATCAGATACACTGCTTTAGAAATGTCGGACTCCGATACCGCCTTCACACCAGCAGAACTACGCCAACTCCGCAGTCTAAAAAACCCATATGGCATTCAGCGATTTCTCGACGCCATGCCCTATCACCTTGCGAATACCGCCTGGTCGCCCCGCCGGGTTCTGGATGGAAGTACCGCTCATTGCTTTGAGGGCGCAACATTTGCCGCCGCCGCGCTCCGAGCGAACGGGTATCCTCCGCTGATTCTCGATCTCGAGGCTGAAAATGATACGGACCACGTGATCGCAATTTATCGTTCCAGCGGTCACTGGGGTGCGGTCGCGAAATCCAATTACACAGGATGCCGCTATCGGGAACCTGTTTACCGTACGCTGAGAGAACTCGCACTAAGCTATTTCGATGTCTACTTTAATCTTCACCGGGAACGTTCCCTGCGCACTTTTTCGCGCCCGGTAAATCTCACGCGCTTTGACAACTTTCATTGGATGACGACCGAGAAGCCCTTATGGTTCATCGCGGAATATTTATTCGAGATCCATCACTACCCGCTGCTCGCTCCCGGAATGGCGAAAAGGCTGCACCGGTTAGACGACCGTTCATTTCGCGCAGGCTGCTTGGGGCGCGCAGAAACGTAAAGGAACGCTCCGGATCAGAATTCTGCAAAGCTGAACCTTGGACAGCACTTGCATTTGACGGTCGGTCATGATTGGTGACATACTGTTTGCCTCCGTCCCTTATTAGCTGCCCGGCAGCCAGACTGGCCTCCAACTGATAACTCACGGCCGCTCTGGTGATCCATGCGCGCAGCGATCAATTCCACTAAACCGGTCATCTTGTGCATAGAGGACAATAAAGCGTATCTTCGCTTGCGACGTGCCGTTCTGGAGCAAAATGGCTATACGGTACTGGGCGCGACGACGGGTGTTGAAGCACTCGACATGCTTCGAAGTTCTCCTGTTTCTCTCGTCATTTCCGACCACACTCTTAGAGACGGGATTGGGACAGACCTTGCCAACGAGATCAGAAAGATCAAGCCGCTCATCCCTATAATGCTCTATTCGGCGGCAATGCCTGAACATTTGGATGATGTAAATTGTTTCTTAAACAAGATGGAGCCAGTCGAGGAATTTCTGACAATGGTTGCAAGTCTTGTAAGCCGCTAAAAGTTTAAGTGGAGGACGTTCGGTTACGCTGGCCGATTGTTTTCATCCACAAGAACCACTTTGCTGGTGTAGTTGCGAGCTTCTTTTTCTTCGAGCCAGCAAAAAGCGGTGACAATCACCAAATCTCCCAGTTGCACCAGGCGCGATGCGGCGCCATTCACGCATATTTCGCCTGATCCCCTCGTCAAAGGTAACGCATAGGTTTCAAACCGTTCCCCGTTATTCACGTTCCACACATGAACCGCTTCTCCGGACAGAAGACCGGCCGCATCCAGGAGCACAGCATCCATCGCAATGCTGCCCTCGTAATTAAGATCGGATCGAGTCACCGTCGCGCGGTGAATTTTCGATTTCATTAACTTGACTAACATTGTGTAACTTTCCTCTCGATTGGATGCTCGACAATTATTTTCGATTTCGGATCTCGATTTGAGCCCCAGAAAAGGGGCGTGATGGTCAAATCACAGAGCAGCGCCCTCTTCAAATAAGGGAAGGGAAGAACATGAGCGGGACTGACGGCTCACCTAGAAGCTGAACGCAAGACCGCCGCGTACCGTGCGGGCGGATTGAACCAGATAAACCGTTTTGCCGTCGCTTCCGAGGACAGGGACATATCCCTGAGCCAGCAGATTTCTCACTTCGAGCAGCGCCTCAATATGTTCCGGTATGAAACCTGTGCCGGGCAGTGGTTGGCGGAAAAATACATCAAAAAAGGGATCTGCGCGGCCGGCGGATGTGTTGAACAAATCCACCGGAGTAAGCGCCCGGCCGCTCACGTAGCCATAGGACGCGATCCAACGCGACTTGCTGGCAGGAACCGTCCCGCTCATCTTTATAGTAGCGCTGTGGCGATTATGAACCAGGCTCAGTTGCCTCGCGTCAGCCAGTGTGGCGTTCTCGCCCAAATCAAGAACCCCGCCATAACTGTAATCCATCGTCGCGGTAACATCCGAGGTCAGCTTCCGTTGAAACACAACCCGCGCGCCGTGAGTGTCGAGATTCCTGCCGCGATAAGTAAACGTCCCTGAGAGAATATCGGGAAGTACCTGACCGCTATCGGCAGAGGGGTCGCCCACGCCGGTGAGCGCCGGGTCGGACACTCGATCTGAATACACCGCGAACTGCATATTATTCTTGCCCGAGCGATGGGAGACTGAAACTTCCTGGTGATGCGCATGTTGGAGTGCTGGAGAAAACCCGGCAACGCTCATGCGAGGGGTAGAATCATCGAGGCCCTCGCGTGAAGAGCCAAAATCGCGGAATTCATTTCCACTACCCGGCAGCGAAGTAGCATATTGATATTCCACAACAGTATCGGGAGAAACATGAAAATCGGCGGTGCCGAACGGGCGAACCACGCTTACGCGGCCCATGAACTGAACCGTCTGCATCTCACTACCGAAATTGAGTTCCAGATTGCCGAGAGTCAAGTTGTCCGAAGTCGTCAAAGCCAGCGCCTGCAAGGCAGCTCCGGGCAATCGCGCATCTGGTGAAGCCAGGCTGCGGTAGGTTATCGCCAGCCGCGGCTCCGAACCGTTTTCCATTTTTCGGCTGTACGACGCCCTCAAGACTGTGGCGGGAATGATCTGGCCATATCCGACATTGCCGCGAAACGCCACAGTCCCGTCGCTGAAAAGAGACCGCTGTATAGAGAACCCGGTGCCCATATCGGAAGAACTGCCGAAACCTTCCGACGGGGAACCTGCTAGGAATGACAACGTGCCGCTAAGGTCGTGATTCTCGCTGCTCGACTCGCGTTCAGCTCCGGAGCTGGGATCTAACGCCCTTAAAATAGGCCGATTCGCCGCCGAGCGCAAAACCCACTTCCAATCGTCTTCGTCGCTTGCGCCACGAACTGGAGCCAAGCGAACCGAATCGAATAGTGTGCTTAGAGTCACGTTCAGAATCAATATTGAACCCGCACGCAACCCAACCTCTTGATGTTCGGCGGTAAGGAAAGACGGCGCGGAAACTCTAATGTTGTAGAGGCCGGCCTGTAAGCCGCTGGCTGAGTAAAACCCCTTCTCGTCTGTAAATACTTTCAAGCTTTGCATTGCCGAGCTAATTACTTCCACCACGGCACCCATCTGGGGCGCGCCCGCAGAACTTCGCACGTATCCAGATATGGAACCGGACCTGTCCGCAGCGTACGCCGGGAGCACAAGCCCAAAGGCAATTACAAAACAGCCAAGCTTACGAAGCATGCCGATCCCGCCCTTTCTGCTCGCCCCTATTCGACCGAGAAGGTTGCCGAGGGGTTCACTGTTTGCTTTGACAGGTTGTCATTCACTTTAATCTGAATCCGATAAATTCCCGGTGGAAGATTGGACGCAGAGAGCGTCTTCTCCAAAGTCATCTGATCGCCAATGTTCCCCATATGCTCGGTAGATTCCACGGTATGAATTACATTCTTGTTCGTCGCCGCGTCAACTACGTTGTATTCAATAGTGGCCGACGGCTTATGGGTCTTATCGTCAAGGCTAAGATTATATACCTGCATCCAGAAATTCAGTTTCTGGTTGCGCTTAAAACTCACTGGTTTACCGTCTGAAGGAGCGACTCTCGGACGAACCTTCGTCGATCCAATTACAAAACTCCCGGTGCCGACGTTCTTTGAAGCCACCGGTTCCATTTGATCGGCCACGATGAGTGTCGAAGCGTCAAGGCGGTCATCCGCAAAATCGGGTACGACCAAACCCTTGCTCCAGGTGCCCTTGCGGTCGCCATTCACGTCCTTCACTACGATGTCGAAGCGATAGCGGCCGGGACGAAGCGGTAGGGCTTTCCAATAGACCGATGAATTTTCCGCCGACTTTGGCAGCAATTCCGCCGGGACGTCCACTTGTACCGTATCCTCGAAAGTCTGGGCCGTGCGGCCGGCTAAAGTCGTAACTCTGCCGAATATGTTCACAGTTCCCAGTTCGACGCCGTCCTTGTTCACAAACGTAATGTCGCGGTTTTTCATCTGGATCGTGATTGGAACCAGAACGGTATCACCGGTAATTTTGACAAAATCTGCCCGCACATCGAACGGCATCAGATTGTATTTAATTCTTGTCTTTACCACTTCCTCAAGGTCTTTAAACTTCACGGGCGGAGGTGCGTTCAGTTTCGCGTACTGTTCGAGAATGTCGAATTCTTTGGTGTTCTGCTGCTGAGGATCCATCGGATCCATTCCAGTGGAAAAGATACCGTTATCTATGCGGTTGGCCTTGGAGGTCAAGCCCATCTGTTCATAGATCGTGAGCCCGGCATTCGGAGTATGCAGTAAAGCGTCTTTTTCATTTTTGTCCATCGTCATGTGGTAATCGCCACACTGACACGTGTCCACGAATTCGATTTCTACCTGTTCGCCGATTTCATCCAGGTGCCGATATCGCCAGTCTTCGAACGGGAAGGTAGAAGTATCTCCGCCTCCTTCGTCAATCGGCCGTTGATAAGTGCCGCCGGAGGGATGGGAATCAACCTCATCGGCAGGCCCAAACTTTATGTAAATACGACCCGCGATCCGTTCGCCATCCCGGAATGCCGGCCGCGAAGTGGTCGTTCGCGTATTCGATCCTGCGATAGTGCTCGTCCTTAAATTCGTTGTCTTCGCTATCGGGATTAGGATTGCGCCGCTGCCAGAAGGCTTCGATAAACTGATCGCGCTCTTCGTCATTGGAGAGCTGCTTGAACGCCTTGCGCTCTCCGTCCGTGATGATGTACACCACGTCCTCATCCAGCCACTTTTTGTAGGTCTTGCTTAGCTCCTGGTTGAGGGATTTGGCATTCTGCTTCTTTTTCTTGTCGTTGATTGGACGCTTTAGCGGGTCGCTTTGTGTTTGATCAGGATTGGACGTAGATACCGCCGGCTGTGGTGGGGTATCTTGGGTGTCCGGACTAGCCTGCTGCGCAGCAGCCAATAGTCCAAAACTCACTACCGACGCGCACAGGAACGATGAAGTCAGGCGGCTTCGCCAATATGATGACCGGAACATGCGGGGGAACTCCTTAGAAAACAACTCTGGTAAAACCAATTCTATGACTATCGGATGCGGCGATGCAAGGTATAGGTGCCTCTAACTTATCACCTTCGTCTTCGGGCGAGCGAACCATAGACCTAAGCACACCCTCTTCAAGCAAGCCAAGGCTTTTCGCCTCAATGACTTCCTGCATTCTACGGGCAAGCTTGCATGCCGCGAACGCCCGATTTTCTGGGCGTCGAAAGTGGTGAAGGGCTAATGATTCCTCCGACCCGAATCTGCCAGCCTGCAAGGTATAATTTTAATGTTACTTCTTTTCCTCGAGTTTAGGGCCTTCATTGTCTTGGTTGGGAACTTTCGCGTAGTTGCTGTCGTATCTCGCAATGAAGTCTCGGTGTCGTTCGTGGCATGAAAACTTCTGTTGTGCTTTACTGTTAACCGCGTGCAAGCACGTGGAAAAGCAATCTAAAATCAGATCATGAAGACTTGGAAGAAATTTGCGATTGCCAGCGGAATAATCATTGTGCTGGCATGCATCGTGGGTTTCACTGTTCATCAGAGCCATAAGAACCTGGTTACAGTGCAAACGGGAAAGGCCGCGCGCGTTGATTTGGCATCGGTAGTCAGCGCGTCGGGCGAGATCAAGCCGAAGACCTACGTGAACATCGGCGCCAACGCGTTTGGCAAAATCACGCATCTGTACGTAAAAGAAGGCGATCGAGTCAAGAAAGGCCAATTGCTGGCCCAGCTTGAAAACGTGCAGTCCTCCGCCGATGTGAATGCGGATGTAGCGTCCGTGGATGCTTCCAAAACCGACGCAATTGCTGCCGAAGCAGCACTGAATACCGCGATAGCGGACTTGAATCAGGCAAAAGCCACTGTCGAACGTGCGCGTCTTGACTGGAACAGGACGCAAGCGCTTTACAAGGACGCCCTCATCGCCAAGCAAGACTACGACACGCAAAGGGCGACGTGGCAGACCGCCGAGGCGGGATTGGCGCAATCCGAAGCAAAAGTGGCGCAGGCGAAAGCCGAGAAAGATTCGGCTGAAAAACATATTTCCCTCGCTGGCGCGAATCTGACCCACGCTACCGATGTGCTGCAAAAAACCACTTACGCTGCCCCATTTGATGGAATCATCACGAATCTTCCAGTGCGGGAGGGCGAAACCGTTGTCATCGGAATTCAGAATTCTCCGGGCAGCACGCTCATGACGCTCTCCAACATGTCGGTAATTACCGCCGAAGTGGAGATGGATGAAACCGATATTGTGAGCGTGAAATTGGGCCAGCCGGCAGAAGTGAGCATTGACGCAATGCCGAACCAGGTATTTAAGGGAGTCGTCTCAGAAATCGGCGACAACGCGATTGTGCGCTCGACCGGGGTTGCGACATCGCAGGAGACCACTGCGAACGAGGAGGCGAAAGGACTTCAAAGTCGTGGTCACGCTCACCGATCCGCCGCCTGATATTCGACCGGGACTCTCCACCACCGCCAAAATCACTACGGCCACCCGCAGCAATGCGCTGACGATACCGATTCAGGCGCTCACTGTGCGCCGCCCCGAGGATCTTATTGAGAAAGGGCAGGACAATGGATCGGTGCATGCGGCGGCGCCACAGTCCAGTACAGAAGTCGCGAAAAAGCGAAAGATAAAGAGAACAAGGAGATTCAGGGCGTCTTTGTGATTCGGAATCACAAAGCTGAATTCGTTCCCGTAAATACCGGAATTGCCGGGACCACTAACATTGAAGTGCTGAGTGGACTGAAAGAGGGCGACGAGATCGTTACCGGAAGCTACAAAGTGCTGCGGACGATGCGGCCCGGAGTCAATGTCAAGATAGATAATTCTGAGCCGAAGAAGGAAGAGGAGCAAAGCTCTTAAAAAAGCGAGTTTGAGTCCGGCCCGGTCGATAACATTTGGCGAGCGTCTAACGTTAGTTGAGGCAGTCCGTCAAAGTAAAGATGGGTCAAGTATAGATATCACTGATCGGAGCGGGTGAGTGTCCCCAGAGAGTCAGGAGAACAAAATGGCAACCGCAGAAGTACTCAACATTCCCGGACCAGTCGTGGCAGCGCCGCCTGAATCCTGCATGATCGCCACCATTGACTTGTGGAAGACCTACGATATGGGATCGGAGCAGCAGGTGCACGCCCTGCGTGGCGTGAACCTGCAAATTCGCCGCAACGAGTATGTCGCAATCATGGGCCCATCTGGTTCCGGCAAGTCCACCTTGATGAACCTGATCGGCTGTCTCGACTCGCCTAGCAAAGGTGAGTATTGGCTGAACAACCAGCGTGTCAGCGAACTGGACGATGACGAACTGGCTCGCATCCGGAATAAAGAAATTGGCTTCGTCTTTCAGACCTTCAATCTGCTCGCCCGCGCTACCGCCCTTCATAATGTGGAATTGCCCCTGATTTACGCCGGCGTCCCGTCTGATGAGCGGGTTCAGCGCGCGAAGGGTGCGTTGACCTCAGTCGGCATGGAATCGCGCATGATGCATAAGCCGAATGAACTCTCGGGAGGTCAGCGGCAGAGAGTTGCAATCGCCCGCGCCCTGGTGAATCGCCCATCTATCATCCTCGCCGATGAGCCAACCGGAAACCTCGACTCACAAACGGGAAATGAAATCATGGCGTTATTTGACCGCCTTCAGGCTGAAGGAAATACCATCATCGTTGTGACCCACGAACACGACATTGCTGAATATGCGCACCGCGTGGTTTATATCAAGGACGGGGTAGTGGAACGGGATGAAGTGAGTCAGAAAAGAGTGACGCCGATCACCTAGGCGGCGATTCAATCGTTCCCGTTTCCGCCTTTCCAAATCCCATCCAAATCACTTCCGCCGTATCGGCAGGAAGTGAGAGTTTTGCCACTTCTTCTTCCGTAAACCAGAGCGCCCGATCGCAATCGCTGCCCGCCTCCAAGTCTCCTGAAATTAGTTTGCAAAGATAGTCAATCAGCACGTAGTGATAGAGAATTCGTTCATCGTTATCCAGAATTACGCGATCATAGACATTGAGCAAAGATACCGGCTCGACGATAAGGGTAGTCTCCTCCAAAACCTCTCTTCGGATGGCATCGGTGACTGTCTCTCCAAGTTCGAGCGCACCGCCTGGAATAGACCAGTCGCCGACAAACGGATCATGACCGCGTTTAACCAGGACGACGCGCCCATTTTCGATAATAATTGCGCCGACCCCGACAATCGGCGCTTCCGGATATTCGCGTTTCATAGGTAATCAGCCTACCCGATTTCGGGCGTCATTTCGAAGGCCCGCACATTACCACGCGGGGCGTCTAGTTTCGCGCGTATACATTGCCGATTGACATGAATTTGCGAATAGCGGTCTCTGCGAACCCTCAGCGGCTCATGCGCCATGGGCTCATGTTGATTGTCGGGTGGAGGTACACCAATTCTGATAGACAATGTGCTATCATAATCTGGGCTTAGATTAGTAACAGGAGAAGGATCTACCAATGCCTAAATCGCTTGCGAAGGAATTTCAGAGTACTACCGTTCGCCTTCCGCGGCGCATGTACGAAAAGACCAAGATCGCTATCCAAAGATCGGACGCTGCTTCCACTTTTAATGAATTTGTAGTGCTGGCGATTGAAGAGAAGTTACGTAAGCTTACCGATTCTGAAATAGACGCAGCATTCGCTGGAATGGCAAGTGATCCCGACTATCGCCGCACAGCGGTTGGTTTAGCCGAAGAGTTCGAGCGAAGCGACGGGGAAGCCTGGCGCGCCACAGAAAATGCCCATGAGCACTCCAAAGCCCGTCCTTCCAAAACCCATTCGCGGTGATGTGTTCAGCGCGCGTCTCGATCCAACCGAGGGTAGCGAACAGGCAGGCACTCGGCCCGTGGTTGTATTTACCAGGGACTCCATAAATGCCAACAGCCCGGTCGTGGTTGTCATTCCTATAACCGATGCTTCCAATGTGAAGCGTCTTTATCCGAGCCACGCACACCTACCCAAGGGATCGGGAGGACTGAAACAGGACAGCGTTGCCAAAGCCGAGCAGATCCGTGCGATCCAACTGTCGCGGTTTGTTGGGTACTATGGCCGGCTGGATACGACTGCGATGGAGCGGATTGAAGACGCGATCAGGATCACGCTGGCGCTGAAGTAGTTGTTAGCGAAGAACAATCTTCGCGACCGCGTAGCGGCAGAAGTTCATATCTACATGTTTTCAACGACCCATAGGCGAACATTTTACGAAACCGTCTATTCCGTTTAGAATAGGTTGCTGTGCCTTCACTTTCTCCGATTCCTACCGCATCCCCTCTCGATTGGGCCCACCCGCTCGTTCGCGATTGGTTCGTAGCGCGCTTCGGTACCGCCACCGAGCCTCAGGAACAGGGATGGCCGCACATTCTGGCGGGGCGTACAACATTAATTTCTGCTCCGACTGGTTCCGGAAAAACGTTGGCAGCATTTCTCGCTTGCATTGATCGCCTCGTCCGCAAAGCTCTGGCGGGAGATTTGCAGGATCGCACTGAAGTGCTCTACGTTTCCCCGCTCAAGGCCTTGGGCAACGATATTCAGAAAAATCTCGAAGTCCCGCTCGGCGAAATTCTCCAGATGGCAGGTGAACGGGGCCTCCTAATGCCCCAGATTCGCACCGCCGTTCGCACCGGCGATACCCTGATGCCCGAACGTCGCGCCATGCTGAAACGGCCCCCGCACATTTTGGTCACGACGCCCGAGTCGCTTTATATTCTGCTGACCGCTGAAAAGAGCCGGGCCATCCTGCGCGACGTTGAAACGGTAATCGTGGACGAAATCCACGCAGTGGCCGATGACAAGCGCGGTGCTCATTTAACGCTGTCGTTGGAGCGGCTCGAAGCCCTCGCCAAACGTCCACTAATTCGCATTGGACTTTCCGCCACTCAAAAACCCATTGAAGAAATCGCGCATTTTCTGACCGGTAATTCTCGGCCCGCTCCTGTCATCGTGAACGTTGGCCACAAGCGAAAGCTCGATCTGGCCATTGAGATTCCCGCCAGCGAGCTGGGAGCAATTGCGACCAACGAAATGTGGGACGAGATCTACAACCGTCTCGTTGAACTCGTGGAGCAGCATCGCTCGACTTTAGTTTTCGTTAATACGCGGCGGCTTGCCGAACGTCTCTCCCACCATCTTGCGGAAAGAATTGGTGAAGACAAAGTTGCTGCCCATCACGGAAGCCTATCGCGCAAGTTACGCCTCAGCGCCGAGAATAAACTCAAAGAAGGCAAAGTTAAAGTACTCGTCGCGACCGCCTCTCTCGAACTCGGTATTGATATCGGCACCATTGATCTTGTCGTCCAAATCAGCTCCCCAAGGGCGATTGCGGTTGCATTGCAGCGCGTGGGACGCTCCGGCCACTGGCGGGGAGCAATTCCCAAAGGACGTTTCTTCGCCACCACGCGCGATGAGCTTCAGGAGTGTGCTGCGCTGGTGCGTGCCATAAGGCACGGCGATTTGGACCGCATCATGATTCCGGATGCGCCTCTGGACATTTTGGCTCAGCAGATCGTTGCATCTTGTGCGTCGAGCGGAAATGCTGCCGAGCTTCGCTCGAATGAACAGCCGGGGGCGGCTGTCCCTACGCAATCGCCACCAGCGAGCGAGGGATGGGATGAGGATGAACTCTTCGCACTCGTTCGGCGCGGATATCCCTACCGAAATCTGTCCCGGGAAATCTACGACTCCGTGCTCGAAATGCTTTCTGAGGGGATTGCCGCCCGGCGGGGCCGCTACGGCGCATATCTCCATCGGGACCGGGTGAATCGCAAGCTTCGAGCGCGTCGCGGAGCGCGTCTCGCTGCGATCACCAGCGGAGGAGCCATCCCCGAAACTGCTCTGTTCACGGTCGTTCTCGAGCCGGAAGGAACCGTCGTCGGCACCCTCGACGAGGATTTTGCCGTAGAGAGCAATGCCGGCGACATCATGCTGCTGGGGAATAGTTCGTGGCGCATCCGGCGCGTGGAAGGTAAGTCGGGCCGCGTGATCGTCGAAGATGCTCACGGCGCTCCGCCCAGTGTTCCGTTCTGGCGAGGCGAAGCTCCGGCGCGCACTGAGGAATTATCGCTGCACGTCGCCGACTTTCGCAGACAGATCAGCGAGATGCTGCCCACCACTTCGCCGATTGGAATTTCTCAAAACCAGCCCGAGGTGGCCGCGGCCGTAACGTGGCTGAAAGAAGAATGCGGCCTTGATGATTCCGGTGCCGAGCAAGCCATCCAGTACGTGCTCGAAGGCCGCGCTGTCTTGGGGACCGTTCCAACCCAGGATACTGTGATTGCCGAGCGATTTTTCGACGAAGCCGGCGGAATGCAGTTGGTCATCCACGCACCCTTCGGCGGACGCATCAACAAAGCTTGGGGACTAGCTCTGCGCAAGCGCTTCTGCCGCAGCTTTAATTTCGAATTGCAGGCCGCCGCTACCGACAATGGCCTCAACATCGCTCTTGCCGAGCAACACAGCTTCCCTTTGGCTGACGTCTTCCATTTCCTAAACGCAGAAACCGTCCAGGAAGTGTTGATCCAAGCGGCATGCACATCTCCGATATTCGCCACTCGCTGGCGTTGGGACGCCAATCGCTCTTTAGCCTTGCTTCGTTTTCAGGGCGGAAAGAAAGTTCCCCCACAAATCCAGCGCATGCGAGCCGACGATCTATTGGCTTCCGTTTTCCCTGACGTGGCGGCGTGCCAGGAAAATATCGTCGGAGACATTCAGATTCCTAAACATCCGTTAGTAGATGAAGTGATGAAGGATGTACTTCACGAGGCGATGGATATTGACGGGCTAAAAAATCTGCTCAGTGGCATGGCGGATGGGCGAATTCGCTGCGTGGCCGTGGATACGCCTGTGCCGTCGCAATTCTCACACGAAATTCTGAACGCGAATCCTTATGCGTATTTGGACGACGCTCCCCTTGAAGAGAGGCGGGCGCGCGCAGTCGAGATGCGGCGGATTCTGCCGGAATCAGTACTCGAAGAAGTCGGTAAACTAGACCCAGCCGCGATCGCGCAGGTGCGCGAAGAAGCGTGGCCCGATGTGCGCGACGCAGATGAACTGCATGATGTGCTGCATACATTGATCGCGCTGCCCAAGAACCACGTAAGCACCGGTTGGACACCTGGAGATGGCCGCCCCTACCTGGTCGATACCCATCCTCAATGGCAAATATATTTCCAATATTTGCTGGACCAGGGTCGCGTTACGACGGCTCAGGTTGGCGTTCGCGATTACTGGGTCACTGCTGAACGCGCCGGGTCTTTCTCATTGTTGTTTCCAGATGCAAAGTTCATCCCGCAACCCGCTGAGATCCAGGGGACGATTCCTACTCGCGAAGATCTGTTGCTCGCCGTGGTTACCGGGTGGATGTCGCATATCGGCCCAGTAACCGCCAGCGACCTCGCGTCGCTGCTGGGGCTATCGTCCTCCGAAATTGAGCAAGCTCTGCTCCGCATGGAAGCGAGCGGTGCGATTCTGCGGGGAAAGTTTACAGATGAGACCTCTCCAGCGGAGGCACCCGCGCCACACACGCCTGAAATCGAATGGTGTGACCGCCGATTATTGGCCCGGATTCATCGCCTCACCGTCGCAACCCTTCGCAAGCAAATTCAGCCAGTGACTTCCGCGCAATTCATGCGCTGGTTGTTCCGCTGGCAGCGCATTGCTCCCGGCTCGCAAATGCAGGGCGAGCGGGCGACCCTAGACGTCTTAAAGCAGTTGCAGGGATTCGAAATTCCAGCGAATGCATGGGAGCGTCAAGTGCTCGCAAGGCGCATTGCGAATTATGATCCGAAATGGCTTGATCAGCTTTGTCTGACCGGCGCGGTGGGATGGGGCCGCCTTTCACCGCATCCCGCAACGATTGATTACGGGCCTGAGCCTAAATCCAATTCGGAATCTGATGCCCCACAAAAAAAGCGCCGTGTCATCCCTACCAGTGTTGCGCCGATCACGTTCTTTGTTCGCGAAGATGCGGATTGGATGTCGCCCCACAACCCATCAACCGCCGATCCCAATGCTCGAGGTTTGAGCGAAGGCGCGCGACAGGTTCTGGAATTTCTTCGTCATCGCGGTGCATCATTTTTTGCGGACATCGTTCGCGGAACCGAAAAACTGAAAGCCGAAATTGAAACCGCATTATGGGAACTGGTCGCCGCCGGCGTCGTCACGGCCGATGGTTTCGATAACTTGCGGTCCTTGATTGATCCCAAACGCCGCGCTGGACAAGGCAGTGGCCGCACTACGCGTCCCCGGCACAGTTCAGGTCGCTGGGCGCTTCTCTACACGGACCACGTGGTGGAACGCAATCGCGCCGTCGGAGCTACCTGCTGGATGCTGCTGAAGCGTTACGGAATCGTGTTCCGCGATGTTCTCGCCCGCGAAACCAACCTGCCAAAATGGCGAGAGCTTCAGGTTGCTTTCCGCAGGCTGGAAGATCGCGGAGAGATTCGCGGTGGCCGCTTCGTGGATGGATTCATCGGCGAGCAGTTTGCCCTGCCCGTCGCCCTGGAATCGCTTCGGGCTGGACGACAATTGCCTTTGGACGATCAGGTCATCACCATTTCTGCCGCAGACCCCTTGAATCTGATCGGAATTTTGGTTCCCGGCGACCGTGTCCCCGCCATCTCGGGAAGGACTGTGAGTTTCCGCAACGGCGTAGCGATAAATGATGCCGCGGGCGTCCCGGTGGTGCCCATGGTGCAGCTCGATGCACAGCAAGCTACAGGATAGCGGTCTGCGACTGAAAGTCGGGACCTTCCCGGTTCAAAGTTGAATTTTGCTTTGCCGCGTTGCTCATCGGCAAATTACTCACCCCTAAAACCTGCTCCATAAACAAAAAATCGGGAGCTCGATGAGGGGGTCTCAGGGCTCCCGATTGGCTCTGTCGCGCAAAATTCCTAAAAGCGCTTCCCCGGTCGCTTTTGCTAACAGTGCCGTCTGCCTTTTAACATTCTGGCGAAATCCTCCGACGATTTAACAGTTTTGTTACGAAATCCGAACAAAACCGCAGGAAAGCAGACAAAAAGCTAGTCGCTACAGTGGCCTTACACGCGCTAAACACTTACTAACAAGGGGTGAAGGCAACTGGAAAGGCCCTGAAATGACTTTGTCATGGCCCGATTCGGAGAACGCAAAAAGACTTCTAGCGGCACCTCTGTGTTCGCTGAGCGGACAAATCGAGACGACAAGTCTGCTGTTCGTAAACTAATATGGGCTCTAAGGGATCTTTAGGTTGAACAGAACCGCCGGGTTCAAGTACACGCCTTCCCAGCGAACCGCGACGTGAAGATGGGGACCGGTGGCCCGGCCACTGCCCCCGCTTAGCCCGATTAATTGACCCCGTGTGACGTGCTCACCTTCTTTAACTTTGAATTCCGAGAGATGCATGTAAATCGTCAACAGCCCCTGGCCGTGATCCAACATCACGCAATTCCCCTCAAAATACATAGGCCGCGCTAATAAAACCGTGCCGCTGTTTACTGCGGATACCGGCGTCCCCGCGGGCACGGCAAAATCGAGACCTTGATGCGTGCTCTGTACCTGACCGTTGAAAGTCCGCTGCGTCCCAAATACGTCAGAAATGCGCGCGTTCACGGGCGGCTCGAAGCCTCCCGACCATTCCTTTACCGTATTCACCCGGCCGAATACTTCTTGCTTAACGCCCTTGTCCTGCACGGCCTTCTTAAGCTGCTCGGGATCGGGTTCAGTGTATTGTTTGGCGACCGTCACCGCAACGCTTTCATAAGTCCCGCGTTTCACCCCGATCTCACGCGAAAAATTAATCTTTGCCCCACGGTTCGTGATCCCGCTTAGTTGCAGAGGATGCTTTCCCGCTTTTGTTTCCAAGCTCACTCCCGCAATGCCGTACCACTGCTTTTTATGCGGATCGAACGCGAAAAAGATCTCGTGATCCAGCCATTTCCCTGTGAGAGATTTCAAATGGACGGGCGAGGCGACTGCAAACACGATAGGGGAGCCATTGACTAATCGCGAAGGCTGCCAGCGAACCGACAATGCGTCTTGGGCTGACGCGATGTGAAGCAACAACGCGCCGCCAAGCGACAAAATGAAAATGTACCTATATGGTGCTCTGATCATTTGCTGAGTTTCAAAAACAGACTAGCACTAACCTGCCGGACTACCGTCTATAATTTGGCACGTGAGTCGGCACTCCTTATTGCTCGTATTCGCGCTCGCTGTTGGATTTTCGTGGAATTTCGCCATTGCCGCAGGACTTCCCCAGGATAAAAAGGCCGACAGGGTGTTAGTGGTGAAGAATGATCGCACTATGACTCTGCTAAGACACGGTGCGGTTCTGAAGACATACAAAATTGCGCTGGGCGGAAGTCCAGTTGGTCCAAAGACTCGTCAAGGTGACCACAAGACTCGTCAAGGTGACCACAAGACTCCCGAGGGTATTTATTCCCTAGATAGCAGAAATGCGCACAGCCGTTTTTACCGTTCGATTCACATCTCATACCCGAATGCCGAGGACCGTCGTCGAGCACGCAAACTGGGCGTATCCTCTGGAGGAGATATTTTCCTTCACGGATTACCGAATGGCTTTGGTTGGTTAAACAGTACTCACCGTCTAAAAGACTGGACCGATGGCTGCATCGCTGTGAGTAATGATGAAATGGACGAAATCTGGAGCGTGGTGCCTAATGGAACGCCGATTGAGATCCGTCCCTGAATCCTTATCCGCCACCTATGCTAGTATTTTCGCTTCCGTGGGGATATTACCGTGACGCATCCTCAGGACCTTAATCAACATCCAAGCTCACCCGCGATTAAGGAAGCAGAATGACAATGAAAGATACTTTGGGGGTTTTGTTGGCCGGCGGAGCTGGGGAGCGGCTTTATCCGCTCACTCGCGACCGCGCCAAGCCCGCCGTTACTTTTGGCGGGATGTATCGCATCATTGATATCACTCTTTCCAATTGCATCAATTCCGATCTGCGCCGGGTTTACATCCTTACTCAATACAAGGCGCTGTCATTGAACCGCCATATCCGCGAGGGATGGAACATTGTTGGCCGCGAAATGGGAGAGTTCATCGAAGTGCTTCCTCCGATGAAAAGAGTCAGCGATCAGTGGTATCAGGGCACGGCCGATGCGGTTTACCAGAATATTTATTCCATTGGTTCCGAGCAGCCACGTCACGTTTTAATTCTTTCCGGCGACCACATATACAAAATGAACTACGGTCGCATGTTGAAACAGCACAACGACTCTGGTGCGGATGTAACGCTCGCCACCATCCAGATTGATCCCGAAGAGGTTGCCAGATTTGGCGTCGTGGATGTGGATCGCGACTACCGCGTCGTCGGCTTTTTGGAGAAGCCGAAACAAACTGATCTGCGATCGCCTTACAATCCGTCCAAGGTTTCAGCGTCCATGGGCATTTATATTTTTAATACGGATGTGCTGATTCCCGTCCTATTGAAAGACGCAGAAGATGAACAGTCCAGCCACGATTTCGGCAAAGATATTTTGCCTAAAATGATGGACGACTATCGTGTCTATTCTTTCGACTTTGTGGATGAGAACAAGAAGGAAGCGCTTTACTGGCGGGATGTTGGAACGCTGGAGGCCTACTACGAGGCAAATATGGACATCGTCTCGGTCTCCCCGGTATTCAATCTTTACGACTCGCAATGGCCGATCAGAACTCATCAGCGTCAGTACCCGCCAGCCAAGTTCGTTTTTGCTGAAGCGGGACGCACCGGGCAAGCCCTGGATTCCATCGTCTCGGCGGGATGCATCGTTTCCGGTAGTTCCGTTCGTAACAGCGTGCTTTCACCGGACGTCCGCGTAAATTCCTACAGCGACATTGACGCCAGCATCTTGTTCTCTCACGTCAACGTCGGACGGCATTGCCGAATTCGCAATGCCATCATTGACCGCGATGTGCATATCCCCGAAGGAACCACAGTTGGTTACGACCCCGAGGCCGACCGCCAGAAATACTTCGTAACCGAAACCGGTATCACGGTGGTGACTCGCGATTACTCCTTGTTCGAAAATCCTGTGACCGTGGATTATTTCACCAGCGAGTAAGAGCGCCCTCGTCGTCCCGCCAATTTGTCTCCCCTACAAACCTGTCATCCTGAGCAGCAGCACAGCTTCGCAACGCGAAGCTATGCGAAGTCGAAGGACCCCTACCTCCGATTACACCGGGAGCTCCTCGTTCCTTGACTTCCAATCTCCCGTCACGCTCCGCGCTTCGTCTTCAACTCCTCCAGCAACTGCTCGATCTTGTCTTCTTTCTCCAACGCAGCGAGCCGGTCTTCCACATCGTCTGCAGCCATTTCTGACTTGGCCTGGCTGGACGCCTGCGAATGAGCGACCTTGTGTTTCATGCGATCGAATGCCGCCCCGCTTGATCCGTTGCCGGACGCCATTTTCGCATCGCTCGCCTTAGACACCGCACGCGCCCGCCGGTGTTGCGCGATGAGCAGATCAGCTTTGGCTTGTGCCTCGGTAAGCTTTTGCTCGAGTTGCCGCAGCGCGGTCTTCAAATTGTCAACCTGCGCCTTTTGATCGGCCACCTGCTGCGCATAGCCTTCACTGAGATCGCGATAGCTTTCGACTCGCTGGAGCGCTGCCCGCGCCAGATCGTCCTGCTTCTTGTCCACCGCAAGTTCGGCTTTACGCATCCACTCCGCAACTTTGTCGTCGTTCTCTTTACGTTTCTTGTCGAGCAAATGTTGATCTGCGATGGCAATCGCCACCTGAGTCTTAACCTGCAAGAACTGGTTCTGCATGTCGAGAATGACCTGCTTGATCATCTTTTCCGGATGCTCGGCCCGGTCAACCAGATCGTTAATGTTCGCTCGAACTAATGTGGATACTCTCTCTAGTAGTGCCATATGCGACTCCTTTCGAAAAACCTCTCAGCTTAAAATCCCTGTTACTTCTTTTGTGACGGATCCCCCACTGCTCCTTCTGCTGTTCGGTTGTCCATCCCAGTACCAACGAGCAGGCCTATTCCGGATCCAATTACCAGGCACGGCCCTATTTGTCCGACCGCGGCTCCGATCGCTACTCCGATTGCTACCCCAATCGCGATGCCCACTCCCACGGAAACTTGTCTTTGAGCCATATTTAATCTCCTATTTGGATGTGCCTGAAAGTCCTATTTGCCCTCGCCATTTGCCGGCGGCAATACTTCGGGGGGCTTCGGTCCTTTATCCCCGATCATCCGCACCTTGCCGAGCAATTCGCTCATGCTCATGCCTGACAGCGTTTCGAAAAGCGCCGGCACTTGCGCAGCCATCTTCGTAATATCGCCGGTGATTTTGTTCATTCCCGCGGCATCGCCATTTCCTGTCGAGACGACGGTGATTTTGTCCACGTTCGCCAGCGGACTGGCCAACGCTCTTGACAATTTCCGGCATGCTGGAAAATAGCTTGTCAATGACGGCGGCTTGGTTGTATTCCTGAAACGCTTCGGCCTTGACATTCATTGCCTTGGCTTCCGCTTCGCCCTTCTTGAAAATGATCTCGGCTTCAGCTTCGCCCTGTGCGCGAATGGAAGAAGCGTGGCCCTCGGCTTCGGCGATCAGGCGTTGCTTTTCGGCGGCGGCCAACGTCTCGATACGTTGACGCTGGATCTCAGCCTGCTTCAGCACCGTCGCGATGAGTTCTTTTTCGACGCGATTGATTTCGGCTTCCTGTACCTTGACCTGTTGCTCTTTTTCAACTTGCTGCACCTTCACCTGCTCGGCAATCACTTGCTGTTGCATGATGTTGGTTTGTATGTCGTAGGCTTTATCGGCCTGCGCCTGCTGGCGTTTCGTTACTTCGAGAAATTGCGCTCGCTTGACTTCCAGATCGCGCTGCGATTCTGCCTGCTTCGCCAGAGAAAGCGTTTCCGCGAGAACGCGCTCCTGATCGGCCTGCGCCTTGGCGACGGCAGATTCCCGTTGCGCCAGTGCGCGCTTGATGGCCGTATCGCGGTCCGCTTCCGCGGTGGCCACGTCGGCATCGCGCTTGATGCGGGCAACATCGGGCTTGCCCATGTTGGTGATGTATTCGTTTTTGTCGCGGACTTCTTTGATGGTGAACGAAATTACTTCGAGCCCCATCTTGTTCATGTCTTCGGCGCATGTCGAACGCATGCGGTCGGAGACCATTTCCGGCTGCTTCACGATTTCTTCCACCGTGAGCTGACCAATAATTCCGCGCAGGTGCCCTTCCATCACCAATCGGATCAGTCCTTCGCGTTCCTGATCGGTCTTAGTGAGGAATTGTTCCGATGCGGTCAGAATAGATTCCATGTCGGACTTCACTTTGATTTGCGCGACGGCCTCGACCGTCACCGCGACGCCTTGCTTGGTGTACAGATCTTGCTGGGGCGCCACATCGAATGACATCAATTCGAGCGAAAGCTCGCGGCAGATCTGCACCATCGGAAACACCAGCGTGCCATGACCTTTCACGACGCGAGTTCCGCCGAGACCGTAGACGATCAGCGCCTCGTGCGGTCCAGCTTTGCGATACAGCCGCGCCATCCCGCTCATCAGCAGCAGGATGACCATCACCCCGAGTCCAACAAAAATCCAAATCTCTACCATGCCCGACAAACCGAACATATAAGCCTCCTTTTAGGACGGGCGAGGACGCCCATCTCTCCATCGAAATCTTTTAGTGCGCGAACTGCTTGATCGCATCGAGATCATGAATCAGCCGGTTTGGATCGCGATGTCCCAAAAAAATCTCTCCCTCACCGGTCTTGATTCGAACTCCGTTGTTGCCCCAGACGTAAGCTCGGCAATCTCCGAGGCCGCGAATGCCGTAGCCTCCCCATACATTCCAGCGGCCGATGCCATACTCGCGAATTTGATTGAGGGGAATAGATTGCAAACGATAACCGAACGTTCGTATCTCTATACCGGCGTTGCTGAAGATGTAGCGGAAGCCGCTCCACGCAAGGATCGCTGCCAAAAACAGAACCACCGCCCCTAAACCCATGCCAATTCGCAAGCCAGGATTACGCGAAATAATAACTATTACCAACTCAACCGCCGCTGGCACCCCGAGGGCGAAACCCCAGAGCCGGGAGGCGTGGACTTCTTCCGCTAAAATGTTGGCAGACGACAAAAAGGCCGCCGACGCGATAACGACCGCAATAAGAACCGGCCACGGACGCACCGGCTCTCCATTCAAGTTGTAACTAATGATCGATTCATTCGCATAAACCAGGACTCCCACCAATACGTACGAAAATCCAAGCATTGCCCACGAGAATGTTTCGCTCTTGCGAACCTGGGTCAGCACGACCGTGAAGACTGTCAGCATAACGGCAATTGAGACGAGAGCGAAGGTCAGCGATTTCTCTGGCGTCATCCAGCCGTTGGCATGCCCAGCCGCGTCAAAATGCGTTGCCAGCCGTGGGGGCAAGCGATCCCAAGCCTGCCAGTAGCTCAATGCGATTATCGGGAGCGCCAGCCACAGCATCGCAATCAACGTCTTCCATCCCGTGCGATTCATATTTCGTTCCCCTTCAGCGTGGCCGGTTCAACCCTTTCAGCGAGGGTTGATTCTTCGCCCGAGAGTTCGCTCCACAACTTCACGTATGCAATTCCTTTCTCGTAGCGGGTTACGACCACTTCGGTTCCCTTGGCAATGCCGCGGCCATCTTCGGATCGCGCCCCGCAAGTGCGTCGGGTTCCTTCCTGAGAGTAGATAATTTCTCCCGTGCCTCCCGCGCGAATCGAGACTGATGTTCTTCCCAGCACGCCACACATTTCAAAATCCGCAGGGTCTAAGTTTTCATCCTCCGAAGTCAAAACTCGAATGAGGAATTGAAAAATGATTGCCGCTCCAACCAGCCCAGATAGGATCGAAAACCCTAATCCAGCCAAAAACCAAACCGAAGAATACCGGGTGAGCAGATATCCTGTCCCACCGAACCACGCCAGAAATGCCGTTAGCGTCACGAAGTTGAATACGGAAACATGACCTGAATGGGAAGCGTTCGCGGCTTTCCCAATGCCGCCGCCATGTCCAGCGTGGACGATGGGACCGCCCGCGTGTGCATGAGGGAAATGCGGCACATGAAAGTGCCAGCGGCTCCCTCCGCCTAATATGGAAACCAGGCTGAAGGCGATCCCCACGACGAAACAAACGAGATAAAAATCCGCCCATGTCATAGCGAGCACACCTCTCTCGTAGCCGTTTTCTCTCCCGGCCTCAAAGTTTCAAGCAGTCGCGTGGCCAGCCCCGGAGTGTCCAGGATCGCGCCCATCAACAGGAAATACCGGCGCGTATCCTCTTCACGGGCTAACTTCGTCATCACATCGCTTACTGCCGGATCACTGGCAAACCGC
The DNA here is from genome assembly GCA_963796015.1 of uncultured Acidobacteriaceae bacterium. GTDB lineage: Bacteria > Acidobacteriota > Terriglobia > Terriglobales > Acidobacteriaceae > PALSA-188. The sequence goes on along the minus strand of CAWCJR010000014.1, from coordinate 19,864 downwards.
TCCGCCCCATGCAACAGCCAAACATCAAGCTGTCCTTCCGTAGTTCGAAGATCAGAAATCAATTCCGCATGATAACCCTCGGGATCATCCACCAGAAATCCAGGATGGACTTTAAAAAACTTCGCCAGCACGCCCCGCGTAGATTGCGTCATATGCGGACGACTTCCGCTCTCGATCTGCGACAAATATGACTGGCTAATGTTCCTGCCTTTCTCTTTGCGAATGGCGTGCACCAGTTCAAGTTGAGTCAAAGGCCGGCCCAAGCCACGCAATGATCCTTCGACTTCCCGCAGGTACCGAATTTTTTCGCCCAGTGTCATATCGCTTATCGAAATAATAATATTGCATATTGCAATTTGTCAAGACAGAGAATTTCCCGCCTTTTCATCAGGTTAGCGGTAGCCGGATTTCAGCGTCTTTCCCAATCTCATCTAAAATGATTTCTTGGCAACCCGCCCCGAGCTCGATCGGCTTCGTGTCGTTCTGGTATCCACGCGAAATCCGCTCAACATAGGCGCTGCGGCGCGCGCCATGAGCAACTTCGGATTTCTCCATCTGCGAGTCGTAAATCCCTACGACCCCGCGTTTCACGAGGCGCGTTCCGCGGTCGGCGCGTCAAAAGTGCTAGCCAAAGCCAAGACTTTCGCAAGCGTCGCCGAAGCAGTGGCAGATTGCGTTCTAGTCGTCGGCACAACAGCAGCCTGCGGCCGCGAATTGCAACACCCGCTCCGAAGCCTTGAGCATGGCTCTCGCGCAATCCGCAAGCAACTCGCATCTGGACGCGTCGCCCTGCTTTTCGGTTCGGAAAAGCGAGGACTTTCGAATCACGACCTCAGCTATTGCCATTGGCTGATGAGAATCCCAACCAGCGAACAGAATTTTTCCATGAATCTCGGGCAAGCCGTTGCCGTCTGCATGTACGAATTAATCCGAAATCCAAAGGCGGCACCGAACACGGAAAAGCCCAAGCCCGCAAGCGCTCGAGACTTCGAGCGAATTACGAATTTGCTTCTCGAAGCAATGAGCGCCAGTGGCTATCTGAAACGCCGCCCCATTGCAGACGTTGATGAACGAATCCGGCGTATGATTCATCGCCTAGACATTCCACAACGCGATACCGTACCGTGGCTCGGCATCTTGCGGCAGATTTTATGGAAGTTGAAATCGAAAAAAGACGCAACACTTTGAGACGGAGCCTCACCGATTCTCTGACATTACGAAAGGAAGACGATTATGTCTGATTTATCCAATAAAGAAATCACGCGAAGAGGATTCTTAGCCAAAGCTGGCGTCGGGCTGGTTGCTGCAAACGCCTCCCAGTCATTCCTCGGACGCTCTTTTGCACAACTCATCGTTCCGGATCCTCCTGGAAAGAAGTTGGGATGGGCCGTCGTCGGTCTCGGGAGTCTGGCAATCAACCAGATACTCCCGGCTTTCGACAAGTGCGAGCAATCAAAGGTTGTCGCATTTGTCAGTGGTCATCCCGACAAGGCGAATAAGCTCGCACTGCGGTACGGAGTGAATCCGAAAAATATTTATAACTATCTGAATTACGACTCCATCAGAGACAACTCCGAAGTGGACATCATCTACATCGTTCTGCCCAACAGCATGCACGCCGAATTCACGATTCGCGGACTGCAAGCCGGCAAGCACGTCCTGTCGGAAAAACCCATGGCCAACACACCTGCTGACTGCCAGGCCATGATTGATGCAGGACGCAAAGCCAACCGAAAACTGATGGTCGCTTACCGCTGCCGCTACGAGCCGTTCAATCAGGAGATGATAAGAATGGCGCGCTCCCAGGAACTGGGACAACTGAAAGTTTTTCTCGGCGATACCGGCTTCAAAATCGGCGACCCCACGCAGTGGCGGCTGAAGAAAGCGATGGCTGGCGGCGGTTCCATGATGGACATCGGCATTTACAGCCTTCAGGCTGCGCGCTACATTTCGGGAGAAGAACCAATCGAGATCAACGCAATGAGTTACAGCACACCCGGGGACGTGCGTTTTAAAGAAGTAGAAGAAACCGTCACGTTTCAATTGCGTTTTCCGAGTGGCGTGCTCGCCAACTGCACTTCAAGCTACGGCTATTCGGGACAGGCCCGTTTTCGTGCGGTGACAACAGACGGTTGGTTGGAGTTGGAGCCTGCAATGTGGTACACCGGGAACCGCATGAGGGTGTATCGCGGAAACTCGCTTGCCGAAATTACTATCCAACCCAAGGACCACTTCGCGTCGGAAATGGACCACATGTCGCAATGCGTGATGAACAATACAGAACCGCTTACGCCGGGAGAAGAAGGACTGCGCGACTTGAAACTAATCACCGCAATCTATGAGGCAGCACGATCGGGCAGGACGGTAAAAGTATAGATCCGATTAGGTTTGCCTCGAAATACGCGCCCCTATGGGCAGGTTGCGCTCCGATTGTTCCACCTAGGACGTCGCTGTTGTTTACGCTGGTGCGGGGCGCTCGCCGCCCTTTACCATGCCGGGTCGTCCGGGTTCCGGCTTTAACACCTGCTGTACGCCGCCATCGTCTGATTTCGGCGGAGGAATGACCTTCGGCAACTCTCTTCCTTCAATGATCAACTTAATCTCGTTGGCGTCGAGCACTTCGCGTTCAAGCAGTGCGAGCGCAATCCGCACCAGCGTGTCGTTATTCTCGCCCAGGATGCCCTTTGCCGTGTTGTAACCCTGGCCGATCATGCGGCGCACTTCGTCGTCAATCTTGATCGCCGTGGCTTCGCTGTAGTCGCGATGCTGCGCGATCTCGCGGCCCAGGAATATTTGCTCTTCTTTCTTCCCGAACGTGAGAGGGCCGAGATCGCTCATGCCAAACTCGCAAACCATTTTGCGCGCCAATTCCGTGGCACGCTCGATGTCATTGCCCGCACCGGTGCTCATCTGATTGAGGAACATTTCTTCGGCGATGCGTCCACCCATCATGATGGCAATTTCAGTTTCCAGATACTCCTTGGTGTAGTTGTGCTTGTCGTCAATGGGCAATTGCATGGTTACGCCCAAAGCCATGCCACGCGGAATGATTGTCACTTTATGAAGCGGATCGGAATTCGGCAGCTTCGCCGCGACCAATGCGTGTCCCGCTTCGTGATAAGCGGTGACCTTCTTTTCTTCTTCGGTCAGGATTAGAGACTTGCGCTCTACTCCCATTAAAACTTTGTCTTTGGCGAGCTCGAAATCGTACATGAGCACGGCCTTGCGGTTTTGACGAGCGGCGCTCAATGCCGCTTCATTCACCATGTTGGCAAGATCGGCTCCAGAAAATCCAGGTGTGCCTCGGGCAAGCACCGAGAGATCAACGTCATCCGCCAGGGGAATCTTGCGGGTATGAACTCGGAGAATTTCTTCTCGCCCACGAACATCAGGACGATTTACGACCACGCGGCGATCAAAACGCCCCGGCCGCAACAACGCTGGATCCAACACGTCGGGACGATTCGTCGCAGCCATCAGAATGACGCCTTCGTTCGACTCGAATCCGTCCATTTCGACGAGCAATTGATTCAACGTCTGCTCGCGTTCATCGTGCCCACCGCCAAGACCGGCTCCTCGGTGCCGCCCCACCGCGTCAATTTCGTCAATAAAGATGATGCATGGTGCATTTTTCTTGCCCTGTTCGAATAAATCGCGCACCCGGCTGGCTCCGACGCCAACGAACATCTCGACGAAGTCCGACCCTGAAATAGAAAAGAACGGAACGTTTGCTTCACCAGCGACCGCTCTCGCCAGCAAGGTCTTGCCAGTTCCCGGAGGCCCAACCAGCAATACGCCCTTGGGAATTCTTCCGCCTAACTTCTGAAACTTCTGAGCCTCACGCAGAAATTCAATAATCTCTTTTAACTCTTCTTTTGCCTCTTCGACACCTGCCACGTCCTTGAACGTGACTTTCTTCTGCTGCATGGAGAGCAATCGCGCCCGGCTCTTGCCGAACGAAAGCGCCTTGTTGCCTCCCGTCTGCATCTGGCGGATCATGAAGAACCAAAGCAGCGCAAGCAAGCCAAGGGGGGCAAGTTGATAAAGCCATGCCCAACTGCTATTGCTCACGTCGTGGATCGTCATGGTGACGCCCTTTGCCTGGAGCGCATTGTAGATTTCCGGATAATTCGCGGGTTGCGTAGTGTGGAAGGCGGAGTTGTCCTTCAACTTACCGCGAACTTCCATGCCAGTGACGGAGACTTCTTTAACCTGTCCGTCATTCACATCCGACAAGAATTTAGAGAAATTGATTTCCGTATCTTTTGGTCCCGCATGGCTCGCAGTTACCACCTCGTAAAGCACAACGGCCGAAACCGCGATCACAAGCCAAAAGACAATCGTTTTTGCAGTTGAATTCACCTAATAACTCCTAAAATTGGGCTGCGCTCCAAATTATCCGGAAATGCTCATTTCTTTAGATGCCATGGGAAGATTTTGGATAGGAAAATTCCCAGACTGCAATTCTAACGCTTCTTGAAGAAATAAAGAATGCTCTGGCATGGGTAACCAAAGTCATTAGGGCAGACTTCAGCTCGCAACGGCCAAATATGAGAGGTTTCGCGCCGTTTGTTCGGGAGATCCCAATCCATACCCAATCAAGAATGCCTCGTCCACCAGAAAGCCGAAATAGTCGGGCTGCAATTGCACCCGACGCGCCGACTGGCGGTCCAAAAGGGTGGCGAGCTTAACGGATGCCGCTCCGCGCGCCCGCAAATCGCCCATTAGAAAATCTGTGGTCACTCCCGAGTGTACGAGGCCCTCCACTAACAGAATGTGTTGGCCGCGTATATCAGGTTCGTGACTAAAAAATATCTCCAGCCATTCTCCACGGCCGTCGCTCTCTTGGCGATGATATGTGGGCTTAATGAACTGGCAAATCAGGGGAACCTCAAGCGAGCGGACTAAATCAGCCACAAACATGAATCCGTTTTCGAGAACTGCCAGGACGTGTATGGTCTTGCCCTCGTAGTCAGCTGAAATTTGCCGCGCCATTTCGCGGACGCGCTTCTGGATCTGCTCCGCAGGGATCAAGGATTGCACTCTCTCTTTTTTGGTTTTGGCGTCCTGATTCATACGGTCAATTTACTGGGCTGGCAAGCTCGTTTCCTGGATAATCACAGCTTCCTTTTTGGGATCCCGGGAACGTAACGCCGTGGGAACCCTAAATCCCTCCACCCAAATGACTTCGTTACCGCTCAGCACGATGGGTATCCGTTTTCGCTCCGTTCCGTTGATGTGACGTTCCTGTAGCAAATCCTTAATTTTCTTCGGAGACTTGGTGTGTTCAGGCCAAAACCGGTCTCCGGGCCGCCAATTTCTTACTCGCAGCTCTCTCGCGAGTAAAGAAGGATCAATAGCGTCATCGGGATTATACGCTGATTCAGCGGTCGGCCGGACTAGCATTGCTTCGATCCATCTCCCCGCTTCTGGCACTCTGATTCGGCCCGGAACGGGCAGTCTGTATTCGTAATCCGAAATCGTTGGAGTATGCGACCGCTGTACGAGAATCCCATCTTTGGCCAAACTGGCCGCCCAGCCGCCCGGCAACATTACAGATTGGGAATGCCGAACCCCTGACGCCAATTGAAGAACACATTCAACGTGTTTGAAATCCAGGTTGAAGCCCAGTGACTCCGCGAAGGCCCGAACCAGTCTCCTCTGAACGGCTTTCGGTTGTGCTGACAAAATACGCCGTTCGAGAATTCCACCCGCGAGGTCGGAATCCACCGGCCTCAGGACTTCCGGCAATAATTCTGCGATTTTTGCCTTCCAGTATTTTTCCTCCGCACGCGCGATTTCAGCAGTTTCGGCGAGGGCCTCGCGTACAGCTGGATTTAGGTTGCGTTCGAGGCGCGGCAGGATGCCATGACGTACCACGTTCCGTGAATGGCGCAGGTCGCGATTGCTCTTATCCTCGCGCCAGGACTGCCCGAGTTCTTCAAGATACAGCGCAATATCTCGCCGCCGGACGTCGAGAAGCGGACGGATAATAAATCTTTCGAGTTGAACTCCATGAGGCTCGTCTGCTGAAGACGGCTCAATCCTTACCTTTGGGTAAATCCCCGCAAGGCCGCGCGTTCCTGCGCCTCGAACCAATTTCAAAAGCACAGTTTCCGCCTGATCATCCAGCGTATGGGCGGTCGCGATCCGATTCAGTCTGGCATCGCGCGCTACGGTCAAAAAGAATTCGTAACGCAATTCCCGCGCCGCAGCCTCAAGACTCAAACGCTTATCTTTCGCGTGACGGGCGACGTTACCGCTCGCACTAAAGAAATCCAACTTACGTTGGCGGGACAATTCTCTTACGAAGTCTTCATCACTCTCAGAGTCGCTACCCCGCAACTTATGATTGAAATGGATGATTGAGATCAGAACACCCAGCTCATCACGCAATTCAATCATTAAGCGAAGCAATGCGACCGAATCCGCCCCTCCCGAAACAGTCAGACCCACGCGATCTCCCGGGTTCAGAAGACTCTTGGTCCGAATGAATCTGGAAACGGCAGCGGCCAACTTCTGCATCGGTTTATGGTACATCCTGCTGTCCCTTCGTGACCCTTCGTGTCCTCATGGTTAATTGGCCGAACAAACTGGCCCATTACCGTTACTCCACTTGTTTGCGCGCACAATGCCGCACCGATATACTGATAGCCGACGCGTCCGGCGGTCCGCTTGCGAGGCGATTTCCCCGGATGAGGGAGGTTCGTCTTCAGCAGTACCGGGGACCTAACGCGAGCTGTCGCGACCGAAAGTGCGGCGCGGGAGAGGCTACCTGCATCCTGGCTTCGCGGCATCGCTGAGAGTTTGTTCGCCACGATTTTTCCCTCCGAGTGTCGTCTCTGTAATGCCTTCCTAACTAATATTTCCCGGTTACCCGTTTGTGTCGAGTGTGTTTCCGCTCTCAAGCCCATGGAAGGGAAACTCTGCGCTATCTGCGGCGAGCGGCTGTCGCATGCGCAATCAATGTCGGCGTCGAATGAAGAAATTTGCGGGATCTGCCGCACGGATGCGCCCCCCTATTTCGCGGCTTCCGCGTACGGAAGCTACGACACTCAATTGCGAGGCCTCATTCACCTGCTGAAATATGACAAGGTGCTGCCCGCAGCCGCAGTGCTGGGCGACAAGCTTGCCCAGGTTATTAAGCGTATGCAGGATCAAATGTCCGAGCGGATGCTTTTCGAAGGCCCGGCGCTTTTACTTGTCCCTGTCCCCCTGCATTCATCGAAATCCCGCGAACGCGGATTTAATCAGGCGGAATTGATAGCACGCGCGGCGGTAAAACATCCGGTTGGACAACGATTTGAACTCAGCACGCACTTGCTGAAACGCCGGCGAGTTACGGAATCGCAAATAGGTCTCACCCAAAATCAACGGCGGGAAAATCTTCGCGGCGCGTTTGTTGTCACTAAGCCCACCGTCGTTTCGGGCAGGGAAGTACTCCTGGTGGATGACGTTTTCACCACCGGAACTACCGCCTCCGAATGTGCCCGCGTTTTGCGGCGTGCCGGCGCGAGCAAAGTTTGGGTCGCAACAGTCGCGCGAACCTTGAAAAAGAGCGTATCAGCACCAGAACTTATGCAGGGAATTCCGGCAACGATGGCGGGGTAAAAACGAGCGGTAAACCGCAACGAGAAATCATCGAGAAGGCGCATGGCAGCAAAGTGGAACAATTCGGCGGCAGCTACCCGGACTTCAGTCGTTCCGGCGGTAATCGTGGAACCTGCGCCGGAAGGAAACGGCCACGCACTGCATGCGCCCGTGCTCGTTCTGAATACATCTTACGAACCGATCAACGTATGCGCCGCGCGCCGAGCGATTGTGCTGGTCTTGAAGGGCGTAGCAATGACAGAAGAAGAAAACGGACACTTTCTGCATGCGGCTCGATTGGCAATTCGTGTTCCGTCCGTTATACGGCTACTCGAATATCGGCGCATCCCACATCAGACGCGGGCGCTCTCACGCAAGAATATTCTGCTGCGAGATCGCAACACTTGCCAATATTGCTGCGAACTTCTTCCGTCCGGGGAGCTCACCCTGGATCACGTAATCCCGCGGTCAAGAGGGGGTGCCTCTACTTGGGAAAACCTCGTGGCTTGCTGTCATCCGTGCAATCGGCGCAAGGGCAATCACTTCCCCATGGAAGCGGGAATGAAGCTGATGCGCGAACCTCGCGCATTCAATTTGCATACTAGCCGCCACATCATGCGATTGATCGGAAGATCCGACGATAAGTGGCGTAAGTACCTGTTCTATTGAAGGTCGCGCCTGCCGGGGTATCGCTTGCACTACTTCTGCTGCTGATCCGGCGGCTTTTGATCGGGAGATGGTTTTGGAATTTCTCTTCCCTCGTACGTAATCCGCGTGTTCGCTCCGAACCTCTTGTAGTCCTCGTACTTGATGATTTCGCGAATGTGTACGTCCCCTATAAGTCCCGTCTTGAAATGCAGAATGTCGTCGGCCTTGGTGTATGCAGGAAACCAATATTTATCATCAACCTGCTGCCGCCAGGTGGTGAACTTGGGAAACAGATTCTCATCGTTTTTATGACGGATATCGGGGACTGTCTTACCAAAGGTTTTTACGATCTGAAAATCGTGATCATCCACCCAGACCCGACCCTGAAAATATCTCTTCTTGCCTTCAATCTTTTTTGGCGCAATATCGAATACATAACAGTGCAACTCATCCTCTTGCTGCTGCCCAACGTACAAAATGTCGTATTCCCCAATTTCGTCCGAAGTCAGGACAAACGGTAGACGGTGGCGAATGTCGTCCAGGTCTTCCGGCGACATTGATATTCCGCCATTGTCAAGGGTTGACTGAGGCGCGAACACGACGTTCTCCAAATGGCGTCCCTTGTCATCGTAGCTGACATCGAAAACTTCCTGGTATTCTCCCGTCACCGTGTCGCCGTCCAGCGTCTCCACAGTCACCGATTGTCGAAATGTATATTGGTCGCGAGCCTCTTTGAACTCTTTTTCTTTGGTAGCGAAGCGCTGGATGATTTGCTCGGGCGTAATACCCGTAGGTTGGGCCGTGTTGAGGGTACCTTCCTGTCCGAAGACATTCAGAGAAAGAAAGAGCGCCGCAAAAGCCAGCATGCCGAGCCGGGTGGGTAATCTCATGTGGTTATAGACTAACAAGAAGGCGAAACTTCGTCTAAAGTTTAGATGCGTCCCGATCAGCGGAGTTGCTGCAAATAGATCGAATGAAATTGACGGTCTGATGCCCGTCGCAGGATGACGACTGTGCCCGCCAAACTCCAGTCCGAATTGCCGGAGATTGCACCAGAGGTTCGTGCGGAAATCGTCCGTCTGTTGTCCCATCAAAGCGTGCTTTCGGCGTGCGAATGGCTTCGCGTTCACGAATCGAAGCTGTGTGATTGGCAGCTTGAACTGGCGAAGATTCCTGCTCCTCCGTTCGGAGAATCTGCACGCGCTGAATGGCTCACACACCGCTTCCGTGAGCTTGGCCTCAAAGACGTGCATACCGACGAAGTTGGAAATGTTTTAGGGCTGCGTCCGGGACCTAGCACTCAGTGCCTTACCGTCAGCGCACATATTGATACGGTGTTTCCGGCAGGAACGACGCTGAACATCCGCAAGGAAGGCAGCCGGCTCTATGGACCGGGTGTCTCAGACAATGGCGCCGGAGTTACTGCGCTACTCGGGATGGTCGGCGCACTGCAATCTGCCGATATTTCCACCCAATCGTCAATCTTATTTGTGGGCAATGTTGGCGAGGAAGGAGAAGGTGACCTCCGCGGCATACGGCACATCTTCTCAGATTCGCCATGCAAAGACTCCATTGCCTACAGTTTGATACTGGATGGGGCGGGCTGTGACACGATCGTATCGGAAGCTTTAGGAAGCAGGCGCTTCGAAGTCATCGTGCGCGGGCGCGGAGGACACTCCTGGAGCGACTTCGGCATCGCGAATCCTATTCCCGTGTTGGCCCGTGCCATTCATTTATTTACGCAGGTAAGCGTTCCGGCTTCCCCTAAAACAACGTTTAACATTGGCGTTATTCACGGCGGCACTTCGGTGAATTCCATTCCAGAATCCGCCAGCATGCGAGTAGATATCCGCTCCTCTTCGGGCTCCGAAATGGAAAAGCTCGAAGCGGCTTTGCGCCAAAGCATCACAAGAGCGGTGGACGAAGAGTGTCAAATCATCGAGAAGCGCGGTTCGCAACAAAAGCCGCCCTACGGGTTAAGTTTTGAAGTGATCGGCATCGGCGATCGCCCCGCGGGGGACCTGAACCCCAATGCTCGCATTCTCCATGTAATCCGGGCCGTGGACACGGAACTTGGCAATGTGGCGACAGTGCAACGAGCCTCCACGGACGCCAACATCCCACTCTCCCTCGGCCTGGAAGCGATCGCAATTGGCGGAGGCGGCAGCGGCGGAGGCGCGCATACCTTGCAGGAGTGGTTCGACTGCAATGGACGCGAAGTGGGTCTTAAGCGGATAATGCTTGCTCTATTGGCCTTGGCGGGGGTCAGCGGTTGATTGGAATTGAACGATGCGCCGCACCCGCGAACTCGAACGCGAACTCAACAACAAGGAACTTGTGAATAGGCTCTTTATAGTTGTACTCATTTTTTCCAGCTCGATGTTGGCGCAAACTGTGCCCGGCGCCAAACCATCCTCGCCGGATTACTCCGGCATGTATAGCTTCCTTCAGGAAGGCGAATTCCTGCAACTGACGGTCGAAGATAATGGAATAGTCACCGGTTTGGTGTCCCGCTTTAGCGATGCTGGTAGCGATCATACGGCCTTCGTTGAACACTTCTTCGCACAGGGAAAGTTAGCCGGAAACGATCTCTCTTTTACAACTAAAATCGCGCAAGGCTTGTCTTACGAGTTCAAAGGTACAATTGAGCGTGGTGAGGGTAAGACACCACAAGATCAGGCCTACTACGTGCTAAGGGGTACTCTCACAGAAAATAAGGTCGGGCCCGACAAAAAGACGACATCCGAATCACAGCAAGTCGAGTTCAAATCGTTTCCGCGAGACCCGAATGCCGACACGCCCAAGTGAGGGCGCAACCGCTTCCAGCCGCCGTCTATCCCAATCGTCAATCAGGCATTAGAATGAAAGGTATTCACTGAGAAACCTTATGATTCATTTTCCGGTACCCGAGGCTCTCACTTTCGACGACGTGTTGCTGTTGCCTGCGCGTTCTGACGTGGTTCCTGCTCTCGCCAATACGCAGACTCACCTCACACGCAATATTCGGCTGAACATTCCGATCGTGAGCGCGGCAATGGACACGGTCACCGAATCGCACATGGCGATTGCTCTAGCTCAGCAAGGCGGCCTCGGAATCATTCACCGGAACCTCACGATCGAACAGCAAGCCAATGAAGTGGACAAAGTGAAGCGATCGGAGAGCGGGATGATCGTGGACCCTGTCACGATGTCCCCGGACGACAAGGTTTCCGACGCCCTTGAAGTAATGCGCAAATACAAGATTTCTGGCGTACCCATTACCAAGAACAAGAAACTGGTGGGCATTCTCACCAATCGCGATCTCCGCTTCGAGACCCGTTTTGACATCCCTATCAGCCGTGTAATGACCAAGGAAAATCTGATCACGGTCGCCGTGGGTACGACATTGGAGGACGCAGAAAAAATCCTCCACGAGCATCGCGTCGAGAAACTGCTGGTTGTAGATGACAACTACAATTTGAAAGGGCTGATCACCGTTAAAGATATTCAGAAAAAATTGAAATATCCGAATGCGGCGAAAGATTCTCACGGGCGCTTGCGTGTCGGAGCGGCAATTGGCGCGACCGGCGATTTCCTGGAGCGGGCCCAGGAATTGGCCGCCACCAAAGCCGATCTGCTCGCAATTGACAGTGCGCATGGGCACTCCACTCGCGTGCTGGACGCGATCCGGGCGATAAAAGCGAAGCTGCCAGAAATAGATTTAATTGCCGGTAACGTCGCAACCTTCGACGGAGCGTGCGAACTGGCGAAGGCTGGAGCCGACGGCATCAAAGTTGGAATAGGCCCAGGCTCGATTTGTACCACCCGCGTTGTCACCGGGGCCGGCGTGCCGCAGATTACGGCCATTGCCGAGGCTCACCGCGCGGCCAAAGACGCGAACATTCCCATCATGGCCGACGGAGGCATCAAGTTTTCCGGCGACATCACCAAAGCCTTAGCTGCGGGCGCGAGCGCAGTGATGATTGGGTCCATGTTCGCAGGAACCGATGAAAGCCCGGGCGAATTGATTCTTTATCAAGGACGCACATTCAAGTCCTATCGGGGCATGGGAAGTTTGGGCGCAATGGCTGCGGGGTCCAGCGAACGTTATTTTCAGAATGTCGAAGGAGAAGCCTCGGCCGCGATTTCTGGCACCAGCGAAGAACCCAATCGCATGCCGAAGCTCGTGCCGGAAGGCGTCGAAGGCCGCGTTCCTTATCGCGGTTCAGTCTCGATGATTGTTCACCAGATGGTGGGCGGCCTGAAATCGGGTATGGGGTATTGCGGATGCTCCACTATCGCTGAATTGCTGCAAAAAACGCGTTTCGTTCGCATCAGCGTGGCGGGCCTTCGCGAGAGCCATGTCCACGATGTCATGATCACACGCGAGGCTCCCAACTACGCGGCGGAATAAGACCAGCCATTGAAGGAAGCGACCTGGCAAATTTGGAAGGCGTGGATCCCGGCCATCATCTGGCTGTGCATTATCACGATCGAATCCACCGACTATCTTTCTTCCGACCATACAAGCCGCATTCTTTATCCCGTACTGCACTACTTGCTTGGATTGGATTTAGTCCGGTTCGAAGTGTGGCATCACTACATTCGCAAGACCGGACATTTTGTTGGGTATTTCACTCTGAGTTGTCTTTTGTTCCGGGCGTGGAAAGCCAGTCTTCCGGTCGCCGCTACACGCCGATGGGTTATGCGTTGGGCAAATGTTTCCTTCTTGATGACTGTTCTGGTTGCAAGTTTAGACGAGTGGCATCAGACGTTCATTCCGTCACGCACTGGAACCGTTCGCGACGTGATTCTTGACAGCGGCGCTGCGCTAACAGCGCAGACCGTAATCTTCCTGCTGCTAAGAGGGAAACGGCCACAGGCTTCTAAGAGAAGCTCTACCGTGCTTCCGTGAGGCCGGAATTCAGTACATGGCGTCGTACTTTGTAACCGCCCAATCGCCGCCGCTTTTATCCATAGTTACGGATAGCAGCTCTTCGTACGTGCCTTTGCGGGATGAATCGCTAAACCGCTTGCCGCGATATTGCAAAATTCTTAGCGGAGGCTGGTCTTCCCAATCCACCAGCGTCCATGAAACCAATGGGTGCTCGGTCTCCGACTGGCAGATGAAGTTTGCATATTTTCTTCGGTAATCCTTTTCCATATTCGCTAATTGTGATTGGCAATTGCCGTCGCGGATCGTCCGCAGATACTTCGCGGCGACATGCTCTGACCTGCGGTCTCGCAATGGATTGAGGGAAACGGAGTTTGGAACTCCCGATAGCGGGTCTCGCTCTTCCGAGCGCGAGAGAACAGGTCCTTGCCCATTCAGGTGAAGCAAATATCCAAAGAAGATGAGCAGCAGCAGTGCGCCCGCCCCTGCGGCGATTGCAACCTGTTTGCGGGACTCATCCATATTGCAACTAGTGTATAGCGCTTACGACGCGGCGCAGATTACGCTGGTAAGAAGCAGTTTTCCAGGAGTACAGGTACCGACGGATGCCGGATTAGTGGCTGGAAGAAGATGATGACGATGAGGAACTGGACCGCTCCGAGACGACACCGATTGCGAAGCCTCCCGCCACTCCTGCCAGGATGCCCAGTAATGCCAGAATCAGGACATTTTCAATTAGTTTTGATTTGTGGTGCTTTTGCATGAGTCACCCTTGACAGAGTCGAACATATACAGAGAGTGCAGTTGTCGTCAAGATTACCGGGAAGGGTTGTCTTTCGTTTACTCGTTTCAAACCAGAATATATAGCTCCGGCGCTGTCTTCGGCGTCTATAGCCGGAATAACAGCCGTCCATAGAGTAGTTACTGTATATTCGGGCCGGCAGAACCCTCGATTGTGACCTTTTTCTTGTGCGAATGTTGTTGAAACTGTGATATTTGGCTCTATCTGCCGTTAAAGCTGCTCCATTATCCTTTGCAACTCCTCCGCAATCTGCTCGGGACTCTCATCTCGAAACGTAACAGGCGCGCCGACGTGAACCTGAATCCGGCCTGGGGACGCGAATTTCTTCCCCGATTGCTTGACCTCAAACAGTCCATGAATTCGAATTGAAATAACAGGAATTTTAAGATTATTTGCCAGTAACCCGATCCCGGCGCGGAACGGCCTAAGGTTGCCGTCCACCGTGTGTCCGCCCTCGGGGAAGACCAGTACGCTATATCCGCGATCGGCGGATTCTCCGGCATACGAGAAGCTTTCGCGAAATCCAGCCTGGCGGGGCAAGGGGAACAGATTTAAGAGCGAAACAGCCAGGAACCATTGGAGGCGATCATAAATTCGGGCCAAAGCGCTGCGGCCGGGCGGAGGGGTGCGCAATGCTTCTAATTCTTCTCCGGCGGTTGCGACGGTGAGCCGGTTTCCCAAATGCGCGGGCACCGCCGCGAGGACAAATCCCAAGTCAACATCTGTGATGTGATTGCAAATGACTAGCACGGGACCACGCACGCCAGCCAACTCTTTCTCACCGATGATTCGCGGGCGCGCCATCAGAAAAACCGCGGGCCGCAAGAGAAGATACTGTGCCAAAAGGCGAATCCACGTGACCGGCCACCGTTGTACCCAGTCGGGATAGTGATAACGAACACGCGGGGCAGGTTTTGCTTGCAGCATTCGCTCCACATCGCCAATTGTCTTTACCGATGCCAGACCGGCATCCCCCAAGTCCAGCTGATACCGGTCTTCGAGAGCGCTCGTCAGAGCAACTCGGTCAAGCGAACTCAGACCGAGGTCGGCGTCGAGATTCGGGTTCGACGATAGCATTGGCGATCTTCCGCTGATCCGTTCAATCAACTCCGAGAGCGCGCTCGACGAGCTCTTGGCATTCTCAAGGCGATGGGCAAGAACAAATTCACGAATAACATTCCTGCGCAGTTTCTGGCTCGCTGTACGCGGAAAATCCTCATCCGGCCAAACATACCAAGACCGCATCCGTTGATACTCGGCCAATGACTGATTCGCACGGTTTACAATCTCCCCGGCATTGTTGTTTCCATCCCTCAGGATGAGAACCGCACACGGTTCGGCGTTTCCTTCGAGCGGCAATGCGATCACAGCGCAATCTTTGACTTCCGGTTGAGACCGGAGCGCCGCTTCAAGATCATTCGGATAAACTTTCATCCCCGCCGGGGTGACGATCACATCTTTGCTACGCCCCTTGAAATGGAGATTTCCGTTTGCATCGAATTCCCCGATGTCGCCTGTTCGATACCATCCTTGTTCGGCGGGGAGTGGCTGTAGTTTTTCCCCCGCCCAATAATTTGCAGCCACGCCGCCGCCGCGCACCAAAATCTCGCCACCGGGTGCGAGCTTGACCTCGCGTCCAGCCATCACTTTTCCGATCGACCCTTTGCTGGGACGGAACGGGTGGTTAAGGCTGATCAGCGACGTAGTTTCGGTAAGGCCGTAGCCTTGGATCACGGCATATCCGAGCCGATGCCAGAAGGTCTCGGTTTCGGCGTCGAGAGTAGCGCCGCCGCAGATGAAGGCCCAAAACTTCCATCCGAACTGCCTGCGGATCTGCCGAAAAATCCACCAACGCCGCAGGAAATGCTTGTCCCTTTGCACCTTGAAATCGCATTTGGAATTTCTGCGTGGCCAGATCATCGCCAAGATCGCGCTCGATTTTTTCCTTCATGGATTGCAAAATCCGCGGCACGGCAACCAGCACAGACACGCGTTCGCGCCGGATCGTGTCAAAAACTTCCGATGGCTTCATCGTGTCCTGAAAAACCACCGTGCCGCCCAGTAACTGCGGAAGAAATATTCCCAGAAATTGTCCGAATACATGGCTCAGGGGCAACAGATTGAGGAAGCGAATCGGATGGACAATGCGTTCATACTTCAAATATTTCCGGATTTCAACCTCGAGTGGCGCGATATTGGCTAAGACGTTGCCGTGAGTGATGACTACGCCCTTAGGTTCTGCAGTGGTGCCGGAAGTGAAGATGATTTCGAGTGGATCATTGACGCCGACCTCAGTCGGTTGATATCGGTCGGCCGAATGTCGCGCAAGTGCGTCTCGAAAATCATCCAGCAGAAGCGAAGGGCTCCCGAAGTTCAATGCAGCATGCTCGCGGGAGCGGAGCAATAACTTCGCGCTAACATTCTTGAATACCGCTGCCGCGAAATGAGATGTAGAGATATCGTCAATCGGAACTGCAACGACTCCGGTCAGTGCGCAGCCGTAGAATGCCGCGACCCATTCGGCGGAGTTCGGCCCCCAGATCAGGACACGGTCGCCCTTGTCAATTCCCCGGGCGTGAAGCTCGCGCCCAAATTGGATTGCAGTATTGGCGACTTCGCGGTAGCTCCATCTGACGGTTCGATACCCAAGCCGCTGCACGTATGCGCACTCTGCGCCCAGAGCCCGGAAGTTATCGAGATAATCGCCTAGGACGCGGTCTGCCACAAGAAAGAGAGTAGCGCATGAACGGGAAAGAAGCAGGCGTACTCACCCGCTCAGGCTGCGCGAAGCTCGGCAGTTCACTGTACCGGGACCATTGGCACAACCAATGCCGAAGGATGCTCGCGATCGTGATAGATCGTGTTGGTCGCAGAGATATATTTGCTGCCCGCCTCGGGATTCTCGCCGGTATTGAGATTCCGGTCGAATCGTGGGAAGTTACTGCTGGAAATCTCCAGTCGCAACGAATGTCCCTGGCGGAAGACATTGCTGGTGGCCCATAGATCAATCGTCAATTTATAAACCTGTCCGGGAACCGTCAGGGTCGGCTTCTCCTGGGAATCGCGATATCGTGCGCGAAGAATTCCTTCAGTCAGATTTTGCGCGAATCCATCCGGACCAACGTCTACAAGCTTGGCTGTGAAGTCGGTGTCTACTGCCGAAGACTTAACATAGAGCTCAGTCCTGATTGGGCCCGTGATTTCGGTATCTTTTGTAAACGCAGGCGTGGAATAAACCAATACATCGTTGCGAGCTTCGACTGAACGCTGATCGCGCGGCCCTGGTCCTAAATGTTGACTGTCACAGCATAACGGTCCGCCAACCGTTGGAACCGCATTCCCGGGATCGTAAGTGAATTTGTCGGATGTTTCAGACCCAGGTGTCGTAGTAGCGAGCGTTCCATCTCCGCTAAGAGAATTCGCTTTCCCAGACGAATGTAGAAAATATTTTGTCTCTCGGGCCCGCGCAAGCGGCCAGCCGTCCTCATCTCGCCATTGATTAATACCCATGACAAAAATCCGGACCGGCTTGTCGCTGGCAAATTCATTTTGCACGTCCTTAAAAAGATAGTCATACCAGCGTAGCGTTATCCCGTTTTCATCGTATTGCGCGGCCGCCGGGCCAAAATCCACGTCACCAATCTTTCGGCCGCCGCCTGCGTGGCCACCGATTGTCACCAGCAAGTGCTGCCCGTTCCGCGCGGCCTCGCTCCCGCCATGCGCCTTAATACCGATGTAATTGCGCAGCGTTCCTCCCTGGAAAATGTCATACCATGCCGCGATGTGGAGGGCTGGCACCGTTATGTCGGCATAGCGATCTTCAACAGACAATTGCTTCCAATAATCGTCGTAACTGGGATGGCTCAGCCAGTCGGAGAAATACGGGGCCAACGAGGCAATCGAACTCACTCGCGCGGGATCGGTAAGATTGAACAGGGAATAATCGGCAAGTGGAAGCGTCGAAATTCCTTTCATGGCGTTGGCACCATTTTGTATCTTACGGCTCAACGTGTCCTGGGCAAGTCCTGAAGTCCATGACTCGTTAAACCATTGTTCGAACGCGCCTCCCTGGTATGTCCATCCATTGTGATAGTTGCTTGCTGTCACCACCGGACAAATCCCCGCTAGATGCGGCGGGTGAGCGACTGCGGCGAGCATCTGTGTCGCGCCTACATATGATCCGCCCCACATTCCCACTTTGCCGTTCGAATACGGCAGGGCCGCCGCCCACTCCACCGTGTCATAGCCGTCATTCGATTCATTTTTGAACGTGTACCACTCGCCTTCGGAAGAATAGCGGCCTCGGACGTCCTGAATGATTGCCACATACCCGCGTGCCGCTGCCTTCAGCCCAAAATCGGTGACGCCTCGTTTGTCATAAGGAGTGCGCTGAAGTAAAACGGGGAATTGCCCATCCGCCTTCGGCCGGTAAATATCGGCATGCAGGGTCACGCCGTCGCGCATTTTTGCCGCGACGTTATGCTCGATAATCACGGCATATGGATCGGCGGCGAAGGCGGAAGTAGTAGAAACAAGCAAAAACCACAGGAGATATTTTCGGGTCATGTGAGGTATCCGGCAGCGAAGCTTACCAGATTTGGGAACCCGCGGGGGGTCTGTTTTGAGCGAAGATGAAGTACGCTGGTAGTGTCCTGATTCAGGTTCCACTCAATTTGGTGCTTAACGTCAGGTATGCGGAACTAATCGCCGCGCAGTCGGCGTACTATTTGCCCGAGAGGGTTCTCCTGGAACAAGCGGATTGCCGCAATGCCTGCTGCCCCTGCCTCCAGGCAGTCGCCAGCGTTATCAGAAGTGATGCCCCCTAGTGCGATAACTGGAATGTTTTCGCGGCAGGCTTGACGAAGCAGATTCAGTCCGGTTGGGACGACCTCAATAGCAGGAATTTGTATCTCTGTATTTTTTATTTGTTTTTCGAAAATGGGCCCGAATATTGCGAAATCTGCCCCACTTCTTGCGGCAAGGGCAACTTCTTCCACAGTATGACAAGCCACGCTGATGATCGTTGGTGCGGTCGCCATGCCGCTGTTTCGACTCCAGATTACCCTCACGTCTTTCGGAGATATATCCACGGAGCGCAGATGGACGCCCGCTGCTCCACCGGCAATTGCAACGTCTGTCCGCGAGTTAATGAGTAATCGTGTTGGGCTCGCCGGATTCTCTCGAATCACTCGCACGGCCTCCTGCGCCAGCGCCGCCAGGTCGCGGGTGGAAAGATCTCTTTCCCGCAACTGGATAAAGTCCACTCCGCTTTTAGCCGCCTCCCCAACCTTTTCCAGCAACTTTTTTCGCCGCGACGTTTCATCGCCGCTAAAGTGAGAGCGATCGGTAATGTAATAGAGCAGCAACTTGTCAAAAGGCTCTAGGGATTGGTTTTGGCGATTTCGGGAACTGTCTCGCGTGGGCGTTTAGAGCTTTCAGGACCCAGATGATATTTAGTCAAGCCTTCCTTCAGAAACTCGAAACCTTCTTCCGGGGAATCCACCATCTTGAACAAATCCAAATCGTCGGGGGAGATGGTACCTGCGTCCACCATGGCCTCAAAATTGATCAGGCGTTTCCAATATTCGCTGCCGTAAATCACCACCAAAATCTTCTTAGCTAATTTCTGCGTCTGCGCGAGAGTAAGAATTTCGAACAGCTCGTCCAGAGTGCCGAATCCGCCGGGGAAAATCACCAATGCCTTGGCTAGATATGCGAACCAGAACTTGCGCATGAAGAAATAATGGAATTCGAAATTAAGAGATGGCGTGATGTGGGGATTCGGGTTTTGCTCGAATGGCAGATGAATATTGAGCCCGATCGTCTTCGCTCCCGCCTCTTGCGCACCCAGATTCGCCGCTTCCATGATGCCGGGGCCACCGCCAGTGGTGACTACGAAACGTCTTCGGCGAGCCGGAATCTGAATGGACCATTCGCTAAGCAGAAATGCC
>CAWCJR010000013.1:0-21530 GCA_963796015.1 uncultured Acidobacteriaceae bacterium | reverse complement strand
TTTGCAAAATCAAAATGCAATGCTGGATCCCCAGAGAACTCGGGGCTAAGGTTTCCAATAGATAGGCCCGACTGTTAGTCGGGCCTATTGCTGATCTCGCGAAAGCTCTGACAATCGCGCTCTATCTGAGTTTTCCAGCTAATTCACGGTCAGTATCGCGGTATCACTGACACCGTTCAGCGTTGCGGCAATCGTCGTGGTTCCGGAACCGGCGCTGTTGGCTATTCCGATAGTATCTATCACCGCCACGTTTACATTCGAGGAACTCCAAGCTACCTGCGTGGAAAGGTCCATGGTACTTCCATCGGTGAAGGTTCCCGCAGCAACAAACTTCTGACTGTTGCCGAGAGAAATGCTGGGGCTGGCGGGTGTAATGGCGATCGTTTGTAACGTAGCATTCGTGACCGTCAGAGCCGCCGTCCCGACCTGCCCGCCAAACAGAGCCGAAATCGTGGAGTTACCGGGTGCGAGTCCCATAGCCATACCCTTCATGCCTGACACATTACTCACGGTTGCAACCGAAGCGTTTGAAGATGTCCATGCGGCTACCAATGTCAAATCAACCTGCTGGCCGTCAGCGAACGTGCCGATTGCACTGAATCCTGTCGCTACCTGTTGTGGGAGATTCGAAGTTGATGGGGTTACCGCGATAGAGGTCAAAGCGTATGAATCCACAACCACATTAGAAGTTGCCGAGACTCCTCCCAGCGAAACTGTAATGGTCGCGATCCCGGCCGATTGACCTGTCGCTTGACCGTATGTAGTAATGGCCGCGACAGAAGCTGACGAAGTGCTCCAGGTCGCGGAAGTGTTCAGGTTTTGGGCGGTGCCATCGCTAAAGGTTCCAATCGCCATGTATTGGAGGGTAGCGCCGGGAGCCAAGACAACAGACGCGGGAGTCAGTGAGATGCTCACGAGACTCGCTCCGCTAACATTTAATTGCGCGGTGCCTGTTACCGGAGCGCCAAAGGTGGGGGTGGCGCTGATTGTGACACTTCCCCCGGCAATCGCCATTGCGATTCCGTGCGTCCCTGAAGCATTACTTATTGTTGCAACCGTCGTGTCAGTTGACGCCCAGGTGACATTGTTCGTAATGACCTGCGAGCTCGAATCGCTGAATTGCCCCGTCGCCAGGAATGGGACCTGGGTACCGGCGGCGATTGAAGAGATCGAAGGCGTTATGGATATTGATACCAGTGTTGCAGTTGTAACCGTGAGATTGACTGCGGTACTGGCCCCCCCCAGTGACGCAGTCATTGTGGTCTGACCCGGGTTCACGCTTTGCACACGCCCGCCTGATACGACCGTCGCGAAAGCGGGAGCCGACGACGTCCAGCTTGCCAAATAACTCACGTCGCGTGTGCTACCGTCGTTGAAGGTTCCAATCGCGTTCAATTTTGCAGTCGTGCCATTTGCGATACTGGCATCCCCGCCTTGAATCGCAATTGACGTGATATTGGCGGATGTCACATTGACCGACGTCGTGCTTCCGCTCACGGCACCCGAGGTTGCAGTAATTGTCACTGTCCCGATGCTGCGGGCAGTCGCCGCACCGCTCACTGTGATTGATACCAACGCGGGTTGCGAAGAGGTCCAGGCCACAGTGTTCGTGATGTCCTGAGATGTACCGTCATCAAATGCCCCCTCTGCGGTGAATTGCTGAGCTACTCCAAGTGGAATAGTGGCGGTCGCCGGCGTCACAGCAATAGAAGTAAGTTTTCCGTGGCTGACTGTCAGAGTGGTTGAGCCAGAAATGCTGCCTGAAAAAGCTGTGATGGTCGAAGGGCCGGCCGACAGCGCATGGGCCAGACCACTGGTTGGCCCCAAGGTGCTGATGGTCGCTTTAGTTGAATCGGAAGAACTCCAGCTGACCGTACCGGTTACATCCTGCGTACTGCCGTCCGTGAAAGTTCCCGTGGCCTTGAATTGTTGGGCCGTACCCGGGGCAATGGTTGGAAGAGCAGGCGTAACGACGATTGAAACTAGCGATATCGTGATTGTCAGAGGGGCTGTGCCGGTGATCGAACCTGAATTAGCCGTGATGACTGCGGAACCATTCGATTTTGCGCTGACCAGGCCACTGCCGGAAATTGACACGAGGGCAGTATTAGATACACTCCAATTTACTGAGTTACTAAGATTTTGAGTGCTGCCATCGCTGTAACTTCCGGTCGCCGTAAATTGATCGGTAAACCCAACCCCAACCGATGCGCTGGCGGGGCTAACCAAGATAGAAACTAACAGTGGCGACGTTACGGATAAAGAATTTGTTGCAGTCACGCTTCCCAGCGTAGCCGTAACCACTGTGGAACCGATTGCCTTTCCGGTGATCAGGCCGGTGTTCGAAATAGATGCGACTGTAGAGTTGGAAACAGTCCACGCAACTGAATTGCTAAGATTTTGGGTGCTGCCGTCACTATAGTTCCCAGTCGCGGTCGCTTGAACACTAAGGCCAGCCCCTACTGATGGGGTAGCAAGACTGACGGACATCGAAGTCAGGACAGCGGGAACCACTTTCGCGGGGAGGCTCCCCGACACGGTAGATAGAGTCGCGATTGCGTTGAACGATCCTGGAGAGATGCCCTTGGCAATTCCGGGGGCCGTTATCGTCGCGACACTTGGATTCGACGAACTCCAAACGGCAGTGCTGGTGAGATCCTTGGTGGTTCCGTCGCTATAAGAACCGGTGGCCGTAAATTGCTGACTAACTCCCGCGGGAAAAGACTTGTTGGTAGCGACTACCTGGACTGATTGAAGGACAACACTGGCGTGGGATCCACCGCTTGCGGGAGTACCCCCTCCACCGCACGCAGTCATCGTTCCCAGGAAAATGAATGAAAAATATCGGAGAAACTTTGCCATAGAACGTTGCCCTCACATAAAAGTCAAAATGCGGATCTGCCAATAGGCTCGCTGTTACTAATTCGACTAGTTCTGTAGCGATTGGCAGCCCCGCCACTACCACTACACGCCCAAGCCTTTTGGACTTGTCATTGACTAAGCAAGGCGATCACCAACTGCAAGATTGTTTAGATTGAGAGGCATGGACGGCTCCGCTCGCACGCGATGTATAGAGAGCCTTGGAGCCGTGGAAATGGTTTTCCCTTGGAGGAGAAAAGAATGGAGCTTGCAAGTATGTCGCGTAACGTTACGAAAGTACCGCTGCCCTCCTACGTTACCCCTGCGAAAATACTCACTCGTAAGTGTCTCCGGCGTTTACCAATTCTATTGCCTCCGCCACCGAATGTAAGATTGACCGAACAGCGGCGGAATTTTTAATTCTCATGTCCGATCTATACGTTTTAGGGGCAAGACAGCGGCGACTATTCCTAAAGGCCGAGGAAGAGTGGAGCCTCTATGAAGCTGCGCTCATCTTACGTCTCGATATCGAAACTGGAGCCGTAGAAACTTGCGTCGAGTATAAAAGCCCCCCCGAGGCGAGTGCCAGCAAACACTCCTCGAATGTATTTAAAGCTGGAACCCTGGTCGGCAATACGCTTTACACATGCACCTCTACAGAAGTGCTGATTTTCAAGCTGCCCGACTTCGAACAAATCGGCTATATTTCTTTGCCGCTATTTAACGATCTCCACCACGTTACTCCCTCCTCAGACGACAATCTGCTGATTGTCTCCACGGGATTGGATATGGTCCTTAAGGTCAGCCTTGACGGCAAAGTCCTCGATTGCTGGAGTGTGCTGCACGAGGATCCGTGGTTGCGTTTTTCCAGAACGACCGACTATCGCAAGGTAGAGAGCACAAAGCCCCACAAGGCACACCCAAATTTTGTGTTCGAGTTGGATGGTGACGTTTGGGTCACACGCTTCCGTCAACGTGATGCAATAACCGTCGGTGGCCCGGCAAAACGAATCAGCATAGACGTTCAAACCCCTCATGATGGGCTGGTCCGCGGTGACCGCATTTACTTCACTACTGTTGACGGCCAGGTCGTCATCGCCAATCGTCACACTTTGAAAACCGCCGACATTATTGATCTTAAGAAAATCAATGGCCACAATTCGTTGCTGGGCTGGTGCCGAGGAATACTATTACTGGATGAGGAAAAGGTTTGGGTCGGATTTTCGCGGGTTCGGAAGACCAGTCTTACAGAAAATATTCTCTGGGTGAAAAATATTTTCCGGGATGACATGGACGTGCGGCCCACCCACATCGCGTTGTACGACATTTCCAGGAAGACGTGTTTGCAGGAATTCGCTCTAGAACCCTATGGCATGAATATCGTGTTCAGCATTTTCGAAGCAAAATATTAAAGCGCGGACGCCTCGTTGTCCGAGCTGCGCAGCCCAGTGCTGTTCGCTCGGAATAGTCACCGCCGAGCAGGAGAATGAGAACCGGTAGTGCGTTCGCGCCGGTGGCACGATCCAACTTTTGCGACGAATAGATTTATGGTCGCAGGACAACAACCAAAACGGTACCGGATTGAATAAGTCAGAAACTGTGCCCATGAATTCGGACATTGCCGCTGTGGAAACAGCCGAACTTGGCACTCCTCCGTCGAAGCCACCGGGTTCTCTGGCTGGCAACCTGGCATGGAGAGCGGTCACCGACTGGGGTGCCCAAATCGTATCGTGGGCTTCGTTATTAGTAGTCGTCAGGATTCTCGCTCCCTCCGATTTTGGATTAGTGGCGATGTCGGCGGCCTTTTACTCGTTCTTGCGTTTAGCGGGCGAGTTCGGTATCCCGGTCACGATTGTGACCATGCGGGATCTGACCGAGGGCGAGATTGCACAACTGCACTCCGTAGCTGTTCTCTTCGGCGTCATAGCGTTCCTCATCGCATCGGCGTGCGCATGGCCCGTAGCGGTGTTCTTCAAGGCTCCCCGCTTGGTGGCGGTGATCGTCGTCAGTTGTTTATCGCTCATCCCTCTCGCGCTTCGCAGCGTGCCAGAAGGAGTTATGGGCAAGGAGCTGCGGTTCAAACAACTTTCCTGGTTCAATGCAATGCGCGATGTGATAGCCGCGGTTGTAACCGTTGTACTTGCGCTTTTGGGCTTCGGCTACTGGTCATTGGTCGGGGGAAATTTGTTGGCCGTTACAGTACGAAGCGGTTTGATTCTAGCGGCGTGCCCGCAGCGCTTCGCGTGGCCAAACTTTGCCGCTGTGAAACGACCTCTTCTCTTCAGCCGCCACGTTCTCATCTATGTTTTTGCATGGTCCTCTTACAGCGCATTGGATAATGTGACGGTCGGAAGAGTGCTGGGGTCTTCTGCGTTGGGTTTTTACGGTATGGCCTGGGTCTTGGCTAATATGCCGCTCGAAAAAGTGGTTTCTGTGGTAACAACGGTCATTCCCAGTTATTTGGCAAAGGTGCAAAAAGACCCTGTCGCCCTACGCCGCTATTTGCGGACCTTGACTGAAGCCGTGGCCTTGGCGACTTTCCCGGCCACGATCGGAGTCGCGCTGGTCGCCCATGAACTGGTTTACTTCGCGCTTGGCAGCAACTGGGGTCCCATGATTGTTCCACTTGAAGTTCTTTGCCTCTACACCGCTTTCCGGTCGGTCGAGGCGCTGTTGCCGAAGCTGCTCACTGCGGTAGGCAATGCTCGCTTTGTTATGCGGGTGGAGTTATCTGCTTTAGTGGTCATGCCGATCTCCTTTTACTTTGGCAGTCATTGGGGAATCGCTGGAGTCGCGTTTGCTTGGTTGTCCTATCCGCTGGTGACGGCTCCTCTTTATTGGAAGACGCTCAAGACCATTGAGATGAGCGCCCTGGAATACTTTTCTGCTGTACGTCCTGGGCTGGACGGTGTCGTCGCCATGACACTCGGAGTTGTATTGTTGAAGTTCGAATTGCCCGCGAGTGCACCCCTATTGTTCCGTTTGATCCTTGAAATAGTAACCGGTGCGGCCATTTATCTAGGTACAGTGTTTCTACTTCATCGGGAACGTGCTTTGAGCTTTCTGCGCATCGTGAAAAGGATGCGCATGTCGCGGCGGCCTTCAGTTCCCTCTGCGGGTTCATTGACGTGAACCCTCGGGGCAATTCAACAAATCACACCAATGCGATTCCTGCCGGTATCGTCGCCGTCGAGGTGATTCGCGGCGCAGTTCGCTCGGCATACTGCTCGTGCCGCGAGAAACAATAACAGCCACGCCGCAAGTAACCTTACCGAAGTAATCGAGTAAGACCTGGAGTGCGATAAAGAAAAACCCTTTGGCAAATATTACTTACGATCAGAGAAAATGTATTGTTTCTATTTGCTCAATGTAAGATTGATGAGCCGCTTGATTTGGGCAGAGATGAGCGTTGGATATAAATTTCCGAAAAATGAGATCAGGACTGGTCGCCAAAGAGAATAGCTCGGCAAGGAGCGCCGGTCCGATTCTTGATCAGGCTCCCAGCGCTATGAAAACACGCTGGGGCGCTGCGTTTTTTTGGTTAAGCGCCTTCTATCTGGTGTACTGCGCTCGGCCTGAAGATTGGATACCTGGTCTGCTACATATCCCGCTAGCTAAGCTCACCGCCATCCCAGCTCTGATATTTGTATTCTCGACAAAGACTGGAAGAAAATTTCGAGATCGGCCTAAAGAAGCCAATTATTTATTTGCGCTGATCATTATTCTGATCGTTTCTGCGTTGTTCTCGCCGGTGTGGAGAGGCGGCGCCCTCTCCCACACTGTTGATTTTTCCAAGGTCCTCGTGGTTTGGGTGCTGACATTTCTGGTGGTAATGGATTTCCCAAGATTGCGCCGCATAATTTTCATACAAGCTGCTTCCGTTGCAGTGATTGCCGTGGCCTCGATGGCCAAGAGTCAAGGTCATCCCCGGCTTGAGGGTGTATTGGGAGGAATCTATTCCAATCCAAATGATCTTGCCTTTGCCATCGTGCTTTCGCTTCCATTCTGTCTGGCCTTCCTTCTTAACGCGAAAAGCGCATTCAAAAAGATGTCATGGGCGCTTGCGATGCTTACTATGTGTTCGGCGTTGTTTCTCACGGCATCCCGTGCAGGTTTCATTGATTTGGTCATCTCGGGTTCGGTGTGCTTATGGCACTTCGGTGTCAAGGGCCGTCGTCCCCATCTGATTGTGATTGCAGTAGTACTTGGAGCGCTCATTATGTCAGTCGGCGGAAGGCAGCTCAAGGATCGCTTCGCGGCAATTGGTGGAGGAGATCTGGAAACAACGACAGAAACGAAAGCAGAAAGTTCTTTCGAAGCACGCAAATATCTGATGCTGCGGTCGCTCGAGGTAATTGAGCATTATCCTCTATTGGGAACCGGGGTGGACAATTTCGTTGTCGTCTCTGGAGACTGGCATGAAGTGCACATGACCTATCTTCAGGTGGCTGTTGAATGCGGCATACCTGCTCTTGTTATTTACCTTATGTTCTTTGCCCGCGGTTTCTCCAATCTGAGACGATTAAGACGAAGACGTGACCTGGATGTTGAAACTACTTTGTTTGTTGGAGCGTTACATAGTTCGCTGATTGGGTTTGCAGTGGGTGCATTGTTTGCGCCGGAAGCATACCAGTTTTTCCCCTATTTTGCGGTTGCCTATTCTTCGGTTCTTTTGGCCATTGTGCAGGAAAAAGATCGCATTCTCGCCAGTTCGGCCGGCTTTTCAAGTAATACAACTCGCCCTCTGAGGACATACGCGATTGAACCAAGATCGGGCTCGTTTGCTCCGCAACACTAACCTGGCGGAAATATTATGTGTCCCGATTGTGCCGACAGAGCTGAACTTGTTCTTGCGTCGGTGAATATTGTTAGGGCGGCGCGCAACGTTGGAAGGCTAAACGGGCAATAATTCGACAGCCAGCTTCAGCCTCAGGTATCCGTTGTTGCAATTCGCGACGGCACGGTGAAAGGGATAGCGCATGTGTGGAATCGCCGGAATCGTAGATGGGCGCGCCGATGCCCGGGTTGACGAAGCGACCATCCACGCGATGTGCCGGACTATTGTGCACCGTGGTCCTGACGACGAAGGAATATTCGTCAAAGGCTGCACCGGTCTTGGCATGCGCCGGCTCAGCGTAATTGATTTGTCAGGCGGCCACCAGCCTGTTTTCAATGAGGACCGAACAGTCTGGGTGGTGTTTAACGGGGAGATCTATAACTTTCCGCAACTTCGCCGCGAGCTTGAAGATCACGGCCATCGCTTTTACACAAACAGTGACACTGAGGTTATCGTTCACCTTTACGAGGACTTGGGTGCGGACTGTGTTCAGAAGCTCCGAGGTATGTTCGCCTTTGCGCTATATGACGAACAGCAACGCCGGCTGCTGATGGCTCGCGACCGATTGGGAAAGAAGCCGCTCCACTATGCGCTGACGAACGACCAGCTGTTATTTGGATCCGAAATTAAAGCCATTCTCGCGGTGGCTCCTGATCTCGTCGAAGTAAATGCCCAGGCCCTCTTGGAATATCTATATTTTGGCTATGTCCCCGATCCAATCACCGCATTTACGAACATTCATAAGCTTCCCCCGGGGCACTTGCTGGAGTTCGAGGACGGAGTAATCACCGTCCGCCAATATTGGGACTTGCCAGCCTACGACAAGTATTTTCCCAAGACCGAGGAAGAGTGCCTGGAAGAGTTGGAGCGACGCTTATTTGAGGCTACCCGAATCCGCCTTATCTCCGATGTTCCGCTTGGAGCTTTCCTGAGCGGCGGAGTGGATTCATCTACCGTTGTCGCGATGATGGCTCGCGCGAGCTCTGGTCCTGTGAAGACCTTCAGCATCGGCTTTGCCAAAGACGATTTTAATGAGGCGCATTATGCCCGCCTTGTGGCCACGAAATTCGGAACTGAACACCACGAAATGATTCTCGATCCCGACGTGGTGCAAACCGTGGAACATCTGACTAATTCTCTCGAGGAACCATTCGGCGATTCCTCTATGCTGCCCACATACTACGTTTCACAAATGGCTCGACAGCAAGTGACCGTAGCGCTTTCCGGCGACGGCGGCGACGAGATCTTCGCTGGTTACGACCGTTACCGAACTCACTCTGAACGCCGCATCTTTGAGCACGTTCCCGAGTGGGCGCGAAAGATGTACCGTAACCAGATTTTTCCCCGTATTCCGGGAAAGATAAGAGGACGCAAATTCAGCTACAACGTGTCGTTGCCGTGGCAGGAGCGTTACGTTGACGGGCTTTCATTCGTGCCCGCCTTTGAACGAGACGTCCCGCTGCTTTCCGATGACTTCCGCGAAGTTCTGCGCGGGTGTGACGATCCGGGTAACGTATTGCGGCGCTACTTCTCTCGGGCACGCGCCCAAGACCCCGTCAGCCAGCTTCTCTATGTGGACACCAAGACGTATATGGTTGCCGACATCCTCACTAAGGTGGACCGCATGAGCATGCTCAACTCGCTGGAGGTCCGAGTGCCCCTTCTGGATCACGAGTTGGTTGAGTGGGCCGCGCGATTGGGCTCCGCATGGAAGTTGCGGGGCCGCCGGCAGAAGTACATCCTCTTCAAGCTGGCTGAGCGACTAGGCGTCCCTCGAGAAGCCCTTTATCGTAAGAAACAGGGTTTTGCCCTTCCTCTCGACCACTGGATGAGGCATGAATTGAAAGACATGCTGATGATACTGATTGAGCCGCGCACATTGCAGCGCGGATATTTCGAACCAGCAGGGATTCGTAAGCTGATGGATGACCACCTTCATAGGGGTCGATCCGTCAGCGGGCGACTCTGGCGCCTGCTGATGTTTGAACTGTGGCATCGCAATTTTCTTGAGAAATTTACAAAACCCGCCGGCTTAGTTTCTCTTGCGCTAGTAGCGGACTCCCGAAGGAAAACGGCGGCAATTCCGTGCTAGCGTTTCCCATGGCCGTAGAATGATCGCGATGGGGAACACCAACGCTGAGACCGCCGACGCGCCCCGTTCTGGCCGTTCGTCAATCGGCCTTTTCCTCATGATCAACACCTTAGAGACGGGTGGATCGGAGCGTCAGTTCACCTTGTTGGCTCAGAATGTCAACCGCTCGACTTTCCATGTGCACTTAGGATGCATCAATCGCCGGGGAATGCTATCCGACGAATTGGAGGATGTCTCTCAATTTCCTCTTGGCGGCAACCTCTTCGGATGGAAGTCGCTGCGCACTCGCTTCAAACTGAACCGCCACTTGCGTAGTAATGATGTTCTAGTCGCCCATGCTTTCGATTTTTATGCCAACTTGACTCTTATCCCCGCCGCGCGCCTCGCACGTGTCCCGGTTATTATCGGCAGTCATCGCCAGGTTGGAGACTTGCTTACGCCGGCGCAATTCCGCGCTCAAACCGCCGCTTTTCGATGGTGCGATGTGGTTGCATGCAATTCCCAGGCTGCCGCAGATCGCCTGCACGAGGCTCAAGTTCCTCACGAGAAAGTCGTTATCATTGGGAACGCCTTGCCTCCCAAGGCTTTTCAAGCGTCACTTCCAACGTTGCCCCCACGCCCGGGCGTGCTGCGAGTGGGCATGGTTGCCCGCATGAACGCGGACTATAAGAATCACGCTGGTTTTCTACGGGTGGCGGCGTGGATTCACCAGCGTATGCCTGATGTGGAATTCCTGCTCGTCGGCGATGGGCCACTTCGTCCTGCGCTTGAACTCCAAGCCGCTTCGCTCGGCCTTACAGATCACGTTCTTTTTCTCGGCGAACGTCGCGACATTCCCGGATTGCTGGCCTCTATGAACGTTGCCGTCCTGACCTCCGATTCGGAGAGCCTGTCGAACGCCATCCTCGAAGCGATGGCGGCCTCCTTGCCAGTGGTCGCCTACAACGTCGGAGGAAATGCTGAGTTAGTAAACGACAACCGGGGACTGCTCATCACCCCGAAGAATGAAGCGGGGTTCGCCAAGGCAATCTGCCGCCTTCTTTCCGATTCCGATCTGCGCGCCTGCCAGGGTGCTCGCGCCAGGCGCTTCGCGGAGGAAGAATTCAGCCTTGATCGAATGCGTCGCCGCTACGAAGAGCTCTACTTGCATCTTCTGGAAAAGAAGAGAGGAAAAAACAATCCAAGTGAAAGCTGAACCCCATCCTTTGGGGGGTAAGGTGAAGGTCGCCATTGTCGCGCCCAGTCTCCGCTATATTGGCGGACAGGCTGTCCAGGCTGACTTGCTCGTGCGCCTCTGGAAGGGCGATCCCAACGTGGAAGTTAGCTTTCTGGCCGTCGATCCTCCGCTCCCTACTCCGCTAGCATGGGCTCGCCGTGTTCCCGGATTACGCACGGTTCTCCGGCAGCCCATCTACTTCTGGCATCTTTGGAGGGAACTGGGAAGGGTTGACATTGCCCACATCTTTTCCGCGTCCTATTGGTCATTTTTACTTGCGCCCAGTCCGGCGTGGCTCGTAGCAAAATTGCGGCGTAAGAAAATCATAATAAATTACCGCAGCGGAGAAGCAAGGGACCATCTTCGCCGCTCGCGAGTCGCGGCAAGAGTCCTGAAACTCGTGGACCTGCTAGTGGTGCCCTCCGGGTATCTGGTAGACGTATTTCGCGAATTCGGACTCGACGCCAAAATCGTGCCGAACATTGCGGACACGTCACAGTTCTCGTTTCGGAATAGAAAACACTTCCGCCCTTACCTGGTCTGCACTCGGGGATTCCATCGCTACTATAGTGTCAATGTAGTAGTCCGCGCCTTTGTCGAAGTGCAGCGAAGTTTTCCGGAAGCTCGCCTAGACCTGGTGGGGAGCGGTCTCTTGGAGGAGCAGATCCGCGACCTCGTGAAGGAATTGGGCGTTACAGGCATAAACTTTGCCGGGGCGGCGACTCGGCAACAAATCGCCCGGTTCTACGATGAAGCTGACATTTTCATAAACGCGTCCTGCCTGGACAACATGCCCGTTTCTGTCCTGGAGGCATTCGCTTCTGGGACCCCAGTCGTTAGCACCGATCCGGAGGGGATGCGCTATCTTGTTGATCATGAACGGACCGGATTATTGTCTGAGGTGGGCGACCCGATGGCTTTGGCGCAAAATGTCATACGCCTCTTGAAGAATCCCGAGTTGGCGTCACGGCTGGCTCACAACGCCCACGATGAATCTGGCCGCTATTCATGGGAAGCTGTCCGGGAGCAGTGGCTGAGCCTTTACTATTTGTTGGTTCCAGAAGCCCACGCCGCGATCAAGGGTCGAACCGAGAATTAAAGCTGTGGTTGTTTGCGAACATGAGTTCCGGTTCGACCAAGGATTAAAGACCGTATGAAACCTGCCGTTTTTATCGTGGGCTGTCCACGTTCCGGCACAAGCTTTCTCTATCACCTGCTGCTTTCGGCCGGCGGCTTCGCCGAGTTTCGCACACAAATGAATGCGTTCGACGTTCTTGAGCCAATCTACGGTGATCTCAAGCAGGCTACGAACCGAAAAAGAATGATGCAAGACTGGCTTCGGAGCAAGGCATTCCAGGTCTCGGGACTCGAGGCTCGAACGATTGAAGCAAAGGTCCTGTCGGAATGCAAAAGTACAAGCGACTTCCTGCGAATCGTCATGGAAGAAATCGCTCGCAAGCAAGGAGTTGACCGTTGGATTGATTCGACCCCAACGAATGTGTCACACATGCTCCGAATCCATCGGGACTTTCCAGACGCTTTATTTGTCCACATTATCCGCGATGGCCGGGATGTTGCCCTTTCCCTCGACAAGCGGCAGTGGAGCCGGCCTCTCCCTTGGGACAAAGATAACGGGCTGTTGGCTGCGGGGCTGTATTGGAAATGGATCGTGCGCAAAGCCAGAGAATACGGGATCAAGCTCGGTCCAAAGTACATAGAAGTTCGTTACGAAGATTTGGTTGGGAATCCTGAAGAAGCGCTTGCGAAAGTCGGGAAGTTTCTCCAGCATGATCTCGCCTATGATCGCGTTCAGCAGGCTAGCATAGGTTCCGTCAAGAATCCTCTTACTTCATTCAACGAGGATCTGCGTGAGGGAACATTTTCACCGGTAGGGAGATGGAAGATTAAATTCTCTCCGGAGCAGTTGAGTTGGTTTGAAGCTCTTGTCGGCGATTACCTTCAGGAACTCGGCTATGCTTTAGGGGGCGCGAGCCTACCAAATCGCGCGACCGCAGTGCGAGGGAAGCGGATTGTGTACAACGCCTTCTACGAATTTAAGCAGTGGGCCAAAATCAACACTCCGCTGTCGCGCTGGATGATGGACTATTCAGAGATTCTGATCGACAAATAGCGGGACGAGTCGGCCTAGATTACGCCGGCAGTAGCTTTTTCAATGCCCCCAACATCAGCGCCAATAGCCTTTCCATCAGTTCCTTTCGCCAGTGCGGGTGAAGATCGCGTGCAGGTGCCACCGTCACCCTTATTCTGGCAAAGACGATAGTCCCCATTCTGGCCGCCATTGAAATTGCGAAACCCTGCGTCTTCAGGATTCTTGACGAGAATGTTATCCCGCGGCCAACTGCCAGATCCGCCGATGATCAGATTGCCGCTGAAAATGGCATTCGCGAAACAGTTGTCTAACACTGTGGAGGGTGCATCGCGGGATCTGGCACAATTTTCAGGTCCCCCGCCGGCGCTGGCAATCTGCCTTTCGCCAGCCGCAAAAATGCTGTTCGAAATCTGAAAGTCCTCAATCTTAGCGCCCAAGTTCGTAATAGTAAAAATAGCCCGCTGCGGAAAGGCGGTGACATGGTCAATATGTACGCTCTTAAGGGGAGGCGCTTGGGACATTATTAGAGCGAAGTTGCCGAAGCCTGCGAGTGCCTTTCCTTCAATATCGTCCACCAGAACGTCATGAATGCTGTAGCGTTCCCCACCAGAGGAAGGTGTGGTTTGTCTTTTGAGTAAATCAGCGATGTTAAATGCGCTTGCGACGTGGCGAATCACGTTGTACCGGATTGTAATGTCGGTTACGCGACATTCCGGGCATTTGCCTTCCTGATTGGCTGGCGTAAGTACGATTGAAAAGCCAGCTTGTGAGAAACCTCCCCAGCAGTTTTCGAGTACGTTCGCCTCGAATAGAACTCGCTGAGCATTTTTTAGTTCGAAGTGGTTCTTTACGATAAATGGAGTGCCTGTGTAGGCAGCCACGAATCCAGGCTCGCCGGACTTCCAAGTCATAGGCCGGAACAAGTGGTTGCGGCGAATTTCGATATCGGCTGGGGTGGTCGTGCCGGGTGCGCCGCCAAACATTACGCACTCACCCGAGGCTTCGAGAAAATTATTGACTATCTTATAGGGACCGCCCGGAGCGTCCCCTCCACCTCCATTGATGGCTTGTGCGTCGGTGCACGAACCCTTCATCGCAATGCAATGAAAGTCGCTGAAGTAAGAATCAACAATTGAAACATAAGTGGTTCCTGTGAGGTGAATGCCACCCTTGGTTTCATCCTGCGCCGTGCCGTGCAGCCAGAGGCGGTCGAAAACAAGGTGATCAGCTGTACTATCCGGTTTATCGGGCTGCACCAGGTTCCGCGTATGGAGTTCAGGCCTGGCACGCGTCACTTCCAGGCCGATGAAGCGGTAGTGGTTCGCTCCCGGCAAGAAAAGGATTGGTCCAGAATCTCCGTTAGCATCGAATACGATTCTCGCCATTACATTCTTCAGTGCTGCGCAATGGAATTCAGGTCTGCCTGGCAGAGATGCCACTCCCGCATAACAGGGCAAGGCGCGGGAACCTTCCTGTGGCAACTCCTCGTTTGACGCGCTGCTTCGAACAATAATCCAGTGAGAGTCGTCGCATGGCTTATTGGGAAACCGAAACAATCCGCTGAAAGTCGCTCCCGCCTGCAATGTTAAAGTGTCTCCGCATTTTGCGTCGTTGATTGTGTTCTGGAGGTTCTCATCTTCTCGAACCAGGCGGACCCTACCAGGCGCCGGAGTGTCGCTTAAACTGCTGCGCATGTAAACACGAGGGAGTTCGGCGGGCCCATCAAAGCGAGGCGGAGTGGGATCATCAGGTGTAGACGGCGGATTCGCCGGATGTACATTGCCCGCCCATCCGACCAAAAACAGAAGAAGAGCAACAAAGAATCTACACTGCCCAAACGCCATAGCTTCCTCTCTTTCGGCTCCATTAAGCAATATTAAGTGGGGGACGCCGAGACTCGAAGGATAAGCGGGATCATAGCACGCAATGGTTACATCCCCAGGTTGCCACTTCCGGGAACGCCCGAATCGTTTCGGGCGTGCACACTATTTCAATAAACGCCTGACAGCGTAGCTTCAAGTGTCTGAACATCGGCGCCAGGATTCGTGCCGTCCGTCGCTTGACCCCAATATGGACTAGAGGGCAGGAGAAGATAGTCATGATCCGTATAGTTCAAGAAATCAACCGCCTGAAAATCATCAGAGAAATGATTTCCAACTGGCCACTTTGACAGCGCATAAGGCGAAGCGATGATGACATTGGAATTGAATGTATAAGTACTGAAGCATTTTGCGATGCTGGTCACTGGCACGTCGGAGCTTGCGCAATTTGTCGAACCACCACCCGCCGACCACACAGGATATCGGCCTGCTCCCACAATGTTGTTCGTAAAGATGAAATTTGACATCTGGGGCATTGAAGCAAGATCAAGCAGCGTAAGGAAATGAATTTCCGGGAAGCCCGTGATGTGACTGATCGTGACATCGTGTAAGGCATTTTTAGGCCATCCGTTCATAATTTTCACTAATGTTCCCGGGCCGTTGTATTGAGTGGTTACATCATCCATCACGACATCGTGAATGCTAAATCGGCCTCCGGCAAGAGCGCGAACGCCTAAGCCGGTAAGAACCGTAGCGATATTCACTCCACCTCCTACATGGCTGATCGTGTTGAATCGAATCGTAATATCCGACACCTGGCAGATTGGGCATCTGTTTAT
Organism: uncultured Acidobacteriaceae bacterium; assembly: GCA_963796015.1. Taxonomy (GTDB): domain Bacteria; phylum Acidobacteriota; class Terriglobia; order Terriglobales; family Acidobacteriaceae; genus PALSA-188. Next base: position 5,757 of record CAWCJR010000013.1, on the reverse strand, counting down.
AGTACTGTTTGGATCGGTGTATCCCTTGGGTGTCAGGGTGATAGAAAATCCGACCTGACTAAATCCTCCCCAGGCGTTTTCCAGGATGTTGCCCTCAAATAGAACTCGCTGAGCATTCTTCAGTTCGAAATGATTCTTAACGATGAAAGGTGTACCCGTTGGCCCGCCTACAAATCCAGGCTGGCCTGCTTCCCAGATCATTGGCTTGAACAAGTGGTTTCGGCGAATCTCTATATCCGTGGGTGTGGTGGTGGAAGCGCCTCCGCCAAAAAGGATGCACTCACCGGCGGCTTCCAGAAAATTATTCACGATCTTATAAGGGCCTCCCGCAAGAGTGCTGCTACCGCCAGCTATTGCCTGTGAGTCAACGCACGAGCCACTTATTGAAGTGCAGTGGAAGTCGCTGAAATAAGAATCCACGATCGCTGCCGTGGTAATTCCACTCAGCAGTATGCCGCGCCGGGTCTCATCTTGTGCCGTACCATGAACCCACACCCGATCCAACACAATGTGGTCAGCACCAGCCTGCGCCTGTATTAAGTCAGCCGAGGGTCCGTTGCCGGGAATCCTTGTGATTTCCAGCCCGACGAGACGGTAGTGGTTTGCACCCGGCGCCAGCAGCAGCAGTCCTGAGGTCCCACGTTGAGCGAGAATGAGCCTCGCCATCACGTTTTCCTTCGAAGTGCAATGAAAATCAGGACGCCCGGCTAATGACGCCAATCCCGCATAGCAAGGAGTGATTCTCATCCCTTCCGGCGGCAGCGCGTTGTCTGGTGCGCTGGTGCGAATAATGATCCAATGTTGATCGTCGCAATGTTTGTCTGGCAGGATGAAAGGTCCGGCAAAGGATGACCCGGCCTGAAGTTCAATGGTGTCCCCGCAACTTACGTCGTTTAGCGCCAGTTGAAAGTTTCCCCCGATATTCACATGGACCGCATTGCCTGGAGCGGGCGTGTCGGCGGATGTTGATTGGATATAAACCCTTGGCAACTCAGCGGGGCCATCGAACCCCGCGCGATTGGTCCCACCGCCGAAAGCCGAGTTCGACACTAAGAGAAATGCAAAGAAAAAAATCGCAACTCCCGACAAAGTAGGGTGCTTCAAACAGTTCATTGTTTGCGCACGACGCAAAACGTCCCTCATTCGGTGCACCCCAGATGGATCATTAAACCGCACCTATTTTTAATTGGAATTGTAATTTCGCGGTATCGGCTGTATTGACTAGCCCCGTGGGTTACCTGTTGAGGCAGCTTGAGCAGACGATTAACTGAGTATTGGAAATTCTTGCATATACTGTCAGAAGGCGCTAAAGATGAACAGATGGCTCAACAAAACAAAATGAGTCACGAGAGCGAAGAGGAAAAAGTGGACCAGCGGAAAAATGCGCCGGTGTTTGTGCTTGGGTGCGTGAGATCGGGCACCAAACTGCTGTACCACAGCTTGCTGTCCTCGGGGAATTTCTGTGTTTATCGTACTGAAAGCAATGTGTTTAACCTCTTGGGATTCAAATTCGGAAACTTACAACACCGGAAAAACCGGCAGCGACTGCTGGACGTGTGGCTGAGAAGCAAACTCTTCAAGCGCTCGGAGTTGACGGTGGAGGAGATCGCGCCCCAAATTTTGGAAAACTGCCGGAATGAGGGAGATTTTTTACGAATATTGATGGAGACCATGGCCCGTAAGCAGGGTGTTAGGCGGTGGGCCGACTCAACGCCCCAACATCTACTCTACCTACCGCTCATCAAAAAGCTTATTCCCGGCGCGCTTATTATCCACATCATTCGCGATGGGAGAGATGTAGCCGTTTCGTTGAAAAAGATTGGGTGGATTCGCCCCTTTGTGTGGGATCGAAACGGGAGTCTGCTGGTGTCGGGTTTGTTCTGGAAGTGGATGGTCCGTAAAGGCCGGGACGATGGCCGCAAAATCGGCGGAGACTACATGGAAGTTCGCTATGAAGAACTTGTAAACAATCCCCGGGAGACGTTGGCTGAAATTAGCAGGTTCATTTGCGAAGATTTGGATTATGACTGTATAACCAGCCAGGGCTTGGATTCGGTGAAGTCGCCCAACTCATCATTCAAGTCGGATGAAAGTCTTAAGAGTCTCAGCCCGGTGGGACGCTGGAAGACTGTGCTTTCCGCTTCTGAGGTCGGCGAGTTGGAAGCGGGAATCGGAGATTTGCTCACTGATTTGAAATACCCGCTGGTGGATGTATCCCCAAAGACTGGGTCGGTCGTACGATTAAAGAGTCTCGTGTATTTGGGGATTTTTGATCTTAAACTGTGGCTGAAGTCACATACTTTTCTGGGACGAACTGCAAAGGTTGGGCGAATGGAAGTGGACGAGCAAGCTAGTCCTTAGGAATCATCCCGCGTTTACACACGTGGAGCTTTGGCCAAGGGAAGAGAGAATTGGCCAGCTGAAACGAACGCGCCCGCGTCGCGGTTCCTCAATAATCGCGGGCTGTTATTTTTTCTTAGGCGGTTTTTTCTTTTCGCGTTTTGGCGCGTCTTTATTTCCCATATCCACAGTTTCCCACAGGATGTGAAACTGCGCCAGTCCCTCGGATTGATACTCTCGGGAAAGGGGACGGGGTCAGTTTTGTTCGCAGACTACCGTTCTCAACCTGGCCAAAGTCCATGCGAATGCTGCTAGCGCAGCGCCCCAAAACAAGAATGCAATCCTCACGACCCAGGCGGGCGCTTCGCCGACTCTCTTAAGCAGAAATGGTAAAAAATTCCATGTGGTTATGTGAACGTAGTCCCACGGGTCTTCGGTCATGGCGTGGTTGTTCAGGCCCCACGCATCCATTTTGCCGAAGGCGAATGCGGCGATATTCTTGAAGCGGAGTGCGACGACAAACGTAGGATGGCCAAGAGTTTCCATTTGATAAATTTCGAGCGGGAGCCAAAAAGCTAAGGAAGCAATCTGTACGATCGTGCTCAGCGCTATAAGCGCGATGCCGATTCCCCACACGAATCTTCCCAATTCATGCCGGTATCGCAGCAACAGGGGCACCGAGATAAATGCCACCAATTCGGCCGCGGTCGAGACGTAGCGGTCCCCCCATGCGAAATCACCGCTCCATACCGTGTACTTCGCATAAAAGCAGATGTAGGCAAACAATAGAAAGAATGCGGCGATCAAATATGATTTGATTTGCGGAACAATCCGTTTCCAACCCAGAACTGCGATCAATATGGTAAGCACCAGAAGTGGGTCGAAGAGAAATATGGATTTCTCCGGGGCGAACAATGAGCCGAAAAACCCAACGTGGAATGGCGTCTCAAATGGGAAGTTCGGTGATAGCGATGGATCCTGGAGTCGGTGTTCCAGAGTGAAATAGTGGACGTATGTATTAGTGAATGATCCGAAACGGTAGAACTGGTAAAGGCGATCCATCAATAAAAATATCGCGTACACGGGCGCAGTCGTTTTTACGTAAACAATAGCTCGCTCCCACCATTGCCTCGAACCTGTCTGCTCAAACCAAAGCACGGCAATAAGGAAGACTGCCCCCGCAAGCAGATCGAGGCCGGTGGTAAGTCGAGTCAGTAGATTCAATCCAAACGCCGCCGAGCCGATCAGCAGTGCTCGATGACTGCCCGTGAGCAGCCATTGAAATTGAAAAGCGAAACCAGCCAGCGTGAGAAGCTGGATGTAATTGTTCTCCATCATGTTCTGCGTGTAGTGCAGGTGTGTCGTGGCGAACAGAAGAGCCAGAACTCCGGCAATAGACTGCCTAACACTGAATTCCAGCAGGCGCAGAAAACGGAAACAGATAAGCGCGGTCAATACATTAATCAGAATATTGGTGGTGTAACTGACGAAGATATTTCGGACACTTGGATCGTTGCCGCTATAGGTGTCGAATACGTGCAACTTTTCAATATATGTACCGATAATGTCGGCTGGCAACATGAGCAGCGGCTGGCCGATTCCATACCAGTCATAGAGCTTGCCTCCGCGGCCATGGACCCCAAACTCTGGGTACTCTTCCGGAAAAACCGCTGGTTCCGAAGTAAAAAATGACGTCACGGTCTGAAGGCGGTGCATAGTGTCGGCGCTGCCAAGTTCCCCAGACTGAACGACGAATGCGCCAACTGCCGCAGCGAGGCATAGCAGAATTAAGGGATTGCTAAGTGAACTAAGAAGGCGAGAGGTCATGTGCGATGTTAAAACACACCGGGCGTGACATCAAAGACAAGGCGTCGTCCATCAAGCACTTGCACTCAGCCCCGGCAAACCTAAATCCCCAAAAAGTGCATAGATTAAAGTTTGATCCTACCGTCCACGACCCGAGAACCGCCGAAGGACCTCTGTTAGATCTTTATTCCCACTAGCCGATTGGCCTCTTCAAGGCCATCTATCATGGAAGCTGAGTATGCGTCGGCCCCCATGCGCTGCCACACATTCGGATCGGACGTTATCCCGCGTCCTCCGATAATTATGCGCGGCATATTTTTCGGAGGGAGGGCTTTAATGGCGGTAATCAGCTGGCGAACTTTGCTCAGGTTCATGACTGTGCCCACGGAGAGCGCGACAAGATCAGTGGTCTTGGATTCCAGGAAATTAAGAATATCGGAGGCCGGTTTCGCTTCCATGTAAGTGACCTTCCACCCGTCAGATTTAAGAAGTTCCGACAACATTTTGAGACCCAGGCAATGCTCTTCACCTTGGACGCAAACCGCGAGCGCAGATACTTGCCGGAGAGTACCTATAAATCCACGTCGTAATTTGGCAATGAGCAAGTGTGTTGCCGCCGTGCAGTAATGCTCCTGAACGACGGTGATTTTGCTTTGCTGCCACAGGCGCCCAACCTCTTGCTGTACGGGGTAGATCACATGCTGAAAAAGATTTTTAATCGTCAAGCCTTCCTTGACTTTTTGCAGGACTCCGATTATTGCCTCATCGCGATTTAGAACCAGCAATGAATTCAAGTACGAATTCGCGACATCGGAGTAGGGCTCACTGGACTTTATAAATGTGGGGACGACGTCCGGCAAAGAGGGGAATGCCCCCAGTGCAATCCTGATGTAGCTTTCGAAGAGTTCTTTGTAAGCCGCGCACTGGCGTCCAAGTACGTTGCTGATAGTAAGGAGGTTGTTCTCGAGGTCGCTGGCGTCGATTCCCCGGCTGGAAAGCATGATCTTCCCCCAGCCGATGTAGTCAACGAAAATCTGGGTAGAATTTGCGGCAATGGCTTCCGCAAGGTAATGAAGGTGATAAGCCGTGTCCTCCGTACACTTCTGTTTGCCCCGAAATCCATATCGTTCGACAAGTTCAGGATGCGCAGAAAAATGTGATTCCGTAACCATCGCGGATAATTTCGCAATATTTTCGCTTAGCCAATCAGAAGCGCTGGCCTGTGAGGATAACGCCGGCGCATCGTCATTAGGAGGCAACATGTTCAAGGAAACTCAGTTTCGCGCTTCCCGGCACAAGCTTCAGGCCCTTGGGAATGTAACTGTGGGATTCCCGGTAAAGATGACTTTTATGCCAAATCTCAAAACTGGGACGATCTGACCAGTAGGTAATTAACCAAATCTCTTTCGGATTCTCTTCGGGACTGAGCACGTCGAGCCTGATAAAACCTTGAGCTTCGTCCACTTTGTGAGGCCGGGATTGGAAAGCCTCTTTGATTGTCATCGTCATATCGTTCGCAATTACAAACTTGCTGAGCGCAACAAACATAGGCATTCATTCTCAATTATAGGCTGCAATTTGATTAAGCAGGTCCGCCTCGTCCGCGCTCGG
>CAWCJR010000012.1:0-88013 GCA_963796015.1 uncultured Acidobacteriaceae bacterium | reverse complement strand
TAAATTGAGACGAAGGAGAAGTCATGATGACCCCAGCAGAGACTGCCCGCTCAGCATCGAACCTCAACTCGCTCGGAGCATTTTTGGATGAGGGTTTCATTGGAACGCTCAGAGTGAAGCTCGCAGGCGCGAATCCCGACGGCAGCGACGTCGACATCAAAATCCCGTATCCCGATTGGAAGAATATTGGTTCGAAGCGATAAGGCTAGCGGCGAGCATCCATCGGTGTTCGTGACGCGGGTAATCCGCCTGTTTTTGATGTCTTTTTGTTGACCCTTGGACATGATATTCTCGCCCCACTGAAGGGTTCTGGGCGTAAACGTTCGTTATTTTTTCCGACCTGAAGCTCTCTGCCGCATGACGAGTAGCACCTTGGAATCGTCCTTTCCCCTAGCTTCGTCCTCGACATACTGCATCGCATCTCGGAGCAAAACTTGACGATTGCGCCAGTCTTTGTAGAACTCGTCAACTCCGTCGACCATCTGCCCCGTAGTAATCTTGGAGCCCAACTTCGATACTCGTGGGTCGTCAATCGTTGTCCCTAAAACCTCTGCGAGATCATTGATTCCATCGTTCCGACCGTCGACGAAACCGATAACATACATTAGCTTTGTGTCTTGTGTCCTTGGTATCCAAAAGTCACCGTCAAAATCACTCTGCGCGTGGACAGGCAGGCACAGAAGTAGCGACAACGCGGCGAACAAAGGCAGTTCATGAAGTCTCATTGCGATGTGCCTCCGCTATCAACGATAACAGATGGTTTATTCCTCGCTGCGTGCGTGCCCCGCGTGAGGCTTACGATCGGGGTCGGCTTTCTCATTTCACGATTGGCAGGAGGCAGCCAAAACGCTGTAGCAACTCAAGTGTGCCTGTGGCTGCCGTCGAAGTAGCGCCGGAGTCAAACGGTATTGCCCGGCGGTAAGCACCAGCATCAGTTTCGGGGCATTCCGTGTGCGTGTGATCGGAAGCCGGTATGGGCCATGCTTGCAGATTTCGCCTGCTGCTTCCTCGCCCATAATAGAACCGACAAGAATAAGTGTGATCCAGCGTTTTCCCATGTCCCCTCCTTTGGCCCCATTCTATCGCAATCGTTTTCTTTCGCGCCCCACCTGTTTCTTAGCGATGTGATCGGTGGTTCTCCCACCCCATCCCGCGAAAAAGCGCTGATCGGAGCCAAGAGTTCATATCGACGCTCCGGTTTGGCACCTCGATGTCGGCTCATCGCATCCTGGAGCTGTAGAAGGTTCCAAGGGTTAGAGGGGATCTTGCGCAATCCAAAAGAGGGATTGCCGGGGACCCCGGTCTGTTCGCCTACTAAAGCGGTACGTGAGCTGGGTTCAGAACGTCGCGAATTTTTGAGATCCTTCGACTACGCTCAGGATTTCGGCTGCGGCTTGATGCCCGCAAGACGCCTCAAGTTCGGTCCCTATCTGTTGTGGGCGCAGGAGATTTGAAAGGCAGTTCCTTCGTCGCAAAAAACGCGACTCAGGATTTCGGCTCGCGGCTCTGACGCCGCGAAAGCGCCTCAACTTAGTACGAGAGACCGGATGGACGAACCTCTTGTGTTCCAGCTGTCGTGCCAACGGCATAGCTGGGTATCGAAGTTCGGTCGTAATAACCGCTGTCTTAGTCTCTGCGCAGCATCGCTGCGATTGTGTGGGGGTTGCGGCGTCCGTGAAGGACTGCGATCACAAGAAGAGGTTTTTGGTCTGGAACGTAGGCGATCACATAGTCCCGCAACGATTGAAATCGAAGAGGCCTGGAGGTTAGGTCTGGACGAATGTGTCCGCGCCGGAGACGTGACGAGGGAGCGGATTGCTTCGTAGATTTCTTCAAGAACGCGGTCGGCGGCATCAAAGCTATCGGCGGCGATGTATTCCCAAATGTCGCCAATGTCGGTGGCTGCCCCCGGATGGAGGACAAATCCTGGCATCGCGTATGCATGACCGGCCGGCGCGCCGAGTGTCACTGCTCTTGCTTCGCAACGCTGCGAATGCTTCTTCTCCATCGACGGGCTTTACGTGGCCGCTTTCGAGGTCGTTGTAGCGCCCATTTAGCATCTCTCGAACCTCAGTCAGTTCTTTCAGATCGCCGGCCATTGCTTCCTCGACCAGATCTTCGGGCGCACGCCCGGTTTTGGCGGCAGCTCTCGAAGGCGGGATTCCATTTCGGGTCGGAGATTCACTTCCATAATGGTTAGTTTAGAGAGCCATGGTGGCCAGTGTCAAAGCTTTCGCGATGTAGTCTGCAACGGCTAAGGAGCTTGTAGAAGGTTCCAAGAGTTACGGTGTTCTCGCTTGAAGACATTTTGCTATCCTTAATTTCCCATGAGGGCGCTATTTCTGTTGCTGTTGGTTGCGTCATCTGCGCTCGGCCAAAACATTGAACGCCGCCTCAAGCAGGTGTCATATGACGCCCAGTATGCTGTGATTTCGGTCTGGTACTCAGAGTCTGCTAATATTTCTAATCAAGGAGTAGTCGGCACAGGATTTTTTGTCACTGCCGACGGATACTTTGTTACCGCTGCCCACGTTTTGGAGCAATACAACTCAAAGTCAGGGCAAATGACGATTGGGATGCGCCAAAGAAGTGGGACGTTATAGGAACACGATTCGATGTCATCGAAAAGGACGATCCCCACGATTTAGCTTTATGTAAGGCGAACGTTTCCTCCAAAGCGTTCTGGCGAGATGACAACAATCCTGGCACCGAGCAGCCGGTTGCAAGCTTGCGGATTTCAGCCGCGCGAGCTCCGGTTGGAGATTTCATCGCAATCGCTGGTTTTCCGTTAGGTTCGTGGAACCCTGCGATTCAATTGGGCACGGTGGCCGCCATCAGGACGACCAATCCAAATGCGGGAAGGGTGCCGGCAGGTCAGCGAGAATTACTTCAAATCAGTGCATCTGGCAACAAAGGCAATAGCGGGTCGCCGGTAATTGAGCTAGATAAGGGCGCGGTGATCGGAGTGATTGTGCAGGCCCAACCGGCGCCGCCTTCAGCACTTTGGAAGGAGTTCCGTTGGCGCAGAGCTCGGGAATTATGTTAGCGGTTCCTGCATCATGGGTGCAGGATCTTCTCAACCGTCACGGTGTTAAGAGTGTTGCGCAAGCCCCTCCCAAAGGACACACTAGCTACTATCCGCTTCCAAGTCGGTGACCACTCCACCTTTCTGGAGCGACGACTTTAGCAGAGGAAGATACTTACGTTGCGCGGAGCACGGCCCGTTCTGCGGCTTGCGGTAGCGGGACGGGAACGAAATATTCCTCTGGATAGAGGTAGTCTTCACCGGACTCGTCGACTACTCGGAGCTGCTGATGTTTGGCTCCATCGGCGTCTGCAATGACTAGGTATAGCTTCCTGAGTTCCAGAGACGCGGGATAGTCCTTGTTCTTGATACAGACTACGAATTGTGGTTCTGCGCGCTTCATATTATTCGCTCAGGATACGCTTGATCTTGTATTCCCGGACTCCAATGCCGTGAGCTTCGTACCAATGAAGTTCGGTTTTGCATATCGTACCATCTGCCAATCGCACGGATGCAATCCCTTTCAGCTTCCGCCAGCGGCCTTTGCCGTAGAGCTTTCGTCATCGTGCCCGCTCGCGAATTGCCGTACCAGCAGCGATTGTCTCGATTTCAGAAATTGGTCCGATGATCTTGAAATTCATCGCGCCGATTGTAATTCAGGTTGGCCTTTTCCTTCATCGAGTTACTTTCGCACCGAGGATAGCAGATTCCTCCTGTCTCGCTTCGCTCGCGCGTCGGAATGACAAGAAGCTGGCTGCGGCCCTTTCCTTTTGGCAGCCATAATTTTCCCACTAGGGATTCGGAGGCGGGCTCAATAACTCACAATGCTCGACGCACTTTACTGTGTCGGCCTCGACGGTGGCTTTCTTGTGGCCGGAGAAATCGATGTCGGGGAGGATCAGCAGAGTTTGCGTGCCATTGGCGACGTTAAAAGTGCAGTTGAAGTTCATTGACTGGACGCCGCGTTCCTTGCATCCGGTCTGGTCGAGGGCGTCGGTGAGGAGTCACGGTCTTGTCGTAAACCTGGTCGGCGAGATGCGACGGCAACAGCGCGACCGTCAGCGGGATGGGCGACTTGATCTTCACGCTGAGTTCCTGGCCGTCGTGGTCGGGAGTCATCAGGCTGTAGACCTTGGGTACCGGCGTGATCTGGTATTTTTCGTCGAGGATGCGGCGCCATGAAACACAGGCTGAACGCACCTGAAGTACTGGATGTGGAGATCGTTGGGAGAAATGAATTGCCGCGCTCCGGGTCCGAGGATGGCGCCAATGGTGGCGAGGACGGGCTTCTCGGGCCTGCGCTCATCGCGGAAGGTGATGATCATCGGCCGATCGGAGGGAAGATGGCACTCGTAAATCGAGCTGGTGACATGCTCCTTCACGCAGAGGAGGCTGAAATTCCCAGGAGCTCCGGGCTGCATGGCGGCGTTCCATTCGTCGGCCCAAGCCATCGCCACGGTGACCGGGTATCTGGAGTCGATCTGCACATGCATGTCGCCGCCCCCGACAGCGGGATAGTAGACGCGGCCCGCGTGCAGGCTGGCAGGCTCCAAAGGAATGGTCGCGCTGTCGGCCGCAGTCCAGACAACGGGATTTTGCGCATATGAGTTCGTGGCGAAGGCGCAGAGCAGCAGCGTGGCGAAAACGGAAAAGTTCCTCATCTTAGAAGTATTTGCTGGGTCCATGGTCTACCCTAGCGAATTCGTCGAGGGGAGGATTACGAAGGTACCAAATGCTCGCAATGACGAGAGGATGTCGGCTGGGGACTGGCAGTTAAGGTGTTGACTTTATGCGGCGTCCCGACGCCGTGTTGGGTCGGTTTTTCCGAATCACATCATCCTCTAAGTTGGTTCTTGCACAGCTTCTCCACAACAAGTTGCTTCATTTATATTCACAGCAGCGGCTTTCGGCCTCACACTGCCAACTGAGTTAATTTCTTTCGCATGGCAAATCCTGGGGACTTCGCATACACGGTCAAGCAGCAGGCAGATATCGTCCGCGTGATTGGCGAGTACGTCAAGCTGCGGAAGGCGGGGGCACAGAACTACACCGGGCTTTGTCCATTTCACGGGGAGAAGACTCCGTCGTTTTCGGTTCATGCCACACGGCAATTCTTCCATTGCTTCGGATGCAGTGCGTCCGGGGACGTCTTCAGCTTCGTGCAGAAGATCGAGAACATTACTTTTCCGGAGGCGGTGAGAGCCGTCGCTCAGAAGTTCGGCATCGCGATTCCACAGATCAGCTTCAATAGTCCGGCAGAAGCGAGGGACGCGAAGCTGCGGACGGTGCTGCTCGAGATCCATGAGCGCGCTTGCGTTTTCTTTCAGGAATGTTTGAAACGTTCCGAGGGCAGCCGGGCGCGCGAGTATCTGACGGGGCGCGGTTTGGATGATGCAACCATCCGGGAATTTCGGATTGGCTACGCACCTGATTCGGGATTTCTGTTGAAGGACCGTTTGCGCGGCGAGTTCTCCGAGGAAGTAATGAGGGAGAGCGGGCTGTTCTCGTGGAAGCAATCGGAAGACAGCCGTCAGGAACAGCAGATTCCTCGGCGGCTAACGCCACCTCGGAATGACAACGAAGGGAGGGATAGCACTGAGGGCAGCACACCAGAAGCTGGCAGCGAGAAGCCGGAGGCCTTCGCACTGCCGGAAGTTACTCTGCAAGCGATGTACTCGAAGTTTCGCAATCGGGTGATGTTTCCCATTGCGAGCGAAGCGGGACGAGTCATCGCCTTCACGGGCCGCACGCTTGCGACTGACGAAAAAGCCGGGCCGAAATATCTGAATTCTCCGGAAACGGGCATCTATTCGAAGTCGAGGGTGCTATTCAATTTGAGTCAGGCGAAGGAAGCGATTCGCAAATTGGATTATGCAATCCTCGTCGAAGGTCAAATGGATTGTATTTCGGTTTTTGCAGCGGGGTTTCACAATGTGATTGCCAGCTCCGGAACTGCGTTCACCGAATTACAAGCGAAGTTGCTGGGAAGGTTCAGCAAGAACGTCGTTGTAAACTTCGATCCGGATACCGCCGGCGCGAAGGCCACGGAACGCACCCTGGGTTTATTAACTGAAGAGGAATTTCAAATCAAGGTGCTCACCCTCGAGGCAGGATTTGATCCCGACCTCTATGTGCGCCGCAAGGGCAAAGACGCTTACGCCGAAGCTCTTCGCAATTCGCAGCGCTATTTCGACTATTTGATTGAACGTGCGCGGACGCAGTTTCCTCTTCGCAATGCGGAAGCGAAGGTGAAGGCAGTCAATTATCTGCTGCCGCATATTCAGCGCGTGCCGAACCGCATTGTCCGCGACGAACTCTCGCATGAGATAGCGCAAAAGCTCGGCATTGATTCCGCGATTCTGCGGCAGGAACTGAGGCACGCGGCGACTAAGCGTTCCAGTGCGGTGCTGAAGGCCCCAGTCGAAAATCAGGCGACGGATGCGGAAAAGATTCTCATTCGCGCGCTGGCTTCGGCGACGGAAATGATTGCGTCCGAAGAGCGGACTTCGTCGCGTGAAGGCGCTGATGAAGAATTCGATCCGGCGCGGCAAGCGCAGTTTGCATTACATTCCGAACGGCTTCATGAAGGGTTGGCGACCGAATCGCTGATTGAGGCTCTGCTGACGGGAATGCCTGAGCAGTCAAACATCCTGGGGCTGGAAATACCCGATAGCGACCGAAACCTGCTTGCCGCCATCCTTATGAAAGAGGAAGAAGATCTTACGGCGGAACGTATCGAAGGAGCGGTGAGGGCGTTGCGCCGCATTCAACTCCGGCGCAAATTAGAGCAGATACAGAACGAACTGCAAGGTTCGCGTAATCAGGAGCCAGAACGAATGCAGGCGCTATTGCAGGAGAAAATACGCCTCAAGCTCGCGCTACGCAGCCCCGGCATGAGCGATGTCGCATAAGCATTCACGAACGCAGCATTCCGGAAGTTGAGCCCCGCCGAAGCTGGTACCCTAGAGTTGTTTCCCGAGTGACCGTCGAATGAACCCGATCGCAGAGATCATCTCCTACGAGAGCGCCGTTGCCAGGATGTACGCGTTGGGCCACGAACTGTCTCAAACGTCTTCCCATAAGTTTGACCTGGCGCACATGCGGGTGCTGCTGGCCGCTTTGAACCATCCGGAGAAACACTTTCCGGGAATCCTGATTGCTGGAACGAATGGAAAAGGTTCCACCGCTGCGACGCTAGCCGCGATTCTGGAAGCGTCGGGTTTAAAGACCGCGACTCTACACTTCTCCGCACCTGCTGCGGATTAACGAGCGCATGCGGATTAATAGCGTGCAGATCAGCGACGACGATTTTGCTTCTTACCACGACTTAGTGGATCGGGCTGCCGAGAGGCTTTTGTCTGAAGGCCATTTGCCGTGGCATCCCAGTTTTTTCGAGATGCTGACCGCTATCGCGTTTGAGTACTTCGCCCAAAACAAAGTTGATATTGCGGTGTTGGAAGTTGGCATGGGAGGGCGCCTCGATGCAACCAATGTTGTGGAGCCTTTAATCAGCGTGATCACGGATATTTCTTTGGATCATCAGAAATTTCTTGGCGACACAGTTACCGAGATTGCGAACGAAAAGGCGGGGATTATACGGCCGGCTGGCGTGGTCGTAACTCTGCCGCAGCATCCCGAAGCTAACGATGTGATTGGGAACAAAATTCTCGAACTCGGAGCGAGAGCGGTGAGTGCGGTACCGTATGTGCCTCCGGTGAGTCCGGGAAGTGCGGATTATTTTGGGATGCAGGACCTTCCCCTTTCGCGCTATCCCATGCAAGTGATGGGTAAACAAATTATGGTGGAGACCCCACTCATTGGTCGCCATCAGTTCAGGAACGTGGCTCTGGCAATTGCGGCAGCCGCCGAGCTTGGAGGCATCCCGAACTCCCGGGCGAGGGTGGGGTGGGCATTTTCCTATAACCGCTGAGTCAATCGAACGTGGCATTCGGCAGACGAGTTGGCCCGGACGTTTTCAGTCTTGCCGGCGCATGGCGGTTCGGCGGAAGTCATTTTTGACGTGGCCCACAATCCCGCAGGAGCGTGGGCGTTGCGATCAACCCTCTCGGCCCGCAACGAGGACAGGCGCCTGGTGTATGTGTTCGGCGCAATGCGGGATAAAGCGATTGGCGAAATTGCGGAGATTCTTTTCCCGCTAGCCCACGCGGTAATTGCGACCAGGGCCGATAATCCGCGATCCGCCACGGTGGAGGAAATTCGTGAGGCGGCGGTTCGGGCCTCGACAGACATCCAAGATGCGCCAGATGTCGCGACTGCCATTAGGAGCGCAAAGGCCTTGGCGGGACGCGATGGAGTAGTGGTGGTGACGGGATCCATATACGTGGTAGGAGAGGCGATGCGGGCTCTTGGCGTGGATCTGGAAGACGCATGCCCGAGCCACAAAGTACAGCCGGGGCGTAATTCGTGAACTTACCATCTGAGGCTGAGGTTAGTACGCCTTCTCCAGTTCAGCAGACGAGATATTCCGAAAGTAAAGATACTCACGCGGCCTCGCAAAAATACGGCGTCCTCAGCCGCTTGCGCTCGTACTTAATTTTCGATCCGCTGATTTGGATGTACACCATCGTCCTCGGAATCATCTCGATTCCTGTTTCGCTTTCCAGCCAAAAGGGACGGATTTTGCACGCCTTTGCCCGGTTCTGGTCTGAGCTGATCATGAAAACCATTGGCTCACCGGTCAAAGTCATTGGCATGGAGAAACTCGATACAACGAAATCTTATATTTACGCCGTCAATCACGCTTCCGCGCTCGATATTCCCGTGCTGTACGCAAATCTCCCTTTCCAGTTCAGGATCGCGTTCAAGAAAGAACTGCTTTCCTATCCGATTGTGGGATGGCATTTAAAACGGTCGGGACAAATCTGTATTGATCAACAGAATCCGGCTGCAGCGGTGGGCAGCATCCGCGCGGCATTGAAGACGTTAAAGGAAGGCATACCGTTGGTGATCTTTCCGGAAGGTGGTCGAACTCCTGACGGTGATATCAAACCGTTTCTTCGCGGCGCGTTTTTCCTTGCGATCAGGGCGCATGTGGATGTGGTTCCGGTGGCGCTGGTGGGCACATTCGAATTGCTTCCCATGGACACGTACCATATAAAATGCCGTCCCGTGGAAATGCGAATCGGCCATCCAATCTCAACGGCCCCGTATAAGCGCGAGGACATGGATAAGCTATCGGACAAGGTTCAGGCAGCAATGGAAGAGCTTTATTACGGTCAGGAATCGGCGTAGAGCGGCCGGATTCGACGGTCCGGATTGCCGCTACCGCCGACAAATGCCATTTCTGCTTCGTTCTCCCGGACAGCCGAGGTCGGCTGGCCCTACGCAATTTGGAAACCTTTCGAGGTGACTTAAGGTCAACGGCTATTGACCCCTCGTAACGTGTTACCGTCCTATCTTCATTGACTTAGCGTTCCGGACACGCTAACTTCGCGTTATCTCCCCGTTCCATCAAAGGAATCAGTTTGGCGCGGAAAATACTGCTCGCCGATGACAGCGTGACGGCTCAAAACATGGGCCGTAGAATCCTCAGCGATGCGGGTTACGAAGTCATTACTGTCAATAACGGGTCTGCGGCGCTCAAGAAAATTGCCGAGATCGTTCCCGACCTGATCGTTCTGGACGTCTACATGCCAGGATACGGCGGGCTGGAGGTTTGCCAGCGGCTGAAAGAATCGCAGGCAACCGCCCGCATTCCCGTATTGCTCACGGTTGGGAAGCTGGAACCTTTCAAAGTGGACGAGGCGAGAAGGGTGCGGGCGGATGCTCACATCGTCAAGCCGTTCGACTCGACCGAACTTCTTGCGGCGATTATCAAACTGGAAGACAGAATCGTCCCGCAGGCACTTGCGGGCAAGCCAGCACGTTCCGCTAAAGCCGGCAGCGGTATCGAAACGCCGCGCCGGGGCCGCGACAAGTCAACCGACGCGGGAAGTGAGACTACCTCAGGATGGAAGAAACGCTTAGGCATCCCACGAAGCGCCCCTAAGGAAGAACTTGGGGAAGATATCGAAGAGAGCCGACCTAAGACCGTCAGGACTACGTTTCAAGATCTAAGCAGGCGCGGTAACCCACAACCCGCGGAGGCAAAATTACCGGAGACTCCTGCCGCTCAAGAAACTAGTCCGGCCAGCGAAAATCCAGCAGCGAGACCGTTCGAGAATTTTACGGTTGAGCGCCTCATTGCGATGGAGACGAAAGCCTCCGAGACGGATGTTGCGGCGTTGTCTCCTGAAAGTGCGCCGAAAGAGACCGCAGAAACAACAGAGAGCACAGCGGAACCGGAAGCAATGCTTCCAGAGGTAGCCGCCGAAACATCTTTGCAGGAAGCAGCGGCGCTGGAGGTTTCGCCAGCGGTTGAGCCACCTCCGCCCGAAGGGATAACGCAGGAACTTCCGTCGGCTTCGGTGAAGGAAGTTCGCACTGAACAGTCGCCGAGCGAAGCAGAGGTCATGGCGGCGGTTGCATCGCTTTCTCCAGCGGGCGGTGATTCGGAAAAAGCGCAAGAAGACTCGAACAATGAACGCGCCGAAAAAGGTACTGTCACTGCCCTCGACGCCGCGCTGGCCGCAGTAGGAGCCGTGTGCGGGCCGAGATGGATTGCGGAGCCAGTTGCGCTGTCCGATGGCGATTCGCATTTGATTCTCGAATCCGAGATGGAAAAAACTTATGCCGCCTTTGCGGCCGCAGAGAGCGCGCAGGCTCTCGCCGCAGCCGAAATAAAAAGCGATGTGAGCACGAGCGAGAATGCATCTGCGGGCGAGGTGCAAAACCTCCCGACCGAGAGTTTTGTTGAGTCGCAATTGGCTCGCGCAGTTCGAGTGGAGGAGTTGACACCTATCGAAGCAAGCGAACCTGCGGCATCTGAGGACGCTGTCGCTCACGCAGATTCCGAACCATCATTGCAATCCGCAGTTGAGCGTCCCCTCGAATCCTTGGCTCTCGAGTCTGTTTCTGTCGAGTCTGGGGCTGAAGCAATCGCAAGTAGCCCGGCCGAAACAACAGATGCCAAACCGGAAACCGTAGAAGTCGCGGCTGCGGAAGTTGCCGCAGCGGGAAATGCGGCAGGGGAAGATACATCCACTGCCTACCGCGAGATCGCGTATGCGGCAGCCGCATCAGGCTCATCGAGCCAGGTTGAGGCGCGGCGAAGCGGCGCGACTTCCATTGTGAGCGAATTTCCCGTTGGCGCACCAACTCCAACCCCAACAGAGACACCAGAACCCTTCAGGACGATTTCCGGCGATTCTGCCATGTCCGTGGAGGCAGAGGCGTCCGGGGCTGTCGAAGCAGTTGTCGAGACTGTTCCTTCAACTTCCGATATCACAGCTCCAACTCCAGATCATCCGGAAAGCGAATCTCAGCTTGCTGCCGCCTGGCAGAACTGGAGACAGATTCGCGAATCCGTGGCAGGCCCGCAACTTACTACGCAAATAGCGGACGCGGCTGCCGCCGGATTCAAGCAGATGCGCGGAGAAGAAAAATCTGACCCGCAGGAAACCGAAGCAGCTGCGTCCAATCGCGCCGCCGCAGAGGCGTCCACGATTGCCGGAATCGTGGATAGCGTATTCGCTGAATTAAAACCCAAGCTCATGCAGGAAATCGCCAGGAAGCTGGCAGAAGAGCGTAAATAGCTCGCCAGCGGTTTCGCGATCCTAACCACCAAATCTTGATGAATGAAGTTGATCTGCGCAATTGCCTGATTGCGACAGTCACTCTGATCGCTAATGATCCCCGTTTTTCAGCAACTCATCCACCGCCGCTTCCACCTTCTCGAACGACTGATCCGGGCCCGGCGCGGGTTGCAATTGCCCTTTTCGGTCAATCAGAAAGATCGCCGGATAGCGGGCGATATCGCGATATAGATTGGGAACTTCTCCGCTCAGTGTGAGCAGTGGATAGCTCACCAGTACTTGTTCCAGAAATTTCTGTTGCACAGAGATGCTTTCGTCCGATAGGCCGAAGACGATAAATCCTTGTCCCTTCCGCTGTTGGTATAGACGGTCGAGCTTCGGCATCTCGGCGCGGCATGGTCCGCACCAGGTCGCCCAGATATTGACGAGCACAACCTCGCCTTTATGATCTTCGAGGCGCTGGGTTTTTCCTGATATGTCCGGCGTATTGAAGAGAGGTGCGGAGACGTCCCGCATGGCCAGGTTGCGGGATTGCTTGGAGCGGGTAATGCCGTCACTCACCGGCTTCCACGCGAGTCCAAGGGAAAGAATCGCAATCACGAGACCAATCTTCCCGGATAGCGTAAGCGCATTCCGCCGGTGCGATCTGATCGCGAGCGCCAATGTCGCCAGAAACGGCAGCGCCATCGCGAGAGTTGAAACCGAAAGACGAAATGGCCAGTCATGCTCCAGGTCGGTGCTGCGCCGGGTCAATACCATGTAAACGAGCGCGTAGAGAAGAAGCGCGGCAAGCGGCGAAAGAATCCCGCAGATGAGAACGCCATACTTAGAAAATTTAGACATTTTATTTGAAGTTGTAACTACCGCACATTCAAGATGTGCGAGCGTGATTCACTCTCTATCCTCAATATTTCAATCCTAAATCTTCTTCTGATCCGCGTGGTCCACGTGCGTATCCTCAAGCGGCCGGCTCAGGTAAAGGTGAAAATCGCTAACATTATTTAGAGCAAACGTCGGGACACTTTCCACATGCTGTGTCTTAATGCGTAGAAAATCTGCATCGCGCACATCATCCAGAACAAATGCCGGACGCGCGTCCTCCTTCAAACAATTGATTTCGACATTCGTCATTTCAATTCCCCGCGCGTGCCGGATAAAAAATCCATGCGCCGGCATCGGTCCAAACATCCCCGGCTCCGGATATTCTTCTTCCATTTCTGGCGGCTGAATCGCGGCGACTTCCGCAGTGCCTCCCCCTTGGTGCTGTAAGTAAATGTCGCTTAACTTTACATCTTCGATTTCGTTGCCGGGAATGCCACCAATAATGCAGGCCAGCCGTGATGCACAATTCGACGAAACGATATTGCTGATGGATACGCGGCGAAGTTTTCCGATCGCAACATCGGCAGGCCCGCGCATGCGCCGGCCCAGCCGAAGGAAAATCGGAGTGCCGGTGATGTCACGCATGGTGATGTTGGTGATGGCTATATCCTCGAGCAGGCCGCCATCCGCGGTCTCGAGTGCCAACCCCTGGCATGTGTCGAAAACACAGTTTGAGATCGTAATATTCTTAAACCCGCCATTCGATTCGGTGCCGAGTTTGATCCTGCCGGTGCGATCGGGCCCGCGCCCGGCGGGAAAGCGCTTCATCGTTGCATCCAGCAAAGTTCCTTCTTCGTAGCCTCCAGTCACAAAACAATTTGTAATCGTCACCATCTCTGTCGGGCGAGCGTAACCGAGTCCAAAAGAACTCTTCAGCACAATCGCATCGTCCCACGGTGAATTGACGCTGCAATTGGAAACTCGCACATTACGGCAGCAATCAATATCAATGCCATCGCGGTTTGTATCAATGATGAGATTGTCGAGAGTGAAATTGTCCACACCGGTGGCGAGGATGCCAAAGTGTCCGCCGTGCAGAATCGAAAAGTCACGCAACGTTACGTTCCTGCAATTTTTGAGGCCGATAGCTTTGTTGCCCACACCCTGCGTTTCCGCCTTCGGCCCTGGCCCGTAGCCTTTACTAAGCCCTCTTCCCCAAATCCTCCCCGGGCCCACGATCGCGATATTCTCCAAGCCCTCGCCATAGATCAGGCTGTTGCGCCAATGGCTATGGCCGAAGTCCTGATAATGCTCCCATTGGTTCGGCTCCGCGAAATCGTATCCGGGGTGGCCTGAACCGACTGCTGTCTCAGCCGCCAGAATCACCGCGCCCTGATCGAGGAACAGCGTTACATTGCTCTTCAAATGAATTGTGTAACTCAAGTAAGTTCCGGCGGGGAAACGAACCGTCCCGCCCCCGCCCACCGCGGCCGCGGCAATCGCTTTGTCAATTGCCGGCGAATCTAATATGGTTCCATCTCCCACCGCACCAAACGCCCGCACGTTGAACTCATTGGAGGATGAAGTCTTCACTGCGCTATCTGCTCGTAGCGCGCCCGCTCCAAACACGACGCCCGCACAACCAGTTCCAACTGAAGATAGAAAATTGCGGCGCGAATGATGATAGGTTGGCACTGGTTCCCGCATGAAACGCCTCCTCGGCCCGTTAACGGACGAAGTGTATCAAAGGTCGCCAACCATGAACCGCGCGGACGTAAGACTTTCCGGTTACAGCAGCCCACTCCATTTCTGCATTTCCTGTGCGATCTCTGTGGAAATGAGGATTCCAAGAACTCCGCCGCGATATCCCGAAATCTGTTTGTCAGACTAAAAGCATTCCACAGCGCGGCTTACATAACTTTGGGAGGATTCCTCAATCGCTATTCCTGATCCGGAATGCCCACTTCGGAATTCCCACCCTGTGCACCATACCTGGAAGTTTTGCGGGTGTATATTCGTCCTCACTTCAACCGAAGATCAGTTACGAAAAATTACTAAACTTCAACTATCAATCTTTCCCTCCCCCAAGGGTGGAAGCCAGGTGAAAACGACGAATCAGAAGACGAACGGATGGAAGACATATCGCACACGATTTTTAGTTCGAGCCAAACAACTCAGTGAGCAGCTAACTTTTATTGACATTCTTGGACGCGAACATCGCGGAGAGCCAGGGGACTATCTGGTGGAATCCTCCGATGGAACTACGCGAGTCGCACCCAAGGCAATTTTCGAGGACATTTATGTCGTGATGTCTTCCACTCATCAGCATCGGGAAGCTTCAATCAATCCAGAAATAGCGGCGCCCAGAAAGAGAACCCATGCATTTATCGCAACCGCCTAGGGGCGGCCCAGCCTGTGCGGCAACGGTTTGCCCAGTCATACAGCGCAGGGTCGCCAGTTCTGTGGAAAATTGGATTGACACGGCGCACCAGCCCAGTCAATTCTTTCAGATACAATATGTAGTGATACCCTATTGACAGGCACCATATACGGGAGTACTGTTTGGCATCCCAGTTCATAAACGCCTCCAAATAATGGTTGCGAAATCGAAAATTCGAGCCTGAAAGCGAGAGAGCCAACGTTGAGGTGACGGTTGGCAGCTCTCGAAACTCGAATGAGAGATTGAACTTGGATTTTTGCGGTGGCCGTTCCCGGTTCGGCACAATCCATTTGCCGTTCATCCCCCACGGGAGCGACAACTTTGACTGTCAAGTAACTGGCGCAGCCCCTTCGTCGGAGCGACGCCACTTTCGCCCAGTAGCGCAGATTGAGCATTCGAAAATAAGGAGTTTCCATGGAAGGTATCGCACACCTGGTCTCAGCTTCCCTGGCTCGTCACGGCTTTACCACTCAACTCGACCATCGCCGCTTGCAATGGTCGAAGTGGTTCCGCTGCGAATCGAGCTTGAGTGTTTTATTGGTTCCGAGTAAACCGGGACTGTTCGCATTGGCTGAAGAAGTTACAGTTGTGCGCACATCTTCGCTCGATGAGAGGCGCACCCTCACCCTGTTTCGAATTTCAGAAACGGACGATCTAGGCATGGCTCTCGGCCGCTTGTTTTTGCCCAATTCACCCGAGCGGGATCTTTTATCAAAAAAGTCATGCTTCGTCCGATACGCCGTTATTGAAGATGAGGATCAACGCCGGGCGAGCAACCGCTCTTTGCAGGAGTGGATGGCCACTGCTTCTGAATCTGCCAACGAAATACCAAATAACCTTACGGTACACAGCTTCGCAAAAGAACAAGCGGTGGAAGATGCACAAAACGAATCACCGCTAGCCCGAACCGGAACGTAAAAATGCAGCCCCGATCCGGAGCCAGATTGTAAGGCGCGCAGAAATATTCGGATCGGCACAATCCAGCCCGAACGGGGCGGAATGACATTAGTCCAGGACGTAAGTCCTGGGTAGACAACGAAGTGAATACGCGTCCCGAAAGGGCGCAATCCGCGAATCAAGGCGAAACAGATCACAATCTAATACCTAGGACCCTGCCATGGAAAAAACGATGTCCGACGTCAAAACGATTTCCGCTAATCCGACGATTACGACCCCTGGGGCGAAGAAGGCCCCCGGCTTAAGTGTCCGCCGCCTTTTCACCAAGCCCGGCGTCTCGCCATATGACGAGATCGAATGGGAACTCCGTCTCGCTCAGATTACCGACGCCAAAGGCAACGTAATCTTTGAGCAAAAGGACGTTGAGACGCCGAAGGACTGGTCTATGACGGCTACAAATATCGTCGCCAGCAAATATCTGCACGGAACAGTGGGGACTCCAGATCGCGAGTCCGGTGTGCGCGCTTTGATCACACGCGTCGCCGAAACAATCCGCGATTGGGGAATGTCGCAGGGATACTTCAGAACGGCCGAAGACGGCGCAACTTTCCACGACGAACTCGCGCACATTCTGGTTCGCCAACTGGCGGCATTCAACTCGCCCGGTCTGGTTCAACGTTGGCTGCGACCGCATTGAGCCCAATTCGGACGCTCAGAATTGGCACTGGAACCCCATTGCGGGACGCGTCGAGTTCGGCGTAACCGGATACAAGACTCCGCAATGCTCCGCCTGCTTCATCAACTCGGTCAAAGACTCGCTGGATTCGATTCTGACCCTGGCTAAGACCGAAGGCATGTTATTCAAGTGGGGATCTGGCACCGGAACCAATCTATCTTCGCTGCGATCATCCACCGAAGGCTTGAGCGGAGGCGGCACAGCCAGTGGTCCGTTGAGCTTCATGAAGGGTTTCGACGCTTTCGCCGGCGTCATTAAGTCGGGAGGCAAGACTCGCCGCGCTGCCAAGATGGTCATCCTGAACATTGACCATCCCGACATCATTGACTTCATCGAGTGCAAGAGTAAAGAAGAAGCCAAAGCTCACGCGCTGGTAGCGGCCGGATACGACGGGTCATCTCCCGACTCGGAAGCGTATTCGTCCATCTTCTTTCAGAATGCCAATAACTCCGTCCGCGTGACCGACGACTTCATGTATGCCGTGATGCGCGATACCGACTTCAGCACGCGCGCCATCCGCGATGGACGTCCGATGCACACGTTTAAGGCTAAGGATCTTCTCCACAAGATTGCCGACGCGACCTGGCGCTGTGGCGATCCCGGCATGCAGTTCGATACCACAACCAATCGCTGGCACACGTCGAAAAACACCGACCGCATCAATGCGTCGAATCCGTGCTCGGAATACATGTTCCTCGACGATTCCGCATGCAACCTAGCCAGCCTGAATCTGCTGAAGTTTGCTCCCAACGGCACATTCGACGTGGAAGCCTATCGCCATGCAGTCGACATCCTGATTACAGCGCAGGAAATCCTGGTGGACAACGCCGGATATCCCACAGAAATGATCGGCAAAAATTCGCACGACTATCGCCCTCTAGGATTGGGATACGCGAACCTCGGCGCACTGTTAATGGCCGCAGGCTTACCCTACGACTCCGATGCCGGACGCGACTACGCAGCCTGCGTAACCGCAATCATGTGCGGCGAAGCCTATCTGCAATCCGCAAAAATCGCCGAACAATGCCCCCCACTAATCCCGGCTACAGAACCCACGCGGAAAGGCCTTTCCGAAACCAACCTCGGCGAAAATGTCATGCCCGGAGGCGCATGCCCCGGCTGGTACATCAACCGCGAACCGTTCCTCGACGTAATCCGCATGCACCGCGCCTCCGTAAACAACATCAACAAAACCAATGTCCCCGCATCTCTCTACGAATCCAGCAAACAATCCTGGGACGAAGCCCTCGCCCAAGGCGAAAAATCCGGCTACCGCAACGCCCAAGTAACCGTTCTAGCTCCAACAGGAACTATTGGGTTCATGATGGATTGCGATACTACCGGCATCGAACCCGATCTGGCGTTGGTGAAATATAAGAAGCTCGTCGGCGGAGGCATGATTAAGATCGTCAACCAAACCGTGCCTACGGCACTGTTTAAGCTTGGGTATACGCATGATGAGACGGACAAGATTGTCAGCTTACATTGATGCGACGGGCACGATCGAAGGGCGCGCCGGAAATTAAAGACGAGCATCTTGCCGTGTTTGATTGCTCGTTCAAGCCTTCGAAGGGGACTCGGTCGATCCATTATCTGGGGCATTTGAGGATGATGGCGGCGGCGCAGCCGTTCATCTCCGGCGCGATTTCGAAGACGGTGAATCTGCCGGAGAATGCGTCCGTCGAAGACATCATGGAGACGTATCTTCAGGCGTGGAAGCTGGGGATTAAAGCGGTCGCTGTTTATCGCGATGGATGCAAGAAGTCGCAGCCACTTTCGACTGCGGGCAGCACGACCGCGCTCAGCAGGAACGAGGATCGCGCGGATCGCGGTGCCCTCGCCCCCGAGGAAGAGGCAGTCTTGAATGGGCCTCCGCGGGCGGTTCGGCATCGGCTGAAGGAAGAGCGCGCGTCGGTCACCCACAAGTTCGAAGTGGGAGGACACGAAGGCTACATCACCGTTGGACTCTATCCCGACGGATGCCCGGGCGAAATCTTTGTCACCATGGCGAAAGAAGGTTCCACGGTATCTGGCCTGATGGACAGCTTTTCCTGCTCGATCTCGCTCGCGCTGCAACATGGCGTGCCGCTGAAATTGCTGTGCGAGAAGTTCGCGCATACGCGCTTCGAGCCCAGCGGCTGGAGCAAGACTCCAGAAATCGGATATGCGAAATCAGTCATGGACTACATCTTCCGCTGGCTCCAGTTGCGCTTCCTGACCGGCCAGCAGCAGATGCTGTTCGATACTCTGAGGCCCAAGCTGTCAGCTGTCAGCTCTCAGTTGTCAGAAGTCGGGGAATGCGTAATTCATCTTCCAACTTCTCCCGACCGCCCGCGAACCGGATCAGTTCACGCCGCCGACGCGCTTGTCGAGCATCGTGGACCTGGGAGACGCCCCAACATGCAGCTTCTGCGGATCAATCATGACCCGCAACGGAAGCTGCTACCGCTGCATGAGCTGCGGGAGCACGAGCGGGTGTAGTTAGCTCGCGTCGGTCCTCTTCAATATTAATCCACTTTGGGAAGGCGATAAATGTGGGACTAGCCAGATCAAAATCTAAACATATCGTTCACCAAAATCCCAACATTAGGGGCAAGGACTGCAGGCAAGCGACTAAAGGAAGACGCGGAGGTCATCGCTTGCAGCTTGCATTGAAAATGAAATTAGGCCAACAAGCCTACACGCCACCCGAACTTAGCGATATAGTCAGTCACAAGATTAGCCAGGAACTTATCGCAAGGTACTCTGGGAAGCTTTCTGTTAACCGGGACTTAACCAGAGCTTTGGTTTCCTTTCAGGCCAGCAAAGCAACTCCATTCTACCGTTGGCTGAAATATCGTGAGGCATTCTCATCCGAGTTTGTCGAATATGTTTTTGATTTTGTTGCGCCTCCTCACAAAGCGAAATTGCAAATCTTGGACCCATTTGCGGGATCCGGGACCACGCTAAGTATTGCAGCTAAACGAGGATGGTACGCGACTGGGATTGAGTTGCTGCCGGTCGGAGCTGCGGCACTGAGGGCTCGGTATCTATCCGATTTGGTAAATATTTCCCATTTCGAGACAGGGCTAGATCAGCTTAGGGCCTTCGCGTTTCGATCTGAAAAGAGTGATCCCAAATTCCCCCATATTCGCATTACGCAAATGGCGTTCCCTTCGCGCACAGAAGCAGAAATGTCAGCGTTTCTAAGATTTCTTTCGGGCGTTGAGGACAATTATGTTCGGGAGTTGTTTCGATTCTCTTGCCTTTCGATTTTGGAGGACATAAGTTACACGCGAAAAGATGGTCAATACTTGAGATGGGATCATCGGTCTGGACGAACGCTCAAATCAGCGTTTAATAAGGGAGAGGTGGTGGATTTTCCGTTTGCCCTCATCTCGAAGCTGGAGCTCATGCTAAATGACCTCCGCAATCGTAACGGCGGAAGTTATTCAAAAAATGTACGTGTGTTTGAAGATTCCTGCTTAAATGTCCTGCCTACGCTTCCCGACGACAGCATCGACTTAGTGCTGACGTCTCCGCCATATTGCAATCGTTACGATTACACCCGGACCTACGCCTTGGAACTTGCCTTCTTAGGACTGACGGATGACGGGGTCAAGACGATAAGGCAAAAACTGCTGTCATGCACTGTGGAGAACCGCTCCAAATTGGAGGAACTTCGAAACCTGTACGCATCTGTCAACTTGAAACCTCGCTTCGAAGCGGCTCTCAGGGCGTTCGAGGACCAGAAAGCCCTAACTGAAATTCTTGAGTTTCTTAACCTCGCGAAGGAGAACGATGAACTCAACAATTCGAATATCCCGAATTTGGTTTCGAACTACTTCTTTGAGATGAATCTAGTTATCAAAGAATTCGCCCGGGTGTTGATACCGGGCGGGAGAATTGTGATGGTGAACGATAATGTTCAATATCAAGGCCGAGAAATACCGGTGGACCTAATTCTTAGCAACTTCGCGGAGGCATCGGGTTTGACAGTCGAGAATATCTGGGTTTTACCGCGTGGCAAGGGTAATAGTAGCCAGCAAATGGGAGCTTTTGGCCGCACCGAGATCAGAAAGTGCGTGTACATATGGTCAAAACCCGCTCTCAATATGGGCCGGGGTCAACGAAGATGACTGACTATGCCGACGAGCTTCGCCGCATCCGATCTCTACAGCTCGTCGCAACTCTTCAAAAGCGGCCGGACCTAAAGGCTAGAGAACTGATACAGGGTTCAATAACTCCTTGGAGTGGCAGCCCTTAGAAGCTCTGCTCATTGAGCCGTCAGTTTGGTCACACGTTGTAGCCCATTTCGAACCGAGACTGGTACTTTGCCATCCCGACGTATTGATGCATCACCCGATGACAAGCCTTTACTACCGCGGTTCCTGTGGACTTTCGATAAAGGCGGCAAAAAGCTACTTCGGCGCAGTCGAAAACTTGGAGGCTGGTAATCCTGGAGCTCGTATCAACTCCGCGAAAGCGCTCAAGATGGCGCGAACATATAATGCGCTACTCTGTTCGATTATTAAAAACTCCTCTGATTGGACACTCGACAACGGATATAGGACGATAATTGCCACACTAGGAATTACTGTCGACGGGTCCTCGCGTGGCCGTGTGGGCAAGATCGCAGAAGCTCGAATCCGAGATATGCTCGTGACGAAAATTGCCGACTTGGGGCTTATTGTCGAGCCTAGCATGAGTTCGGAACAGCTTGCGAATCCTGACGCTCTACCGCGCAGCTTCGTCCTTCGGGATAACATTCGCATGCAATTCGGGTCCGATCCGGACGTTTCATTTCGACGTGACGGTCATTACCTGGCGGTTTTGGAAATCAAAGGCGGTATCGACTCTGCTGGTGCCTTGGAAAGATATGGCGCCGCCAAGAAAACATTCGAACATGCGGTGAATACGTCCCCGCGCTGCGAGACATTTCTCCTGACGGCTGTGGAGACTCGAGAAGTGGCAGCCCGATTGGAAGCGGACCGACTTGTGCGTCATCCGTACGACATTATTCGTCTCATCGAGGACCCTGAATACCGTGAGAAGTTCTTTGACGAGCTTTTCAATCACGCACTCAGATTGACTTCTTGACCGGTTGACGGCACTGCATATCTTCGTGGCAGGAATTTCTTGATGAGGGCGGGTAGGTTTCAGGCTGTCGCCGTGACCTATTTTCGGGGCGTCCGTTAGCACCCTTGAGCACTCCTAGGAACCGTGTTGCGAAAAAGGCTTGTAGTGTTTAGATTCCGCCGAATAAAACCCTGATTTTCCTAAGCGCCTACTGTGGTAACGTTCAGCAACGGTTTTGTGTCTTTACAATTGCCTCGCGACGGTGCCAGCCGCCATCTGAAAAGGAACCTACCTTATGAATGCCGTTCTAGCCGCGCAGCATCCGGATGAGAGTATCGTCATGGAAGGGATGAACAGAACAAGCAGCAACGGGCGTGCTGTGGATGTCTACTTCTCGGCGGATGTTGAGACTGATGGGCCGATTCCGGGTCCATACTCCATATTGTCGTTTGGATTAGTCTATGCCGGTGTTTTTGACGGCATCCGTTTCGTGCAGCCGGAGAACTATGCGCAGACTTTTTATCGGGAGTTGAGGCCTATCTCCGAAAACTTCCAATCTGATGCGTTGAGCGTGAACGGCCTAGATCGGGAGAGACTACTGAAGGAAGGCGCAAGCCCGGAATCGGCGATGGTAGAGGCGCGTCGCTGGATTGAAGGAATTGCAGGTCAAGCGAAGCCTGTGCTGGTGGCTTACCCTTTGAGTTTTGATTGGTCGTGGCTTTACTGGTATTTCGTACGTTTTACGGGAGCGTCTCCCTTTAATCACTCGCTTTGTTTCGACATCAAGACGGCATTTGCGGTGAAGGCCGGGATACCGATCGCCGAAGCTGGCAAGTCAAAGCTGCTTCCCTCGCTCCGGCCACGGGGCAAACATACTCATCATGCACTCGAAGATGCGATGGAGCAGGCGGAAATCTTCGCGAATGTCTTCCAATGGAAGGGAATTCATGGGGGAACTCCTTAATCGCAGACGGGTAGAGGCTGCCGAGCGCGTCGAGAATCTCCGCCAACGGCTTACGGGTGCAGAGAAACTTTGCGCGGAAATAGCCTGCGTTTACATGACGGGTTCTTTCGGGCGCAGAGAGGCAAGCGCACACAGTGATCTCGATTTATTTGTCATCTCGCAGTGCGCGCGCGACCTTCCAGAACTCTCTCGGTTAGATCAAATTCTCGTAAAAGCGGACCTGATTCAGGCTGGAAGACACCTCAAATTTCCTGAGTTCTCCCGCGATGGACAGTATCTCGTGGGCTACACGTAACCGGGCTGGTTGACACACTTGGCACGCCGAAAGATGACATAGAGAATACTTTCACCGCACGGCTACTGCTCTTGCTAGAGAGCTCAGTTTTGATAGGCACAGCCCCTTACCACCAAGCCACGAACGAGGTCATTGCAGCTTACTGGAGGGACTATGTGGGGCACAAAAGTGATTTTATGCCTGCGTTCTTAGCGAATGACATTTTGCGAATGTGGAGAACCTTCTGTGTAAATTATGAGGCTCACACCAGGAGCGAACCCGAAAGGGAAATGGCAAAACGGCGAATTAAGAATTACAAGCTAAAACATAGTCGGCTGCTAACCTGCTATTCAGCTCTTCTATATCTGCTCGCAGTCTTCTCAAAGAACGCAACGGTTAGCCCGACTGACGCCGAGCACATGATTTCACTCTCTCCCACCGGACGATTGGAGTGGTTGCTCACGCAGGTCGAGGTCGAAACGGCGCACGCCTCATTGAAACTTCTTCTTGAAAAGTACGAAGAATTTCTTTCGAATACCGACGCGCCGGAGGACGATTTGATATTGCGATTCATGGACAAGCAGAACCGCAGGAGATATTGGGAGTCGTCGAACGAGTTCGGGGATTTGATGTTTCAAATATTGAACAAGATTGGAAACAATAATTCCTTTCATCGGCTGCTGGTCGTGTAGGCGCGACATTCATCGCGCACGATGACAAATTCAAGAAAGATCAAAGGCCACGGACGGGTGCGTCCGCGCCACACAATTTAACCGGAGGCGGAGGTTAAAAATCCCAGCTCAAGCGGAGCTTGAATGGGGAACCTTGAGTGGGGAACAAGGCGCTCGGGGTGACAAGTCCAAAAAAGTCAGAATTTGGGATTTGGGCGGAATCTTGTCAATAGGCAAAAAAGGCATGAATTCGCTATGTTCATGCAAATAGGGCTAATAAACTTGCAGCTAAGGTGGCGCATTTAGGTATTTCTGATTGATATAATAGAAGTATAAGCTTTTGTTCAAAGGAATCAGTGAGCGGCCTGCGGGCCGCTTTTTTTATTGGCGGCGTTTTCATAGAAGAGCAAAGGCCACGGACGACGGCGTCCGTGGCACACAAACGGAATCAACATAAAGGAATTATTGTGAAAATTACTGATGGCGATGGCAGGACTTGCAAGCAACGGGGGGAGTGGGCGGAATTGTGTTTTATGGCGCGAGCGACGGACCGGGGATTCAACGTTTCGAAGCCGCATGGGGACTCGGCGAGTTATGACGTGGGAGTGGAAGACAATGGGCGGTTTACGAGGGTACAGGTGAAGTCCACGACGTTTCGGCGGAAGGGGTCGTTCACGTGCAATATTGTTGGTCCGAAGAGGCAGCGGTATGCAAGCGGGAAGCTGGATTTTTTTGCGGTGTATCTGGTGCCGATCGATGTCTGGTACATCATTCCGTTTGAGATCGTGGAGGGAAATCTTTCGTTGAATCTTACTCCGCGAAAAGGGCATAAGTTTTTTCAGTATATGGAGGGATGGAATTTGCTGCGGCGGAGGGAGAGCGGGAGTGAATTGGACCGAGGTAGAGTACGGCGGAGGGTAGGGGTCCTTCGACTTGGTTCTTCTTCGCAAGCGAAGAAGAACAGTCGCTCAGGATGACAAGTTTAATAAACCCACGTTTCGCAAAGTCGGCGAAACGTGGGGCACCTGTTTTCAAAAGCAGATTCCTCGGCACGTTCTCGCCGCGCGGGGCGCGGCTGCGAGCGGCTCGGAATGACAAGGTGGGGGTTTTTCGGACAAAGCCAGTCTAATTAGAATTGGAGCCCCAGTTAGAAGTGGAGCACCAGGCCGGTGGAGAGACGGACGTTGTTTTGGGTGTTGCTGAAGAAGCGGGTTTGGAGGAGGTCTCCTTCGAAGCGGAGTCCTAGTCCGTGGATGATGCGGTAATCAATGCCTCCGCCTAGCGCGTCGGCGAATGAGGTGTTGGAATTGGAGAATCCAGACGCGCTCCCGCTGATGTGAGACACGCCAACCATAGCTTCGGCAAACGGCGTAAATTTCCCGACGGGCACGGAGAGACGGGGTCCAAAAATCACGCTGTACATTTTGGCCTTCGCATTCACGACGCATCCGAATCCAGGAGGGCCGCACGAGGGAGGAGCGGGAGCCAGGAAGTTTTCGGAGCCGTAATGGCCGCTAAGGTCGGCCACAATCCCTAAGAAGGGGAAAACCTTTCCCTCCAACGAGCCGTTCCAGCCGTTTAAACTTGCGCGGCTTGCGGGAACTGGATCGAGTCCGGTGGAATCTTTGTTTAAGTCGCTGCTCAAGTATGAATATCCGACGAAGACGTTGCCGCTGGTAGGGATTTGAGCTGCGGCGACGGTGATGAATGCGGTAGAAAAAAGTATGACGGCGCAAATTTTGCGAAACATAAAAGAGTGGATCCTCCAGAAGGGTTTTTCTTTTGGATGCAACGGCGGGCCGCCTGGTAGATAGGAAAATATTATTTCTGCGCGGGAGGAACGTATTCGGCGGGGAGTGCCGCGCCTTCGCCAAAGAAATATTGTTCCATCTGCTTCACGATTACTTCCTGATCTTCGCGGCGGGCCGGATTCAGGCGGTATTCGTTCAAAAGCATTTTGCAGAACTCGGTCCAGCCGGTCCAGGCTTCGCGCGAGACTTGATTGTAGATTTTATTGCCGAGTTCAGTATCGAACGGAGGCTCGTCCAATCCGGGAAGTTCTTTGTGGAGCTTGGCGCAAAATACCTTGTGCTCGGGCATGAAGTCCTCTTTTTGGTTCGAGAAAATTATCTCACAATGCGCCGAATGTAGTTTCTTGCGACACCAATCCAAATGCGGAGCCAAGACAAAATAAAAATAAAAAGGTCCGCCGGATAGCGGACCCTTTCGAAAAAATCGCCAGCCATTAACGCTGCGGTGTTGCAGTTGGGGGAGGATTGGGCGGCGAAGTTTTCGGAGTCGTTTCCGGAACGGTTCCCGGAGTTGTAGTCGAGCCTGGCATTGGTGAACCGGGTACAGTTTCAGGTGTGGTAGCGGAGCCCGGGTTAGGAGCTGCGGTCTGCGGAGTTGGCGCCGCAGTTTCCGGATTTGGAGCTGCTGTATTCGGCGCCGGAGCCGCTGTGCCACCATTTGGTGCCGGGGTTGCATCGGGCGTGGTGGACGGCAGAGTTCCGGGCGTATTGGTATCTTGCGTTGTCGAAGTTGAACCAGCGGGTGGGGTCACCGTGGTAGGTGATCCCGTTTGTCCGGCCGTGCTGGATCCGGGGGTCGCACTCGGGGAACTTGTGGTGCTGGTTTGTCCCGAGGCTGAACCTGATGTCCCAGGCTGCGCGGACCCTGATCCTGCTGCGGTTCCGGCTTGCAGGGCGGCCATTTCTACGGTGGCGCCAAAGTTAGCCGCGGTTGGTCCGGTGCTTTTCTTTTCACTGGGGGCGCTTCCATTGGCGCACGTTCCCGCTAACTTCGTGACGCCAGTTACGTGAAAAGACTTGCTGGAAACGGGATGATCTGCTGGAGTGGAGCCAGCATTCGCGTTGACGTCGCTCATAGAGTTAGTGGTGGCATCCATCGCTTGACCCGTCACCCGAACCTGATTGCCGATTAGAGTGCGCAGATCGTTATCGTCGCCGGCGAGACTGTAAACCGTGCCCGCAGGATCGGTCAAAGTGTAGGTGCCGGCTACAGCGGAGCCAGACAAACATCCGGTGATGGCGGCGGCTGAAGCGTCACTGGCTGCTGGTTGTGCGGCCTGATCAGAAGATGGGGTCGCAGATGAATCGGTTGTCGGAGTGGAAGGTTGAGTGGGAGTAGCCTGCGGTGCGCTTTCAGTCGCGGTTGAACCAGTTGATGTGCTTGAATTTGTGCTGCTATGAGAAGTTGTCTCCTGGGCAACAGCGAAACTGGCAGCCAAGAGCAATGTTGCCGCAAATGTAAATTTCGATTTCGTCATCGGTAACGCCTCCGGGAGCTTTCATTCGGCCTATGGAGACTGTATGAGAGAGGGTTTACTTGGGGAATCCGGTAGAGGCTTTAGCTTTTTGGGTAGGTTCCGGTACGGCAATTTTGCGTGTGCAGTGGAAGGGATTACACGCCCTGAGTGGACGTAAGGTAGATTTGGCCCCATGCGCTCGGGATTATTTTATTTTCGGAGGATATTTGTCGAAGGACTTCTTGACCATATCGTCGAGTTTGCCTTCGATCTTGTTGGGATCTTCCTTATCCTCGCTGCTGATAGCTCGCCAGACGAGTGAACGAGTGCTGGGGTCGCGAAGGTCAAGGACCAGCGTGCCCTCGGCATATGGGACTCGAACTGCGCGTGTACCCCAGCCGTACCATCCGGCAGGGTAAGTCTCGACCTTCATTTTGCGGGCGGAGCCAAACCGGTAGACCACGTTCAGATCGGGATGATCGGCGACTTCCGTTAGACCTCTCGCGGTGAGATAGCGTTCGATGTCGGAATCGAAACGCTTTTTCACCAAATCACTGTTTAGTGCAGGATTTCTGCTGCTCAACTGGCCGTTGCGGATGGCGAAAGTCTTGTACTTGCTGAAGTCCGCAGCGCGGTCAAATTGGACAATGACTTTTTGCGCGGCGGCGCTGAGGGTGAGCAGGCTCAGGATAATCACGCCGAGCATGAGTGGCTGTAGATAAGTGTGCGTCTTTCCATGGCGCAGGACTTCGAGCATTTACCACCTCCAGCAGGAACTGTTGTAGCTCGAAACAGATGACTACGCAATACCGAAAGTTGGTGGGCCCGGTAGGATTTGAACCTACAACCAACAGATTATGAGTCTGCTGCTCTAACCGTTGAGCTACAGGCCCGTCAATGGATCGCGCTGGGCAATCCCATCAAATGTAGCCGAAAGCACAACAAGGAGCAATTGTTAGAGGATGTGGATTACTTCAATTGCTTGCGCAGTGGTGGCCCTTCCCTTTCAGTTTGTTGTCCATATGTGTTGGGACGACTTCATGAGAGCGAATGAAGGAAGCGGCCATCAAAAAAGTCGTATGCCTTTCTGGCTCCGCAGATATCACCAGACCTACGAAATGGCACAAGAACCAACGGGCGGCTCTGTCGACCTTACACAAAACAAGGACGGCACCTTCAAAGTCGTTGGATTCACGCCGACGGTTCGTCAAAATAGGAAGCTACGCTTCGTATGAGCCTCGAAGAGCAAGACGTGGGCATGGGTACTTACAAATATCTCGTTGCGCGCCGATTATGGAGATCAACGGGTTGTTTACATCCCTGAACGGGACGTTCTGCACGTTGTTGGAATGAACCGAAGTACAACGGCACATACCGAGTTCGTGCATGTGTGGAACCCACACATCCACTCAGAAATAACTGCTGACATTATGGAACCGATCATTCTGGCTTCATCGCAGCGCAGTGGAATTAGCGTCAGAAGTGTGCCTCGTTATCGCCTAGAAAGAGGCGGCAAGCGGTAGCTAAGGCTGCTGGGTTTCTGGCTGAAAATCAATAGTTCGTCCTCCGAGGCTGTTGGTCACCTGCTTTTGTTGTAGCTCCATACACTGTTCTTGACGTCTATCTCATGGGTCGCAAGAAATTGGTTAAGCCCAAGTCTATTTGGGGAAGATCTCCGCCGACGCAAGCAGTGAATGCGTTTCCGAGGCTCTGCGACGGGCCGGAAATAGGAAAACCGCCGACGAAATGATCGCCGCCGTCGTCCAAATCGGTGAAAGCGACGCTGTCCGCCATCACTGAGAGAGCGAAGAATAGCGTGAATGTAATGACATAAAATACGCGGCGAAAAACTGAAGTCATCCACTTTTTACCTCGGACGAATCAATCGAGCCTCGCCAACTCTTACTGCCAAGGAAAGAGGCTAAGAGAGAGATTCCACTAACCCGCCATGGGTTGTCCACGCCTCCACTTTGGCCTTTTCAGGGGAAATCTGCTTAAATCGGCTTAATGACTTTGTGCCGGAATCACAAGCTGTGATTGACGTTCATTGCCACATCCTGCCTGACGTGGACGACGGTCCGAAGTCATGGGAAGCCGCGGAAGAGATGTGCCGTATGGCTTCCGCGGACGGCATTCAGCATATCGTCGCTACTCCACATGCTAATGATCGTTATCATTACGACCGGCAATATTTGTCCGATTTGCTCGACAGTTTGAGACAGCGGGTTGGGAAGTTTCCGCGATTCAGCCTGGGGTGCGACTTTCATCTTTCCTACGAAAATTTTCAGGATTTCATGGTGACGCCTTCACGATACTGCATAGAAGGCACTTCATATGTGCTGGTCGAGTTGAGCAATTACAGCATCCCGGCGCAAATAGATGACTGCCTGGCGAAGATGCACGAAAAGGGCATTACGTCGGTGATTACGCACCCCGAACGCAATCCTATTCTTCAGCAGGATCCTGAACGCGTCATGCGATGGGTGGAGATGCGTTGTGCGGTGCAGGTTACCGCGTCGGCGATCACGGGATTCTGGGGGGAACGGGCATGGCGTGCGGCCCAATGGCTGCTGAAACACGAGGCAGTCCATGTTCTGGCAACGGATGCTCACGACACCAAGAATCGCGTTCCGCAGTTGTCCCACGCTCGCGAGGCGGTTGAGGAGATTTGCGGAGCTGACGTCGCACGAGCATTGGTGGAAGACAATCCTCATGCGATTGTGAATGGGCTGCCGCTGCCGTATTTTCCGATCCCGCCAAGAAGCTAGGGACGTTTTGGGAGAACAGGATTTTGATGCGTCAGGCTCCTTATATTTCGCGCTAGCCGCAAGTGGGGAATGCATTCCGCAAAATTATCGGTTGTTCTCGCCTTTTCATTGGCGCTACTGACAGTGCCGAAAGTTCGCGCCCAACTTACTAACGACTGCGCGGCAGATTCTACTCATACCGTATTCTTCGCCGTGCGCTCAGATGGCATGAGAGGGTCAGGAACCAAGAGGAATCCTCTTGACGGCCGTGAATTAGATTCAATTCTGCGGCGCAAGTCCGAAGCGGGAGAAGCAAGTGTGATCGTGTGCCTCGGCCCCGGCACGTTCAATACCAAGGGAGTCTACGACTACATAATCGGAATCGGCCATCAAGGAGTCATAGATTACAAGTACGCGCCCGCGGGATTCACGGTCGGCCGGAACTGGCGGATTCATGGTGCGGGCAGCAACGAGACTGGTACGGTGCTACGACTAAGCGATGTTTACCGGCGGGCACGATCGGGGATTGTCTCGGGCTTGGTGTTCGGAACCGTTTCGGATTCGGCATCCGGAGTAGAAATATCGGATCTGGAGATTGACGATAATTACTCTGCAATTGGCAAGGCAAATCTAGCGGCAATTAACTTGCGATCTGACGGTGGCGGACATTGGATTCACCGGGTAAAGGTGATCAACGCGGAGTCAGAGGGCAGCGATTTGAAAGGCAAGTTCTATGAGACTTTTCCGGTTTCAATCATGTCCGTGAATTTCCAGCAACCTCCTTCTCAGAAGAATCTCATTGAGTATGTGACGATGAGCAATTGGGGAGGTGGGCATTGCACTGCGATTTCCATGGCAAATGCTGTGGGAGAAGTTCGAAACAATACTGTGAACGGCTACCAGGTTGCTTTTGGAGGCTGGGCGCTTAGCGCAGCGCGATTCCATGACAACACGTCCATCGGCTCGCAATACGGATTCAATATTGATAGTGACGTGAACGAGGGCGTGGTTATTCAGAATAATCACATTATTCATCCCGCCGACTACGGAATCGTAATAGGTGGAGGAGCGCAATATTCAGACTTTCAAATTCTGTCGAATACCATCGAAATTAATTCCAATTCAGTGATCGGAATTCTTTTTCAGGGGAACGTAACGAATGCTCTCATTGCGGGAAACCGTATTGCTGCCGATTCTCCCAGGCCTAGATCGGTCGAGGCGATCGCGTTCAAACGAAGCGGGAACGCGAACAATAAATACAATTTCAATCAGATTGACAGTGGATTCGGCGTGGCTAGACCTGACAACACCAGCTGCATGTTCTCTAACATTGACCAGCAAGGCAACCCGATCGTAAGCCTTCCGAATACGCAGCGCACGGCTTGTATTAGTGACGGCCGCTGAGCCGTGAGTGTTTTCATTCGGGGTAAGTTTAAATCCGGCCTCTTCTTGAAATTTCCGAAACGGCCTGTAATGCGGCTTGTCCGCTAAGTCACTGAAGGAATTTGGTGGACCTGGTCGGGATCGAACCGACGACCTCTTCCATGCCATGGAAGCGCGCTCCCAGCTGCGCCACAGGCCCACTTTTTCATTGCGGCGTGTTGTATGCTAATTCTCGCTTAGCCGCATGGGATAGTCAACGTACAACCGGAGCAGCCAATTCTTCACCAAAGCTGAGATAATGCGTATGCTGAATGGGAATTAAAAATATTGACCATGCCTAGAAAACTTATCCAAGCATTTGAGTGGTCGCTTGTGTGGATGCTTGCCGCCGGAATGGTTTTTGCGCAATCCGGGTCTTCCGACACAGCGGGCGCTTCCGCGCCTGTCTCTTATTCTTCCGTTACTCAGTTGAACGACTTGCTGTCGAACCTGCAGCAGGCTTCGCAAGCTACACAGCTCGACCTAGCCAAGTTGCGGATCGAGAAGTGGAAGACTGACGGAACAACTAAGCGGCAGACCGATGCTGACGTTCAATCCATTCAGCGGAATCTGCAGAGCGCAATGCCTGAAATTGTAGGACTGCTTAAAAACTCGCCGGAAAATTTGCCGGAGACTTTCAAGCTCTATCGAAATCTTGACGCTCTCTATGACGTATTCGCGTCTGTGGTCGAGTCGGCCGGTGCATTTGGTTCCAAAGATGAATTCCAATCTTTGCAAAATGATTTGAACGCCATGGAAAAGTCGCGCCACGTGGTTGCGGACCGGATGGATGTGCTTGCCACCGCGAAAGAAAATGAATTAGGGCATCTGCGGGCTGAGTTGCGGAATGCTCAGGCCACGATAAGCGCGGCCCCTCCCAAAAAGGTTGTCGTGGATGACACTGAGCCAGAAAAGAAACCCGTGAAGAAAAAGGTCGTCCACAAGACTGCCAAGCCCGCGACGCCGCCTATAGCGGCTCCGGCGACAACTCCTCCCCCACAATAGCGTTCGCCGGGGTGCGTTTAGGCATTGCTTATCATGTAGTTACGTTCCGCCTTCCTCTCGGCATCCTTAGTGCAACTATCCAGGAACCCTGCTCCGACCGTCGGGGTCTAAATAAGTGTGAGCATAGGCTTGGCGTTCCAAAATCGGTTTGAAGCCGGCGATATTTGGATGGTATCGCGCAGCCAAAAAGATCCTATAATCGGGGTGAAGCCATGACCACTCTGGCCGGAGCCACCAGCTTGGGCAATCTCGCTAGTGCGATAGGAATAAGGACCCAGGAATCGGCCATTGTTGCCGAACTCAAAGCCGGGTCCGAAGAAGCCTATGCCTCGCTGATCGGCGAGTTTCATCAACCCATCTATAGCCTGGTTCACCGGGTCGTGAACGATCCCGCCGACGCTGCGGATACCACGCAGGAAGTCTTCTTGAAGGTGTTCCGCGGGATGAAACACTTTCATGGAGAATCCAGCCTGAAGACATGGATATATCGCATCGCGATTCATGAAGCTTCAAACCGCAGACGATGGTGGTTCCGGCACAAAGCACAAGAAGTTTCCATGTGCGAGCCGTCGTCTACATTTCATCCTGATCTCATAGCGCCAGAATCCCTCGTGGATAAAGGTGAGTCACCTTTCGATAGCGCGGCCCATGAAGAAGTGCGGGCCCGAGTAGAACAGGAATTGCGGAAAGTCTCAGAGCCTTATCGGACGACAGTTGTTCTCCGCGATCTGGAGGGGATGTCTTACGAAGAAATTGCGGAGATCATGCGAGTGTCTTTGGGGACAGTCAAGTCCCGGCTCACACGCGGCCGCGATGCGCTGAGGCAACGCCTGGTCCCGTACATCCGCGAATCCGGACAGCAACTGGGTATAGAGGTGCCTGATGAAAGTGGGTCGCGACACTGCTCCAAACCTCCCG
This sequence comes from uncultured Acidobacteriaceae bacterium, assembly GCA_963796015.1. GTDB lineage: Bacteria > Acidobacteriota > Terriglobia > Terriglobales > Acidobacteriaceae > PALSA-188. Next base: position 55,112 of record CAWCJR010000012.1, on the reverse strand, counting down.
TCGGTACCCCTTCGGAGGTGATGCCATGAAGTGCTCGCGAGTGAAATCGCTGATCTCCGCATATGTGGATGGCGCCGTCACCGGAACGGAGATGCGGATTTTAGATGAGCACCTCGGCGGCTGCGAAGAGTGCCAAATGGCATACAGGGAAGTGCGCCAAACCCAACTGTTACTGGCGCAAGCGGCGCGGCGGAAGGCTCCCCGTGATCTTTCGTTGAAACTTCGCCTTGCGATCTCGCGCGAGATTGCGCATCGGCGCGATTCTACGTTGAGGTACATATTGTTTCGGCTCGATAATGCCACACGCGCATTCGTGGTTCCAGCTACCGCTGGTCTGGTCACAGCCGTGCTTATCTTTGGGATTTTTCTGGGATTCTCGGCTCTTCCGCTGCAAGCAGGAAATGCGGATGTGCCGCTGATGCTTTCCACTGCGCCCCAGTTGGAGCAGTCGTCGTTCGGCAATGTAATGGGTTCAGTCAGCGACGATTCACTGGTGATCGAGGCGTATGTGAATTCGAGCGGTCGGGTCGAGGACTATCGGATTTTGTCGGAGTCGGGCGGATCGCAGGACTTGACTCCTCAAGTGAAAAACATGCTGATTGACCTTATGACATTTACCACCTTCCGTCCGGCAACCTCGATGGGCAGTCCCGCACCGGGCCGGGCAATTCTGTCGTTCTCAAAAGTTAGCGTTAAGGGCTAGTGCGAGTAGACTCTCGTCGCTAGCATGTTCGCGCTGCTAGTCGGCCTCGCCGTGGCTACCTGGATGGCATTGATATCCGCCCCAATATCCGTCCCGTCAGTACCCTCGTTCTTGTACAGGCTGGGCTATCAATAATTGGAATTCAGGGGTTACTTCTGGAGGGAACGCTCGCGGAGGCGGTCATACCGCGAATTTCCCAGTACCCGTTTGCCAACGTACCGCAATGATTCACGGACACGTAATCGCCATAGCCCGCGACCGCGACAGTACGACGCAAAGTCATGCAGCGTAGTTTCGCGCATAACCGGGACACGGCACAGTTCAAAACGATCTGTATCGGGAGAATTTGTGCGGGAATTGCTGGTGGCCAGCGTCCGATATCCCGCGTTTTGAACCGCGGCGATGGTGCGGCGGTTATAACGTCCGCCGGGGCAGGAGAAATCTTCGACGGTTTTCCCGATAAGTTGTTCCAACTGATTTTTTGAATCTACGATTTCGCGCCGGAGGCCCGCCTCGTCCAAGTCTGACAGGTACGCGTGTGTCAGGGAATGACAACCGATTGGGAAGCCGAGAGAAGTCAGTTCGCGCAGTTGTGCGTGGGTCAAATACCCCGGTTTTCCCAGGAATTCGGCCGTGATATAGAAGGTGGCTCCGAAACCAAGCTCATCGAGAATTGGAGCTGCGAGCACCAAATCGGTTTCGCAACCATCATCGAAGGTGATGGCGGTGGTCGAAGGATGGAATGACAATGCATGGCCCACATCCACACCGCGCCAGCCGCTTTCTTTCAGATGGTTCATCTGCGCGCGAAAATCTTTTTCGCGTACGGCGTAACGTGTGTATCCGGGTGCGCTCTGACAGAGCGTGCGTCCGGGCGACTCAATCTCGTGATACATGAGAAAGACCATGAGGGATGGCCGACGGTCAGGGTTGAGGAGCGGGCTGAAGATGACTTTTCAAGAGCGAAGTCAACACGTCACGTAGAGCGGGCCCACTGGCGATCAATCCAGACAGCAGTGGATTTTTATTGTTGCAACGCAGAGGAGCATTTTCGAGAGTCTGTACGCATCCACCCGCGCTCAAAACGAGTGCGGCTCCAGCAGCGACGTCCCATTCATTCTTGGGGGTCAGAGTAAAAGTCGCATCAGCCAGTCCAGCGGAAACCAATGCGAGTTTATAAGCTACCGAACCCATCGGCTTAACCTTGAAGGGCGCGGACTGAAAGACTTCCCATTCGCCGCGATTTACTTCGCTGCGGCTGGCGAGCACCGTGGCCCCAACCAACGTTGTGCGCTGGCTGGCAGTAGCCTCTTTGCCATTGTAAGTAATGCCAGTTTCAAGCGAACCGATAAAAATCTCTCCGGTCGCGGGATTGCAAATCCCGCCCGCCACAGGCTGCCCATCTTCGACCATACCGATAGAAACACAGAACTCGGGTATCCCGGAGACAAATTCGCGAGTACCATCGAGTGGATCGACGACCCACACACGGTGTTTGCCAAGACGACTGAAGTCGTCAACGGTTTCTTCGGACAGCCAGCCCTCGTCCTTGCTATTGCGCAACAATTCCTTCCGAAGGGCAGCGTCCAGAGCGCGGTCGGCTTCTGTGACCGGATCGTGCCCGACTTTGTACTCCGCCGCGATGGCGCCCGGAGTGAAACGGGCGAAAATCTTGCGCGCGGATTCGAGGGCCGCTTCAATTCGTTGGAGGGTTTCAGCGTTGGAGTTCGGAGTCATTCGCAGTTGTCAAATGTAGTGCTCCAGGCGATGTTCAAGCCCACAACATTCTCGCGCCGGTGATCAGAAGAACGGCGCAGAGAATTCGGCGAAGCCATAGGACCGGCACACGGGTGCTCAGATGCGATCCGATCAAACCACCCGGAATCGATCCAATCAATAACCAACCTACCAGACCCGGATTCACATTTCCGAGGCGATAATGCAAGAGGCTGGTTACTCCCGTAAGGATAACCGCATGAACGATATCGGTGCCCACCATGACTTTCGGAGGGTAGCTATAAAACAATAGCAAGAGCATCATGATGATGCTGCCCGAACCCACGGAAGTCATGCCGACTAGAAAGCCGGCAACCAGGCCGATGACAGTCATGCCAAGGAAAGATTTCGCGGTGGGTTTTCTGACGGCTACGCTAACTTCGATGCGGCGCTGTAGGAGCAACAGGATCGGGATTAATATCAGCAGCAAGCCGATTGCGGTCTTGATGAAATCATTTACTCCATCGCCATAGATGTGCCGAAGATGAGTGAGAAAGGTGACACCCAGGATAGAGCCGGGAACACTGCCCGCCGCGAGCGCTAACACGACCCGGCGACGAACCGTGCCTCGGCTCAGGTGCACTGCGCTGGATCCGATCTTGGTAACGAAGTTGAAGACTGCATCGGAGCCAACGGCAATGATCGGCGGTACATGCAAAACAAAAATCAGCAGAGGCAACAATAGAACCCCGCCGCCTAAGCCGGTGAGGCCAATCAATGTGCCGACTACCAAGCCAATCAAAATTTTGAGCGCTATTAACATGTAAATGGTGTTGCTACACTACCGCCGAGAGACACTTTCTCCCCTTTTCGCACGCAGTTCCTTACTGATGATGGGGGGATGGCTAACGGGATCCCATACGAATCCCTGGTTCAGCGACAATGTTGCATATCGTACCGTACTCGGGAGTATTTTTCAGGTGACTAGGGATTCGTTGGACAAAATTAAGTCATAATCCCAATGCAGAGCGAAGGATGAATTCTATGCCGCGATCCCTGACGGATCATGCGAGGGTGCCCGCGAGAAAAGGGCGCAATTTAGTCATGGTTCCGCGCTGATTAAGATGCGGCCCCGATGAAGCCTTCTCTCTCGAGATGGAGGATGATCTGTTGCGCGGCTTCTTCGGCGGTGAGTTCCGCCGTGTTGATCACAACTTCGGCATCTTTCGGTTCTTCGTAAGGATCAGAAATGCCGGTGAATTCTTTTAATATGCCGGCTCGGGCCTTGGCATAAAGCCCCTTACGGTCCCGCTGCTCGCAGACTTCGACCGAGGTGGCGATGTGGACGAGAATGAATCCGCCATACGGCTCGATGGCACTTCGAACGTGCTTGCGGGTCGCATCATACGGAGCGATGGGCGCGCAGATGGCGATGCCGCCATTTTTCGTAATTTCCGACGCCACGTAGCCGATGCGGCGGATGTTGATATCGCGATGTTCTTTCGAGAATCCGAATTCTGACGACAAGTGCTTGCGAACCAGATCGCCATCGAGCAATGTAACGGGGCGGCCGCCAGCTTCCAGGAATTTAGTGATCAGAACATTTGCGATCGTTGACTTTCCCGATCCCGAAAGGCCCGTGAAGAAGATCGTAAGACCCTGTTTGTGACGCGGCGGATAGCTTCGGCGCAAGCTCCTGGACCACTTCCGGATAAGTAAACCAGGCGGGGATTTCGCTGCCTTCGTTAAGGCGACGGCGCAGTTCGGTGCCGGAGATATTGAGCACGCGAGACGCCCTTTGGGAACTTCGTCGGCAGGGACGTATCGATCCTGATCTTCGAGATAACACCATCATTTGGAAGGGCACCATGGTGACGCCCATGTCGCCTTCGTGTTTCTTGAAGAGTTCCTGCGCATCGTAGGGTCCGTAGAAGGGCTTGCCGTCAGTGTCCTTGCCGGGGCCAGCATGATCGCGGCCTACGATGAAATGCGTTAGCAGCCGTGATTCTTGCGGATTATGGCGTGCCAAATGGCCTCGCGCGGACCGCCCATGCGCATCGCGAGTGGCAGCAGGGACAATTTGACCGTCCCATGTGGATATTTCGAAAGTAGCAATTGGTAACAGCGGACGCGGGTGTAGTAATCCACGTCGCCGGGCTTGGTCATGCCGACTGAAGGATGAATCAGCAGATTTGCCTCGACTTGTTTCGCGGCACGGAATGTGAGTTCGACGTGAGCGCGGTGCATGGGGTTGCGAGTCTGAAAGGCAACGACCCGCCGCCAACCTAAGCGCGCGAATTCGGCACGAAGCTCGGCGGGAGTGAGGCGCAGATCCTTGAAATCATAATGAGAGGGCGATTGCATTCCCTCGACTGTTCCGCCCACGTACCACGGGTTTGCCTTTGTTCAGTAGATAGTCCACCCCCGGGATGGGCCGCGCTGGTGGTGCCGAAGACCGCCTTGGCTTCGGCCTGGCGATCAGGCTGCCAAACTTCTTCTACATTTAAAACAGCCGAGCATCACGCCTTCGGGATCGCGCAAGCGCGACCTTGCTTGTCCCGGGCTTGAGGGTCTTGGCGAACTCTTCTTTCACGTCCAGCGTGATCGGCATGGGCCATAGGACGCCGCTTTGCAATCGCATGTTGTGGCAGACGCCTTCGTAGTCCGCGCGGGTCATGAATCCCCGAAGTGGCGAGAACCCGCCACTCATCAGCAGTTCGAGGTCGCAAAGCTGGCGCGGGGTTAAGTCCCAAGACGGCCATTCCCGGGATTTGGTCTTAGTGTCCTCAACCTGGTCAGCAGGAGGGTGTAAATTAATCAATTCGCCGCCATGTGGCGGAATCAAGTGGCTGGTCGAAGCGGTCAAATCTTTAGACCTCCCATATGTATTGAGTTATGAATACGTTAGAAATCTCGAGACGGCACTCAAGCCCGCTGGTTCTGACGGGAATTAAGCCGCAAAACTTCATTTTAGATTACTACGTAAGCCACCGCACCTGCAAAAGTGGCAGCTGAAACCCAGCGGTAACACATCCCTTTCAGTGGATGAGATTTACGGGCTTTTCGAGTTGTGGCCAGTACAGCTAAATTGGGCTTTCGCTCGGACAATCTTGTGACCGGCATCGGCAATAGTGTAATTAGTTCTGAGAACTTGCTGTAGAAGGAACTTTTGACATAAGTAGATATACTTAATCTATTAAAGCTGTCGCTGGGAGGGCTCTGTCCTGAAAAAAATTGTGCCGACTCATCGGCAGTCAAGTGCCGCAAAGGGCATATCAGATGAATCCGGCGGGAAGCGGCGATGCAACTTGCGCCCCATGCCGAGCGGGGTCCTTAATTGCTGTATCTAAATAACTTCTAGCTGCGTGCGGGCACCATTAAGGCCGCCAGATTTTATTTTCCAACGTGTCAAATCAATCCCTGGCTTTCTCCTGAGCAAGTTCGCAACTCGAAGTCGGGCCGGAACTTGCCCCGAATTTGCGATTGCCTGTGAAAAACCATTTAGGCGTGGCACGGTGAGTGCTATTAATTTTGGTACACAGCCAATCAACAAGTTTCGCTCCTCGCTGAGCAAGTCCCCGGTACACACAAGAGGGACTGCATACGGTATGAAAGCTTTCCGGGCGTTTGGGCGTTCCTTATTTGGGGGAATTCATGAAGGAAACACCTTTTCAATTGGCTCCGCGGGAGAAACAAATCGCGGAACTGCTGCTCCAAGGTTGCGAGAATGATGAGATAGGCAAGGAACTCAAGATTGCAAGGCGGACGGTAAAGGCGCATTTCAACCGCCTTTTCGTCAGGTTTGGAATTAAGACCGGCATCAAGCGGGTAAAACTCGCGACACTTTTATATCGGAGGCAATTATGTTCAGAGGGGAACGCTACGGAAAACGCGGCCCAAGCGACCGGGAGCGCCGGGTCATCGAACTCGTGGCCCAAGGGCTCAAGAACCGAGATATCGCAAACGCAATCGGAACGACGGAACACGTCGTCAAGAACTACCTCAGAGCCATCTACGACAAACTGGGACTCTGGAACCGTGTCGAACTCGCGCTCTGGTACGAAGCCCGAAGACACGAAAACATGCTACACGCCTGAGGTTCTCGAGAGCTGGGAGCGTAGGATTTTAAGCCTTGAGGACGCGGCCACGCGCAACAACGACATTAACTAACCTCGGTCACCACAGGTGAAAAGCAAAAGACCTCCGTCAAGTCGGAGGTCTTTTGCTTTTCCTTGATGAGTTTCTTAATTACATGCTTTGCGGTGGGCGGGTTCGAATTGATCCATCTGCGCGCTGCGTTGAGTCGCTATTTTTCCGCCATCGGTCTTTCCATAGAGGTCCGAGCCTGGGCAATAGTAAAGGGCGGTATGCAGGTCAACCCAAACGGGAGTGTCCGGGTTTCCCCGATAGACCGGAGCGTCGGGCGCCTCGGCTATCCCTAAGCCAATCAGCATGCGATCGAAAAGGCTCAGTTGAGTACCGGAGGGACTGCCTGTGTCGAGAGCAGGTGTTGAGAGCGCAGCGATCAACAGCAGTGAAGCTCCAGCCAAATAAAAGTTAGCCCGATTGACACGCCATTGATGGCGCAACCAGCCCTCAGCTCTCGATGACGGTACCGTGTCCGGCAGCCATTCCAAGCGAACCAAAGGCTTCGCGGACTGGGTTGTTATAGCTTCACTATGGCTTTCGATTGCTGAATCGGTGGCTTCCAGAGTCCGGTGCGCCAACTTTTCAATATTAAGGATTTCGACTTCGGGCAAGTCTTGCAGCTTCCAGGTCGAAGGCTCATCTTCATTTTCATTATTTTCATTCGGCAGCAATGATGCTTCGTCTGGTTTCTCCGCAATCCTTCGGGCCTCGTTCATGAACCACAGGGAGGCCCACTTGCTCTGGAGCGGGCCATCCGGATTGATGATTTTCTCAGTGCCACATTTCCCACAAAATAATTCATCTTCGGCCAGATGCTGGCCGCAACCACGGCAGGCTTGCGTGTCTTCCGATTTTGCTTTTTCAATGCCAGGGTTGAGGACGGATGCGACGACCGGCACGATGGCGGTTTCGTTCGGTTCGGCTACGGGAAGTATCCGTGGCGGGTCAAAAAGTTGTATTGACGGTGCAGGAGCGATGATGGGAGTCTCGTGCGTCTTACCCGTGGATGGCGGCGCTTCGATTTCGGTGTTTAGGGCTAATTCTTCGGAGGTGACCGGTTCAGAGCGCCTGTACAACTTTACTCGCGACTTTACTTCTGATTTTACTTCCGGTTTTACTTCTGACGACGGCGCCGAGCGTTCCTCGCCCGGGGTGACGAGCGCGGCTCTCCCTACGTGTGCCTGGCCTGCCTGGGCAATAACCTCTTTAACCAGAACGGCCATCAACTCGCAGGTTCGGACATCCTCATCGCTAAAAGCATTGGCAGTTCTGAAGCGTGCCTCCAGTGCCCCTACAACCTTGTTTTCGTAATCCACCGGCACCGCGATGAACGATTTCACGTCGCTCTGATCAGAAAGTGAAGAAGCTTCTTGCGCGCGAGGAGACTGGAAGGCAAGCCGGGTACGGATGCATTGCGCCGAAAGGCTGGAGTCTCGAGGCACTCGACGCCCAATATCGTGGGCTGCCATTCCAATCGCGGCCAAGTAGATGAGTTCGTCATCTGTAACAATTCCAATGGCCACGCCGTCAGCGTGAGTATATTTCTGAACCTGTTCGCTGATGAGCCGTGCTGTCTCAACCAGATCTAACTTCCCCGTGCGGATTGATCGCCGAAGGCGAATGATTCCCGAAAGAAGTTCCGCAGGGTCAACGGCAGCCTTGCTCGCGTGTTCGTGGTGCTGCTGTAACACGAATGCGGCAGCGAGCAACTCCTGGAACGAACCTTCGTCGAGAAGCTTCCTGCGTGGCGAGCTGGTGAGTTGTTGCGTCAAATTGGCCCCGCAACCGTGGCTTCGAACTGCCCAGTTGTACCTATTCTAATGCAATTGCCCGTCCAAAGGGTGGCTCGGGAATGAGGACATTGCGCCTTTAAGGAGATCGAGCAAAGGCAATGTTGAAGATTCGAGACTCGGCACCACGAGAATAAGTACTTTGAATAGTGTGCCGTAGGGAGAGAGATTGCAAGAGATCATCAATTCACTACTTTCCCATCAAATCCGGTGTGGGAGAGCACACCTCGTCGCACAGGTCGCGATGTGAAAAACTTTGCACTCTCATGCAAAGCTTGCTGCCATTCGGTCATGATGGAGTTGGGGAAAGCTGTCTTTCGCCAGTCTCCCCATCATGCCCGCGCGAACTCAGAAAGTAGTGGATCGACGGCGTAATGATCAACGACAACACCATGGAGACGAGAATTCCTCCAATCACTGCGATCGCCAAGGGTTGAAGCATTTGTGATCCTGCGCCGATGGCCAAAGCCAGGGGAAACATTCCAGCGACCGTGGCCAACGCGGTCATGACGATGGGGCGCAATCTTCGCCGGCTGGCCTGGAGCATCGCGTCCTCTGCCGAAAGGCCGTGAGCACGCAACTTATCATCGGCGTCGAGCAATAGGATTCCATTCTTGGCCACAATGCCGATAACCATAATCATGCCCATAAACGAGGACACATTGAACGTTGTGCCGGTGATGACCAGGGCGATAAATACTCCCGAGGTGGAAAGAACGGCAGAAGCCAGGATAGCCAGGGGAGCCGCGAAGCCGCCGAACTCGAACAAGAGCACGATGAATACGAGAAGAATGGCCAGTATCAAAACAAAAATCAAATCGTGGAAAGACTTCTGCTGTTCCTCATAAGTACCGCCATACACGACGCGAATGCTTGAGGGCATATGCAGGCCCGCAACCGCCTTCATTACCGAACTCATTCCGCTGCCGAGGTCGGTTCCCTCCAGGCGCGCGGTGACGGCAACGTTGCGCTGCAAGTTTTCGCGGAGAATTTCCGTCTGCGGCGGCAACTCGATGATGGATGCCAGCGCTCCCAAGGTTGCGGTTTTGCCTGTGGAACTGGTGAGCAACGTGTCTTTTATGGTTTCGAGCGAAGCCCGGTTTGCGGCGGGGAAGCGAACGCGAACCGTGTAAACACGATCATTGCTGATGATGGGCGTGACGGCCGGCTCGCCGGACAGCATAGCGGATGCATCCACGGCAATCTCTTCCGGCGTGAATCCAGCGCGCGCAGCTACGCTCGGATCAATCTGGAAGGTCACTGCGGGACCGCTGATGGTGTTCTCGATGCCGTCGAGGATATCAACCGCTCCGGGAACTTTGTGAATGGCATCCGCCACCTTAGGTGCCCATTGTTCAAGCAACGCGGGATCCTGGGAAAATAATTTTATTTGAACCGGCTCCGGCGCGCTGGTGAGATCGCCAATCATGTCTTGCAAGACTTGCGTGAATTCAATATCTAATGCGGGTTCCTGACTTGTGATTTTTACGCGGGCTTCTTCCATTATGTCGTCTATGGCGCGGCTGCGATTGTGTTTGAGCTTTACCGAAATGTCCCCGGTATTGGCTTCGGTTACCGAAGCGAGGCCGAGCTGAAGTCCGGTGCGCCGGGAAGTGCTTTCTACTTCCGGAATGCCGTGCAAAATCTGTTCAACCTGGGAAATCACGCGGTTGGTTTCGGCCAGAGAACTTCCGGCGGGCATGATGTAGTCAAGGACGAATCCGCCTTCATCCATTGCCGGCAACAGGTCCGACCCAGAGAATCGGTAGCAGATCAAGGAGGTGGCAATCAATACGACACTTAGCGCGATCAACCAGATAGGCCTTGCAGCGGCGCGGCGCAGCTGGCGCTGGTGGAATTCGACGATCTTTAAAAAGAAGCCGCTGAGCGAGGCGTTTTCCGCCTTGAGCAGTTTTTCCATCGATTCTTTTTCGGGTTCCACGAGAGGCTCGGGTTCGGCTTTACCTTTCCTGCCAATGAAGTACTGGCTGAGATTTGGCGTCCACGTCAACGCCAGTGCCAGCGACGTAAAGAGCGAAACAGACATGGTGACTGCGAGCGCGCGGAAGAATGTTCCAGTCACTCCCGTGATGGAGATCAATGGCAGAAACACGACGACGGGCGTAACGGTGGATCCGATCAGCGGGATTGTGATCTCTTGCAGCGCGCTGTGGATCGCCTGCAAACGGCCTTGTCCAACGCTGCGATGCAGCACAATATTTTCGACTACAACGATCGCGTCATCAATGACCAGGCCTACAGCGGCCGCAAGTCCGCCCAGAGTCATCAGATTGAAACTTTGATTCAGGAGCTTGAGTGCGACAAAAGTAAAGAGGATGGTGACCGGAATGACTAGGCCAGCCACAACCGAGGTCCCCCAGTCCCGTAGAAATACGACCAGGATAATGGACGCCAAAATCACGCCGAGCAAAATCGCATCGCGCACGCTTTTGATCGAGTCGCTGACAATGATGGATTGGTCGTAAAACGGACGAGCATGCACGCCCGGCGGAAGCGACTTTTGAATGTCTGCCATCGCAGCGTGCACCTCGTCCGCAACCTGCATCGTGTTGCTATCCGGCTGCCGATTGATGTTGAGTAACACCGCAGGTTTGCCCTCGGAAGTGACGATTGTGTAAACGGGCTTTACGCCAGGTTCGACGGTCGCGACATCACGAATGCGAACGGGAATGCCGGCGGGCGTCGCCTTGATCACGGTATCCGCAATTTCCGCCGGAGACTGAACCTGTCCGCTAATAAGACCGAGAACGAGTTGATGATTGCGCTCGAACAGTCCGGGCGAATCAATGAGATTGGTGCGCTGCATAGTGTTCAAAATGTCGCTGACGGTCACGTTGGTGGTCAGCAACTTTGCAGGGTCAGGGGTGATGTCAAATTCCGGCTCTTGCCCTCCCTGGACAATGACCGTGGATACGCCATCCAACCGATTCAAACGTGGCTTTAAATCGTACGTAGCCATTTCCCAAAGTTGCGTCTGGGGAACCGTGTCTGATGTGAGGCTGTAACCCAGAATTGGAAAGCTGGCGAACGTCAAACGATTTGCAACTACTGTTGCGGTGCTGGGAAGATTGGGCTGGACGCGAGAGATTTCCGCGTTCACATATTGCAGCGTCTGGAACATGTCAATGTTCCAATCGAAGTACAAATCTATTTCCGCGGAGCCACGACTGGTGATGGAACGAACGTTCTGCAGCCCGGGGACGTTATTTACCGCTTCCTCAATGGGACGAGTGATAGTCACCATCATCTGATCAATGGGCATAACCCCGTTATCAATCGCGATCAGAATTCGGGGAAAGTTGGTTGTTGGAAAGACTGAAACCGGAATCGTGAAAGCAAGATATCCGCCGAGAAGTGCGATGGTAAGAATTAAGAAGATGACAGACTTAGAGTGTCGAGCAAACCAGTAAGAAGGCTCGGGCCGGGTCACCGGGATTCTGTGCCTCGTTTATTTGGCATCTATTTATTTTGGTCTTCGCTCTGGCTTGGTGTCTGCACTTCAATCTTGCTGTTATCTGGAAGCCCATACGCGCCTTCGGAAATGACGCGGTCTCCGGCTTGCAAGCCTTCGACGATTTGAACCTGGTCGTTTTGTTTGATTCCTACTTTCACATTTTTCTGGTGGGCGCGTCCGTCGCTGCCGATTTCCATTACCGACGTAGTTCCGTCCTGTGCGGTCAGAAGACTTGACGCAGGAATTACCAAGGCATCCGGCAAAGTCTGCACGATCATGGAAACCTGAACGCTTGATCCTGGCTTTAAAGATTCCTTCGGATTTTTGGCCTGCACCCAGACTTCAACAGTCGTGCTGTTTGGATCGAGCGCGGGACTAATCATCGTAACTTTGCCCTCAGTCGGATTGTCTTGCCCGGGCTCGGCAATAGTGGCTTTGTCTCCAATCTTAAGAAGGGCAGCATCCTGTTGCGGAATGTGCGCGCGCGCGATGACTTGAGATATGTCCATTACGGTGAGGAGTGGAGTTCCCGCTGCCGCCATTTCTCCCGGATAAAGGGGACGATCCGCAATCACGCCTTTGATTGAACTGCGAATTTCGGAATAACTGAGCTGTGCTTCGGCGCCCGCGTATTTGCCCTTGGCCGATTCAAGCTGGCCCGCCGCCGATTTCAAGGCGTCCCCCTTGCCAATTGCCATTAGCGATTGCAAGTGATTTTGCGCGATCTCGTACTGATTGCGAGCCGCAGTTAAATCCACGCCTGATTGATCAAGTTCCTTGCGCGGCAGCGCGCCCTGTTTAAACAAATCTTGCCTGCTGTCGTAAACCTTCTGCTGAGCATCGAGTAATTGCTTGGCTGCCTGTGCATCTAGTTGGGCTTTCTGAATGGTCTCCGGCAAGTCGGCCCGGGTTGCGGTTTGATACGTCGCCTGTGCCTGGTCATAACTACCCCTGGTATCTTGTGCGGCTGCGGTGAGGTCTTGATTTTCCAGGGTCGCCAGCAGTTCTCCTTGATGCACATGGCTTCCCCGGGTCACGTAAAACGCTTTTACCGGCGCACTGATCTTCGGAGTAATGGCGGATTGCTTTAGCGGGAAAAGAATAGCCTCCGCCTCGATGGTGTGTTGGATCGTAGTGGTGGTGACCGAGACTGCTTGCACCGGGACAACAGGTTCCTTGTCCGCCGGGACGCCCGAACATCCTGTCACCAATAAAATGAGCAGATAGCAAAACGCAAACAGAACTCGCATACCCCACCTGCCGGATGCGCGATTGTGGGCGGGAGACATGGTCGCTTTTTTCATCGGGCCTAGAAAGACCCCGTTAGAGTCTGTAAATTCGCCATCGCAACTCTGAATCGCACTTCGCCGTCATTGAACGCATTCAGAGACTGGGTCAATGTATTTTGCGCGTCCACGACTTCCAGCACCAACGCTTCTCCCGACTTGTAACGCAGGCCGGTCAGGCGCAAACTCTCGGAAGCAAGTTCAGCAGAATGGTTCAATGAATCGAGTTCGGCGCGCGCTCCCTGCGCCTCGTCATATAGGATACGCATGTTGGCAAGAAGTTGCCGCTGCGCGAAGGTTAGCTCGAGGTTGGCTTGCGCTTGACGAAGACCGGCTTGCTTTAGCTTGGCGCGACTCGCTCCCCAATTCCAGATGGGTAATTGCAGAGTCGCGGTGGCGGCGTAACCTAGATTATGAATGCCGTCCGTCCGAACCGCAAAGTGGTTGGCGTCAATTCCGTAAAAATAGTCGAGGCTGAGCGACGGCAAAATTCCATTCCATGCAGATGCCACGCCTTGCTTCGCCGCCTGCAAATTGGCAATAGCCGTGCGAAGCTCCGGATTCTTGTTGGCGGCGGCAGTCTGAATTTCGGCGAACGAGGGTAATGGCTCAGGAGTTTGCAAGTCATCTACGACGGCAAAGTTTTCGTTGAAATCAGGGAAGACTAATATAGCCAGCTCTATCCGTGTTCGATTCATCTCCAGTTCGGCTGCCCTCAAGTCGCGCTCCACCTGCTCGGTTTGAAGCTGGGACTTGATCACATCGGAATGGGCGACTTCGCCTCCATTCTCGAGCTTCTGAGTGGTGTCAAAAAAAGCACGGGCCTGAGTGACGGCTCGCTGCTGGTTGGCGAATTTTCGTTGTGCGGTCACGAATCCGTAATACGCGTGGGTGACGGTAACCACCAAGCCACGGGCCGCGATCTCAGCCCGCGCGCGCGCCAGAGCCTGAAGTGCGATGCTGCGACGGTAATCGGCGATGCCGCCTAAAGAAATAGCCTGATGCACGTCACCCTGGCTGATGTATTCGTGCACTCCATTGTTGGCGATAAACCGGCCGACCCCGAGGACGCCTCCGCCTTGGGTGTAGTCAAACGCGGCGTTGTAATTGACGTTCGGGAGCAAAGCAGCGCGGCTTTGCACGACGTCTTCTCTCGACGATCCATATTCGGTTAATGCCGCGCGGTATTCCGGATTATTCTTCTTCGCCCGCTGCAAGGCGTCCTGAAGGGTCAAGGTCAAGGGAGCGCTAGTCTGAACATTGTTTTCTGCGGTCACGACGTTGGAAGTCTGAGCGAAACTAGCGAGAGTCAAGCTCAATAGCAATGAACCTAACGCTATGCAATGACGGCATCGAAAAATTGAGGCTGGCATGGAAATCACAAAGACCTCCCTGGATACGATCTGCGAAACTTATAAGTTACCTGAAAGTGGGCAGCCCGGAGATAGACTTCTGGATTATGGGTGGTGGCGCAGTTTGAACAAATTCCTGCCTCGACGTCATTCCAGGGACTTGAAAATCTAGAATTCGTTTCAAACTGCAATTGCAGTCTGAGAGGTGAGGAGGCTCACTAGTCCTCCTTAATAGTTTTCAGAAAATCGGTGAGCTGGCTGGCATCGGTGTCGGCGATTTCGGTGAACTGAATTCCGAAGCCGAAACCGGGCGTGCTGTTGGTGACTTTCCCGATCGCCCAACATTTCTTCTCTCCGATCCAAATCCCAACCCTCACCTTGGACCCTGGCGGAAGCGGGATGGCCATCTCGATATAGCAGCCGCCAAGGCTTAGGTCTGACGCCTTCCCCCATATAAGTGCGGACCCTTCGGGATGGAGTTCGACGGAAGTGGTACATCGCACTCGCGCGTGCTTGCGGCGCTCCAGAGCGCCTTGTTGGAAGCTATCGGGAGCTGGCGTGGGCAATGGGAAGTCCCAAAAAGGCTTCTCAGCATTCACGTTGAGTAATCCGACATGGCTGGCATTTGGACTGCCAGGATCGCCAATCCATTTGATTCGGAATTGGCTCTTGCTTTGGCCGTGGCTCAACCCAACTATTTCATCCAGCTTGAGTTTGGCCTTTACTCCGCTCACCTTCACGCCACTCTGGCTTACGTCTACGGTGGTTACTTTCTCGGAGAAAATGTGGCCATCCGCGTCAGTCCCGAAAATTCGCACTTGAAGATTTTTCTCGACACGGGGTTCGCGACGTTTACCCATTGCTATGAGTTCCCAAGGGCTGGGGACAATACGGATTCTAATGCAGCTTCGGGCTGCGTCAAGGCACCTTTAGGGCTGCCTGCGGCACTTTAGTGGGGAAAACATTGCAAACGCTTGCAGCGGCACAGTGAAGACTGCGGAATATACCGGAAAGAGAGCCGTTATTGCAGGGTGTTATCGCATGAGGTCCGGCCTTACGATTGCATCTTGAGAAGCCAGACCACGCCCCGGGTCAATACTGATTTCCCTGACTGCCTGTGCTGCACAGGCCCTTTTAGGACAAAAAATGGCGTATATCGAGACATTCTGGATGGCATGCGACTCCACCGAGCAATTGCGGGCCGAGTTCGGTCCTTTTCACGGGCGTGCGGAAGCGGAAACAGAGGCGGCCCGGTTGGGTTTCGGTTATTTGCTGCGTTATGAACACGTGCTTTCCGACAAAGACGAAATTCAGGAAGTGCGTTGCGTTTTTATCGAATTGCAGGTATCTCCCGTGACAGTGGCTGCCTGTCTCGAAGACTGCATACTCGCTGTGCGACTTGCGGAGTTTCTTCGGTGCACGAGGAAGCCTGGCGAGCCGAAGTGTGGGCAGATATTCATGAATTCGAGAATTCACGGCATCGCGTCAGGCTTTTCGAGCAGACCCCACATCAGATGAGGGAGATCGGAAATTGGCGAGATACGGTAGCCTGATCCCAACGCTAATCTTCCGAACCATACTCAGGTGATTCCCATTCTGGAATTACGAAGGTACTGACCTGCGCTGATTTCTATCAGACCGGAGACACTCCGCAATAGAAACTTACCTATAACGGTAAGGTAAACCAATTTCCCTATAGTCATCGGGAACGGAGTTGAAATGTCGAAGGCCGTGAGCCGCAAAAAAGAACAGTCTTCAGTGGTGACCCGCACGGAACAGGTGCAGGGGCAACTTTATCAACTCTCCGCGCGCAACCTTCACCTTTGGTCCATTGGCGCCCTGGCTATCGTTGTGGTCACGGCTGCGATGCTAGCTTTTGTTACCCCGAACCTGGTGTGGGCTCCGACAAATATAAAGATGCAGCAACTTTATTTGCCGCAAGTGCTCTTTGGACTGATCTCGCTAATTTTGCTCTTCAATATTTGTCTGCTTATCCAGAAATCTTCATTGAACGCGACCCGACATTCTTTTATTAGTGAACTGGTGGTGAACGAACGGCTGGAGAGTTTATCTCTGGTGGACCCGGTAACGCAGTTGCTGAACCGGCGCGGCATGAACCAATTAATTCCGAAAGAGGTGGCACGCTCCAACCGAATGGGCGGGAATCTCACGTTCATGAAAATTGATATCCATAGCTTTAATGAACTGAATGCAAAGTTCGGGGATACCGAGGGCAATTTTCTGCTGGCTGACTTCGGTAAGCTATTGAAGGCTGTCTTCCGCGGTGGTGACACCGTTTTTCGACTGGATGGACCGGAATTCCTGATAGCAATGCCCGATACCAGTGAGTTGCAATGCGAGCCCCCTTTGCAGCGGTTGTTGAGGTCGGTGGAGCAGTGGAATCTCAATAGCAACAAGCCGTACGAATTGTCTTTCAGGTGGGCCTTCACGGCGTACGCGATTGGCAGCGATTTCGAAGACACGCTTCGCACCTTGGACCGCAAAATGTTTTTGACGAAGAATACGGTGGTGCCAGCGTTCTAAATTTGCGGGCCAGCGGCTGTGGCACTCAACTTACTCGCCGCAGGCTTATCCAACAACCAAATTAGCTTTCCATCACTTGGGCGAACTAGCTGCGACGGGAATTGGCCGCCGTTTTCTTCAAGAACCTGACGTAAAATTCCCGACTTTTCCTCTCCGCTTACGAGGAAGATTACCTCGGCTGCATTCTTGAGCACGGGCAAGGTGAGAGTAATGCGATCCGTGTGGAATTGCTCCACCCAATTCGCCACCACCAGGCGGCGTTTTTCCTGAAGAGCAGGGCTGCCGGGGAATAGTGAAGCAGTGTGCCCATCAGGCCCCATTCCCAAGAGAATTAGATCGAAACGGGGAAAGTTGCTTTCTTTCAGTTCAAAAAACTTGACCAGCGTCTCCTCGTATTTTTTCGCCGCAACCTGCGCATCCTTTTCTTCGCCGAGGATTCGAAAAACATTCTCAGGTAAAACCGGGACTTTCGACAGCAACGCCTCGTTCGCCATGCGGTAATTGCTTTCAGGATCATCGGGAGGGACGTGGCGTTCATCGCCCCAAAAAAAACATATCTTTTCCCAAGACACGGGGACCACTCCAGTTGCAAGCAGAGCGTACAAGCCTTTGGGCGTGGACCCGCCAGATAAGGCAACACAAAAGCGTCCGCGCGCTCGAACAGCTTCATTGGCGAGTTTAGAAAACTCCAGTGCGGCTGCGCGGAACAGGCCTGCCGGGTTCTCTAGAATTCGAATTTCTGACGTAGAAGGCATAAAGAACGCCTCTCAGGCTTTGGATTTCACTAAAGCATAACGAGCCGCGCCGAGCAAAGCGATTTTGTCATTCGTAATTACTCTTACCGGGATAGCCTCGAGCAAAGGCTGCATTCGTCCCTTGGCCGCGAATGCATGCATGAATAATGGCCCTGACATTTTTGACAGCATCTTTGGAGCAATGCCTCCGCCAAGGTAAACACCACCAGTTGCCATTGTCTTGAGCGCGAGATTACCAGCCTCAGCCGCGTACACCGAGACGAATATGTCCACCGCTTGCTCGCATAGTGCGCATTTTCCACCCATCGCAGCCTGCGAAATCGCGGCCGCAGGATCTGAATGCCGCATTTCGTCGGTAAGCCATTTTGGTTCAGCGCCACGTCCTGTATCGCGCAAGAAGTGAAAAACATTCACCATACCTGGGCCCGACAGAATCCGCTCGTAGCTAACGTGACCGTATTGGGTGTTCAGATAGCGAAACAGGTCGACTTCAAGCTCGTTCCGGGGCGCGAAATCCGTATGTCCTCCCTCGGTGGCAAAAACCTCGTGCTGAGTTCCGTTCCAGTACATTCCGGCCTCGCCTAATCCGGTTCCAGCGGCGATCACCGCCTGGTTTCCTTGGGGGTTTCCTTTCACCTGATTGAGAGGGACCGCATCCTTTACATCAAGGTCAACAATTCCCCAGGCGTTCGCTTCGAGATCATTGATCAGAAAAACTTTCTTGAGTTTGAGTTCGTTCGCGAGGCTGTGGGATTCGACGATCCACGGAAGGTTTGAGGTCTCGACGCGACCATTGCGAACTGGACCGGCGATACCGAAGCATGCCCGGTCAGGATTAGCATCCGATGTTTGGAGGAATTCTGAAACGATTTGATCGAGCCCGGAATATTCGCGGCTGGGGAAAATTGTGGCTGAAACCAGGTTGAAGCGCCCGTCTTCGACATCGAAGAACGCCAGGCGTGCATTGGTGCCTCCGATGTCGCCCGCCAGGATCATTTTTCGAAATTTCTCCAATGACGGTTATCGCGTTCCAGCAGATCGTCAGCTTCTCTTGGCCCCCATGTGCCGGCAGCGTAATTGGGAAAATATCTTGGAGGCAAAGCTTTCCATACATCCAGCAGAGGACTTACGACGCACCATCCGGCCTCGACCATATCGGCACGTTGAAATAACGTTTGATCGCCGATCATGCAATCATGGAGCAGCCGCTCGTATCCCGTGCTGGGTTGCTTGCCGAAATAATCCGCGTATTCGAAGTTCATGTCCACCGCACCCAAACGCATCGTTGGCCCCGGCACCTTGGCTGCGAACCGCAAGGAGATGCCTTCCTCCGGCTGAATGTGCAAGACAAGCTGATTGGGCATGAGATTTTCGACCGGCGTATCGCGGAATAACATAAACGGTGCCCGGCGGAATTGAATCACGATATGAGTATGACGTGCAGACATGCGTTTGCCGGTGCGCAAGTAGAACGGAACGTCGGCCCATCGCCAGTTATCAATCATGACTTTCATGGCGACGAAAGTCTCAGTCCTGGAATCAACGGGCACATCGCCTTCATGGCGATATCCCGGAACGCGGTTACCGCCAATTTCGCCGTCGCCATACTGACCACGGACGGTTTTGCTGAGCACTTCTTCGGAGCTCAAGGGCTGGATGGCGTGCAAAATCTTCGCTTGCTCATCGCGCACCGCGTCAGCCTGGAACGAGACCGGCGGCTCCATCGCCGTCAGACTAATCAGTTGCATGATGTGGTTTGGCACCATATCGCGCAGGGCTCCAGCGTGATCGTAGTAGCCGCCGCGTTGCTCCATGCCGACGGTTTCGGCGACGGAAATCTGCACGTGATCAATGTAGCGGCGGTTCCAGATGGGCTCGAAAATTCCATTGGCGAAACGAAAAGCCAAAATATTCTGAACAGTTTCTTTTCCGAGATAGTGATCAATGCGGTAAATCTGTTTTTCGCTGGCAACCTGCAAGAGTTGCTTGTTCAGAGCCCGCGCGGAATCCAGGTCGTGCCCAAAAGGCTTTTCGATAATCACCCGGCGCCATTGCTGACCGCCCTTCTCATCCATCAACCCGATGGCGGACAGCTGTTGCACGATCGGACCAAAAAAGTCCGGCGCGGTGGCTAAATAAAAAAAGTAATTTTCCTGAGTCGAATGTTCCCGGTCAATCTTCTCCAGAAGCTGGCCGAGCTGAGCGTACATTTGTTTGTCGTCAAATTCGGCGGTCACATAGTAAATCCGTTCCTCGAACCACTGCCAGAGTTTGGGATCGAGGTCTCCATCCGCATATTCTTTAACGCCGTCCGCGAGCCGCTTTCGGAAGTCATCTGTGGACATCTGAGTATGCGCAATGCCGACAATTGCGAAGTTTTGCGAAAGCAGATGGGCCTTGGCAAGGTTGTAAAGTGCCGGAATCAGTTTGCGGCGAGTCAAATCGCCAGCCGCTCCGAAGATGACCATCACGCAGGGATCGCTCGGCCTTCCGACGCGCTGCTCCGGGAACGGCATCACCTCTGTTTGAGCCATGAGCTTGACCTTCGTTTATGCGTGAAAAATTTAGGCTGTTTTCTTGGTGGTGGACTCTTCGATGTGCCCGCCAAATTTTTGCCGCATGGCGGAGAGAATTTTTTCAGCAAAAGTGTGTTCCTGGCGCGAGCGGAATCGCGTGAACAACGCGGCTGAAAGCACATCCACGGGAACAGCTTCTGCGATTGCCGCTTCGATCGTCCATCGGCCTTCGCCCGAATCATGGACGAAGCCCGTGTATTCGGAGAGCGTCGGATTTTCTACTAACGCCATTGCGGTAAGATCAAGCAGCCACGAACTTATCACGCTGCCGCGGCGCCAGACTTCCGCAATATCTGCAAGATTGAGGTCGTAACGCTGGTCTTCAGGGACTTCTTTGCTGGTGGCATTCTTGAAAATGTCAAAGCCCTCAGCATAGGCCTGCATGATGCCGTATTCGATTCCGTTGTGCACCATCTTGACGAAATGGCCCGCGCCGGACGGACCGCAGTATATGTACCCATCTTCAGATGTGCCAGGAGTCTTTGAAGACAATTTTTCGCGTCCCGGAGTTCGTGGAATGTTGCCGCGCCCCGGCGCCAGCGTCTTGAAAATTGGATCAAGTTGTTGCACGACTTCTTTGGGACCGCCGATCATCATGCAGTATCCGCGATCAATTCCCCAGACACCGCCGCTGGTGCCGACATCCACGTAGTGAATCCCTTTGTCCTTTAGTTGCTTTGCGCGGCGGATGTCATCTTTGAAGTAGGAATTTCCTCCGTCAATGAGAATGTCGCCGGGCTGGAAGCGCTGCGCTAAAGCCTGTGCCGTCTGTTCCGTAGGATCGCCGGCAGGAACCATCAACCACGCGATGCGAGGCTTGCCAAGCTTGCTGACGAAATCATCGAGGGAAGTGGAGGCAATTGCGCCTTCTCCCGCCAGGTGTTTAACGTTTTCGGCGCTGAGGTCGCTGCCTACCACTTCGTGACCGCCGCGCATCAGGCGGAGGGCCATGTTTGCGCCCATCTTGCCGAGGCCCACCATTCCTAGCCGCATTGTTTGATCCTTTCCGCAGAACTTTATCATGGAGAGCCGTGAATTACGCCCGGCCTGACGGGCGAGGACGCCCGTCTCTCCATCGAGAATAAATCTAATTAAGGGCTTCCTGAAACGCCGCCTTCAATTTAGCTAATCCGGGTTTGAGATCTTTGCCTAAATGAATTCTTAAGGCGCGGCGTCCGCGCTCAACGAGGACCTGGAAATCGCCGCGCGCCTGGGCGGCTTTCACAATCCCAAAAGTATATTTCTGTTGCGGCACCGGCAAGTCAACCGCGTCGTCGCAAGTGATCTGCAAAAACACCCCCGTATTCGGACCTCCCTTGTAGGCCTGACCCGTGGAGTGGAGGAAACGCGGCCCAAACTCAAGGCAGGTCGCAACGTGTTTCTTGTTCTTGACAGACTCCCGCAGTTCTTGAAGAAATACTTCGTGCTCAGAATTCATTTGGATGTAAGCAAGCATTGCGAAATAGTCGCCAGCACCCAAACGATTGAGATGCGCCCGCAAATATGAGGTGAGCGTTTTGCCTTGCGCGGCTTTGGCCAGTTCTTCCGCATTCTTCTTGTCGGTAAAGAGCTTAATTCCAGCCTCTTCGAAAAAAGGAGATTCTGCGGGAAGAGACCCTGCTTTCTCATATTCTGAAGTCAGGCTGCGAGTGACATTTTTGCTGGCTTCAACGTCGGGCTGATTGAACGCGTTGATGCCAATGATGGAACCGGCCACTGCCGTCGCAATTTCCCAGCGAAAGAATTCCTGGCCGACATCATAGAGATCGCTGAGTGTTATCCGAATAACGGGCTGCCCGGCGGCCTCTAGCGCCGCGATCTTGCCATCTTGCGCCACGTCCACTCCTGATTTGACGGTTAAGTAAACGAAAATGCGATCGTTGCCGTAAATATCCGCGCGATCCCAATCCTTCACGATCAATTGGGACGATCCCCTTGCCCTGCTTTCCGGTGGATTCGGCCAGTAATTGTTCGAGCCATGCTCCGAGATCAGCAATTGCGGAAGAAGTGACGATGGTGACTTTGTCACGTCCACTTTTGGCCGCAGTTCCTAATACAATGCCAAGCGCGACACCGGGATTCTCTTCTACCGGAACCGAAGAGGTGCACGCTTCGACCATTTCATGGGTGCGATCGAGGAATTTCGTAATGTCGAGGCCCATGATCGCAGCCGGAACCATGCCAAAATTCGACAACGCGGAATAGCGCCCGCCGATGCTGGGAAGCCCGTGAAACATATTGCGGAAATGATCCGCCTCAGCGACCTGTTGCAGCTTGGAGCCAGGGTCGGTTACGGCGATGAAATGGCCTCCGGCTTTCTCGGCCCCGAGCGCCTGTTTCGCACGTTCAAAGAAATACTGTTTAAAAATGTTTGGCTCGAGGGTTGTGCCTGATTTACTGGACACAACGAATAAAGTCTTCGCCAAATCAATTTCTTCATCGAAAGCCTTAATCTGGGCGGGATCAGTCGAATCAAGCACGTGCATTTGCGGAAAACCTGGAACGCGTCCAAAGGTCTTTTCCAGCACTTCGGGACAGAGGCTCGATCCGCCCATGCCAAGCAGCAAAATATCGGTGAACTGTTCGCGCTTGATATCATCCGCAAGTTTTTGCAAAACTTCCTTGTTCGCGATCTGTTCCTCGACTATGCCGAGCCAGCCCAGCCATTTGGCTTCGTCGTCGCCGGTCCAAAGCGACGCATCGCGCTGCCATAGCCTGCGTACCTTTCCGGCGGCACGCCACTCGTCCATATTCGCCTTGACTGACTTCGCCAATGGGTCGGGCAATTTGTAAGTCTGCTGGCTCACTTTGGAAGTGATCTCGGATTTCGAACTCTTTTCCACGGCAGCGAGAAGCTTGTCGAAGGCGTCTTCGAACTGACGGACTCCGTCATCGGTTAGCTTGTCGGTGATCTCCTCCATCGAGATATGGAGCTTGGAAACGGTCTGCATCGTGTTTTTTGCGGCGTCCAAATTTTCGGTCAGGCTTTCCCGTGGGTGCCCATGATCGCGAAACGCGTCGAAGGTCGCGGGGGGAATGGTATTTACCGTGTCTCGACCAATAAGCTCTTCGACATACAGCACGTCACTGTATTTGGGATTCTTGGTGCTGGTGCTGGCCCATAGCAGGCGCTGTGTTTGCGCGCCCTTGGCCGCCAGCTTCTGCCAGCGGTCGCCGCTGAAAATTTGCAGATAGCTTTCGTAGGTAAGTTTCGCATTCGCGATTGCTACTTTGCCCAGCAGGCTCTTTAACTGTTCCTGCTCATTGTCGTCTTTCGAAGCCTTGATACGCGACTCAACTTCAGCGTCCACCGAATTATCAATCCGGCTGATGAAGAAACTGGCTACGCTGGCGATCTTGCTGAGGTCGGCTCCGCGTGCCGCAGCTTGTTCGAGCCCGGCAATATAGGCTTCCGCGACTTTCTTATAAACTTGCCGAGAAAATAACAGGGTCACATTGATATTTATGCCTTCACCGATCAATTGCCGGAACGCGGGAATGCCCTCGGCGGTTCCGGGAACTTTGATCATCACATTCTCGCGATTGACCTCTTTCCACAATCTTCGAGCTTCCACAATCGTTCCCTGCGTGTCGCGCCCCAGATATGGCGAGACTTCGAGGCTCACATATCCATCACGGCGTTTGCTGCTGTCATAAACCGGACGCAGAATATCGGCGGCATCCTGAATATCGCGAATGGCTAGAATCTCAAATCGTCCTTTAGCGTCGAGATCGGTCCTCGACTTTAAGTGAGGCCAACAAATCCGCGTAATCGGTGCTGGCGGCAATTGCCTTTTCAAAAATCGAAGGATTCGAGGTCATTCCACGCAGGCCATCTTCATCCACCAGGCGTTTTAGCTCGCCGCTGGTGATGAGATTTCTTCGGATGTAATCCAGCCAAACGGATTGTCCAAAGTTAAGAAGATCTTTTAGAGGATTAGTGGCTTTTGCGGCTTCGAGAACTCCGGTCGGTTGCATTTTAGCCTCGCAAATCTGGGGATTGAGTTTAGCCGGTGCATTGTCTTAGTTATTTGATTGTTTGGAGAGCGATATTGATTCCTTCGCGGCTTCCACAACTTTCTCTGGAGTGAATCCAAATTTCTTCAGCAAATCCTTTAGCGGGGCGGAAGCTCCGAACGTTTCCATCCCAATTACTTTGCCCGTTGAGCCGACATATTGCGCCCAGCCCATTTTCGCGGCCTGCTCGACCGCGACTCGCGCCTTTACCTGCGGCGGGAACACGCTCTGCCGGTACTCTTCACTCTGATGCTCGAAACATTTCCCACGATGGCATGCTGACCACGCGAGCTTTGATCCCTTCCGTCTTTAGTTGTTCGTACGCGCCGACACAAAGTGAAAGCTCGCTGCCGAGTGCAATCAAAATCACTTCCGGCTTGCCATCGGGAGCATCGGCCAGAATATAAGCCCCCTTCGCAACCCCTGCCGCGGACGCATATTTCGTGCGGTCGAGTGTGGGCAACTGCCTGGCGAGTCAGAATCAGCAGAGCCTCTTTATGCTGAAGCTGCATGATCACCTTCCACGCTTCGACAACCTCGTTCGCGTCGCCAGGACGGAGATCAAGAAGTCCGGGAATTGCCCGCAGCGAGGGCAGTTGCTCGATGGGTTGATGCGTGGGACCATCTTCTCCCAACCCAATCGAATCGTGGGTGAAAATATGAATCACGGGGATTTCCATGAGCGATGCGAGGCGAATCGGCGCACGCATGTAATCGCTGAAAATCAAGAAAGTTGATCCGTAAGCGCGCAACTTGGAGAGCGACATTCCATTGACGATCGCGCCCATCGCATGTTCGCGAACGCCGAAGTGCAAATTGCGCCCGGAGTAATTGCCCGGCTTCAAAATCTCCTGCGCCGTCGAACTTCAATCGCGTTTTTGTTGACGGATACAAGTCGGCCGCGCCGCCGATGAGCCAGGGAATGTTTTGCGCCAGCACATTCAAAACTTTGCCGGAACTGTCGCGGGTTGCGAGCCCTTTCGCATCGGCCGGGAACGTCGGCAGATTCTTGTCCCATCCATCAGGAAGTTCGCGCCGCAACATGCGATTCAAATGATCGGCGAGTTGCGGATATTTCTTGCCATAATCGGCGAAAAGCTTCTGCCATTGTTGCACGCAATTCGCGCCCGCGCTTGCCGATGCCCTGCTGAAAGTTTTCGCGCACTCCATCCGGGACCAAGAAATTCGCATTTTCCGGCCAGCCATAAACCTTCTTTGAGAGCCGCACTTCCTCTTCGCCGAGCGCCTCGCCGTGAGCTTCCTTTGTGTCCTGCTTGTGCGGAGAACCGTATGCCATGTGGCTGTCAACGATGATCAGCGTAGGACCGTCCTTCGGATTCGAGAAAGAAGTTGTACGCCTTGCTAAGAGCATCTCAGGTCGTTAGCGTCATGAACATGCGTGACGTTCCAGCCGTAGCCTTCAAACCGCGCGGCCACATCTTCATTGAAAGCCAGATCCGTATTGCCTTCAATGGTGATGTGATTGTTGTCATAGACCCAGCAGAGATTCGACAGCTTCAAATGCGCCGCCAACGATGCCGCCTCGCTGGAGATGCCTTCCATCATGTCGCCATCTCCGCAGAACGCATAGACGTTGTAGTTGAAAAGCTCGAAGCCGGGACGATTGAAATATTGCGCCAGCCACTTGCCGGCCATCGCCATGCCGACACTATTTCCCACACCTTGACCGAGCGGCCCGGTGGTTGTTTCAACGCCGGTGGTCAGGTGATACTCAGGATGTCCCGGGCACTTGCTGTCTATCTGGCGAAATTTTTCAATGTCTTCGAGCTTAACCGCGAGCTCATCCAAAACTTCGTATTTCGAATTCACCTCGCGCACGCCAGTGAGATGAAGCAAGGCGTAGAGCAACATGGACGCATGGCCGTTTGAGAGCACAAAACGGTCGCGATTCGGCCAAATGGGATCCTGCGGGTCATACCTTAAAAAGCTTTGCCAAAGGGTATAAGCGACCGGCGCGAGCGCCATGGGCGTGCCTGGATGCCCAGAATTCGCCTTCTGCACCGCATCCATCGCCAATGTGCGGATTGTGTTGATAGTTAACGTGTCCAGTTGTTGGCTGGTCAGCAACGTTTGCTCGCTCGCCACCATGAAAATCTCTCCTTCGGGGTCGTTATAGCCCACGCCCGGTTTGCTTTTTCACATCAGAAAAGTGTCTGGTTAAAGTTTACCAAGTTCTTATGAGACGTGCGCCACGGCCCCAAGTTTCATAAAATTCGCGCGGCTGGGGACAAGAGTCTTTTTGAAGAGCAAGGATGGAAGTGCAGTGGTTAAAAATTGAGGACGGAGATACTGCGAGGAATGCCTTAGCGTTTCAATTGAGCTAGATATCCTTGCTCAGCTTGGTAGCTTTGCGTTGTGCTGTCAACAAACTTCATGAACTGGCGCAGCGTTTCACGCTCTGGGCCCGCGAGATCTTCAAACTTGACGCGAGCTCCAACCGACGGATTCGTGCGAGTGACGATTCCGTTCAGCACCAGGCCTTTTATCCAAATTTTGCCGGTCGCGACCCATAATCCAATTTCCAATTTTGTGCCGCTGGCAATGTTGGCGGGAGTTTCGACGAAGCAACCGCCCAAGCTGGAATTCGAAAGATTGCCCCACACCGGGGTCTGAGAGCCTTCAACCCGCAATTCGACCGCAACAAAGCATTTCATGCGGGCGTGGCGCCGGCGATCCTCGCCTCGCGTCTGGGCGAATACTTCTGGCTCAAACGGAGGAGTCGCGGAGGGTTTAGCGTCAGTCGGCGGTATCGAAACTTCTTTCGCAGCCACTGCCGGGGCGGCTTCTTTTTCACTCACTACGGGGGCATCTTCTTTCGCTTTCGCGGACTTGCTCTTAATCTTTTTTAAGGTCTCAAGCAGTATTTCTTCGCGCTTCTCGGGCGGAGCGTCTCGATACGCTTGCAGAAGCGTCCCCAGATGAGGAATAAGTTCTTGATCCATCAGCAGTTTCGTCCAGTCGGCGCCCGCCGAAGACAATTTGGGCTCACTCATAAACGGATGTGCAAGCTACGCGGCAGAATGCCTCTTCCTTAGAGTGAACCACCGGACACCCGGTAACAAGATGACTATAGTGTTACGGCTGGTAACGGTCGGGGGTGAGGGGTATTGGCGCATCAAATTACTTCAAGATTATCTACTTGACGAAGGGTGCGGACAGCCGTATCCTTTTACGCATGAAGCGCTTGCCGACTATGGACTGTGTGAGCCGGAGGCTGAAGTGAGCGTTGGAATTGGTGTCGTGGCTGAGCGTGGCGACATGGTAATTATGGGCACTGATATGCGGGGCACGTTTCCTCGGCTTGCAACCGCACACGAAGAATGCGCTAAGGCTTACTTAATGCCCCCTCCGATTCTCTGCGGGGTCGCGGTCGCGGGTACGTTGCGAGTAGCTCAACCATTTGTGGATTTTCTAGCATTCTACTTAGAGCGTCTGGCAAAGAGGCGAGGGACCAGAAAAAGCCAATCGTCCGAGAAGAAATCGAAAACGCTATAGACATGTCACGCTATCGAATTTTTCGACGGCTCGTTGACTGGGAGCTAAAGAGTAGCTATGGAATGAGTCTGGATGAGTGGAAGTCTGGCAAGGTCCCTGGAACTGGAAAGATGAGTCCTTTGGTAGTGCGTGCCGGAAAAGCGCTCATGCAGGCAACGAGGCTTCCCATAGAAGCATTAATTGCCGGATTTGCCGAAGAAGAGCAATTGATCTTCTACAAAGCTAATGGTAAGAAACATCTCGAATCCGTGGTTTCGCCGGGGGTTCAAGTGATTGGAACTGGTGGCGAATTGGCCATGAATCACCTGAATAGGCGGGGCCAAAATATGTCGCACTCGTTCTCGCGGTCGCTGTTACATGTAGTGGAAGCATTAGATGAAGCAAGGAAAGAGCCTCATGGCACAGTTGGCAATCCAGCATGGATATTTGTTATCGACAAGAAAGGGGAGGCCGTCTATATAAAGCCCGACCATCCAACTCTTTGTCCAGTATCCTCATTAGACCCAGCAGTCCTGATTGACAGCACGTAAATTTCGTGCTACACGTAGCATACGTGGACGCAAGGAGCTGCGTGAATTAATGAAGCAGAATCTGACAATCAGCCTGGATAAGCAAATCATTCGCAAAGCTAAGATTGTGGCTGCACGGCGTTCAACTTCCATCAGCGGCTTGTTGGCCCATCAGATTGAGATACTCGTAGGTGAAGAAGAAGCCTACGAACGCGCTGAACATCAGGCAAAAACCTTGCTGGATCAGGGTTTCCACTTGGGTGGCGCATCTCGAGTAGGACGCGATGAACTCCACGAACGATAAGACATTCGTGGATACTAATGTTTTGATCTATGCGCACGACATAGACGCGGGGGCGAAGCACCAAATCGCAAAATCCCTTCTTCAGACGCTTTGGAGCGAACGATCCGGGGTTCTTAGCATGCAAGTGCTCCAGGAATTTTACGTCAATGTCACGCGAAAGATTGCGTCACCATTGCCAAAGGACTTGGCGCGCCTCGTTGTAAACAGCTACGCGATATGGTGTATGGAGACCACTCCAGCCGAGATTGCTGCAGCATTTCGAATTGAGGACGAATCGCGGATCGGCTTTTGGGACGCCCTGATCATTTCATCTGCGGTCAAGAGTGGGGCCACTCGTATTCTTTCAGAAGATTTTAACGCTGGTCATCGGATCGCCGGCATTCTGGTCGAGAATCCATTCATCGGTGTGTCTTAAACGTGGAGCGAACTAGTGTGACTATTTCACATCTGCGGAACGGTCTCCCTCGTAGTGCATGATGTGATAGTAGGCTTCCCAGCCATCCCATAGGATTGGCGACGAGAGGTGAGTCTGGGGGTCGTCCAGAAAGTTCGAAAAAGTCCGAACGATCTGGCGGGTTCGATAAATGCCGGTTAGCCAGTCTCCCCGGTACCAGTTTTTCCATTTGCCGTACTCTGCGGCGCTTTCCGCCTGTTGAATTTCGTCTAGCGCACTGAGCGCCTGACGAGCTTCTTCACGAGCTTGAACGGTTCGGCCATTTTGGGCGTCCTGAATGGCTTTCGACACGAGGAACAGTATCCGGTTGCTTTCGCGGTTAATTGCGATCATCGCCAGCACTTGCTCGCGATAGAATGGCTGGCGCGCAACAGGAATCAGCGGCTCGATCACAAGTGCTTTCTTCCACACCGCATCCCACCGAGGTTGAGCATCTCCACATTGCTGTATTTCCCGAGTGACGGCCTGGTCCAACCATTGTTTTCCCGCCTTTTCGATTCGGCCCCGATTCAGATTTACCGTCCAGAAGACGAGGTATTTCCCACTTAGAGGCCTGGCTCGGGATTGCGTACAAGGGGGAATCAATCATGTATGTCAGCAACATTCGCCGCGCTTCCGTGTGATACAACTGGTCGCCATACTCCCGCGCAGGATCGCCGGAATGTGCTGGCGCTTTGAAATATTCGCGGTAGAGATCCGCCAGGTTGGGCGCGTCTGTCTCTCCGAATTCCTCCGACGACCATTGTTCGTAGAACTCATTCGCCGGTTCATCTCCGCTCGGCACTCCCTTCCATGCCGCATCCATCACGGCCCTGATTGACATTGTGACAGGACGAATGTCGCTGGTGTTCACCAGAAAATAGTTGGTCGCTCCGGCTTTGATGTAACGGCCGAGTTCCGAAAAACTGCGTTCGACCGGAACCATTTCCGTGAGCTGATTGGCCCTTCCATTCATCATTGCCACGTGATAGTAAGCGCGCTGCCCGGCGGCGACTTCTCCATTGTCTTGCAAATAGCCATATCCGTCATCAGCCCACACGGTGGAAACTTCGGAGGGAATCTTGAGATCGCCTTGCTGAACAAGTTTCGCCCCCTCCTGCCATAAGTTAGTCACAAACTTCGCATCCGGACGAACAGAACGCACAATGCTTATCTGGTCCGCGATTGCTGTGCTGATCAGCTGCCCAAGAGCTTTATTGTTGTCCCGTGACGCTGGGATCCATGGAGGCATAGGTGACGTCGGACAAGCCGCGCAATCCCACCGACCAGAGCACTTGCTGGTCGGGCAAGTAAGCATTGACCGCGTTCTTCCACGCCCGCTCAAGGACTTCAGGATGGGTGGAGTAGTTGTACGGCACATCCTTGGGCCAGCGCGCGACGTTCAGACCCAGCGGGATCGCGTGGTGCTGGGTCACGATCAGGCCGCGTGACGCCGCCAACTTGACCTGGGGATCATCCGGGAAAATCCATGTCCCCGGCGCAACCATGTTCCCTTTGAGCCTCAGAATGGTTTCGTAGATTTTGTCCCACACGGCCAGCGAAATTCCTGTTTTATCTTTTTTCTCTCCGGATGCCCATCCTGTCAAAAGATCTTCGTCGTTGATGAAGAAGCCACGATATTTGAAGATTGGTGCGGGAAAGGTCTTTTCATAAGAAACTGGAATCTCAATGGAACATGCGGCGAGCCGGCTCATGGTCCGTCCAGTAATACAACGGGTCTGTTCCTAGAAATCTTTCCGAGAATTCGTATATCGAGTAGATGGTTCCGCGCATGTCCGCCCCCGAAAGCAACACTACTTTAGCGGGCCGTGTCTTGTTCCAATTCGCCGTGGTCGCCGAAATTGAAAATGACTCAGCCGCAGTCTGGCCGGCAGGACGCATGGCCTCAGGAATCTTCGACTGTTCCCCGACCAGTATCGTGACTGCCCCGGCATCTTCCTCGCGATTAACAATTCGAGGTTTTTTGCCCAGCACCTTTTCGAAATCAGTACTCAGGTCCTCGATGGCTTTCTGAATCGGCCCCCGCGTATCGGGACTCTCAAGGATGGTGAGGTTCGCGTCGAGTCTCAACACTCCATCGCGGCGACCATTTGAATCGGATTTATGTGCAACAGCCTGAGGACCGGCAAATGCGTGCGCTGCGCACAGGACGCTCAGCGAGATAAGCGCGAGGCATTTGGACCAGCGAACCGCCGGTTGGGTCATCTCTCCTACTCCGGGTGGGGAGCATCTGTCGGAAAAATCATGAAAATCTTATCTGGCGACTAACTCTTCGAGTTTGGATTTCGATCTTAACAGAGCACAATCGTCTCGTGTATCGTGGCTACGGCTAATTGGTCTCGAGCACGGGAGACAGACGATGCGCAAAAATCTCGGAGCACCGTTGGGAAAATCCGATTGCGGTTGCCCAACCGAAAGAATGAAAGAGAGAAACAATAGGGACGCGAACGTTATGAAGCCAATCCTGTTTGTGTTGACTATAGCGCTGTTCGCTGGCACTTTCGTTGCGCCCACTTTCGCGGCTAGCCCACCCATGGCGGCATTTCACCAACTGCAAAGCCTTGCCGGCAACTGGGAAGGAACTGGCGACGACGGAATGAAGGTCAAGAGCACCTTTCAACTCATCGCCGGTGATACCGCCGTCATGGAGACTCTTGCCATGTCGGGAATGGACGCGATGGTGTCTCTCTATAGCGTAGATGGAAATTCCATCTCCCTGGTCCATTATTGCCCGACGAACAACCAGCCGCGCCTGCGCGCCACTCCACCGGCTGGCGAGGTAAAACGGCTTGTCTTCACCTTCGAAAGCGCGGGCAATCTTCCTGATATAACGGTTGGCCACGAGTACAGGCTGATCATGGATTTTCCAGACAAAGACCACATCGTGGAACATTGGACTTGGCGGCAGAATGGCAAGGACACGGAGAGCATTTACCACCTTGGACGAAAGGGCGGGTAGGATTTCGAGAACAAGCTGGTTTGGCGTCCCCAAATTCAACGAACCAGGAAATGGTGCGCCCGGAGAGATTCGAACTCCCGACCTACAGCTCCGGAGGCTGCCGCTCTATCCAGCTGAGCTACGGGCGCATGTTGGTTCAGTGTACATGGCGAAGTTTCACCGCATCAAACGCTGGCTTTTTCTTGCTGGGAAAGATGGAGATTGGCGGGAGTGGCGATGCTTCGACCATCCGAGCTTCCGCGAACGGAAGCTCAGGCTCAGCATGACAATAAAATGAATTAAAGCTACACAGACAAATACAAGGATTGTCATCTTGAGCGCCTGTTCGTCTTCGCTTGCGAAGAAGAACCAAGTCGAAGGACCCCTACTTAATCAATGCGCTCATGTGCAACCCTGTCGGGCCCAGCAAGAAATCCAAGCAAGCTGTTACTTACGATTACCTCTTGGTTACTAGCCTTTTGCCTGAATTTTTCCCAGGGAAAATTCTTTCCCACACACTGATTTGAAGACCTTAAGCCATTGATTCCTATAGCGCGCCATTTGGCTGCTTTATTGCACTTACCTCCAGCGAGCACTGACAAGGCTCTGGGGGGACATATGAAATACGTGGTTTTAGTACTCACATTACTTGGTTCATCCTACGGAACATTCGTACCCGGAATGTATCCCTGCCCTTTCGATAAGGAGCCTGCCTACCGGCACGACGCATGCGTTTACGAGGCAAACACCATCATCTGCACCTACACGCATACGCATAAAGGCAAAAAAGGCATTGCGGAACACAAGTTCTCGATTCAATTTCCATATGGCGCGCCTCCGCCAGACGCAGCGGCGGAGTAATTCGGCGGTGAGACTGAATGGGCATGGACCGCTGATTTAGTGCGCCTGCCAGGGTGTGGTGAGGTAGGGCCTCCGACTTGGTTCTTCTTTGCAAGCGAAGAAGAACAGGCGTCAGGATGACAATCTGTTTTTTCGCGTTGATTTATTTCATGCAGCCTGAGCTTCCGTCGCGGACCCTCAGATAGTCCAGGCTCCCTGCAACCCTGCTAGAAATTCGGGGTGTGCAGACTGGCTGTTTCTTCTCTCTGTAAGCACTATGACCTAGCATAAGGGCCGGCTCTGCGTTCAAAATTTCCGGCGACTACAGTCAACCCACCAATCCTCATTCAACAGAAGCGGTTATTTCCTTCCAACACATCCCCAACCACCAATCGAGCAACTAAGTCCCGGACGATAGACGATAACGGAGGTCGCATGAGCATTTTCACAATTCTGTTCGTAGTGCTCTTGATCGCATGGTTGATGGGATTCGCAGTTTTTCACGTAGCCGGTGGCCTGATTCACATCCTTCTGATATTTGCGGTAATTTCTCTGGTTCTGCACTTTATTCGCGGAGGCCCGCGCGCAGCATAAACCGGGAAGATTTATCAAAAATCGTAAACGCACCAAAAACTAAAATCAATAAAATCGAGGTGATTGCATGAAACAAATAACGAAAGCAATACTGGCGCAGCTTTTGCTCGTCAGTTTTGCAGGACTGCTTTGGGCGCAGGATTCGGCTCCAATGCAGGAACAACCTGCCGACAACACGAAAGTCAACGAACGTGACCGCAACAAGGCTGAACCCACTGCGGATCAGCAAAAAGAGAATACTTCCGATCGTGAGGTAGCCCGCCAGATCCGGCGTGCGCTCGTAAAGGACAAATATCTTTCCACATATGCACACAACGTGAAGGTCATTGTGCAAAACGGCGCTGTGACATTGAAAGGGCCGGTACGCTCTGACGAAGAGAAGCGAGCGGTCGAAGCCAAGGCTGCCGAGGTAGCTGGTGCGGACAAGGTTACCAGCGAATTACAGGTGGCAGCGAAACAGTAAAGACAAACCTTCGACAGGCCAGGACAAGAAACCAATAATAAATAGAGCTAATAAAAAGGAGATCAACATGGCAGGTAAAAACACAGCAGCATTTGGAATTTATAAAACTCGAGCGGGCGCGGAGAGCGCAGTTGACGCGTTGCGCGCAGAGCAGTTCCGCAACACGGATATTTCCGTGATGCTTCCTGAAAATGAGGGCACCAAAGACTTCGCCCACGAGAAAAATACCAAGGCACCTGAAGGCGCCGCGACTGGCGCAGGATCAGGCGCAGTGATTGGAGGCACGTTGGGCTGGCTGGCGGGCATCGGAGCGCTGGCGATTCCGGGCGTCGGTCCGTTCATTGCTGCAGGGCCGATCGTGGCCGCGTTAGCGGGAGTCGGCGTTGGTGGCGCGGTAGGTGGCCTCACGGGAGCCCTGGTGGGCATGGGGATTCCGGAGTACGAAGCCAAGCGCTATGAGGGCCGCGTTAAAGAGGGCGGAATTTTGTTGTCCGTCCACTGCGACGATTCCAAGTGGACAAA
Organism: uncultured Acidobacteriaceae bacterium; assembly: GCA_963796015.1. Lineage (GTDB taxonomy): Bacteria > Acidobacteriota > Terriglobia > Terriglobales > Acidobacteriaceae > PALSA-188. Next base: position 20,609 of record CAWCJR010000012.1, on the reverse strand, counting down.
AAAGGCCAAGGAAATTCTCGAGAGGACCGGCGCTGAAGACGTCTCTTCAACAGGCGAAGCCAGCGCTGACTTCTCGAAAACCGACAAGCCCATGCAGCGCGCAAGCTAGCTGCGCAAAACAAAGTTATTGGTGAGGGTAGGGGTCCTTCGACTTGGTTCTTCTTCGCAAGCGAAGAAGAACAGGCGCTCAGGATGACAGTCTGTTTTTTATATTGTCCTGCTGAGCCTGAGCTTCCGCTCGCGGAAGCTCAGATAGTCGAAGCACCCCTGCATCTGTTTAATAACAAGTCGCATCCCACCAAAAAAAGCCAATTCTTCCGCTAACCTTTTCCCGACTTGTCCGTTTAAATCAATTAGGCCTAAAATTACCGGGGTTCTTATCCAAAGTGAGGTAATTGATGAAGTTGCGTTTTCTTTTTTTGCCCATCCTGCTTGCACTGCCTCTTTTCGCGCAGACAAATAGCGAGCTTCCCCAGGGTTTCAGCGTTGACAACATTGATAAGTCCGTCAATCCCTGCGTTGATTTTTATCAGTACTCTTGCGGCAACTGGCTTAAGAAAGCTGAAATCCCGGGGGACCAATCGGGTTGGGATAGTTTCACTGATCTGCGCGAGCGCAATGAGACAATCATGCGGGGCATCTTGGAGAAAGTTTCCGGCGACGACGCGGCGCGTAATCCTATTGATCAGAAGATCGGGGATTTCTACAGCTCCTGCATGGATGAGAAGACGGTGAACGCGGAGGGAATTGAGGCGCTAAAACCGGAACTTGATCGAGTCGCGGAAGTCAAAGATAAAGCCGCACTGATTGACGTGATTGCCCATGATCATCTGATTGGCACAAACAGTTTTTTCGATTTCGGATCAAGCCCCGATTTGCATAATGCGGGCGTGGACATCGCGAATCTGGATCAGAGTGGGCTGACCTTACCCGATCGCGACTATTACATCAGTACTGATCCAAAAATGATTGAGATGCGTAAGCACCTTTTGGATTACGCCACCCAGCTTTTTACCCTCGACGGGCAATCGCCGCAACAGGCTTCGGACTCCGCTCACATCGTGCTGCGCATTGAAACTGCCCTGGCGAATGCGGAAATGGATCGGACGTTGCGGCGCGATCCCAAGAACCGCGATCATAGAATGGAACGCGATCAGATCCGCACTCTCGCCCCAAATCTTTATCTGAACCAGTACTTCGAGGCGGTGGGTTCTCCAAATTTCACCTCGCTTAACGTTCGCAATCCGGAATTCTTTCAGAAGTTAAATGGCATTCTCGATTCTGAGTCGCTCGATGCTCTAAAAATATATGCGAGCTGGCATCTCCTCAGCCTGGCTGCTCCATGGCTTTCAGATCCCTTCGTTCAAGCGAACTTTCAGTATCGGCATAATTTGACGGGGCAGGAGGAAATCCAGCCGCGGTGGAAGCGCTGTGTCAGCGCCACGGATGATGCGCTTGGCGAAGCGCTGGGGCAACGATATGTCGAACTCACTTTCGGCGCTGATGGCAAGCAACGGATGTTAAAAATGGTGGTCGCGCTTGAGCAGTCGCTTGGAGAAGATATTGACAGCGTCGCCTGGATGTCTCCCGAAACCAAGAAGCAGGCGCATATCAAGCTGGCCGCGATCAACAATAAGATTGGTTATCCAGATAAGTGGCGGGACTACACCAAGCTTACAATCGCGCGCGGTGACTTGATGGGAAACTTCCTTCGCGCGAATGACTTCGAATCCAAGCGCGAGGTGAATAAAATCGAGAAGCCGGTGGACAAGAATGAATGGGGCATGACTCCGCCGACCGTGAACGCCTATTACAATCCATCGCTCAATGAGATCGTTTTTCCTGCCGGTATTTTGCAGCCCCCGTTTTTTGACAAAGAGATGGACGACGCCATCAACTTTGGCGGCATCGGTTTGGTCATCGGACATGAACTGACGCACGGCTTTGACGATCAGGGACGCAAGTATGATCCTCAGGGTAATTTGCGCGATTGGTGGACCCCTGAGGACGGAAAAGAATTCGAGAAGCGCGCCAGTTGCGTCGCCAATGAATACGGCGGTTTCGTCGCGGTTGATGATTTGAAGTTGAATGGCAAGCTGACCCTGGGAGAGAACACGGCAGACAATGGCGGCGCCCGTGTCTCATTAATGGCTTTGCATAAAGAAATCGTCCAGGACCCGACATCTAAGGCCGCTCAAAAAGTTGACGGCTACACTCCCGATCAGCGATTCTTCCTCGGCTTCGGACGGGTCTGGTGCCAGAAGCGGCGGCCGGAATACCAACGCATGCTGGTCAGTGTGGACCCACACTCTCCGGGAAAGTATCGCGTGGATGGCACCGTAGAAAATATGCCGGAGTTCGAGCAAGCTTGGAGCTGTAAAGCGGGACAGCCAATGGTGAGCGCGGATGCGTGCCGGGTCTGGTAAAGGATTCTCTGCAAACTCAGCGCGCTCGGCGGTGAACGCATCTTGCTTTGATCTACCGCAGAGATCGCAGAGTTCGCCGAGCTTGGGAAGAAGGCCGTTTCGGACTAACATCCGCCCGCCGCTTTTGCTAACATCCTCTCTCCGGTGAAATCCGTTGGCGAAAATGTCGTCCGCATTGAAGCAGATGCTTTGCGAGCCCTTGCCGACCGCATTGCCGGCCCGATGGCGGCATCCTTCGGCCGGGCGGTAGATCTTATTCATTGCTGTGCCGGGCGCGTGGTCGTCACAGGCATGGGCAAGAGCGGGATCATCGCGCGCAAAATTGCAGCGACGCTCAATTCCACCGGAACGCCTGCGCTATTTATGCATCCCGTAGAGGCTGTTCACGGTGATCTCGGAATGCTGGTGTCCGGCGATGTTGTCGTGACTCTTTCTGCGAGTGGAGAGACCGAGGAAATTCTCCGTCTGCTTGCAACGATCAAGCGACTGCAACTTAAGTTAATAGCCATGACCTGCGACGAAGTGGGCCAGCGTGATTTTTCAAAAACTTCGACTCTGGCCGCAGCCGCCGACGTCGCGCTCGATTGTTCAGTCGCCAAAGAGGCATGTTCGATAGGATTTGCGCCGACCGCGTCCACTACAACCATGCTTGCATTGGGTGACGCGCTGGCAATGTCGCTCGCCGAAAAGCGTGGATTCAAAGAAGAAGACTTCGCCAATCTGCATCCGGGCGGCAAACTTGGAAAGCGCCTGGCGCGAGTAGAAACGCTGATGCACAAAGGGGACGATATCCCGCGAGTAAGTGCTCAAGCGAAGATGCCAGACGTGATTTACGAGATGTCGCGCAAGAAGCTGGGCATGACGACTGTTGTCGGAAGCGGCAAGTTGGTTGGCGTCATCAGCGATGGGGATTTGCGCCGATTGCTCCAGCAGCGCGGAAAAGATGCACTCGACCTGACCGCCGCCGAATGTATGACGCGGAATCCCGCCACCATCCTCGCAAATGAATTTGCCGGAACCGCCCTCGCCAGCATGGAACAAAAGAAAATTACATCGCTGGTGGTGGTGAGTGAGAAAGGGGAACCTGAGGGCATCATCCATTTGCACGATCTGTGGGGAACAGAAATGATCTGAGACGCTGTAAAATCTTGGCATGTATCACTACGATTCCGCTACCGCGCTCGAAGAACTGACTGAAGAAGCGATTCTCCCCAATCCTGTCCACATGCGAGACATGCTGCTGCGGAAGAAATTAACCGCAGACAAATCGCTTGAGCTGAACCGGTTGTTCGTTGAATACCAGAAGTTTTTCGGTGAGGCTCAGAAACTTGGGAAACAAATCCTGAAACAGTTGGCGGAGATTTAACGATTCGGACGCTTCATTCTTTTCTTCAGGCGAGATCAAAGCATTTCAAACGACCAACTCGCCGCTTCTTCCTGGATTCGCTTCCACGCCTGTTCCACGTGACGTCGTTGTGTGTTTGTCTGTCCTACGCAGAATCGAAGTGCCATTCGATCGTTGAGCCGCGTATGCGTAAGATATAAATCTCCGCTGCTATTAAGCCGATCCATAAGCTGCTGATTTGCGTCGTCTCCCCCTTTGTGACGAAAGCAAACCAGGTTCAGAGGCGCGGGCGCTGCCAGTTCAAAACGGTCATCTTTTTTAACCCACTGCACGAACTGCTGTGCAAGTTCCACATGTTGGCGAATGTGATATTGCAGTCCCGCGATTCCATAGCGCCGGATCACAAACCAGAGCTTTAGTGAGCGAAAGCGCCGGCCTAAAGGGACTTGCCAATCGCGATAATCGAATACCGCACCAGATTCTGTGGCTTGATTTCGCAAATATTCCGGCAGCACGCTCAGCGTCTGAATGATCGCTTTGCGGTCGGCCACAAAGAAACAATCGCAATCGAAATTGGTGAACATCCATTTATGCGGATTGAAGCAGTAGCTATCGGCGAACTCCGTCCCCTTATGAATATGACGAAACTCCGGGCAGAGAGCAGCGGTGCCCGACATGGCGGCATCAACATGCAGCCAGAGATTATGCTCGCGGCAGAGGGGGCCGATTTCTGAAATCGGATCCATCGCGTTCGATGAAGTGGTCCCAACAGTGGCACAGACGAAAAAAGGCGTGAGACCTGCAGCCAGATCTTTTCGGATCTGATCCGACAGTGCGGACGCATCCATCGCAAAATTTGCGTCTACGCTGATTAACCGCAGATTTTCCCGGCCTATACCCGCAATCTGAACATTCTTTTCAATCGAGGAGTGAGCCTGAGATGACGTGTAGGCAACCAGCTTGCCATCACATCCTTTGCGATTGCTGGCGAATTTCGTGATCCGTTCCCGCGCAGCCAACAGGGCGCACAGTGTCGCGCTTGAAGCTGTGTCCTGGATTACGCCACCGCCGGATCTGGTTGAGAGAAATTTAGCTTGGCAGATCGAGCATTGAAGACCAGCCAGTCAAGAACGTGGGTCTCTAGCTCCGTGCAAGCGGGGCTGGTCGCCCACAGCATGCCCTGCACCCCCAGTCCGGACGAAAGAAAATCTCCGAGAAGCGAAGCACCCGAAGTGTTGGAGGGGAAAAATGCGAAGAAGTTTGGGGATTGCCAGTGCGTGATCCCTGGCAAGATGAGTTTCTCGACATCCCTCAAAATTGTTTCGAACGCCTCGCCATTGGCCGGGGCATCGGCTGGAAGAGAAGCGCGAATTGCGCCAGGCTTCACGCGCGACAGAACTGGATAAGATTCGATGTTCTTGTAGTAATCGGCGATCCAGTCAACGACGGCGTGGCCATGACGACGAAATTCCTCCGGAGTCATGTGAAAACTTTCCTCGTCAGGCAAAGTTTCTCCGAAGTGTCCTTGGGCCGCGTCATCTGAGCTTCCCGTAATAAACACGAGTGTCGTGCTCGAACGAAATCCGGCCGTTCACTGATTCTCGTCGAAAATCCTGCGTAGCTCGGCAGCATGGGTTCGTGTTGTGGTTCACCCTGCTGCGGCGCATAGGAAGAAGATAGCAGCCTACCTTCGAGACCTGCATAATCGAACGTCTGGCTATATTCGAACTCGCGGATTTGAAAAGATGAACCTGCGAAGAAAGCCTCGATGGCGAGGGCCATGCCGCGCTGCCGCACTTCTTCATAATCGGTTCCGTACTTCTTCATAAGTTGTTCGTATTGACGCTGGAATCCGGTCGAGTCCGTGCGGCGATCGTTCCAAAGAAGAACTGTCCACCCACCGGGCTTAAGTATGCGTATGAATTCACGCCTCGCTTTTTCGGGCTCGAACCAATGGGCCGCCTGCGCAGCCGTAATGAGATCAATACTATTTTCGCGGAGAGTTGTGGCTTCGGCGGTTCCGCTCACGCTGGTGAATCGCGGAAACTGCCTCAGGAATTCTTCTCCTGCCCGGCGCATATCGTCATTCGGTTCCACACCGATCACGCGGTTGCCATTCTCGAGAAGCAACCGGGTGAAAATTCCAGTGCCAAACGCGATATCCGCAACCACGGAATCGGCAGTCAGTCCACATTCAATCTTGAGGAGTTCGACAATCTCCGGAGGATATCCAGGCCGATAGCGAACGTAGTTCCCTACCCGCGATGAGAATCGCTGAGTACCATCTTTGATCGGCATAGAACCAGTTTATCGCGGGGCGGCTTTTCTCGGAGCACGGTCGGCAGACTGAAAAATGATCGCTGGACCTGCAGAAACGGCTCTTCCCCTTTTCCTTCGCCAAAAATTACATTCGACTGCCCGGATTCATCGAATTTCTTGGCTCACGGGCGCATTCATGATAAGTTCGGCCTTTATAGTTGCGTGTCATTCCTCTTCAAACGCGAAAATTCTCTCTCGGCGGCGATGGTTCAGCCTGCACAGGCGAGAATTCCCGACCTGAAAGACACTTTGTTCGGCGCCTTCTACTATGGGCAACGACGAGCCGGGGACTTCTACGATTTTGTCGCCACCAATAATGGGCGCGTCTTATTCTGCCTCCTGGACGTCGCAGGGCCTCTGGCCCAGAATCGCGGCATTGTTTGTGCCGTGCAAAACACTTTCCGGACGGATGGGACGGAACTATTTGCTGGCGATGATATCAATGAGTCCGAAGCCATGATCGAGTTATGTATCCGGTTCAATCGCAGCGTTCTTGAAGCGGAGAGCGGTCTGCGAGCCTGCCCGGCGTTTGTTGGTTGTTACAACGAGAGCTCCGGCGTTCTGTGTTATGCCAATTCCGGACACACGCCTGGATTGGTCCGCGACCAAAATGGAATTTCTGAACTTCCCGCAACCGGCCTCCCTTTGGGATTGTTTTCTCATGCCCCCAGCGATGCGTGCATGTTTGCTGTGGAACCTGGTGCCGTGCTGCTCCTGGTCTCGCGCGGCGTTGTGGAAGGCAAACACAAAGGCGAGGAATTCGGATTGGGTCGCGTCAAAGAGGTCTTTAAACAAACGGCCGCTGAAAATCCGAAAGAACTATGCTTGACTGTGCTAAACGCATTGCGACAGTTTATGAATACACCCCCCACCCATGATGACGTTACCGCCCTCGCGCTAGTGCGGGCGTCGCAATAAGATTCGCGCCCATAGACGGCGCGTCTTCTGGTCCCATATCCGTATCAGAGGTACAATTTAAGAACACCCTTCATCCTAGGCGCCATGTCGATGAGGGAGGAGCTTATGTCTATGCGTATTTTTATGCGAAGTCTAGCCTACAGTTTACTTTTTCTTTCGGTTGCAACAGCTCTATCTGCCGACACGGTTGTCGAAGAGATCGTGGCCCGCGTTAACAACCAGATTATTACCCGCTCTGAATACCAGCGAAATCTAGACGATCTGAAACAGGAAGTGCAGCAGCAGGACCCCGCCAATGCCGATAAGCTGATCGCGGAGGGTGAAAAAGATGTTCTTCGCGGGTTGATTGACCAACAGTTGCTGCTGGAAAAAGCCAAAGATCTCGGCATTACTGCCGACACGGAACTGATCAAAAAATTGGACGACATGCGCAAGGAGATGAAGCTTGACAGCATGGAAGAGCTGGAAAAGGCGGCGCAGGCACAGGGAGTTTCTTTCGAAGACTTCAAGCAGAATATACGCAATCAGCTCATTACTCAGCAGGTCATTGGCCAGGAAGTCGGGCGCCGGCTGAACATTACAAAGGATGAAGAACAGGAGTTCTACGATAAGCACAAAGACGAGTTAGCTCAGCCGGAACAGGTGAAGCTCAGTGAAATTCTTGTTTCTACGGAGAAGGGCGCGAGCGACGAGCAGCGCAAGACTGACAGCCGCGAAAGCCAAAGCAGACGATCTACTGGCGCAAATTCGCAAAGGCGCAAATTTCGACGATGTCGCCAAGAAGAATTCCGACGGCCCGACGGCAGCGCAAGGCGGCGACCTCGGCTATTTCAAACGCGGCGCCCTCGCCAAGCAACTTGAAGACATGACCTTCGGCCTAAAAGCAGGGGGCGTTTCCGACGTCATTCGCACCAAGCAGGGATTCGTTATTTTGAAGGTAACTGATCACCAGAGCGCCGGAATCCCACCGATTGAAGAAATCGAACCAAAGATTCAAGACGCTCTCTACATGCAGAAGCTGCAACCTGCATTGCGGGCGTATCTCAAAAAATTGCGGGAGGATGCATACATTAAGGTTGCCGACGGCTACGCGGATACCGGACGCAGCCCAAACCAGACCGAACCGGTCGAGACCAATTCGAAAGTCCTGACGGCGAAAGAACTCAAAAAGAAGAAAAAGTTTGGGGTGTTTTAGGTTAAGCTGGGCAGATTCCGGAGTTGATTCGGATAGCTAGCCGAGGCAAGGTGCAAGAGTTTGCTCAGCCTGACAAAAAGCCATGAAGGAATTTTTTCTATCCGAATGCTGTGATCACGAAAATAAGGTCATCACTTCCAGCTTCGTAGTCGTCACCAAGCAAGTCAAACCAAAGAAAACCGGTGAGCCTTACCTCGCGCTGACTCTGGGCGACCGCTGCGGCCAGATCGAAGCCAAGATGTGGGACAACGTCGAGGAGGCTCTCGACGCCTTCGAGCAGGACGACTTCCTGAAAATCAAAGGGCTGATCAACAAATACAAGAACCGCTTTCAGATCACGATTCACAAGCTGCGTCGCCTGGGAGATTCGGAAGTAGATTTCTCCGATTATCTGCCCAAGACCACGAAAAATATTGGCGAACTGTGGCAGGCGTTGGCCGATTTTGTAGCCAGTTTTCAAGATCCTCAATCTCAAAGCGCTGGTGCAAGTCATTCATGGCCGATCCGGAAATCGCGGAGGCTTATCGCAACGCCCCTGCGGCGAAGACGCTTCATCACGCCTACATCGGCGGACTTCTTGACCATGTGGTCTCGCTGTGTCGCTCATGCGATTTGGTGTGCCGCAACTATCCGCAGGTCAACCGCGATCTGCTTCTTACCGGCGCATTTCTTCACGACATCGGCAAAATTCACGAGTTGACGTACAGCCGGGGTCTTTTCCTACACCACCCGCGGGCAGCTGCTCGGTCACATGATCATTGAACTGGAAATGTTGCAGGCGAAGCTCGCGCAACTTCCGGATTTTCCGCCTGAGATGAAGACTCTGCTGGAGCACCTGATCATCAGCCATCATGGGCAGTATGATTTCGGCTCGCCCAAGCTCCCCATGTTTCCCGAAGCACTGATGTTGCATTATCTTGACGATCTTGATTCCAAGATGGAGAGCATGCGCGCTCACGAAGAGCGCGACGGAATTCCGAAGGCCCATGGACGGGCTACAATCCTTCGCTTGGCCGCTCGGTGCTGAAGACATCAAGGTTCTTGGAGAAGAAGCCCGCACCCATCCCGGCATCCGCGTCCGCTTCGTCATTTTCGGGTGAGATCACAGCAAGCGAAGATCAGCCGAATTCAAACCCTCAGCAAGAAGACCCGCAGAGTACCCAAGTAGCTACTGACGCAGCTGGAACGAACGCCAGCGATTGATATCCCGTGCGTTTGTGCTTTGGCCCTTGCCCACTAGTGACCCGCCCGATTACCCTAATTCCGACTAACCTCAGGAAGGAGAAAATCATGCGATCCCGCTGGGCAGCGTTAACTTTTGTTTTCTATCTATGTTTCGTAATTGCTGGTTGCAGCAGCAAACCGCAAAACTCGGCAAGCAATGCTTCTTCGCCAAACAGTTCCAGTTCTTCCAATGAAGGCTCGACGCCGGCCAGTCCAAATTCTGAAGCTTCGGCTCCAGCCAATCAACCAGTGGAGCAGGCCCCAATCGTTATCCCTGCTGGGACGATTCTGAGCGTTCGTTTGGACCAGCCTCTGGGCTCAAAAATCAGTCAACCTGGCCAAACTTTTTCCGGCACTCTGTCCAGGGGAATCGTCGTCGGTGGAGAACCGGTAATTCCTTCTGGTGCGGGTGTTTTGGGTACCGTGATGGATGCCAAGCCGCTCGGCCGGTTTGCGGGAGGAGCCACCCTGCAACTGAGGTTGACCTCGCTGAAATTCAACGGTGGCAGCCTCGGCCTTGAAACCTCAACCCGCAGCTACGTGGCAAAAGGGAAGGGCAAGCGAACTGGTGTCTTGGTTGGCGGCGGCGCCGGCCTGGGCGCTGTCGTCGGCGGATTGGCAGGAGGCGGGAAAGGTGCCGCGATAGGCACCTTAGCGGGCGGAGGCGCTGGCACCGCCGGCACCGCCTTTACCGGAAATAAAGACATTGTCCTGCCGGTTGAGACTCCAGTGAGCTTTACGTTGGTGAGGGAAGTGAGAGTCAAATAGGAATCTCTACTGAGTGCGTGATCCATCGCCTCCTGCATCGGCCCCCGCGCTGAAATTTGCTCTTCGAGGGATTTTCGCAGGATTTGGAAGTTAATGTTCGCGCAAAGCAGCGATTAAACGATACTCCGCCGAGCTATGGTCGGCCCGTCCCCACAAATTCCCACTACCCATTTTCGCTGCCAGCGCGCTTCCAGGTGATTAAATCACCGATGGTTGATCCGCCCGTGCTAGTCACGGGCTGCTTGTAGGCTTCCACCTCGACGCGCGACGCTTCCTCGCCAACAGTCTTGATGCTGAGGCCAACTTTCTTTTCTTCAGGATTCATCTTGATGATCTTGAAATCATGTTCAAGACCGGGTTCGAGTTTGATGGGCTGGCCATTGGCATCCATCGCCTCGGAATTGTGGCACAGGCCTTCAACCCCCTCGGCGATTTCGACAAAAGCTCCAAATGTGGCCACGCGCAAAACTTTGCCATGCACCACATCTCCAACATGATGGCCCTGAAAAATGTCTCCCAGACGTCCGGCTGAAGCTGCTTCACTCCTAACGACAGGCGCCGCTTTTCGGGTTCGATGGCCAGCACGATCGCTTTCACGCGATCGCCCTTTTTCAGAATTTCCGAGGGATGTTTCACGCGTTTGGTCCAGCTTAGATTGCTGACATGGACCAAGCCGTCAATGCCATCGTCAATTTCAATAAACGCCCCGAAATCGGTGAGATTACGAACCCGGCCTTCTACGGTCGCGCCCACCGGATATTTGTGATGGAGTTCATCCCAGGGATTCGCGGCCAGTTGCCGCATTCCAAGCGAAATGCGCCGTTCCTGCGGATTCACGTTCAATACTACGCATTCGACGTGGTCATCTACATTCACCAGCTTCGAAGGATGCTTCACGCGCTTGGACCATGTCATTTCACTGACGTGAACCAATCCTTCGATCCCCTGCTCTAACTCGATAAACGCTCCGTAATCAGTAACGCTAATGACACGTCCGCCTACGTGCGCGCCGACGGGGTAACGGTGCTCCGCATCAAGCCACGGGTCTGGTGTTAGCTGCTTGAATCCGAGCGAAACGCGTTGCTTTTCTTTATCGAACTTCAACACTTTTACCTGAATCTGATCGCCGACATTTACGAGGGCGCGGGGATGAGTCAGCCGCCCCCAGGACATATCCGTGATATGCAGCAGGCCGTCAATTCCGCCCAGGTCAACGAACGCACCGTATTCAGTCAGGTTCTTGACTACTCCGGTCAGAATGCTGCCTTCTTCGAGATGTTCCAGCGTCTTCGACCGCTTATCGCTCTGCTCTTCTTCCAGCAACTGTTTCCGGGAGACGACGATATTGCCGCGCTTCTTGTTCAGCTTGACGATGGCAACCTCAAGCTTTTCTCCCTTTACGTTGTCGAGATTGCGGACCGGCCGGATATCCATTTGAGAACCCGGCAGAAAAGCTCGGGCGCCCATGATGTCCACAGTCAGGCCGCCTTTAATTCGTTCGATCACGGTCGCCTGAATTGGCTTTTTCTCGTTATAAGCCTTTTCGATTTCGTCCCATGCGCGCAACCGCTGCGCTTTCTGGTGGGAGAGGTTGATATAACCTTCCTCGGTCTCGACCCTTGTCCCGCATGACGTTGATTTCGTCCCCGGGCTTGAAGCGCGGCGTTCCGTCGTGGTCGAGCACTTCGGCAAGAGGAAGCATCCCCTCGGACTTGGCGCCAATGTCCACCACCACGTGAGTGGCCGTGAGCTTCAGAACGGTGCCCTTTAGGACATGATCGTCACTGACGGCTTCTGCGCTCTCCGTGGTAAATGTCTCCAAGGCGGATGCGAAGTCGTCGGAAGTCGCGGCGGTCTGTTTGTCGTCGTGAGTGGAATTAGGATGGGCCTGTTCGGTTGTCTGATTAGAATCGGAGCCCTCAATCGTGTCGGCGGTGTGCTCAGTCATTGTTTCAGTCATGGTTGAGGTAGCCGAATCCTGGTTGTGGGCGTTGGTGTCGTCGGGCAAGGTTATGGCCTCTCTGCGGTTTTCTCGCACAGTGTGCGGGATGGATGCGGGGCTGTTCAGCGGACGGCTGGCGTGAGTCTTAAGGTTGTGATGGGCCCGTCCTGGCGGACGGACTTGAACAATCCCAGCGGTCGGACGTTTAAGAACAAACCCGCGTCCCAAGGGAACACTTCGACTATAGCAACCGCTTCGGAATAGTGTCAAACGTCAAACTGTAACAATTGCTGGAGAATCGGATTATCGTCGGGACAGCCGCCTCCGGGTGTCCGTCTTTCGCAACGACCCGCGATCATCTGCTACCCTCCATTGAATGGACTACCTTTGGACTCCCTGGCGTTACGCTTACGTAAGTGGGGCCGAAAAAAGCGAAGGATGCATCTTTTGCGAGCTTCCCAAGTTAGAGGACCACAAAGCTCTCATCGTCCATCGCGGACAGTATTGCTTCGTCATTCTCAATAGCTTCCCATACACATCCGGACACGTGATGGCTGTTCCTTTCGCGCATCTTGACCAAATTCAGTTGCTGCCGAAGGAAACCGCGCACGAAATGATGGATTTGTCTCAGAAGATGGAAGGCGTGCTGCGAAAGCTTTATGGCCCGGACGGAGTTAATCTGGGAATGAACATTGGTAAAGCGGCGGGCGCAGGCGTGGCAGGGCACGTCCACATGCATGTGCTACCCCGATGGATGGCGGACGCCAATTTCATGTCGGTTGTGGGAGAGACCCGCGTGCTGCCGGAAAGCCTGGAAACGACCTATAAGAGGATAAAGTCGGCTTTGGGAAATCCGTGATCGTGTGGGGCGGGCGCCCTTGCCCGCGAACTCCGGATGCGATTCGAGGGCTCAGAGGCACGGTTCACACGTTCCCGTCGAGTACCGCCAAAATGCAAACGTCACCCTGATTGATGTTTGGGATCAGACTGTCGCTCAGAGTGACGTTCCTGTCGGAGAAACTGCCCCGCATCTACATGCAGAGCAAATTAGAAAAAATTTAGAGGAATGTCGGCCTAAAGTTGTCACCAATTTGTCAAAGTTGTTTTGCTTAGATACGGTCGTCGGTGTCGGTTCGCGAAAAGGAGCCGTTACGCCCTAAAGCCCGCTGCCAGCTTTGCCGATGAGAACTTAAGGCGATGAGCGAGAAGCTCGCCACGGGAGAATCACGGTGAAGACAAATGTCCTGCTCGTGGAAGACAGTAAGTTATTAAAAATTACCGGGGAGCGTTTGCTCACGAAAGCGGGATTTCAAGTCATCACTGCCCAGGACGGTGAGGAGGCATTAAGAATCGTGCGCAACAATCCACCGGATGTAATCCTGCTTGATATGCTTCTTCCGAAACTCGGAGGCCAGCAAGTGTTGGAGTCTCTCAAACTGGATCCGGTTACGGCGCATATTCCAGTCATTATTCTGAGCAGTCTCTCCCAGAAAAATGAAGCAATGCTGATAAAGGCTGGAGCAGTTGCATATTTCGAGAAGGCTAAGTTGCTGGAAGATACCAATTCAGGCAGGCTGCAACAGACAATCCAGAAAATCGTGGACCAGTCCAAGCGTGAAAGGCTCAATACGCTAACCACAGCCAACGGGGCATAGCTGCTTCGAACACTCCGCTTAGCGGCGGTATTGGTTTCTCTTTTTTATCTTTATGCCGTTCGATTCCCAACAGAATTAATTCTTCGATCAGAGCGGGATAAGACACTCCCGTTGCAGCCCACATTTTGGGATACATGCTGATAGAGGTGAATCCTGGCATGGTATTGATTTCGTTGAGATAGATTTTTCGCGTTTTCGGCTCCATTAGAAAGTCAACGCGCGCCAGGCCTGAACAATCCACGGCCTTGAAGGCGCCGATTGCCAGTTGCTGAACTTTTTTGGTCTCAGCTTTGGTCAGCTTGGCGGGGATGATCAGTTCAGAGCCTTCATCGAGATATTTCGCCGTATAGTCGTAGAACTCTTTCCCCGGAACAATCTCGCCGGGGACGGAAGCTTTCGGATCGTCGTTACCCAGCACGGCACATTCAATCTCGCGCGCTTTTTGCTTTTTCCCGCCGACGCCTTGTTCAATCACAATTTTTCGGTCAAATTTGGCGGCTTCTTCGATTGCGGGACCAAGTTCTTTTTGATCGTGCGCCTTTGAAATTCCTACCGATGATCCTAAATTTGCGGGCTTTACGAATACCGGATATTTCAGGGTCTTCTCGATCACGCGGCGGATCCTTTTTGGATCTCGTTCCCAATCACCGCGAAGAAAAGTCACGTGCTTCACGATAGGTAGTCCGGCGGCGCGGAATAAAGACTTCATGATGTCCTTATCCATACCCGCAGCCGAGCCGAGAACGCCGGCGCCGACGTATGCGATGTCCGCAAGTTCAAGCAGGCCCTGGATGGTTCCATCCTCGCCAAAAGTTCCGTGCAGCACGGGGAAAATGACATCTACGTTAATGGCTCGATCCGAAGCCCGGCGTGCCAGCGACGCTTCGCTTTGGAAGGCAGTCATTGTGGCGCCCGGCCGCTGCGGTTCCGGAGGGACAATCACCGCCTTGCCGACAGCGAGAATCGCGGCACTGGAAGTAGCCTCAGGATCGCCCGCGCGAAGAGCCGGTTGTGTGGAGCGGACGCCCTCGCCCGCTACGTTGCCCGCCAGCAATCGCTCGGCGTCAGCCGCAGTCACCCATCGGCCTTCTTTGGTGATGCCTATGGGCACAACCTCATACTTGCTCTTGTCTATAGCATTGAAAACCGACGCGGCGGATAGCAGAGAGATCTCGTGTTCGCCACTGCGTCCGCCGAAAAGGATCCCGACTCGTGTCTTGTTCATCGCCATTTAGTGTGTACGGTAGGCGTGCCGCCGTCAATTGGTGACAATGACTGACTCGGTTCGTTGATCTGACGAAAACCGGAAGAGTATCCGGAGTGACCCGCCCCTTCTGGAGGCTGCGGGCGAGCTTCAAGACTGTTGGTACAATTTCATCTCCGGCGAGGCTACGCGTGAATGGCTGAGAAGATTCGATGTGCAATCCATGGAGAATCCGAACAAGCATTCGTTTGCAGTCATCTTCTCGGTGAAAGCTCAGGTCTCGGATTCGACCGAAATGAGCCGGTGTCGTACAACCCATACCCCGATGCGTGGTGCGACAACTGCGAACTCATCCGCGCAGCACACGATGGTTGGAATGAACTATCCGAGAAGCTTTTGAAGGTCTCACTGCTGTGTTCCCGCTGTTACGAACGGGCCCGCATCCGTAACACTGTCACTTCCGTCACGCTAGATGATCTTGCCAACCTCCGGTGGAAGTGTAATAACTGCGACGAATGGCATACTGGTCCCTGTCTTGATTTTAGTTACGATTCACCGTATTACTGGCGAGAAGAGGCGGAAAGGGCAAGCCGTCGGACTGAGATCCTTCCGAACTGGAGCGAGGAGCGCCGTAAGACCTTCCTAGAGGAAAACTATTGTGTTATCGACGATGAACATTTCTTTGTCCGCGGGAAAGCTGATACGAGAAATAATGTTCCCCGCTCTGAGGCAATTCATGCGAGTCGAATAATTCATGAAAATCGCGATACGAATCCATAGCTTTCTTGGGAACTCGCTGAAAATCGCTCCCAGTCAGTTTCGCTTCAACCAATAGTTGATCCAGTCGCATATCCACTTCAGTACGATCTACTTTTCCGCTTATTAGAGGGACACGGGCTCGAAATCCAAATTCTGGAATTGATCCCGGCTTCACGCCAACCAGCGAACAAACCCTTCCGCGTCGAAGCACCCCTCTGTGGCAAACACAGTCATCAGCAAAGCGTCGGAACTCGTGCACGTGTCGAGTTCCCTTCGAATTCTCCCGTCTTCATGGCGAGGGAAGGATCTGCGACCCTGGGAATGTACCTTTCTCATACGCCGCCGCCAATTCGGGTTTTTGGCTATTGCTTGGTGTGTTGCAGGAAGAAAATTTCCATGTTGGGAGTCGTTGTCATAACATTCAAAACACACTGCTGGAGATTCGCCATTGCTAAGGCTATGAGGCAAATTCTGGGTCTGAGCGTATTGTTGCGCTCGTTCACCCAGTTCGCGTCGTAGCAAGCCCGCAGACGCCAGCCCGCAGACGCCAGCCCGCAGACGCCAGCCCGCAGACGCCAGCCCGTTCCTAAACTCGTCAGTCATTTCTCCAATACGTTATCTATTTTTTTCATGATGCGGTCTGCCCGAATGAACGGCCTTTTCAAATGCCATGCGACTAGAATTTCAGTAAATCCTAAGCACACACTCTCATCCCCCTTCCATCGGTACATTTTACATATTCGCCTTATATTCGCCACGGAATCGCGATAGGTAGAAGATAAAAGGAGGAACGAGATAATCGATCTCGACATCTTGGGACGAGGGCAACGTGCCGACCCAGAAGATTAGGAATAAGACATTGCCATTAAGTTATCACGCAAGCAGACGATCTCGTTCCGCTCCTGTTCGCTTGACGCTACGAACTCCACTCCATAACTGTAACCATTGCGGTTTCGGGCTATGGCCCGGACCCGGATCGGATGACCTGAATATGCAGGGGTAAACTCAACCTCTACAGGGTCGCCTACTCTTAACTCCACACCCGCCGAGAAGCACATCCCGCCTTCGCTCAGTTCGCGGCCCCGGCCCTCTCTTATCACAGTTTTCTGAGGTTCCTGAATTACAACACGCACCGGTACGTCGAGCTTAAGGCGTGGCCAGCGGCGCTTGATGGAAGTCGAAATACCCGCTTCCGGAATATGAGGGTTCATCCCGGTCAAGATATCAGTTTGGGTTGCGTAGATGGCAGGTGACGGAAGTCCTAGCTGGTTGTGCCTACCCTCCTTGATCTTTAGTCAGAATTCCACGGGGTAGGATGGCAGAAGAAAATACCCTATGCTAGACGGGAGATTGATTTGGGTTGTTTACAAGACACTCTCCGAACGGAAGAAAGAATGATTCCTCCCACCTACAAACCGAAAAAGAAATTCATGCAGCTTGCGATTGCGGAAGCAAAGCGTGCTCGCGATCGTGGTGACTATGCAATCGGTGCCGTCATCACGCAGCTTGTGGGAACTCGGGAAGTGGTTATCGCTTCGGCTGGGAATCGGGTGAAAACCTCAGGTTCATCTATCAAGCACGTCGAGCTAGAAATGTTGAAATATGTCTCCTCTGGCTATGGCCGATATTTACCCGATTTCGTGTTGTATTCGACACATGAGCCATGCGCAATGTGTGCGGGTGCTTGCGTGTGGTCGAAAATAGGGGCGGTTGTATTTGGCGTTTCCCAGGAAGACATCACTGCTTACGGAAAAAAGCATGGCACCGAGGAATTCAAGTGGCGTGCCTGTCTAATTTCGTGCAAATTCGTTCTCGACAAGGGAGGCCTTCACATTCCGGTCTTCGAGAGTTTCCTGAAGTCGGATTGTCAAAAGCTATTCACATATCGCGCGTCAGAAGCGAAGAGTGCCCAGAATTCAAAGTTATGAGTGTTCTAACTCATCGAACTGAAGATGATTTCAACTGTTCGATGCCTAACACAACCGTACCTAAGAGTAATGGCCTGGTTCTCCCATCCAGCAGTTCCCGACGATGCTGTTGTGGTTGAGAATTTTGTGAAACTCGGCGGCGGCGGTTCACGCCAGTGATCGTTCCGTCGGCGGAGACGCGACTTGAGCTTCGAACTGTTTGAGATCCCAGTAGTCCCGCCAGGCCGCAATTTTCCCACCCTTTAACTCAAATATGCCCATGCAAGGAACACTGACGCGTTTCTGACCAACCACAAAATTGTCAATACGTTCCGTCATCACAATGTTGCCCTCAGCCACGATATTGCGGATCTCCCACGGCAGTGCTGTCATTTTCTCAGCTCCACGGCGCAGCGTCTCGCGAATCGCAGTCCGTCCTTCGACAGCCGACCACGGAGCATTCCACCAAATCGCATCTTCTGTGAAGTAGGAGGCGAACTCATCAGGCTCCGCTCGGACACACGCTTCGATGAACCGACGAATCAAGGCCACACTCTCCGTAACTTGCAAGGATTACCTCCTGATTGCCGCAGGGTCAACATAGCAGAATTCTCTGCTCACCTTCATAGCTGTTGATAAGTCGCCATTGCACTCATTAACCTGGATAGTGAGTGTTAATGTGGGACGCTAGTTCCTGTCCCAATCGAAGATTCGCCATTCACTCTCCCTTGCCCTCCAAAAAAATAGCGCCCCGGAAAGGGCGCTGTCAGGTATCCGCATAGGTCTTATTATTCTCCGAACATGGCTGCATCCTAGACAATCAGGTAAATCTTGTATGCCGTTGCGAAGGGAACAGCTTGTCGAGCCTTCGAGAGGGACATAGGCGCTAATACGGTATTGACGTGCAATGGCGAGGTCGTTTGAGGTCACCTCAGACAATCGAGGCTCAAAAGACAATTCGTTTGCAAGAGGCATGAAACTGGTTATCATCACCAAGTGTAGTGTTCATCATGGCTTGCGCCAAAGGCTCGATAATCGGTGCGGTACAACACGTCCAGGTTCATCGGATTCCATGAAATACACCTTCCTTGCGGAAACTTACGAAACCGAACGAATCAAAGTCCTCAGTGTCTGGAGCGAATTCAGAGACGAAGATCTTTCCGTCCGCCCTCGGCAGGGTGATCCTTTAGGCCGAAGCGTCCTCGAACAGATGGTGCATCAGTGCATGGGCGAGGATGCATGGTTCCGAAATATGCTGGGAATTGATGTAGGCACTCCGCCGCTGCCGAAGCAGGAAACGCGATTGGAATTCATGAGGCAATACGCCGGGGACAGCGGAAAGCGCTCCTCTGAATTACAGAAAAAAGAAGACGCATGGTGGGAAGAGATGACGAAATTCTTCGAAGTGCCCCGGACTCGAGCGTGGGTGATGACGCGCCGTCTAACCCACACCTCGCATCACCGCGGTCAGTTGATGGCGATGCTCCGTATGCTGGGACGAACGATTCATAGCAACTACGGGCCAACGGCTGACACTGGAGGATTACCGAAAGATCATGCGCTGACGATTTACGCGTATCCGAGCATCGCAGACCTTCTCAAAGGAGAAACTGCGGGAGGGTCGAAAACTTTGCTGCCGAAACCCGCCAACAATCCGCTCACCGAGCGTCCCAACGCAAAATGATCTTTCAATGACCGTTCGAGAACGAGAGTGCAAGCAGCGTTTTCTGCTCCATCTCGTGAGCTTTCGCTGACCCCGTCGCAGGGCTGGCACTGGCAGAACGCTTTACCGACAGCACAGGGCGCGCGCCGGCAATCCTCCGCAGGCGCGGCAGAATGTACGATAACGCGCCCATGTTCGCCGGCTCTTCCTGTACCCACACAATCTCGCCTGTGCCGTGACGGTCAAACTCCGCAGTCAACTCGGCTTCCGGAAAGGGATACATCTGTTCCACGAACACGATCGCAGTGGAATCATCGTTTCTCTTTTTTCTCTCGGCTCGCAGTTCGTGTCCGATCTTGCCGGTACAAAGCAGCACACGTTTAGCGTTCCCAACTTCGACGTTGGGAAGCACAGTTCTGAATTGCTGATCTATCAGATCGCTCAGAGGCGATGAAGCATCGGGATGACGCAGCATGCTCTTCGGCGTGAAAATCACGAGCGGCTTGCGCCACTTGCGTAATGCCTGGCGCCGCAAAAGATGGAAATATTGCGCGGCGTTTGAAGGTTGTGCAATTTGAAAGTTATCCCGCGCCGCGCCTTGCAGAAACCGCTCAATTCGTGCACTTGAATGCTCGGGGCCCTGCCCTTCGTAGCCGTGAGGCAAAAGCAGCACAACGCCCGAGAGCAAACCCCATTTATCTTCACCCGCGCTGATGAACTGATCTATTACCGCCTGCGCGACATTCACGAAATCACCGAACTGCGCTTCCCACAGAACGAGCGCTTCCGGGTAGTCGCGACTGTATCCATATTCGAATCCAAGCACACCGGCTTCAGAAAGCGTGGAATTGTAGATAACGCAGGCAGCCTGACTGTCCGAAATGTTTTGAAGAGGCACGTATTCTTCCTCGTTTTCGATGTCGAGGAGCACTGAATGGCGTTGATTAAAAGTTCCACGACGACTGTCCTGGCCACTCAGGCGCACTGGCACGCCGTCTTTCACGAGGCTCCCGAATGCCAACGCCTCGGCCATGCCATAATCCACCGCGCGCTTTCCCAAACCCATCTCCGCTCGCTGTTCAAGCAGCTTTTTCACCTTGGGATGAATGTGGAAATTCCCCGGATAAGTGGTGAGCCGCACCGAGATCTCGTGCAGTTCCTCGGCGGATAAAGCCGTTTCCACTTCATAGTCAGACTTGTACCGGCCGCCTTTGTAAGCATTCCAGTACTCTGGCAATTCGCGTAGAGTTGGCTTTTTCTTATTGAGCCCGCTTTCTGCTGTGC